>DBTS01000104.1 GCA_002307175.1 Rhodocyclaceae bacterium UBA1310
TTTTCCATGAATTCGCTCATGTCGATGCGGATCAGGTGATCTTCCGAATCGAAGAGAAAACCGGCCAGTGCCTTGCACAATTCGGTCTTGCCCACACCGGTTGGCCCGAGGAAGAGGAAAGAGCCATAAGGCCGGCCTTCTTCTGAAAGCCCGGCACGCGAGCGGCGGATTGCATCGCTTACCATCCTCACGGCCTCGTCCTGGCCTACAACGCGTTCGTGCAGCTTCTCTTCCATCTTCAGGAGTTTTTCGCGTTCCCCCTGCATCATCTTCGAGACAGGAATACCCGTGGCGCGTGAGACAACCTCGGCGATTTCCTCGGCGCCCACCTGGGTGCGCAACAGCTTGTTCTGATGCGGTTTGCCTTCAGCACCTTCGGCCATCTTGAGCTGTGATTCCAGCTTTGGCAACTCACCGTACTGCAGCTCGCTCATCTTTTGCCAATCACCGCGTCGGCGCGCCTCTTCCATCTGCTGGCGCACCTTTTCGATGGCTTCCTTGATGTGCTGGGTTCCTGCTACGGCGGCCTTCTCGGCTTTCCAGATTTCCTCCAGATCGGCATATTCCCGCCCCAGCCGTTCGATTTCCTCTTCGATCAACGCGAGGCGCTTTTGTGAGGCTTCATCCCTTTCCTTCTTCATTGCCTCACGCTCGATCTTCAACTGGATCAGGCGGCGTTCGAGCTTGTCCATCGACTCCGGCTTCGAATCGATTTCCATCTTGATGCGTGCAGCGGCTTCATCAATCAGGTCAATGGCCTTGTCTGGCAGAAAGCGGTCAGTGATATAGCGGTGTGACAATTCCGCCGCAGCGACGATGGCCGGGTCGGTGATGTCTACACCATGGTGCAGCTCATATTTTTCCTGCAGCCCGCGCAGGATCGCGATTGTTGATTCCACCGAAGGCTCATCGACGAGCACCTTCTGGAAGCGGCGTTCCAGTGCGGCATCCTTCTCGATGTACTTGCGGTATTCATCCAGGGTGGTGGCACCGATGCAGTGCAGCTCGCCACGTGCCAGTGCGGGCTTGAGCATGTTGCCGGCATCCATTGCACCTTCGGCCTTGCCCGCACCTACCATGGTGTGCAGTTCATCGATGAAGACGATGATCTGGCCTTCCTCCTTGGCGATGTCATTGAGCACGCCCTTCAGGCGCTCTTCAAACTCGCCACGGAACTTGGCCCCGGCGAGCAGGGAGGCCATGTCCAGCGACATCACCCGCTTGCCCTTGAGGGTTTCCGGCACCTCGTCATTCACAATACGCTGGGCCAGCCCCTCCACGATGGCGGTTTTGCCCACGCCAGGTTCGCCGATCAGTACGGGATTATTTTTGGTGCGGCGCTGCAGGATCTGAATGGTGCGACGGATTTCATCGTCACGACCGATCACCGGATCGAGTTTGCCCTGACGGGCACGTTCGGTCAGGTCGAGACAATATTTTTTCAACGATTCACGTTGGGATTCCGCATCTGCACTGCCCACGCTGGCGCCTCCACGCACTGCATCAATGGCGGTTTCCAGTGCCCGGCGGGTCGTGCCGTGATCTTTGAGGAGGCGTCCCGCTTCGCTCTTGTCGCTAGTTAGAGCGAGCAGAAACATCTCGCTGGCGATGAACTGGTCGCCGCGCTGCTGGGCTTCCTTGTCGGCCAGGTTGAGGAGGTTCGCCAGATCACGCCCCACCTGCACATCCCCGCCCGTGCCCTGCACTTGCGGCAGGCGGTCAATGGCTTGGCCCAGCGCAATCTTCAGCGGGGGGATGTTGGTTCCAGCTCGCGTCAGCAAGGCAGAAGCGCCCCCATCTGCCTGCCCGATCATGGCGGCAAGAAGGTGGATCGGTTCAATGTATTGATTGTCGTGGCCAACGGCGAGGCTCTGGGCATCGGCAATGGCTTCCTGGAATTTGGTGGTCAGCTTATCGAAACGCATGATTTGCTCCTTATGGGCTTGCCATGCAGATGGGGTTGCCAACAGATGCTTTCAAGTGCCGGATTGGCTATACCTTAGAAGTGGTTGAGACAACGCAGATGTCTGGCGTTTTGCGATCAGGCACTTCGAACCGGTGCCGAAGAAGTTCTTCACAGGAGAGAGACATGAGCACAAAGCCGCAGCAGACCATCATCGAACTGCAGCAGGGCAACATTACCGCAGCAATGCGATTGGCGCAGATTGCGATCGAAAACGCACAGCGCATTCTGCAGATGCAGGTCGATGTGGCACGCGAAATCTTTGATGATGGCGTAGCTGACGCTAAGAGTCTGGGTAAAGTGCAGAGTCCGCAGGAACTCATTGAGTCGAGGGCGCGCCTGGCGCAACAGATGGCTGAGAAGATGTTTGCCTGTAGCCGCACGATTGCCGGCCTTACTGCTGAGATGCAGACCGAGATGGGCAAAACGGTCAGCGAACGCCTTACCAGCAATGGGCAGGAGATCGTCAATACCGTGGAAGAACTGCTGCAGGGCATGCCGCTGAACAACCATGCCGCTGCCGAGGCGCTGCAACATACTTTCGAGACTGCCCGAAAGTCTCTGGAACAGGCGACCAAGGCATCAACTGATGTGTTCTCAGCCTACGTACAGAACGCCAACAAGTGGCATTGAGCCAGTATCAGAGCGGGTTTTGAGGGCTGATCCCTGCTGTCCGCATCATCTGGCGTGCTGCCGAAAGTCCCGACCGTACGGCTGCCTCAATGGTGGCCGGGTAGGGGGAGTCCACGTAATCACCAGCCAAAAACAGGTTCTTGACGGGTGTGATTGTCAGCGGCCGACTCAGACCCGGGCGGCAGGCGAAGGTGGCACGCTTTTCTGTAATGACCTGCGTCCATTGCGGCGGGCGCAGGCGTGGGAATACCCGTTCCACAGCCAGATGGGCCTGCAGCGCCAGTTCATCGCGACCAAGGCCCTGGTGTGCCTCAGCCGAGGAGATTACGCCTGCCAGCAAGCCATCATCCCCGGTGGTCTGGCCGCGGTCAAAGAGCCATTGCACCATTGATCCGCCCGGTTGGATCATGGCTTCTGGCAGACGGATGGATTTGTCGTAGGCCAGATAAACCGTCGAAATGGGTTCGTGTGGCAAATTGTCGATCTGGCGGCGCAACTGCTTGAGTTCGTCAAACCCTTCCAGCAATCCGCTGACGTGATAGGGAGCCACGGCTAGCACCACGTGGGAAAACCGGGCCAACCCGTTCGGGTCTCCCTCCAGATGGAAACCATCCTCCATGCGTACCACACGCTTGATCGGGTTGGCTGTCAGGATCGAGCAACCATGCATGCCCAGATAGACGCCCGCAGGCACCGGCAGCAATTCGGTGAGATCCACGCGGGGGATCAGCATCTCCGATGCACTGGCGGAAGCGCCGACCGAGTCCCGCAGCACCGTGGCAAACACCTGTGCCGATGCTTCCTGTGCCGGGGTATTGAGCGCCGCCACACACAGCGGGTCCCACACCAGTTCGCGCAGCAGTGGCGTCTGGCGTGTGCGGTCAAGCAGAATGCTGACCGGGAAATCTTCACGCAGTGCGTAATTGCAGCGCTTAAGATAATTTATCAGCCGGATCGCCGCCAGGCGGTCAGCCCAGGATAGCTCACGGCAGGTCAGCAAGCCTGCTGCCAGATGGAAAGGGGCGGGCAGGGCAGCTGCACGCAGATTCAGGCGCCCGGGTACGTGCAAGGTCAGCGGCAGACTCAGCAGGCGTTTCGGTGGCACCTTCAGGAAACGCAGCAACTTCAGCGTCTCGGTGTATGCGCCCAGCAGAATATGCTGACCGTTATCGAGTCGCAGCCCGTCTTTTTCCACCACGCGCGCGCGTCCGCCCATCACGCGTGAGGATTCGAACACCGTGACATCAACGTCGGCGCGCACCAACTCCACCGCGGCAGCAAGCCCCGCGTAGCCGGCACCGATGACGGCGACAGTCGGTTTGTCCATATCAGGCCGTGATCCAGGTCTTGACGGCCAGCCAGAGCTTGCGCAAAGGTGTCAGCGAAATCCGGTGGGTCAGCACACGGCAGCCATCCGCCTGCACCTCGTGCAGTGTGGCACGGTAGATGGCCGACATGATCAGCCCGGGGCGCTGGCTCTTGCGATCTGCCGCGGGCAACTGCGATAGGGCCTGATCGTAGTACTTCTGCGCACGTTCGATCTGGAAGGTCATCAGACGCTGGAAATTCTCGCTGTCGCGTGATTCCAGGATGTCCTTGGCTGGCACATTGAACTGCTCCAGCTCTGAGATTGGCAGATAGATCCGCCCGCGCCGGGCATCCTCGCCTACGTCACGGATGATATTGGTGAGCTGGAAAGCGATACCCAGATCGTGGGCGTATTTCAGTGTCTGGCGGTCCGTATAACCGAAGATCTCTACTGTCAGCAGGCCCACCACACTGGCCACGCGGTAGCAGTAGAGATTCAGCGCCTTGAAGTCTGCATAACGCACCTGCTCAAGATCCATCTGCATGCCATCGATGATCTCCAGCAGCAGTTCCTGAGGCAGGCGGAAATCCCGCACCACCTTCACCAAAGCCTTGCCGACCGGGTGTTCCGGCGTGCCGGCATAGATGGCCGCCACTTCGCCACGCCACCAGTCCAGTTGTTGCGCTGCAACAGTGGCATCACTGGTCTCGTCGACGACATCATCAACTTCACGGCAATAGGCGTACAAGGCCGTAATTGCACGGCGGCGTTCCGGCGTCAGAAAGCGGAAACTGTAATAAAAACTGGAGCCGCTCGCGGCGGCCTTCTGTTCGCAGTACTCGTCGGGGCTCATGGTCAGGTCTTCATTTGCAGAGCGCGCCAAACCAGCAATAGCCAGTCCAGCCTACCCAGCGTGGGCCGGCGCGTGAACACATCGTACCCGACTGCCTCGATCTTCTCCAGAATTCTCAACCCACCCTGCACCACCAGCCGCAGTTCCAGCCCGATTCGGCCGGGCAGGGCAGTCGCCAGCGGCGCACCTTCCAGCATCATGGCCCGGGCCCGCCGTACCTCATACTCCAGCAGTGCCCGGAAGGCCGGGCTGACTTCCCCGGTGGCGATTTGTGTTTCGGCCACGCCAAAATGTTTCAGGCTCGCCTGTGGCAGGTAGACGCGATCCTTTTTCCAGTCCACGCCAACGTCCTGCCAGAAATTAATCAGTTGCAGCGCCGAGCAGATGGCATCCGAGCGATGTAGATTTTCTTCCGTCGCGCGTCCGTACAGATGTAGCAGCAGCCGCCCCACAGGGTTCGCCGAACGGCGGCAATAATCCAATACCTCCGGAAAATCAGCATAGCGCTTCTTCACTACATCCTGGGAAAAAGCATCCAGCAAATCCCTGAACAGCTGAATCGGCAAGCGATATTCCTGGATATTTTTAGCCAACCGTGCAAACAGTGGATCCGTCGGCTGCTGCCCGGCGGCAATCTCATCCAGTTCGTGCTGATAACGGCCCAGTCCTTCCAAACGGATCTCTGGAATCGCATCGCCTTCATCAGCAATATCATCTGCTGTACGCGCAAATGCATAGATGGCCTCTACCGGCTCACGCAGGCGGCACGGCAACAACACCGAAGCGACAGGGAAGTTCTCGTAATGGTCAATAGGCATATTGACCACGAGTATAGCTGCAGCAGGCTTCAGATGTGCGACGATTAGGTTATAATCCGCGCCACTTTCATCGCAAGCCGCCAGGCGCGCGAATAGAAAGCCCAGGTGGCGAAATTGGTAGACGCACCAGATTTAGGTTCTGGCGCCGCAAGGCGTGGGGGTTCGAGTCCCTTCCTGGGCACCATAATAAAAACAATGGTTTATGGTTTGTCGCGCTTGTTTCTGAAATTTGTTACCCTTGGTTTTGGTCGGGATTTGGTCGGCTGGGGTTGGGGGTGGCATGCCTGCTGAGAAGCTTACTCAGACTTTTCTTGCGAATGTGGAGCGCCCGGCGTCGGGGACGTTGCGGGTGCGGGATACCTTGTGCCGTGGGCTGTATGCCTATGTTGGCAGGCGTTCGGTCGCCTTTGTTTTGCGCCGTGAGGTGGATGGGGTGACGCGGCCGGTGAAGCTGGGGGAGTGGCCGGCGATGACGGTGACCCAGGCGCGGGAGGCGGCGGATCGTTTGCGGGCGCAGATTGGTTCGCAGGGGGCGGGGGCGTTTGCGGTGGTGGCGGCGCGGCGTGCGGTGCCGACACTGGGCGAGGCGCTGGAGGCGTATTTGCGCTTTCGCCAGGCGACGGGCCGGCGGCTGATGAAGGATTCGACGGCGAAGTCGATGCGGGAGTATTTCCGGCATCTGGCGGATTGGCAGGATCGGCGGATTTCGACTTTCCGCACGGCGGAGATCTCCACGCGCCATCTTGAGCTGACCGAGGCGCGCGGGCCGTATGCGGCTAACCGGGTGATGGCGTATCTGTCGTCGGTGCTGGGCTGGGCGATTTACCATTTTGCGGCGGATGACGATAGCCCGCTGTTGCCGGCCAATCCGGTGCAGGTGCTGACGCGGCGGCGGCAGTGGAATCAGGAGTCGCGCCGGCAGACGTATGTGGCGCCGGCGGCGCTGCCGCAGTTCTGGCAGGCGGTGCATGCGCTGCCGGGGCAGGCGCGGCATTTGCCGGAACAGGCGCAGATTGCGCGGGATTGCCTGATCGTGGCGCTGTTTACCGGGATGCGGCCCAACGAGGTGCAGCGCCTGCGTGTGGATGGGGTGGATCTGGCGCGGCGGGTGTTTCGTCTGCAGGACACGAAGAATCACGACGATTTCGAGCTGCCGTTCGCGGCAACGGTAGGCGAGGTGTTGCGCCGCCGCGTGGAATATGCCTGCGGGATTGGGTCGGCGTATGTGTTCCCCTCGAGCGGGACGAATCCGCGTAGCCAGCACGAAACGATCCACATGCGTTCCTATGTGGAGAAGATTGATGCGGCACTCGGCGGTTTCGTGGCGAAGGATCTGCGCCGTACTTTCGAGACGCTGGTGGGGAATATGACGCCGGCGATTCCGCTGATGGTGCAGAAGCGTCTCCTCAACCACCGTACGCGGGTGGTGGATGCGGATGTGACTTCGGGTTACTACGTGGCGGATGTGGAAGAGATCCGCCCGCACGTGGAGCAGATTGCGCAGCGGATTCTGGCCCTGGTGCAGGCGCCTGTGCTGCCGGCTGAATCATCCGCCGGGTAAGCGCTTCATAAAAGTACGATGGCATTTTTATGCCCGTACTCCATGTAACAGCTCTCAGAGCGCGGCGCGGGCATCCTCGAGCTGGCGTGCCTCGGCGCAGTTGGCGGCGCTGACCATGCGCGTGGCCAGCCAGTCGCGGATGGCGCCCTTGGTGTAGAGGATCTTCTTGCCGCCGCCGGCGCTGAGAAATTTCGGCCCGGTGCCGCGTGAGCGCATGGTCTCCAGGCTGGCGCGCGGCGAGTTCAGGACGATCTCGGCCACTTCGGGCGGGAAGGGCGTTTCATCGGCGGCCTGCCAGAAGGTGGTGATGATCTGGGTGCGTTCGATCAGGGTGATCTGGGTGGTGTCGGCCATTTCTCGTGCTCCGAAAATGATTTGTGAATATTTTTTCCTGAAAACTGATGCGCTGCCGGTATGCCTGCAACCGGTTTGTCACGAATCCTCATGGGAAGCAAGTTTGCCCAGGTTTGCGCAGCCTGTCCCGCCCTACACGGGGTAGCACGCTGGCGGGCCGACCTGTGCAAGTGGTGAGCGCGGATAAAGCTGTCCCGGCACGGGTGCGACAATGGCAGCATGGCGCACCGGAAAGTAGGGATTTATCGTGATGCCGGGTGTTCGAACAGGCTCCGGAATGCTGCCGCCGGGAGCAGCATTGGCATCTTCATGCCTGTCTTTACCCATGCCACCGGCCACGGCGGGAATGACTGAAGCATCCCGGATTGCGGTGGGCGTACAGTTATTGACACAAGTCCAAGTCCAAGAGACCATCAACCCGCCATCGGCCACGCGTTCCTGAGTGCCGCCGGCCCGGTGTGCTGTGGTCAGTGGCGACACGCCCTGGCCTGCAGGCAGACGCCAGGGCGTGCCGGTGCTGACAGGGTTGCCGGGCGTATGCGCCGGAGTAGCGTGGGCAGGGCGGCGGTGCACTTCCCAGCTCGTGCGGCGCGTCACCAGGGCGCAGCCGGTGAGCCGCTCGCGCACGCCATACACCACCGCGCCGGGCAGTTCGCCGTAGCGCCCGGGGCGGGCCGGCTGCGGGCACTGGTTGGCGCCGTCCCAGGCTTCGCCGGCAGAGGTTCGGGCCAGGGTGAGGGCCAGCCCGGCGCGGCTCACGGTAGGCCCACCCTGTATGCGGATGTACTCACGCCAGGCGCCGTCATCGGCAGCGGCACGGGCGGCCTCGAGCGTGGCGGAGACATCCTCTGCCGCTTCGCGCAGGCGCCGCAGCTCGCGCCACACACCCACTGGCGCACCGCCGATCTGCTGGAACTGGCGGATGCCGTGGGTGGCCGCCCAGGCCTCGACGCGCGCAGCACCGGTGATGGCATCCTGCCCATAGAGATCGCCCTGCACCTGATAGCCATCGATGTTCTTGCTGATGTATTTGGCGATATAGCCGGCGGCGCTGCGTGTGCCATCCATCTCGACGCGCACGAAGCGGCAGGCGTGGCACTTGCGGTGTACCTGCGCATTCTCCAGCCGGCGCAGGGCCACGGCATGCGTGTGCTGTGCCTCGGCCCGCCGGGCGTGCGCCGCCCGTGTGGCGACGCGCTGCATGCCCTGGGCGCGGGTGGTGCGGATCAGCTCGCCCAGCCTTGGTGGCGGCGCAGGCTGATCCGGCGTGTCAATCCGGATGGCATAGCGACGGAATCTGGCGCGAAAGCGTGCCACGCAGTCTGGCGCCATGAAGAGCAGCAGATGCCAGTGCGGGCAGCCATCCTGATGCGGCTCCGCTACGCGAAAGCCATAGAAGCGGATGTCGCGCCGTGCGGCCCAGGCGCGAAAGAGTTGCCACGTTTTGCACAGCCACGCCTGCGCCTCGCGTGGGCTGGCGCCGGCAAAACTGGTATTGTGGCCGCCCTGGGCATGAAAGCGGCTCGGCGCCGTCAGCGTGACGAATTCCGCCACATGCCCCAGTTCCCGCGCCAGTGCCTCGAAGCCCGCCACGCGCGTCATCAGTTCGCTGCGGCGGATGCGCGGATTGGCATTGCTGTGCTCGGCCAGCTCGGCCAGCGTGAGCACCTCGCCATCCTGATTCACCATCTCCACGCGGGCCAGCGCCCGGGCGGCGCGGCGTTGCTGCTGGCGGCGGCGCCGGCAGGCCACATCCGACGCATACTTCTCGCCTGCCGCGTGCACATAGCCCAGCGCAATCGCATGCTGCTCCACCAGCCGGGCGTGCTGGGCGCGCAGGCGCCGGCGCCACCAGTGCCCATCCTGCATGCGGGCGAGGGCCGGGGCGGCTTCCGCCTCCAGCGCCTCGCGCAGCGCAGGCAAGCCGCAGAAAATCAGGATGAATGCCAAAGGGATTTTTGTGTCGCGCAGTGCCAGCGGCAGGTGCGGGGGTGTGATGCCGCGTGCCCGGCAGAAGCGCTCTGCTGCCGCATGGCGCGCCAGCACCGAGCCATCCGTCACTGCGCCCGCCAGGCGCAGGCACTGCCCGGCCAGATCATCCGCCTTGATGCATATATCATCATCCGTGGCAGAGATCGGCAACAGCAGGCCGCGCATGCTCTGCGTGGTGCGGCGCAGCCAGGTGTTTGCGGCGAACTCGCTGTGGCGGGCCTTCTCCAGGTAGCGCTGATGCAGGCGTGCCTGCCACGCTGCCGGAGCCAGATCCAGGTGCGAGCGCAGCCAGGCCTCGTCATAGGCCGCTGTGCCGGGGCGCAGCCAGCGCCCGTCGGGTGCCTTGAGCCAGGAGTGGTGCCCTGGCGGGTGAGCCTGCGTCGGCGTGGGCATGCCGGCCTCAGTCGCCCGCCGGCTGGTCTGCCTGCGGCGTCGCCGGGTTGTTGCCGGCTGGCGCCTGCCGGCGCAGGTATTCAGGAATCTTCAGGCCGTGGGCATACGAACCCTCAAACAGGCTGGCCACGATCTCGCGGTTCACCTTGAAGCGCCCCGGGCAGTTCACGTTCGTGCAGTCAACGTATTCCTCACGCAGCAGATCCGTCACCCGGCGCGAGCTGCGTATTGTCGTCGGCTCCCCGCACAGCGGGCAGCGCAGCGTTGTGTCGATCACCAGCCAGCGGTTCATCGTGCCCCCTCCCGCCACATCAGGCATTTCTGCGGGCAGGCATTCACGGGTTTGGGCAAAGTCATCAGCATGGGTAGGCCTCCCGGCGACAGTCACACAAGATCAGGCACGTCCCTCCGGGCAAGCCGAATTGGGCAAGCCGAATTGGGCAAGCTCAATTGGGCAAGCCAAGCCGGGCAAATATGCCCGGCGCGGAGGGGTATCACGGGGTCGCAGGAGGCCGGCGTTTTTGCCTGGCCGACAGATACTCCGCGACACCGTGGGTGATGCACAGCCTAGTGCCTCATGCCGCTGCGAGACAGCCCCACAGACGGTGCACAGGCCCGCTCTCCCCCAGCCCGCCTTGCCAGCCTCAGCCGCTGAGTGCTTCCGGCTTCAACTCGAATTCGAAGGTCGAGGTAAATTTCTCGCCCGTGAGGTTGTGCGTGCACTTCGTGATGATCCACCTGGCCGCATCAATCTCCGGCTTGAAGCCTGAGACGCTCACCGGCAGCTCCGGAAACAGTTCCGGATGCGCAATCGCGGCACTGATGCCGAGCTTCGCCGCGCCGCGCTGCAGGCGCTGCCATTCCGCCCGGGCGGCGCGCTCGGCTGCCTCCCGGTTGGCGTAGGTGTGGCGCAGTACCTTGGTTTTTGTCTTGGTTTTCTTGGAGGTGGAGGTAGAGGTGGAGGTAGAGTCAGTGTCAGATTCCGAGTCGGAGTCGGATTCAGATTCAGCGTCTGTGGTACTGGCCGCCTTTGTCGTGGTGGTTTTTGTGCCCGTTGCCGTATCTTCCGCGCTGCCCTGGTGAATGCCGTCAGCATCAACGGTGATGCTCTCCTGCGTGGCGCCCTTGATGTTCTGGTAATACGCCTGCACCGCCCCCACGGCTTCTGCGGCAGAGATGCTGTAGCTGTGCGAATCGCCCCAGCTGCGTGTCAGCGTGGTGGTGGGAAACGCAATCCCGGTGGCCGATTGCGCCTCGCCGGCCGACATGAACAGGAGCATGCCCTTCTTCACCGTGGCAATCGCATCATGATCCTGCGCCAGGCGGGTGAGCAGGTTCACATCCGACTCATTGGTCTGATCCACATGCTCCAGCACGATGCCCGCCAGCGCGGCAGACACCTTCGGCGTGAGATCGTTGGCCGCTGCGATGCTCGCCACAATGTCCGCAATCGTCTTGCCGTTCCAGCTCTTCTCCTTTTTCGTGGAGAGCCCGGCGCGCAGATTCGCACTCTTGCCATTCAGCGTGATCTTGTCTGGCGTGCCCTCATGCTTCACGTCATCCACGATATAGCTGCCCTTGTCGATCAGTGCCTGCCCGGCCCAGCCCAGCGCCAGTTCGATAGTCACCCCGCGGGCGGGGATGGCGAGCAGCCCATCCGAATCACTGAGCACGATGGACAGCGAATCCGCCTCGAAACCACGGTTATCGGTCAGCGTAAGAGAGAGCAGGCGGTTATTGAAGTTCGACGAGATATCCTTGCCGTCCAGCTTGATGGCATATGCTGGCGCTGGCTGGGCCGACCCCGCTGCGCCCTTGAGCATGGCCGTCGCCTGCGAGGTGAGCGAATCGGTAAGGCTCATGCCTGCCCCCCCACACCGGCTATCGACGTGAGCAGGCCCATGACCAGCCCGGTCTTGTTATCCACGCGCCGGAGCGAGAGCGTGAACTCAATCTTGCGCGGCGTGCCATCCGGGAAAAACGCTGTGCGCGTCGTATCCAGCGAAAGGATCACGTACTCCCCGTAAATCTTGAAGTCGCCGCCAATCAACTGATACCGCTTGCCCGTGTTCGCCATCGCCTCCAGCGCCTCCAGCGACACCCGCCCCAGCGTTGCAATGGCCGGGTAAGTGGTGCCGCTCAGCGTGATGCTTTCCTCCTCCACCCCGAGAAACTGGTGCGCCGCACGCGCGCCCACACGTGCCGAGGCAGCGTGGCGCCACTTCACGCTGCGCTTGAGGTTATCAAACGAAGTGGTGTTGATCGAGAACACAAACATTCCCAACGCCATCATGACCTGCATGTTGCCTCCTTGCGGGCGCGTGCCTCACGCTCCCAGTCTTCACGGCAATCCCGGTTGCACCAGCGCACCCCCTGCGCCACCGCCTCGCCGCAGAACACGCAATGGCCCGTGGCCGGTGGCCCGGCGGGCTTGCGGAAGCCCAGGGCGAGCTGGCGGCGCAGCTCCTCGAATTCCGCCGCCCTGTCAAAATCGTCCATCTCAGTCCTCATCCCCCAGGCGGGCACCATCCTGCGAATGCGTCAGCGCCCCGAACTTCTGCGCCACCAGATCCGCCAGCGCCCGCTCATCCATCCCCGCCGAAGGGTAGATGTTGAACACGAAACTCCCCCCTGTCATGGCACCGCCACCAGCCCCGGCCATGCCCAACCCGCCCATCTGGATCGGCGACATATCCGCGCCTATCCTCCCGATGGCCGCCGAGCCCGCCGAAACCAGCTGGTCTCCCATATCCAGAATCGTCCCCAGCGGCCCATCCTGCGCCGCCTGCAGCCCCGCATCCAGGCCCGCCATGGTGAAATTCCCCAGCTCCGCGAACACCGCAGAAGGCGAGTGAATGCCAAGAATCGCCTTGAAGCGGCTGACCAACCCGCTGCCGGCGCCCTCGATAGACTGCAGCACCGTACTCAGGCCATTGGTGATGCCATTCCCCAGCCCACCCAGAATCATCCCGCCGAACTCCGTGAACTTCGCCGGCATCTCGGTTCCCAGATACGTCATCACTGTCGTGAAAGCCGAAGTAACCAGATCCAGTGGCGACCAGCTGGTAAAGAAATCTCCGATGGCCGACACTCCGCCAGAGAAACTCGTCGAAATGCCGCTCCACAGATCCGAGAAAAAGCCTGTCACCGCATCCCAGGCGCTCATGATCGGGTCCAGCGGCGACCAGGTAGAGAAGAAATCCCCGATGGCTGACACCCCATCAAAGGCGCTCGTCAAAACGCCATCCCACAGATCCGAGAAGAAGCCCGTCACCGCATCCCAGGCCGCGCTGATCGAATCGAGTGGTGACCAGCCATCAAAGAAGCCGCTGATCGCATCGACGCCATTGGAGATATCGGTGGAGATGCCGTTCCACAGATCAGAGAAGAAGCTGCTGACAGCATCCCAGGCAGCGCTGATCGCATCCAGCGGCGACCAGCCAGACAGAAAGCCCAGGACTGCATTGATACCAGCAAGCACCATCTTCGAGAGATCATCCAGCAGCTTCGCCACGTACGCATTCGCTTCTTCCCATCCCTTGGAGATCAGGCTCAGCGGATTCCATTTCACCAGGAAATCCACGATAGGCTGCAGATACGGCATGATCGCATCGAGCAGAGCACTGAACAGGCCGGCGAAGAATTCCTTCAGGGGCTCCCATGCCTTCATCAGCTGGACGACCACACCGATGAAGGGGAAGATGAAGTTCAGCAGCGGATACTTGGTGAACAGGTTGCTGATGTAGGAAAAGATGGCCCCGAAAAAAGTTTTGATCGGTTCCCAGAAAGTGATCAGCAGTGTGGCTGCAATGGCAATGCCCGCAATGGTCGCACCGATCGGGTTGGTCATCATGAAGGTTGAGAGTGCCGTAAATGCCGTTCGGATCACTGTCAGGCCGGCAGTGAAAGCCGTTGCTGCAGTCCGAAATCCGCTTATGGCGCTGCTTACCGCCATGATAGGCGCGAGCAGGGCGGCCGCACCGGTGAGCAGACCGCCAAACACACCGAGCAGGATGCCGATCCGCGAGATGATCTGCATGATCCATTGCACCAGCTCCGGATGCGCCTTGGCCCAGTCGTTGGTGGCAGTCGTCAGGCTGGTGATGAAGCCCAGCAACTGCTTGGCCTGCGGCGCGAGCGCCGATCCCAGCGTCGAAAGCAAGCCATCGAGGCCTTCGCCCGCATTCGCCTGCATCTCCTTGAGTGTGCCCGCCTGCTGATTCACGCGCGCCTGCAGATCTGCCTGCGCGGCCATCTTCATCTGCACTTCCGTGTAACCGCCGACGCCCTTGTCTATCATTGCCGACACCACGGTCAGCGTATCCTTGTCATCGCCGAACATGCTCTTGAGCACGGATTCGCGCTTCTCGCCGCCCAGGCTCTTGAGCTTGGCGAACTGCGCCACGATCTGGTCAATGTTGGCCAGGCCGCCCGCGCCATCGCCAAAGTCCAGCGAAATCCCGCTGGAAGCCGCCGCCTGCTTGATTTTGTCGGTTTTCTGCAGACTTGCGAACATGTTCTGATACGCCTTGCCCGCAGCTTCCCCGGCCACGCCCGCCTGATTCGCCATCACCAGCAGCGGGGTAAGCGCCTGCGCCCCGGCCAGGCCCTGCTGCTTGAGCTGCCCCAGCACCGGCGACATCGCCGAAAATGCCTTGAGCATGTCGTTCTGATCCACGCCAGCGTGGAAGGCGCGCTGCACCACATCCGCCAGGCCGTTCATATCCTTCGTGCCAGTCTGCGTGGCCTGCTGCAGCTTCAGCGCGAAGCTGGCCGCCTCGCCTGCAGGCATCTTCAGCGCCGTGGCCAGATTCGCCGTGCTGCTGCCCAGCCCGCCCAGCACATCCTGGGCGCTGGCGCCATTGCGCATCAGCGTCGCCAGCATCGCCTCAAAATCTGCCGTGGTGCCGGGCAGCGTCTGCCCCAGGCGGGTCGCCAGTGCATCCACGGCCTCGAAAGTCTTCGGTGTGCCGGCAGCGTTGCTCATCTGCGCCTTCAGCCCCGCCACCGCATCCTCTGCCTTGGCATACGCCTCCAGCGGCGCCTTCACCGCCCCCATCACATTGCCGCCTGCCGAGCTGAGCGCGCTGCCAGCCTTGGAGAGCGCCTCCTGCCCGGCCCCCACCTTATCCAGCGCTTCCTTCAGCGCCTTGGCCGCCGGGGTGGCGCCGGCGAGTTTGTCCTGCACCTCCTCGACACTCTTGGAGAACAGCTTGAGATCGTCGAGCATCGTGCTCAGCGGCTTGGTCAGCTTCTCCATCGCCGCATAAATGTCATCGAGTGTCTGCGCGTTAACCGCCATCATTCCTCCGTGCCACCGGAGCGTGCGCGGGCCTTCTCATGCCAGCGCATCAATTCCGGCAGCGTCATCGCGTTCATCTCCGAGGGTGGCCAGTGGAACACCACCGCGATGTTCGCCATCACATCTTCTACGTCGGCTGGGAATCCGCCTGGGCACTCCTGGGCAACAAAAAACTGGTCACCTCCGTGGAGAGCTGCAGCAGATCAGCCGGGTCCAGCGCCAGCACATCCTGCGGCGTCAGGGTCGGGGTGCTGATGCGCGGCAGCACCACGGCGAGCGCATTCACATCCATCTGCAGCAGCGGCATCAGTGCCACGCCGCGCAGCGCGCCCGCATTGGGTTTGGTCAGCACGATTTCGGTAATGCTTGAGTCGCCGCGGCTGATCGGTGAATCCAGGGTGATGGTCTTGCTCATGTGGGTGGGCTCCGGTATTTCAAATGAATCGGTGGTGGGTGAGCTGATCCGCCGCCGCTTGTGGCGCGGCGGCGGATCATGGGGCAGGCACAGCGGTCCGCCCGGTTATGTCAGGCCGCTTACAGGCCGACTGCCTTGCGCTGCGCAGCGAGCAGATCGGTGCCGTTCACGTTCTCGATCATGTTCAGCAGATCGATCTCAACCACAGTCTCCCCGTTGATGGAGAGCTTGTAGTAGGTGAGTTCCGAAGTGACCTTGAAGTCCGACTTCTCACCGGCCTTGGCGGTGCCAAAGTCGATATCCTTGTGGCGCCCGCGCACAACCACCTCGATGGCGTCCACCGCGCCGGTATCTTCATGCTCGAAGGCGCCGGCAAAACGCAGCATCGCGCCATCGATCTTGGCCAGCCCGAAATCGTTGAGGATCTCGCGCATGTAACCGGCATAGGTGTGCACCAGCTCCAGGGCGTCCAGCCCGAGGTCGATGGTGAGGGAGCCGCTGACACCGCCGGGGCGGTAGGAATCCACCTTGCGCGTCAGCTTGGGCAGAGTCAGTTCGGTGGCCTGGCCGGCGAACGAAACCCCGTTGTAAAACACATTGAAATTCTTGAGGATGCGTGGCAATGCCATGGTGCAATTCTCCGTGAAAACTGTTTGTCATGGCCGCCGGGGCGTGCCCGGCAGTCACGAGGAAAGGGCTCAGGCGTTCACGCGGTCGGCAAAGTTCGCCAGATACGTGTCGGTGATGCGCTGGCGGAACATCAGGTTCTCCAGCGGCGGCACCGGCGTGTAGTCGTAATCGATCGAGAGCTTGCCGGCCTTCAGCGTGGTGGTGGAATTCACATCCGAGTCATACCAGGCAGTGCCATCAATGATGTAACCCTGGGCTTTGAGCTCGCGGAACTTGGCATTGATGCCCTCGATGATGTCGCGCGCCAGTGAAGGGGTCAGCGGCTTGTCCACCGCCCACATGTGCGCCTCGGCGATGGTATCGGCCAGCACCTGGGCGGTGCGCGTGTAGTTCTCGAAGAAGAAAGTGTCCGTCGAGCAGGTGCGGCTGCCCCAGAAGCGGAAGCCCTCGCGCTGGATCAGCGTGGTCACGCAGTTCTCGTTCAGATAGTCCGCATCGGTGCCGGTCTCCTGCAGATCCCAGTACACATCCTTGGAAACACCGGTCACGCCATTCACAACCACGTTCGAGAGCGTCTTGTGCCAGCCGGTTTCCTCATCGATCTTGGCACGCAGGCCGATCGCGCGGGCAGTCGCCGCAGCGTTGCTGCTGGTGCTGGTGGCCGTGTCGAAAGAAACGAAATCCGGCCAGATCACCATCGCCTCGCGCTGCCCGAAGTTGTTGCGATACTTCACCGCATCCTCCTTGGTGGCCGCGCCGTTGGCCGAAAGATAGGCAAAGCCGCGCAGCTTCTGGGCGATACCGATCAGCTCGGTGGCCACCGGCAGGGTGTCCAGGCCCGGCACCGCGAGGATGCGCGGCTTCACGCCAAGCTGCGTCTTCGCAGCCAGCAGCGCCTTCATGCCGGTGTATTTACCATCGGCAGTCGTGGTGCCGATGATCGCAGTGGCCTGATCTGCAGCCGAAGCCGCAGCCGGCACGCGCACAACCACGCAGGCCGCGTTGGCCTGATCGGCAATCGCATCAAGCGTGGCAGCCAGCGTACCCGTGCTGCCCGCATAACCTGCAGCAGCCTGAATGTTGGTCTTCAAAACCGGGGTATTGAGCGGAAAGGCAGCGGCGTCAGCGTCGTCGCCCGTGGCAACGATACCGATAACGGCGGTATCAACCGTGGTGATAGGATGCGTGCCGTCGGTGAGCTCAAGCACGCGCACGCCGTGGTGGTAGTCTGTGGCCATTAAGGTCTCCAGGTGGATGTGGATACCTCAACAGCATGCCGTGCCGGGGCACGATTGTCGTGCCTGCGAGGTTGTCCGCATGCACGCTCACAACAAGAGGCGGAGAGCCCGCACAGCGATGGCGCAGCATCCGGGCCGCACCGGACGTGCCGTGCCGGAACCAGACAAAACAAAACCGGGCGTCATACGCCCGGTCAAGATGCCACAGCTTGCTTCGGTGGGCCCTCCACACTTGGAAAGCCGCCAAGCAAGCATTGTCGCTGCCTACGCTGCCGACTCCGTTCCCGCGGGATATGCCGGCATCTCCGGCAGGTCCGCAGGAAGCGTCTCCGGTTGTGTTGCCGAGAGGATCGCCCGCAACTCCTGGCGCCACTTCACGAAGGCCACCACGTCCGGCGCTCCCATGGTGGTGTAGCCGAGGATTACAGCCTCATAGATGCGTAGCATGGAAGTGTCTGAGACAGTCAGGGCATCCCTGGCTTTCGTCTGGTAGGCCCGCCACTGGCTTTCTGCTGTCGGTGGTGCCGGGTCGCGCAGATAGGGGGCGCCGTTTTCGTCGGCATCGATGACCCAGCCCTCCGTTTGACCACGGAGCATGTCGGTGTGCCGCTCTGTGGTGATCTCCACCGCGTCTGCGGGAATGTTGTCTCCGCTGACGGCAGAGTCATAGAAGCCAAGTGTCTTTTGAGAAAAATATATTGTCATTTAAATGTCCTCAATAGCCGATTGCGAAGAATCGGGCGGCAGACTGGCCAGCGTCATTGGCGCAGGTAAATCCGGTGGTACTCAGATCGTAGGTCGTGAAGCCGTACTGCCCGGCGCCGGAGTAATTGACAAGGTTGCGATCACCACTTACGACCACCTGAAAGCAGGCATTCGGAAACGTTACCGGGAAAATGACCCATGTGCTGGCATCTACGGCCATGACGGAGGTGCTTCCCCATTGCAGCACCAGCCCGCCCAGCCATGAGGGAAATTTCAGGTAACCGTTGGTGCTTGCCGAGAAGGCGAAACCGGCAGCAGACGCCAGAGACGAGAGGAATGAACCATTGACGATGTTGGCGATGGCTGAGCGCACCCAGTAGGTGGTGGCAATCCTGTTGCTGTTGTCTGTTGTCGCTGGGTTAGTGCTTGTGTCAGACGCTGTCACCAACCAATTGCCCCCGTCCCAAGTCATAACGCAAAACGTCCCTGAACGAATTGTGTATGTCGTAAGCCACGGGATTCCTGCGCCGTAGAAGGCCGCGCTTGTCCCCGTTGAAAAGACAGAGTCATACGCGGTTGAATTTCCAACCAAAATTTCCGCGCCTGGCACAAGGCCAGTGCTCGGGAGGGTAACTGTCAGAGAGGACGTTCCGTCATTGAGAATGACATAGCCGCCCATTATGCTGGCCGGCAAGGTTTGGGAGGTTTGAACCCCGAGAACAGCCTGTCTGTTGCCTAGCGCCCGCTGCACGAAGGCTGTACTGGCGACTGCAGTAGAGTTGTCGAACTGCGCGGGGGTCTGGGTAAGGCCCACCGAAAGGGCGTTCAGAACCAGCGCATGTGCCCGGATGTTGACTCGGCCATCAGCGCCGATTGCGAAGTCGAGGATTCTGGGATCTGTCGCACTGAAAGTCATTCCATCTATACCGAAGTTATTTCTGAACGATACGATGGCTGCGCTATCAATATTTGACGGTACGGAAGCAAATGTGGATGTAGACGTCCATCCTCCGACGATCTTAGGCGACGTAATGTAAGGACCGCTCGCCAGCACCGCCTTCAGAAATGCAGTTGTAGCAACGCGAGTACTGTTGTCTGAAACATCGGGAGACGTTTGATAAGGGGAGGTGATCACCAGAAAGTTCGATCCATCGAACGTAAGCTGTGCCGAGCATCCGCCGGGGATCAGCATCGAACTGGATGCGGCAACACCATTACCAATGAAATTGCCGCTACCTGTTTTGAGGGTCCAGGTGCCAGCGCCCCAATTGATGAGGGTCAGGCGGTATCCTGCTGCGATACCGCCAGGCATCGTGAGCGTGTGGGCGGCATCAGATCCCAGCCCGATCAGGTACCCGGCGTGCGCTGCGGTCAGAGCGCCATCGGCCTGGAATGTCACAATCCCCGTCGTATAGGCCCCGGCCCGTTGTGCGAATTCCGTGGTAGCCAGCCGAGTGGAACTGTCGAACTGTGGGGCAGTTGGTGCGGTAGGGGATCCAAAGAAACCTGGGGAGGTCAGCGCTGTTGATGAATACTTTGGGGCGATAGAGCCACCCACGACATACCAAGCAGTCCCCGCTTTCACAAGGATGATTGAATCACCGCCATATAGAACAAACG
>DBTS01000022.1 GCA_002307175.1 Rhodocyclaceae bacterium UBA1310
GTCCAAGTGACCGGAGCCAGCTCTTGGAACATGGTCTTGCGTTTTTCGGAAGATGAAATCGAGATTCCCGTGGATCTCGTGACCAGTGATAGGGATTCGCTCGAAGCCCAGCGTGTGCAGGGATGGAAGCAGCGCAACCCCTGCTTTCCCGGAAGGTAGCCATGTAAGGTGAGGACTTTTATACGGAGGCGCATATGGACAAGCTAACTATATGCAACGCAGGAAACACTCAGGCTCCCGCATTGGCCGTGCTGACGCAAATGGGCTACGCGGTTTACGCTACAGATGCAGAGACAAGCCTTGTGGTGGCTGAAAACGCCGAGCATCGATTGCTTGCGGAAGACCTCGTGACTCTGCTCGGTCTGGTCACACTGGCCAAAATACGTGGCCCGGAATGGTTTCCCACAGATCAGGAAATCGATGATCTGCTGAGGTTGGAGTTGGCAAGCGGGGATTGATGCAATAAACCATCAAGCCCCCCAGATAGGCTGGAATCGAACCCGCCATCCTGGCAGCCGCATCTTGAAATGAAAGCCCGAGGAGATGAAACAGCAAGTTTGCACATCCGCCTTGCTTTACCGACAGCTCGCGTTCTATCTGTGCGCAGGCGCCACTCCGTCAGCATATCGCCTTGTTCTGCACGACACATGCCTGGACAGTGGAGGAGCGTGGCATGAGGATTTTTGGAAATGTCAGCGTGCATAACGTCCGCATCGCCCGAGATTGAATGCGCGCACAACTGGCTGCCGACAAAGCGTTGGGAGACGCCTGCGGCTTTCCCGACCTACGTCAGACGTCCCCACATTCTTCCCGCTGATGACATGAATGTGGGGAAACGCGTCATCCGATACGCGCAAGCGGCGCGCCGAGGGTCTGGGCGGTGCCGGCGATGGCGAGCAGCGTGATCTTGCCGCTGCGGTGGGCGAAGACCTGCACTTCCATCTTCATGGCTTCCATCACGGCGATGGTCTGGCCTTCTTCCACTGTGGTGCCCTCTTCCACTTTCCACTGATAGAGATTGCCGGAGATCGGTGAGGGTACGTGGGCTTCGTCTTCTTCCGGCTCTTGCGGCGCGGGCACGGTGCCAGAGGCCCCGGCAGTGGAAAGTGCCAGCAGCACGGAGGGCAAACCAAGCTTCACGCGGCGGCCATCGACTTCGATGGTCGTGCGCAGGAGGCTGGTGTCTTCCTGGGGCTCGATGCGGGGTGCGGCCTTGATTGTTGCAGCAAGGGTTTCGGCGAAATCGGTTTCGATCCAGCGGGTGTGCACCTTGAAGCCTTCGGTACCGATGAAGTCGGGGTGATCAAGTACGGCACGGTGGAAGGGCAGCACGGTGGCCAGACCTTCAATGTGGAACTCGGCAAGCGCGCGGCGCGCACGCGCCAGTGCCTGCTCACGGGTGGCGCCGGTGATAATGAGCTTGGCCATCAGTGAATCGAAGCTGCCGGGCACCACGGAGCCCGCGGCAACGCCACTGTCGAGACGCACACCGGGGCCGCTGGGGGCATCAAAACGCTTGACCGGGCCGGGGGTGGGCAGGAAGCCACGGCCAACGTCTTCGGCATTGATGCGGAATTCGATGGAGTGGCCCAGCGGCGCCGGGGTTTCGGTGAAGGACAGCGGCAGACCGTCGGCCACACGCAGCTGTTCGATGACCAGATCGATGCCGGTGGTCTGCTCGGTGACGGGGTGTTCGACCTGCAGGCGGGTGTTCACTTCGAGGAAGGAAATCACGCCCTTGGCACTCAGCAGGAATTCAACCGTGCCGGCGCCGACATAACCCGCGGCAGCACAGATATCCCGCGCGGCCTTGTGGAGGCTCTCACGCTGGGTTTCGCTGATGAAGGGCGCAGGCGCCTCTTCGACGAGCTTCTGGTTGCGGCGCTGCAACGAGCAATCGCGTGTGCCGACCACTACGACGTTGCCATGCGTATCGGCGATGACCTGTGCTTCGATGTGGCGCGGGTGGTTGAGAAACTGTTCGACGAAGCATTCGCCACGCCCGAAAGCGGTAACCGCTTCGCGCACGGCGGAGTGATACAGTTCTTCCACTTCATCCATACGCCATGCGATCTTCATGCCGCGCCCGCCGCCGCCGAAGGCAGCCTTGATGATGATGGGCAGGCCGTGCTGCTCGGCAAAGGCCAGCACTTCGCCAGCTTCCTTCACCGGGTCTGGTGTACCGGCTACGAGCGGCGCCCCCACTTTCAGGGCGATCTTGCGGGCTTCAACCTTGTCGCCCAGCTTGGCGATAGTAGCGGGCGACGGGCCGATCCAGATCAGCCCGGCATCCAGCACGGCCTGCGCGAAGGCTTCGCTCTCGGAGAGAAAACCATAGCCCGGATGCACCGCATCCGCCCCACTCTTGCGGGCCACGTCGAGCAGCTTGGCGATATTGAGATAGGTATCTGCCGGGCGCTCGCCCTGCAGCCCATAGGCTTCGTCGGCCATGCGGCTGTGCAGGGCATCGATATCGGCATCCGCATAGACAGCAACGGATTTCACACCATAATCGGCACAGGCGCGGATGATGCGGACGGCGATTTCGCCACGGTTGGCAATGAGGACTTTTTTCATTTCGGTTCTTCGCTCAGTTCTGCACTCAGTTCTGAAAAGTGCCGGATGGGGTTGAAGCGCAGGAAAGCGCCGACAGGTATCTGCCCGGCGCGATCAAGGTGATACGGTGCCACCGTGGCAATCACCGGATAGCCACCGGTAAGGGGGTGATCGGCCAGGAACAGCACAGGCTGGCCGCTGGGAGGAACCTGCAGCGCGCCCAGGGCGGTGCCCTCACTGGGCAGCTCGTGGGTGATGGCGCGTTCCAGTGGCACGGCACCGGCCAGACGCAGGCCGACGCGATTGGATTGCGCAGTGACTTCCCAGCGCTGCGCGCAGAAATTCTCCACGGCAGCAACCGTAAACCAGTCGGTGCGCGGCCCCATCACCACATCCAGCACCACCTCCTGCCCACTCACGGGCAACCCGGCAGGTGCGACTTCAGGGGCCGTAACCGCCTGCACCGGCACACCACGCACGCCCAGCACATCGCCTGTACTGAGTGCAGGCGGGCCGACATGCGCAAGGGTATCGGTGGCGCAACTGGCAAGCACCGGTTCGATGGCAAAGCCGCCGCGCACGGCAAGGTAGCTGCGCGTACCCGCCACGGGCTGGCCTATGGTAAGCATGTCACCATAGGCCAGCGCCACCGGTGCGTACGCCGCCACGCTCCATTTACGGCCATCCACAGCGCGCACGCTGACGGGCGCTTCCGCACCAGTCACCGCGACCACGGTTTCACCGAGGCTGCGCAGTTGCAGGCCGCCGCCGGCAGTTTCCAGCGCGGCACTGTCGCTGGGGTTTCCGACCAGACGATTGGCTGTGCGCAGCGCCGCCTGATCCATGGCGCCTGAGGCAGAAACGCCCTGCCCGGCCTGCCCATGCCGGCCAAGATCCTGAAACAGCGTCTGCAGCCCGGTAGCCCGCACTTCCAGGGCCGCTTGCCCGGGCGCCAGAGATGCAGCGGTACGGTCTGGGCCATGCGGCGCGACATCTTTTTCGCCAATTCCAATCGCATATCCAGGCTCACTGGCACGGCGTGCGGCGATATCCACGAAGCGCACACGGTAGCCGGGCTGCAACAGCGCGGGTTGTTCGCGGCCCAGATCCCACATGGCTTCCGGCGTGATACCGATGATCTGCCAGCCGCCGGGGCTGGCCTGCGGGTACACGCCGCTGAAAGTGCCGGCAAGAGCAACAGCGCCAGCAGGGATGCGGGTACGCGGAGTCTGGCGGCGCGGCACGTTAAAGCCCGGATGCCCTCCTGAGAGATACGCGAAGCCCGGTGCAAAGCCGGTGAAGGCAACCGAGTATTCGGCGCCTGTATGGCGGGCAATGACTTCTTCAATGCAGATGCCGAGGATCTGTGCCACTTCGGCAAGATCTTCGCCATCATAGTGCACCGGAATTTCCACCAGGGTGCTGCTGCGCTCGATACGGGCCGACAGATCACGCCCGGCAATCGCACGCACCAGCGCATCGATTGTGGTGACGGCGGGGCGAAAGCGCACCAGGATGGTCCGCGCCGCCGGGACGAGTTCTTCAACACCGGCAGGCAACTCGCGCTGCAGCGAGGCAAGCAGTGCGAGCGTCTGATCCAGATCGGCAAGCTCAACCAGAATGGCGTTAAGGCTGACAGGCAGAAAGCGCATCACCCCGTTACTCCGCAAACGCTGCGATGGTAATGCCATTTTGCGCAAAGCCCTGCTGCAGCGAACGGGCAATGGCCACGGCATCGGGACTGTCACCATGCACGCAGATAGAGTCGGCGTCGATCTTCACCAGCGAGCCATCAATGGCCTCGATCACACCCTCCTGCACGAGACGGATCATGCGCTGCAGGATCACCTCCGGATCATGCAGCACTGCCCCCTTCTCGCGGCGCGAGACGAGCGCGCCGGCGGGCGTGTAGGCACGGTCAGCAAAGGCTTCGGAGACGACACGCAACCCGGCTTCGCGGGCCCAGCCCACGAGCGGCGAACCAGCCAGGGCCACGAGCGTGAGTGTGGGATCAATGGTACGGATGGCACTGATCACATCCTGCGCCTGACGCGCATCCTTGGCGATGGTGTTGTAGAGCGCGCCGTGCGGCTTCACATAGCGCACGCGGGTGCCTACCGCTGCGGCCAGCCCCTGCAGGGCGCCGATCTGATAGATCACATCGGCCACCAGCTCATGGCTGGCCACATCCATATTGCGCCGGCCAAAGCCCGTGAGATCGGGGTAAGCCACGTGGGCCCCCACGCTTACGTTGCGAGCCTTGGCAGACTTGAGCGTTTCGAGGATGCCGGCAGGGTCTCCGGCGTGAAAGCCACAGGCCACGTTGGCGCTGCTCACTACTTCGAGCATCGCGGCATCATCACCCATGCTCCATTCGCCAAGGCTTTCGCCCAGATCACTGTTGAGATCGATTTTCATTGCATATCTTTCTTCGGAATTGCCAACTGCCACGCGCTCCGGGGGCTTGCTGCGCATGGTAGTCTGAAAAAATCAGGAGATCCTGCCGCCGCCCTCGCGGATATCTTCCTGCACATCCAGCGCTGTGCGTAGCCCGGCACGCAGGGCTGCCACCTGCTGCGCCAGCGGCAGCGAGGGCATGCCTGCATGCTGCGCTGCCAATTCGGGCAGCGCCGGCACATGAATGAAACCGCCGCGCACCGCATTGCCGGATCTGGCAAGCTGATGCATCAGCGCATAAAAAATGTGGTTGCACACAAAGGTGCCAGCCGTGTTGGAGACTGCTGCCGGTACGCCCTCTGCACGCATGGCACGCACCATCGCCTTGATCGGCAGCGTGGAGAAATAGGCTGCCGGGCCACCCGTGGCAACAGGCGTATCAATGGGTTGCTGTGCGGCGTTATCCGCAATGCGTGCGTCATTGATGTTGATTGCCACACGCTCCGGCGTGATTTCGCCACGCCCGGAAGCCAGACCAAGGCAAACCACCAGCACAGGCTGGAATTCGTGAAGGGCAGCCTCAAGCACGGCAATTGACTGATCAAACACACAAGGCAACTGCATAGCCCGCACCGTGGCGCCACCGTGCTGCCAGCCATCAAGCGCACGCGCTACTTCCCACGAGGGGTTGAGCGGATCGCTATCGAAGGGCTCGAAGCCGGTAAGAAGAACAGTCTCGATGCGGGTCATGTTTGATCCTTGGCGCGGATTAGAGATACATCAGGAAGTACAGCAAGAACACATTCACCACCAGCAGAATCAGCGACGTGGGCACCTGGGCGCGGATCACGGCGTTTTTGTCCGGCAGTTCCAGCAGCGCGGCGGGCACGATGTTGAAGTTGGCGGCCATCGGTGTGAGCAGCGTGCCACAATAGCCAGAGAGCATCCCCACAGCGGCCATCACGGCGGGGTTGGCGTGATACATGCCGACCAGCACCGGCACGCCGACGCCGCCGGTCATCACCGGGAAAGCGGCAAAGCCGTTACCCATGATGATGGTGAACAATGCCATGCCGATCACATACACGGCAACCGCCACAAAGCGCCCATCCATGTTGATGTAGGTGGTGGTAACGTGCGCCACAGCCTTGCCTACGCCCGCATCGGCAAACACCAGCCCGAGCATGCCGAGCATCTGCGGGAGCACCAACGCCCACCCCAGAGAGTCGGTCAGGCGGCGTGATTCACGCATACCCTGCACAGGGGTTTCGCGGGTCAGCCAGCAGGCTACGGCAAGCGAGATGACACAGCCCACCCCGAGCGCGACGAAGGTGACGTTTTTGGGGTCCAGCAGGGGCACGCCAGCGATCGAAAGCTGCTTGGAGAACACAGTGCCAAGCATGGTGATCACGGGAATCATCAGCGCCGGCACGAAGAGCTTGTTACCCAGGCGTTTGGCGCTGGCCACATAGTCTTCCGGCTTGCGCCCGCCATGCTTGCCAAAACCTACGCCACCGAAACCGGCGACCAGGGCCATGATCACCGCTGCTCCACCCACCACGCGCACCGGCAAGCGATCACCAACCAGAAAGATCAGCGCGTAAATCCCCCAGAACAGGGCACTGGTGTAACGCTTGGGGTTGGATGCGTCCCGCACAGTCATCACAGCCGTGACTGCAAGCACGAAACCAACGAGGTAATACAGATACGTGACATTCAGGATCATGATTTATTCCCCCTTGGCTTCGGAAGGTGCAGCCTTTTTTTCGGCCTCGATTTCGCGCTTGATCGCACCATCAAGGCGGTAGAGACGCACTGCGTGGATCACAAAGGCACAGATGGCGGTGGGAATCCCCCACAGGGCGACATGGATCGGTTCCAGATCGATCCCGGCTTCGTGCAGAAAGGTGGTCATCAGGGCAATCGCACCGAAAGCCACGAACATGTCTTCGCCGAAGAACAGACCAACGTTGTCAGTCGCGGCACTGAAAGCCCGCAGTTTGTTGCGGATGCGCTCGGAGAGCTTGCCAAAGCGGGCTTCGGTGGCGCCTTCGGTCATCGGCGCGAGAAGCGGACGCACCATCTGCGGATGCCCGCCCAGGCTGGTGAGCCCCACAGCAGCGGTAAGCTGGCGTGCCAACAGGTAAACAATCAGCAGGCGCCCTGCCGTGGCGGACTTGATGCGCCCGATCCAGTTCTGCGCATGCTGGCGCAGGCCATGGCGCTCCAGCAGCCCGATCACCGCCAGGGGCAGCAGAATGATCAGCGGCAGATTGCGTGTCTTGATGATCCCGGTGCCGATGGAATCGAGAATCTTTTCGAACGGGAACCCAGCCGCTACCGCAGTACCAATGGCAGTCACGACAACCACAAGCATGGGGTTGAAGCGCAGGATAAACCCCGCAATGATAATGGCTACCCCGATGAGGGGCCATAGATTTACGTCTGTTGGCATACCGATCCCTTTTGGAAAAAGGTCAATTTTGAATGTGACTCGTGCACCTGTTTAGTGCCGCAATGCACCAACCACGACCGTCGCCTGATCCCAACTACGGGTTTTACGCCCTTCCTGAAACCAGTACTTCTGATTGAGCATGTATCGTGCCATAGTTGAACTATCACAAACAACAGTTCTTTCAGAATCTATTTTTGTTGAACAATATGGCTCTAGTGCTTGCAAACCACACAAAACCGGTACCATGTACAAATGAAGACCGACAACAACGCCCCGAAGACCCTTAACGGCAGCACGGCCGAATCCATCCGCGAGAAGATCCTGCAGGGGGAGTTTCTACCTGGGCAACGCCTGTCGGAAGCCACCCTGAGCGAGAGTCTGTCCATCTCGCGCAACACGCTGCGCGAAGCCTTTCGCCTGCTCTCGCAGGAAGGGCTGCTGAAACATGAGCCAAATCGTGGGGTATTTGTGGCCACGCCGAGCGTCACGGCAATTATTGATATTTACCGTGCCCGCCGCCTGATCGAATGCCAGGCCCTGCAACTAGCCTACCCGCACCACCCAGCCAAAAGCCTCATGCGCGATGCAGTTGAAAAAGCCCTGCGGCTCCAGACCGAGCGCAACTGGCAGGAAGTGGGCACCTGCAATATGGAATTCCACATGGCCATCGTGCAAATGGCCGACTGTGAACGCATCAACCAGATGTTCTCGCGCATAATGGCGGAGCAGCGGCTCGCCTTCTGCTCGCTCCCCCCCGAACAGCTGCACGCGCCCTATGTGGAACAGAACGCGGCCATCCTCGAACTGGTGGAAGCCAAGAAATTCACCGAAGCCGCAGCAATGCTCAACGACTACCTGCTGCTCGCCGAACGCAGTGTGCTCTCCACCTATTCACGTTACGTAGGCGAAGGTAGCTAGTCAGGGGAAGCACGCCATTCACCATCAACTCCGCACTGGTTTCACGTGAAGATAGGCGGGTTGCAGCCCAAACCCACTCTGCATCAGGGGCAAGCCAGCCGGTGCAGGGTGACGAAGCGAACAATGAGCGCAGCGAATTGCACCTTCCACGTCCTCTACGCCCGTGCTACTTAATTGCTGCAAAGGATGCTCGTTCGGTGCAATTCGCTTATCGCTCATTGACACCCTACTTTTTTGGCATACCAGGCGGTTTGCTCGAAGCGCCCCACAGGGGAAACAATGCCACAAGGAGCGGCGCCTAAAGCAGGCGCTCTGCACTATGGGCGCTGCCATCGGCCCGCTGCACGGGGGCCCTGGCCGCCAGCACAAAGCGCTCGCGTTGCGCCGCAATGGCCCAATACATGCCAATCAGCATGCCCAGCCCGAAAAACCCGACAAACAGCTCGGAAGGCACTGCGTCCGGCACCGCACGAGCTTCCCAGGTTTCACGCAAGAGGGAGGCGACGCCAAAACTGAGAAAGGAGTAGCCACTCAGATGAAAAAACTGGAAAGGTTGCTCGGAATGGAAAGGCGAGGTCATCCAGCACGGCCTCAGCCACACACAGTCTGCCGGCAGTTTGCGATAGATGCCCAACACCAGATAACGCCCGCCCAGCAGCGGCCAGAGCACGCACACCGTCCCCACCAGGAGAATCCACCCTATGGGCATTGCCACAGGAGGCCAGCCGCCAAGCACACCGCCGCAAATCCAAAAGATCACGATGGCTATCCGTACGAGTAACCAGAGCATCGGGTTCATCTGCATGTTTCGTTTTTTCTTCTTCGCAACGGAAGCCACCTTCCGCCTAAATACGGTACCTGCCCGCTGACCTTAAACGTCGCCACCGGCACATTTTGTCTCAATCTTCATCCATCACCCAGACACATGCAACACGTGTCCGAGCAACGGCGAGTATGCCGGTATCGAACGTTGCGCCTGTTGCCGGATTCCAGGCAGAGCGGCAATCCACACCTCCGAACTCTCCATTCGTGTAAAACTCATTTGTGCAAAATTTCATACATCCCCAGCCGGCAACGCCACGGATGCGGCCGCAAGCTCCAAGGCCAGCTTAGGCGCCATGAGCGGCAGGCCTTAAGCCATGTCGTGCTGCAGCACAGCCGCCAGCACTGAGATACCTCTTCGGCGGGGACCTCGTGGTAAATCGTACCTGTGGCAAACAACTCAAACTGCAAAGTGGCCTCGGCTACACCGCTCACGGCATAATCACGCACTACGGTGATGACTACGCCACTGTCACGAACATCGATAATACGTGTTGCAATTTCCATGCGTAAGCATCACACCCCTGCTTAACACAGTTTTACGGCAAATTTTGCGGCATGTACCACAGACAAATGGGTGCAATATTTCAACACAAACAATTTGCACGCTCCCCCTGATTCATAAATGCTGGTTTACCATTGCAACAAACACTCCGAATAGAGAGTTCCACACCTAAGGGCATGACAAGGCTGGGCTGATGTATGCACCGCACGTATCACTCCCGGATTTCAAACGCCACCTGTTTCACGGCGAATTCAGATTCTGATTACATGGGTTATCTTCTTGTACTGATTTCGGTCACCTGTTTTGGCGCTATGGCGCTGCTGGCCCGGATCACCTACGCGGCGGGCGTGGATACCTACAGTCTTCTGGCGCTGCGCTTCCTCATCGCCACTGTGGTCATGCTTGGAGTCGTCTGGTTGCGCCGCCCGGCACGCTTCCCCCGGGGTGCCGCATTACGCCGCTATATCCTGATGGGGACCGTCTACGCAGCAATGTCCTGGGCATATTTCGATGCCTTGCACTACGCGGCCTCAGCCACTGTTGCCCTCGTGCTCTATGCTGCACCGATTCTCGTTGCCCTGATTGCTGCCGCGCTGCGAATCGACCGCTTTGGCCTTGCAGAACTCCTGGCGCTGGCAATCTCCACCACAGGGCTGGTACTGGTGCTGGGCGGCACGCTGCAAGGCAGCCTCACAGGCTTTACCATCGCGTTTATCGCTGCTTTCTTTTATGCGGTCTACATTGTCATCGGCAGTCGCGTGGGGGCTGACGCTGACGCCGACCCCATTGCCGCTGCCAGCGTTGTACTCGCGACTGCCGGCATCATCTTCGCCGGCATTTCGCTCGGCAGCGGCCCGCATCTTCCCCATACCCCTGGCGCCTGGGCGGCGGTCGGCTGCATTGCTGTCTTCAGCACCGCACTCGCCATCGCCGCGTTCAACGCCGGTATCCTGCGCCTGGGGCCAACCCTGGCTTCCGTACTTGCCTCGGTGGAGCCTGTCGTCACCGTTACGCTGGGCATCCTCTTCCTTGACGAGCACCCTGGCCCGCGCACGCTCTTTGGCGGCCTGCTGATCATTGGCGCAGCCACAGGCTTGTCGCTGGTGCGTGCAAGGCGAAAATCGGGATCTGTTCAGGGCAACATCGCCACAATGCCGCAAAGCCAGAAAAACTGAATTCAGGGGGATTCAGCGGTGAGTTTCGACGCGCATGGCACAGGAAGGCAGAACACGGAAAACCGTATCGCCTTCCGAAATCCCGCCAGACCAATAGCCGCAATAAAGCAGCTGCCGAGAATGCCCATCGCACCACGCAGGAAAGGCCAGAGCGGCGGCCCCAAGCCCACCGTACACAAGTACGCAACCCAAGGTCACAATGCGTGATACAACACGTTTCAGGCTTAACGTTTCCATGGCACAGGATCTTTTCATTTAAATGCCAATGACATTCAGTACAAACCAGAAATCCTGATATGGAAAATTATTTCATCGGCTGGGATGTTGGCGGCTGGAACTGTGACCACAATAGCGCCAGTCGCGATGCGCTGGTGATCCTCGACGCGGATCTCGCCATCGTTGGCACGCCCTGGCGTGGCAATCTGCGCGAGAGCATCAACGCGGCCAGAAATGCACACGCTTGGCTGACTTCCCTTTTCGAACTATGCCAGGCCACGCCCACCGATGCCCTGCACTGCACGCTGGGCGTCGATACCCCGCTGGGCTTCTCGGATGATTTTGTGCGCCTGATCACACGGCAGGGAGATGCCGGCCCGGTCGGGGGCTCGGAGAGCAACGCCTACCTCTATCGCCACACCGAGCAATTCCTCTTCGCGCACGGACTCAAGCCACTCTCGCCAGTCAAGGACATGATCGGCTCACAGGCCACCAAGGGCATGCATGTGCTCGCCAGATTCGCCCCCAATGCACTTGAATGTGGCGCCTGGGGCGACACGGCGAGTCTCTCCGTGCTCGAAGCCTACCCGTCACCGTGCAAGCATTCCGCGCATATGCAGGCGATGCTGCAGGCTTACGCACCAACGCAAGGAGCCGGCCGCCACTGGCCGGCCCATCTTGATCATCAGGACAAGCGCGATGCCCTGCTCTGCGCCCTGCTCGCCCACCTCTTCGCCTGTGCGCGGCAACACCTCGCCAGCCCGCCTGCCAATATCCCGGTGAGCGAAGGCTGGATCTGGGTGCCGCAGGATGCCTTGCGTTAAGGAAGTGGAGCATGCCGGGTGGCATGTTGTAAGGTCAAACGGCCAATACACCAACACTTGCGCGAGACCTCATTGGCATATCTCGCGCTGATATTTCTCTACGCTGACCGGCTTCATTGGCATTACGCCGTTTTCTGCGGGGCGGTGAGTGCGCGGATTGCCCTGAGCGCACGATGGCCGGCCTGGGCGACTTGCGGAGGGAGCTGGGCGGCGCATTGGTGTGCCACGTTTTCCAGTGCGGCTGCCGGACGTTTGGCGATTTCAAGGGCGACCAGCTCACCAAGGAAATAATCCTCATGCGTGGCCAGCTTGCCAAGCAGGGCGAGATCGCTTAGATCCATAGAGGGGATCAGGGCAAGCACCACATCGGTTTCGTCTTCATCAAGCAGCGTCTGAATAAGTTCGGAGAGGCAGACCTGATCAGCGACACGCGGAGATGCCGCTGGATGGGTTTCGGGCAGCACGATTTTTTCTGCAAGTGCGCGGTCTGCTGCAGCGAGAAATTCCGTGATCGAGGCAAACACCACACGGGTGCCGCCATCATGAGTGAGAAACAGCACCTGACCTTCGAAGGGGGCGCGATCCAGCAGCACGTGATGGTTGCTGGTGCCGGGATCATCAAGCACGAGCGCATCCAGATGCATCACAACAGGGTGGAACTCAAAATCTTCGGAAAACAGCTCGGCCTCGACCCGGTTGAGCAGGTTCAACTCCAGCTCATCAATATCGGAATATGCTCCGCTTGCAACGTGCGCGAAATAGCCTTCGAGATCGGACTGCATGTCCATCGATATTACCCTCCCGGAACTTGTTGAAACAGGTTCTTACGAATGAAGCCGGAAGCAATGCCTCCGCGCTTTGCTGTTCGGCCCGACCGCGCCGCCTCAGCACTTCTCCATCAAGGCGCCAGCTTCAGTTTGCGACATCGTGCTTAACGGAGTCGCGGAGCCTTTTGTGCGCAGATGTACTAAGGATGAGGCCAATCCATCCGGCACGCAATCAGAGAAAACCCACGATACAGTGTAGCCCACGCCTTGCAGAGCCCTTTGCACCACGGACCTTTTAGGCGCCGCAACAAAGAGACCGGAAACATACGCCGCCGTACCAATGCATTGAAAAAAATAGGGCACAGCCAATCTGATCGGCAAATACGCATCAAAACTCGAGAATACCGCAACGCACAAACCGTCCCGATCAGCACCAGGGGCTGGAAATCCGCCGGCTCCGGCTGAAAATACTGCAGCTTATCCCTGGCGCTTTGAGACCTTGGAACCCCTACGCCATTACGCGACACAGACGGCAGGCGATAACTGCCATCCAATGCCAAGACATGATCATGCCGGCGGATGAAAGAGGCTTCTCACCCTATTCAGGGGAAATGAGGATTTGCCGCAAAGACATCTTTGCGCCAGATTTCACATCCTCCCTACTGCTATTTACAAAACAGTTAATCCGATCATCTTCCCAAACCCGGTGAGATTCCGATAATATGGCATTCAGTTAATATTGAATGACATAGTTATAACCATAATCTCACATGGGGGCTTTCATGGATAACTGCAGCTTCTGGAAGCTCATCAGTGATTCAAACGCTGCGGCGGAAGCTGTACCTGGAAAACAGGTAAAACACCTGACCCGCCTTCTCAAGGCGCTTCCCGGCACAGAAATCATGGCCTTCGACAGGATTTTCCGCCGCTTTCACAGCCGCGCCGACACCTGGGAACTGTGGGCTGCGGCGTGCATCATCGGCAATGGCTGCACACCTGCCGAATTCACGGAATTCCGCAACTGGCTGATCGCCAGAGGCCAAAGTGTCTACGAGAACGCCATTGTGGATGCCCAAAGCCTTGCAGAAGTGATCACACCCCAGCATGGGCCGGCACGCCTGGAAGAGATCGCCTACGCTGCCGAAAACGCCTGGGTAGACCAGACTGGCAGAGCTTTTGAGGAATTCACTGCAGACATTCCACCTTTGCCTGCCAGTGAGGCGAGAACGGCAGAGGAAGCTGAACTGGCACATCGCCTGCCCCGCTTGTGGGCACGCTTTCACGGCTGATACCGTCCGGCAGCCCACCCGCCGCCGCCAAGGCTTGCCGCACATATCCCGGAGACCTAAATTTGGGGTTCGGGGTATACGCCCCAAAGCTCACGATTTGCCGACACAATGAAAACCACCCACGATTACGTTTTCTTCTGGAACACCGCCGAAATCTATTCGAACTCCCTTCCCTGTTCACCGCTTCGTCAATTGTGAGCAGTACCTGATGTATCACAAGGCACTTGTGATGCATGATGCCGACACCGCCGGACAGATTCTGGTCGAGAGCAATCCTGGAAAGATCAAGGCATTGGGGCGGCAGGTGCGCAATTTCAGCGAGACACTGTGGGAGGAAAAACGCCTCGCGATCATGGAGGCCGGCTGCTATATGAAATTCACCCAGAACCCCGCCCTCTGTGCCGATCTGCTCGCCACCGGCCGCCGCACACTGGTTGAAGCCAGCCCGGTGGATTCGATCTGGGGCATTGGCATGACCGAGAACGATCCGCTCGTCGAAATTCCAGCTCAATCGTGTGGCCGCAATCTGCTCGGAATTGCACTCACCAATATGCGCAGCCGTATTCTTGCAGAACACAGCTAATAGCCGCGACCTGCGTTTCAATTTTAGCTATTGAGACTGGTTCTTCAGACTTTATTGTGGAAATGTCTTTGGAATTATCACAGTTCCCGTGATGAATGGGGAAACTCGCAGCTGCAACGCCAGGGAGAGGGCCAACACCCTGCCCCGGCGCCAGCATCACTGCTTCATCGTCATCAGGCTGGCATTTCCACCGGCCGCCGCCGTATTGATGCTCACGGCCTTTTCGGTGAGCAGGCGCTCCAGCGGGATGGCGTCTTCACCGGGCGCAAGGCGTTCGACCGGGATCACCGGGCCACTGCGACGTGCCATCTGTTTTTGCAGGGTGATGAGCTGATCCACGCCACCATGCAGCATGACGATGCCGAAATCCTGCGTTTTTCCCGTCTCTTCGAGACGGATGTGTGCGCGCACTTCCGCCGGCAGGCGTGCAGCCACCACGGCCATCGGCTGTGGCCAGAGTGCCTCAGTGCCAATGGCGAGGATGCCGGCGAGCTGCACGAGGAGATCATCTTCGTTTGCGGCCACACACAGCACACGGTGTCGTGGCGTGGGCTGATAGAGATTCTTCTCGCCTGTCGGTCCGAAAAGTTCAACAGGTCCGAGATTGGCACAGGCCACGCGGATGCGCGTGCAGGCACTGACAAGCCGCTCGCGGCCTTCCTTTTTTGCCCACTGCTCCAGCGCATCGAGCGCTTTTGCCGGGGCCGCCACGGGGCTGAACTGGATCGGTGCAGCCCAGGGTTTCTGCGCCAGCAGGCGATACAGATACATCGGCCCGCCGGCCTTTGGCCCGGTGCCCGAGAGCCCTTCTCCGCCAAAGGGTTGCACACCCACCACGGCGCCAACAATGTTGCGATTCACGTAGATGTTGCCAGCATTCGCAGCGCTGGTAACGTGGCGCACGGTTTCGTCGATACGCGTATGCACGCCCAGCGTGAGCGCATAACCTGTGGCATTGATCGCATCGATCAGAGCGGGCAGATCAGCGCGACGATAGCGCACAAAATGCAGCACAGGGCCAAACACTTCGCGCCCCAGTTCGCTGACCGACTTCAATTCGATCAGCGTGGGCGCCACGAAAGTACCCTGCGACAACACAGGCGAATCGGTGCCGAACTGCTGCACGCGATGCGTGGCACGGCGTGATTCGATATAGGCATTGATGGCGTCACGCGCTTCGGCATCAATCACCGGGCCGACATCCACCGCCAGCGAGCCTGGATTACCCACGCTCAACTGTTCAATAGCACCAACCAGCATCTCTTTGATACGGTCTGCCGCCTCTTCCTGCACGCACAGCACGCGCAGCGCGGAGCATCGCTGGCCTGCACTGTCGAAGGCCGAGGCGATAGCATCCTGCACCACCTGTTCAGCGAGCGCGGAGCTATCCACGATCATCGCGTTCTGCCCGCCAGTTTCGGCAATCAGCGGAATAGCCCGCCCATCAGCCGTGGTGCGTCCGGCGAGAGTCGCCTGGATGATGCGTGCCACCTCGGTGGAGCCGGTGAATACAACGCCCTGCACCCGTGCGTCAGCCACGAGCTGCGAGCCGACGGTCTCACCCCGGCCCGGCAGCAACTGCAGCGCAGCCGCAGGTATACCGGCCAGACGCAGGATGCGCACGGCTTCGGCCGCGAGGAGTGGTGTCTGCTCAGCGGGCTTGGCGAGCACGACATTGCCTGCGGCAAGAGCGGCACTGATCTGGCCCAGGAAAATCGCCAGCGGGAAATTCCACGGGCTGATGCACACCACCGGGCCAAGCGGCTTGTGCGTGGCATTGAGGAAATCATTGCGCACCTGGGCGGCGTAATAGCGCAGAAAATCCGCCGCCTCACGCACTTCGGCAATGGCGTTCGGTGTGGTCTTGCCAGCTTCGCGGATGAGCAGCGAGAGCAGCCCTTCGCGTGCGGCTTCCAGCGCATCAGCAGCGTGTTCGAGCAGCCGCGCACGATCATTGGGGAGCACAGCGGCCCACTGGGGAGCGAAGGCGGCAGCAGCAGTGAGCGCCTGGGCCACTTCTTCCGGCGTGGCGTCCCGCGTTTCACCGACCACGTCGGTATGATCTGCCGGATTTTTCACCGCTTGCAAAGCGCCGGCACTGACTTCATCTGCCAGCATAGGCAGCGCCTGCCAGCGCTTTGCTGCGGCGGCAGCCAGCCCGGCCTGCAACTCGGCAAGCGCTTCCTCATTCGCCAGATCGATACCACTGGAATTCTTGCGCCCGGCGTAGAGTTCCGCCGGCGCCGGAATGGAGGGATGCGGCAGCCCCAGGCTGCCTTCAGCCTGTGCCCAGGCCTCGACAATGGCGACCGGCTCGGTAACGAGCTCTTCGATGGAGACATTCTCGTCGGCAATGCGATTGACGAAGGAAGAGTTGGCGCCGTTTTCCAGCAGGCGGCGTACCAGATAGGCCAGCAGCGTTTCATGCGTACCCACCGGCGCATACACGCGGGTCGGCCGACCCAGCCCGCCCTTTTCCGGCGAGCCGACCACCTGTTCGTAGAGCGGCTCGCCCATGCCGTGCAGGCACTGGAACTCATACTGCGTGTCGGTATAGGTTTCAGGTTTGGCCATTGCGTAGATCGAGGCCATGGTCTGCGCATTGTGCGAGGCAAACTGCGGGAAGACTCGTTCGGGGGCACCCAGCAGCTTGCGCGCGCAGGCCAGATACGAGATATCCGAATACGGCTTGCGCGTGTAAACCGGATAGCCCGGCATGCCATCGAGCTGGGCACGCTTTACCTCGCTATCCCAGTAGGCACCCTTCACCAGCCGCACCATCAGGCGGCGCTGCGTACGCCCTGCGAGATCCAGCAGATAGTCAATCACCTGCGGGCAGCGGCGCTGGTAGGCTTGCACCACGAAACCGAGGCCGTTCCAGCCTTTCAGCGCCTCGTCGGCAGCCAGCTTTTCGAGCAGGTCCAGCGAGAGTTCCAGGCGCTCGGTTTCCTCGGCATCAATGCTCATGCCAATATCGTACTGTTTGGCAAGAACACACAGTTCCAGCATGCGTGGATACAGCTCCGCCATCACGCGGCTGTGCTGGGCCTTGCTGTAGCGCGGGTGGATGGCCGAGAGTTTGATCGAAATGCCCGGCCCCCGATACACGCCACGCCCGTTGGATGCCTTGCCGATGGCTTCGATGGCCATGCGGTAATCGCGCATGTAGCGCTGCGCATCCGCTTCGGAGAGTGCCGCTTCGCCAAGCATGTCGAAAGAGTAGCGGAAGCCTTCTTCCTCGCGGGGGCGTACATTCGCCAGCGCGCCTTCTATGGTGACCCCGGAGACGAACTGCTGACCCATCACGCGCATGCCCATGTCCATGCCCTTGCGGATCAGCGGCTCACCGCCCTTGGCAAAGAGCCCGCGCAAGGCATCGCCCAGCCCGCTTTCGCTGGCCGGCGCCACCAGCTTGCCGGTAACGAGCAGCCCCCAGGTGGCAGCATTCACAAACATCGAATGGCTGTTGCCGATATGCCCGCACCAGTCGCCACTGGCGATCTTGTCACGGATCAGCGCATCTCGCGTGGCGGCATCCGGAATGCGCAGCAGCGCTTCGGCCAGACACATCAGCGCCACGCCTTCCTGCGAGGAGAGCGCGTATTCCTGCAAAAGGTTCTGCACCAGCCCGGCCCGCCCGATGGAAGCTTTCTTCCTGCGCAAAGTGCTCACCAGCCGGGTCGCCAGCTCGCGGGCCGAGCCGGACTCTGTGGGGGAAAGGCGCGCAGCCCCGATCAGATCACCAATGGCCTGCGGCTCCGGCTTGCGCCAGGCTGCCGTAATGGCTGCGCGCAGCGGGGACGGAAATGGACTGGCAACATAAAACGCATCAAACGGACTGGACATGGCACTTTTCCCCGAAAAATTGGCAAACTACCCACACACTCTATTTGCCAATTGTTTTGGAAAATACCTAGAATATTATTTCGAATTAAGCCAATTTCACCGCATTTTCCACTATTGATTCCCAAAGCCATGTCAGAGCCCGAAGAGTTGGACCGCATAGACCGCCAGATCCTGCGCGAACTGCAAAACGATGGCCGCATCAGCAACCTCAAGCTCGCCGAGGCCGTGTCGCTGTCCCCCACCGCCGTGCTGGCACGCGTGCAGCGACTCACCAAGCAGGGCTACATCCTCGGCTACGAGGCGAAGCTCAATCCGAAGCTGCTAGGCGCCGGCATGCTCGTGTTCGTCGAAGTGCTGCTGGATCGCACCACCCCGCACGTGCTCGAAGAATTCCATGCCGCCGTCCACGTACGCCCCGAAATCCTCGAATGCCACATGGTCAGTGGCGGCTTCGACTTTCTCATCAAAACCCGCATGGCCGACATGGAGGCCTACCGCAAATTCGCCGGTGCCGTGCTCTGGCAACTCCCCGGCGTGCGCGAAACCCGCACCTATGCCGTGATGGAGGAAGTGAAGAATTCATCGAAGCTGCATCTGGGATAATGTGCTTCTGTTTGCGCCGCAAAGCGTAATTGCCACTCTCAATGATTTTTGATCTGAACTAAGCGTTTCGAACACATATCGGACCCAAGAGAATTGGAGTATCAATGCCGCTTTAGAATGCGTATATACACGATTGGTGTCGATATTCATTAAACAGAGATATAACATATGACAACATTGATACAATTAGATAAATTTGCTGATAAATGGTTTTATAAACAGATAAAGCGAAGAGGTTTTGCAGTTGAAAAGAAATTCTATTTCTGGCGGAAGCGTGGGCCACTATTTGATATTCTTTGGTCTGAAATAATTGGCGGCGGGGAGTCACTTCGTATTTTTGTTACGATAGCATGCCCTTGGGTGGACGACCCAATAGCTGGGGAGTTTGTGCAATTTCCTATAATTGATCAGCTGATTGGAGGCACTTTATCGGATCGCTTTCCTGAGGTTATGTTCGCTGGCAATATGTTCAAAGTTAAGACCAAAGAGGATATCGAAACCAGTTTAAAACAAATACTTGCGCTGATCGATGGGAGGGTGGTTCCTTGGTTGAATTCGGTAAATTCATATGAAGCATATATGCAATATGTTGGTCGGTGTGGATTTCACCCAGATCCAGAGTATAGAGAAAAAATCAAACAGGGAATCGCTATTGGATTTCAGAGGGAACCGTATGGTTAGCGAAGTATCGGCTTCTGGCCGCAAATCGCGCCGAAAAAACATGCGATCCTCTTTTGTGGCAGGGTCAGGGCTTCCGAACTCGTACATCATAGCGGACCAAGCCCCAGCATTTTCATCATGAGTTCGTCATCCCAGGCTGCGTTTTTGCGCCGTATTCGCAGGCTTTTTTTGGCGTTGGCGTGGGTGTCACACCAAGCACCCAGTGGCCGCGTACCGCCTGGGCCAGCTCAGTAGCACTGAATTTACGGGAACTAATGTAATAGCGCCGCTCCAGCTTGATCGTTACCACGGCCCTCCGTGGCAACGCCTGTCTCACCGCTCTGCGGTGACCGCGCGGCCATGCCAGCCCGAAACGCGCTTTCCCCGGCGTCAATTCCAGCACCATGCCCAACGCAGACGGAAGACCACCGCAGAGCGGTGAGGACACACGCGCCCACGGAGGATTGTGGACAGGATCAAAATCTGCATGGTTCAAGCACTCGTTTCCCCGCCAAGCAGAAGGCGTTTACAGCCTATCCTGCATGGCGAGCTGACGTAATATGATCAACATCGAGCTGCCACTCTGCTCGCCACATCTCCGCCGGAATCTTTGACGTGAGAGACGAATCATACAGAATAAAATCAGGAGCTATTTCATGTCACCCAGAACCGGTCTGTGCGGTATATACCTGAGCCTGCTATTAGCTGGCTGCAAGATAGAAGGAGTTACTGAGTCCGACTTTCCCGGTGAGTACGTCACACAATTTCCTGGCGCAACTGAAATGCTGGTCTTGCGCAAAGACGGGGGTTACACACAAGTGATTTACCTGAGTGCCGGGAAGGATGTCGTTGTGCATGAAGGCCTCTGGCACTATAGTGCCGACTCCGTTGACCTGGAAAATCCGATCCTTCCCTACTCTGCCAACCCACAGGACAAGCGGGACCTAAGAACTCCCTATGCAGGATTCTGGGGACTTTCGCCATATAAGTTGCTTGGGCGCGTACACCTTGAATTCGATCCTGACCAGGGGTTGGAATTCAGAAGGCTTTGACTGAACAAGATCCGCAGAGTATTCAATCAAAAAAATGAATTTCTTCTAGGACGAACGACCTGAGCAGGTCAAGTGCTTGCGATTCTGTTTTCCCGAAGCCCTCTCTCCGGGTCCCACGCTTGGATTAATACATCCACTCACTCCAGATCGATTAAGGCAAATTGCATCATATTTCTCAGCGTAAAAACTGTAGAAATGGTCCGGCACGCAGAGCTGGCTCCGGTCACTTGGAC
>DBTS01000157.1:0-20666 GCA_002307175.1 Rhodocyclaceae bacterium UBA1310
GAGTGTATTGGAATACATGAGGATTTCGAGCAGCCTATGGGTCGAATGAGGAGGCCCAATCACGCCTTCGCAGTAAGATCATGAACAGCTTCTAACGCTTGATCGCGTGGTGACCGATGTCGTTGCGATAAACCATGCCGTCGAAATGCACCTGACTGAGCAGTTCGTAGGCATGCGTCTGGGCTTCCCTGACGGAATCCCCCAGGGCCGTCACACACAGCACGCGGCCACCGGTGACAACGGTCTTGCCGCCTTCGATGGCGGTACCGGCATGGAAGATTTTGGCATCTTCACGCTTGGCATCCAGCCCGCTGATCACATCCCCCTTACGCGGTGCATCGGGATAACCGTGAGCAGCAAGCACCACACCCAGTGCCACGCGGCGATCCCAATCCGCCGCAGCGGAATCGAGACGGCCTGCCAGGGCGGCTTCGATCAGCTCAACGAGATCCGTTTTCAGACGCATCATGATCGGCTGGGTTTCGGGGTCGCCAAAGCGGCAGTTGAATTCGACGACACGTGGCGCGCCACTCGCGTCGATCATCAGGCCGGCATACAGGAAGCCGCTATAAGGCATTCCCTCGGCAGCCATCCCGGCGAGCGTCGGGTTGATGACCTCACGCATCACGCGGGCATGCACCTGTGGTGTCACCACCGGCGCAGGCGAATAGGCTCCCATGCCACCGGTATTCGGACCTTTGTCGCCATCGAGCAGACGCTTGTGATCCTGGCTGGTAGCCATCGCCAGAGCGTGCTTGCCATCGGCCATCACGATAAAACTGGCTTCCTCACCCTGCATGAACTCTTCGATCACGACGCGGGCACCGGCATCGCCCATCTTGTTGCCGACGAGCATCATGTCGATCGCGGCATGCGCTTCTTCCAGCGACATTGCGACGACCACACCCTTGCCTGCAGCCAGACCATCCGCCTTGATGACGATAGGTGCGCCTTCGGCATCGATATAGGCATGTGCCTGGGCCGCATCGGTGAAGGTGGCGTACTTAGCCGTAGGAATGTTGTGCCGCACCATGAACTGCTTGGCAAAATCCTTGGAGGATTCAAGCTGGGCGCAGGCTTTGGTCGGCCCGAAGATCGGCAGCCCGGCAGCCCTGAAGGCATCAACAACACCTGCGGCGAGCGGAGCTTCCGGCCCCACCACGGTCAGCCCGATGTTTTCGCGCCGCACCAGGGCAATCAGGTCCTCGGTGCTCGTCACCGGCACGTTGACCATGGCTGGATCAGCCGCAGTACCGGCATTCCCCGGTGCCACATAGACCTTCTGCAGTTTCGGAGATTGCGCCAGTTTCCAGGCCAGCGCGTGTTCACGGCCCCCTGAGCCGATCACCAGAATCTTCATGTCAATGCCTTTATATGTGCAGCAAGCGGGCGGCGGCTCTGCAGGCTGCCGCCCCGTTCAATCAACGATCAGTGACGGAAATGACGGAAACCGGTGAACACCATGGCGATGTTCTGTTCGTCGGCAGCGGCGATCACTTCTTCGTCGCGAATCGAGCCACCCGGCTGGATCAGTGCAGTCGCGCCAGCCTTGGCCAGCACATCCAGACCATCACGGAAGGGCAGGAAGGCTTCGGATGCGGCGGCACAACCGGCGAGCGGCAAGCCGGCAGCTTCGGCCTTGATACGCGCAATCATTGCGGAATCCACGCGCTTGACCTGACCGGAACCAATCCCCAGCGTCAGCCCATCCTTGGCGTACACGATGCAGTTGGACTTGACGAACTTCGCCACACGCCATGCAAACAACATGTCGCGCATTTCAATCTCTGTCGGGGCGCGCTTGGTGACGAGCTTCAGCTGACTCGGCTCGATCATTGCATCATCATAGGTCTGCACCAGCAGGCCACCGCCGACGCGCTTGTAATCGGCCTGGGAAATGCTGCCGAGCGGGCAGGTGAGGAGACGCAGGTTCTGCTTGGCACCAAACACCTTGAGCGCCTCAGGGGTGTAGGCCGGTGCAATGATGACTTCGGCGAACTGGCCGGATACGGCACGTGCGGTGGCTTCATCAACCGGCTGATTGAAGGCGATGATGCCACCGTAAGCCGCTTCCTTGTCGGTCGTGAAGGCACGCCGATAGGCTTCTTCACAGTTTGCGCCAAGCGCCACGCCGCAGGGGTTGGCATGCTTGACGATGACGCAGGCGGGAACGCTCGGGTCGAAAGCCTTGAGGCATTCCCAGGTGGCATCGGCATCGCCGATATTGTTGTACGACAGTTCCTTGCCCTGCAGCTGCACGTAGCCAGCGATGCTGCCGGCAGGGGCATTGACATCACGGTAGAAGGCGGCAGTCTGATGCGGGTTTTCGCCGTAGCGCAGATCCTGCACCTTGTCGAAAGCCAGTTGCAGACGGGCGGGATATTCACAGCGGACGGGAGCGGCCTTGTCGTCGAGCTGGTCGGCATCCACTGCGGTGAGCCAGTTGGAGATCGCGGAGTCGTAACGGGCCGTATGCGTAAAGGCCTTGCGCGCCAGTTCGAAACGCGTCTTGTGGGTCAGGCTCAGGCCGTTGGCCTTGAGTTCTGCCACGATTGCAGCATAGTCTGCCGGGTCGGTCACGATGCCCACACCACCGGCTTCGTTGCCGTGATTCTTGGCTGCGGCGCGAACCATGGTCGGGCCACCAATATCAATGTTCTCGATGGCGTCTTCGAGCTTGCAGCCGGGCTTGGCCACCGTGGCCTGGAACGGGTAGAGGTTGACGACCACCAGATCGATGCGCGGGATCTGGTGCGCTTCGAGTGTCGCCAGATGCTCGGGCAGATCGCGCCGGGCCAGGATGCCGCCATGAACCTTCGGATGCAGGGTTTTCACCCGGCCATCGAGCATTTCCGGAAAGCCGGTGTAGTCACCAACATCGGTGACTTTCAACCCGGCATCACGCAGGGCCTTGGCGGTGCCACCGGTCGACAGGAGCTCGATGCCGAGAGATGCCAGTTCGCGAGCAAATTCAGCTAACCCGCTTTTGTCTGAAACTGAAAGAAGTGCTTGGGTGACTTTCATGGCGACAACCTAATCAAATGGAAAAGGGATGATCCAAAACGTCTACAGCAATCCGTGGTCGAGAAGCTTGCGGCGCAGGGTATTACGTGTAATGCCGAGCATTGCTGCCGCATTGGTCTGGTTTCCACCAGTGCGCTCCATGATGGATTCGAGCAGCGGACGCTCCACCTGCTTGATCACCATGTCATAAATATTGGCGGGTATTTCCCCATCTAGATCGGCAAAATAACGATCCAGGGCGTGAATCACGCACAGGGCAATTTCATTTTTCTTGTTCATGCTGCGATTGCTTCTTTGACTGACGGTTGGTCACAGCCAGATGGCTGTGGTGACGTTTCTGCCTGGAGCTGGAAAAAACGCTCCACGGTTCTGAGTTGTTCCCCGATATCTTCCAGCACATTGATTTCCTGGCGAACGGCATGTGCACCTTCATACCCCTTCACATACCAGGCAATGTGCTTGCGGGCGACCCGCACACCTGCCACTTCACCATAAAAATCATACAGCTCGACAAGGTGTTGTTTGCAGATCGCGAGCACTTCAAGCGGCGTCGGCCCTGCCATCAATTCACCGCTGGCCAGATAATGGGCGATCTCACGGAAGATCCATGGTCGGCCCTGGGCACCCCGGCCAATCATGACGCCATCGGCACCGGTACAAGCGAGCACGCGGGCGGCCTTTTGCGGTGAATCGATATCGCCATTGGCAATCACGGGAATAGAGACGCCGGCTTTGACGGCAGCAATGGTGTCGTACTCGGCTTCCCCGGTATATAGGTCGGCCCGAGTACGGCCATGCACCGTCACCAGGCGGATGCCACTGGATTCCGCGAGCTGGGCGATACGCACAGCATTACGTGATTCACGATCCCAGCCGGTGCGCATCTTGAGTGTCACAGGCACTTCCGGCACGGCAGCAACCACCGCCTCAAGAATCCGCGCGACAACGGTCTCATCGCGCATCAGGGCCGATCCGGCGGCCACATTGCAGACTTTTTTGGCCGGGCAGCCCATGTTGATGTCGATCACCTGGGCGCCGCTCGCCACGTTGTAGCGGGCAGCCTCTGCCATCTGCTGCGGATCGGCACCGGCAATCTGGACGGCAATCGGGCCGCTTTCACCTGTGTGGTCAACACGCCGACGGGTCTTCGCGGTGCCGTACAGGAGGGCATTCGATGTGATCATTTCGGATACGGCGTATCCGGCGCCGAGGTTTCTGCACACCTGACGAAAAGGGCGATCCGTCACACCCGCCATCGGTGCAACGAACAACTGGTTCTGAAGGCGTACCCCGGCAAATTCCATGAACACTGATGCTATCCGCTGAAGGCTGGGGATTGTACCCGAGCGGAGGAAGCTTTGCTTACTTTTTGCGCAAAGAGATGCCTCCGCGCAACTCGGAAAACCGGTCTGCCCACAGGGCAGACCGGTTCCTGGTCAGGTACGCTGGGCGGCAATAAAGCCGGTGATCAGTTCGAGCAATTGCTCTTCCTGATACGGTTTGCCCAGGTAATGATTGACACCGATTTCCATTGCGTAATTACGGTGCTTGTCTGCCATGCGCGAGGTGATCATGACGATAGGCACATCTCTCAGGCGGGCATCCGCACGCACATTGCGCGCCAGATCGAAGCCATCCATGCGCGGCATTTCGATGTCGAGCAGCATGACGTCCGGCTTGTAATCGACCAGTTGTTCGAGTGCATCGACACCATCCTTGGCTGTAACAACCTGGAAGCCTTCGCGTTCGAGCAGACGGCTGGTGATCTTGCGCACCGTGAGCGAATCGTCGACCACCATGATCGAGGGGATGCGGGTTTCGGGTACCGGTACATTGGCTTCCGGAGCCTGCTCGTCCCCAGTCTCCGCAACCGATACGATCTGCCGCGCAGCCAGTGCCACCGGGTTCAGAATCAGCGAGATTTCACCGTCAGCCAGCACCGTGGCGCCTGAATACCCCTGCAGACGCACAAATTGCGGGCCGGCATTCTTGACCACGATTTCCTGGTTACCACGCAGTTCGTCAATCAGCACGGCGATGGTCTGGCTACCGCCACGTACCAGCAATATCCACTGGTAACGACCACCCACCGGCTGCCACTCGGTATTGCCGAGGAGGCGCGACAGGTAGGTCAGCGGATACTGGGTATCCTTCCACTCGACCATCCCCTTGGCACGGATTTCGACCAGCGCGGCTTCTTTCAGCTCCAGCGCCTGTTCGACCATGTTTGAGGGAATGGCGTAGGTACGTTCGCCACAGCGCACCAGCAGGGCCTGTGTCACCGCGAGCGTCAGCGGCAGGTGCACCACGAAACGGGTACCCTTGCCTCCTTCGGAGAACACACTGATACGACCACCGACCGCCATCGTTTCGTTCTTGACGACGTCCATCCCCACACCACGGCCGGCAACACCGGAAACCTTTTCGGCGGTGGAGAAGCCCGGCTCGAAAATCAGCTGGGTGAGACGGTTTTCATTCGGTATTTCCTTTTCGCTGATCAGACCGTTGGCACGACCACGTTCCAGAATACGCTGGTAGTTCAGGCCCCTGCCATCATCCGAGAGCTCCATTGCGATTTCATTGGAGAGCTGGGTAAGCTTCAGGGTGATCTGACCGACTTCGGCCTTGCCAGAGGCGACACGCTCCGCAGGCATCTCGATACCGTGTGCAATGGCATTACGCAGCAAATGCTCGATCGGCGCGGTCATCTTGTCCAGCACGCCACGGTCGATTTCGATGGCGCCACCGACGATATCAAGGTTGGCGCGCTTGCCAAGTTCCTTCGCTGTCTGACGCACGACACGATACAGACGGTCGGCCATTTCTTCGAACGGCACCATTCGCACGCTCATCAGCGCCTGCTGCAAATCGCGCGACAGGCGGCCCTGGGCATGCAGGGCAGAATCGGCTGCATCCAGATTGCGCAGCAGGTTCTGCTGGATGGTTGTCACGTCACCCACGGACTCGGCCATCATGCGGGTGAGTTCCTGCAGGCGTGTGAAGCGGTCGAATTCCAGTGGATCAAAGTCACCGTGCTGGGATTCGGCGGCGGCCAGGCGGGTCTGCATCTGCGATTCGGCCTGGATTTCCACTTCGCGCAACTGATTGCGCAGGCGGATCACGTTTTCCGTCAGGTCCAGCAGGGAACGCCGCAGCACACGCAGTTCACCTTCGATACGGGTACGGGCGATCGACACTTCCCCGGCTTCGTTGACGAACCGGTCAACCAGGTCGGCACGCACACGCAGCATGGCACGCTGCTGGTTACCACCCTCTATCTCTTCGAAAACATCAGAAACCTGCTGCAGCGCCGCCACAGGTTGCTGCGCAACCTGCACAGGCTCACGCACCGGTTCCGCGCCGGTAGCTTCATCGGCTGCGGCGCTGAGATCTTCCTCTTCTTCCTGAGCCTCGAACTGGGCTGCCGCAGCAGCAACTGCCTGCGGATTTTTCAGCTGTTCGATGACGGCTTCAACCTGGTCGAGACCGTTTTCGAGGTCGTCCACCAAGGCAGCGCCCGTATGCTGTGACAGCGTGCAGGCTTCAAGATAGGTTTCGATGTTGTGGATGTACTGGCCCAGGCGCATTGCTCCGGCCATCCGCGCACTTCCCTTGAGGGTATGGAGCAGACGTGCAAGCGCCTTGCGGGGTTCGCCTTCCGGCGACGAGTCCCCACGCATTTCACGCAGTGTTCCACCGATTTCGTTAATCAGCTCCTCAGCTTCTTCAAAGAAGATATCGAGCAGCTGATCATCTATCTCGTCGCGCGGCCCGACACCCGGCTCAAGCGGCTGCGGTGCTTCAGGAACCAGCGACGAGACACCGGCCAATGCTGCATCGGTATCACCCGCCAGGGCTGCCAAGCTAATCACCTCAGGCTCTTCCGCAGGTTCTTCTGTGAGAGACGGAAGTTCGATGTCCGGCAGCTCGCTGACAGCAGGAACCACTTCCGGCTCCTCGGCAACGACAGGCAATTCAGCGGACAACTCTTCAGGAGGCAGCTCGAGCACTTCCGGCAGTTCCAGAACCACCGGTTCTTCAAGTGCCGTAGCAACTTCCGGAACTTCAGACGGCGCGGGGATCTCGACTGGCGCAGCTACCTCGACCAACTCCGCTGCCACGGGCGGCTGCGGAAGCGGTTTGGGGGCGGGCAGCACCGGCTGGAGTGCCTTGAGCTCTTCGATCAGACGCGGAGCTTCAGTCGGCATCTCTTGTAGCACGACATCGGCGAGCATCTCGTCGAGCGCGGCAATGGCCCTGCCAAGCACTTCCGTCTGTGCAGGTTCCGGCGGAACCTGCGTATCGGTGAAGCGGTGCAGCGTGTGTTCAAGCGCCTTGCCCAGCGCATAGGCGGGTTCGACACGTGCCGTGCCCGAAATCCCGGCCAGGGTATGCGCAGCTCGAATCGCATCGATGCTCGGCAGATGATCCGAATTGCTGGCCAGACGGGTGTGTTCCTCCAGCAACTTATCGAGGAGCTGCCGTGATTCGGACAGGTACAGATCGTACAAACCCTTGGAGAGGGTCTGATTGCCAATCCTGACCTCGGTTTCGTTAGCCGCCAGATCTTCAGGAGGCAGCTCGGAAACGGACTTGTTGCCGAACATGTTGAAATTGATGACAGGCAAATCGATTGCCGTGTCTTCATTCTCATCAATGACGACGACTTCCACCTCATCTTCGTCGTTACGACGGGTCTTCGGAGGCGTGGCACTCACATCCAGCGGCGGCATCAAGGTGCCAAAACCTTCGGCCGGATCAGCGGCGGGTTCGGCAACTTCATCAAACGCGATGTCGGTGGTCGTGAAGCGACTGTCGTCGAAATCCTCGTCATCGATGATCGGACTGGGGCTCGGGATGGGCGCTGCCTTTGGCGGCTCCAGATCCAGATCAAGATCCGCGAGCAATACCTCGGGTGCCGCATTCCCTGAAGTCTGTGGAGCCTCACCAAAGTGTTGGCTCAGGCCGGTCAGGTCGGTTGCCGTCAGGTCAAGCTCGGTCTCTCCGATGCCATCATCACCCAGCCCGGAATCAAACTTGCTGTTCAGCACGGAACTGGTCAGATCCAGTTCGGCCGCAGCCTCAGGCTTGGGTGTGGGCGAACCCGGCAGGTCTGCCGATGGAGGCTCAAGTTCAAGATCGGGCAGCTCAATGGTGGCCGCGTGGAAAGCGCCTTCCCCGGCAACGGGGGGAACGAACACCGTCGCAGTGGGATCTTCGAGAGCACCGAATTCTTCGGCATCATCAAACTCGAAATCCAGGCCTCCCGCCGTATCGATAGTGGCGGCAGACGGTGTGGCAAACCGCTGCGACTGGGCCTTGGCCTCACTGTCACCAACGGCTTCACCGAATTCATTGGTGAATGAGTGCAGCGCATCACCTTCGAAATCGGTTGCTGCCAGATCAACTTCAGTATGCATCTCCTCGCCGGAAGAAAAACCCGCGAGATCAAGCTCCATCAATGTACTGGTGAGGTCGAGCTCGGTAGACGGGTTGCCCGCCGCCGGTGCCGGCTCCACGATGTCTGCAATGACTGGCTCAACTACTGACTGCGGTACCGGAGCCACCGGCGCCGCAGCTACCGGCTTTGGGACGGTTGCAGGTGCCTCGCCGCCCAATGGGGCATCGAGTTCCGCGAGAAGCTTGTCAGCCAGCGTGGTAAATGCGATTGCGTCATACGCCGAGCTACCGCCAGATTCCAGCTGTTGCACCCAGGCACCAAAGACCTGACCACCCAAATCAAGCATGGCAATCAGGTCGGCATTCGCATCTTTCTCAAGCTGCAGCCAGCGGTTCATCGTCATTTCGCCATGCTTGGCGGCATCCGAGAACATGTTCAGGCCGACCATGCGGCTGGAACCCTTGAGGGTATGGAAGCCACGCCGCGCCGTCGTCATCGACTCCATGTCGTGAGGTTCGGCTGCAATCTTGTTGCGATGTTCGGCAATCGTCTGCAATACGTCGTGTGCTTCTTCGAGGAAAATTTCGAGAAGTTCTGCGTCAACTTCCTCATTGCTGGCCGTCAGCAGCCGGGCGGCTTCCTCCGAATGCTGCGGAGTTACCGCCGCAGGCGCAGCAACGCCGGCCAGGGCTTCGGTCAGTTTTTCTTTCTCGACAGTACCGGACTTGAGGCTGGCCAAGGCATTCTTGGCTGTCTGCTCAAGGCCACTATCCGCAACCAGCTGGGCATCCTCGCGAATGGCTTCGAGGCTGCTGACCAGCTGCTTGCGCAACGACTCGTCTTCCGGCGCTTCCTTGAACGCGGCAACCAGATCGTGGGTCTCACGCGTTTCACGCTTCAGTTGTGCCTCAACGGTTGTGCTGGCGGCCGCGACAATCTCTTCGTCGATACGTGCGCTCGACGGGTTGAGGAAATCATCTAGACGCGCGGCCCCTGTTTTTAGGGCGTCAACATAGAAGCCCAGTGCGGAGAGCTGATGGGCGATCTGATCAAACTCTTCCTGTGTGGGCGGTTCTTCCTGCACGGCAAAGCGGGCAATCGCATCAGCGTTTTCGCGCACCAGCGACACCGCCTTCTGCTCGCCGAGCACGGCAAATGCACCTTCAATCTGCTTGAGCGGCCCCGCCAAACTGGGCAGTGCGTCACGCTCCTGCGGGCTGCGGAAGAAACTGTCCAGAGTCTGCTCAATCTGACCGAGATTGGAGAGGATTTCGCGTGCCAGCTGGTTGAAGAACAGACGTTCCTGGGCGCGTTGCGATGCTTCGCCAAACGGGCTCAGATCAAGTTCGCCAAGCGCTTCACCGTGAGAACGGGAAACAAACCGCGCTGCAAGCACATCCACCTGACTGTGCAGAAGATCGGCATCCGCGTTCGGCGCATCGTTGGCCTGTTCGATCACGAGCAGGCTTGTGGCGACTTCCATTGAGAGGTCGTCGGTGAGGCGCGAGGGATCGGCACGCAACCAGCTGACGGTGTCGAGCAGCGAGCCGATCAGGCGATCAACCTGGGCAAGCTTGAGCGGTTCGGCCCGCTTGGCAAGCTCGGTCATCTGCTCCTGGAACTGCGGCAGGGCCACGGCAGACCCGGCACAGTACCGGTTCCAGGTTTCCTTGGCGTGCTCCAGCGTTTCCCGCACACGCAGGATGAACGGCTGGCGCAAGGTGTCGGAGAGCTCGACATCGGGCGACGGCAGAATCTCATCCAGACCATAGGCGCTACGTACCGCCTGGGCATGCTCGGAATTAATGCGTGCGGTGGCCACGAAATACAGCACATCGCGCACCAGACGCTCGGCAACAATCTGGGAACCTTCGAGCAGGCGACGCATCTGCGTATCGATGCGCCGGCAGATGCGCTGCGAGGCACGGTCTGCAACGATGGCCTGCACGGCCAGACCTTCGAAGAAGGCAATCGAAGCCCACCAGAATGCACGCGTGGCGGGCAGGGCCTGAATCTGCTCGATGCGGTATACGGCACCCAGCATCTCCTGCGGGCCAGAGACATCCTGCGGCTTGCGCAGCCAGTTCAGCAGCCCCTTTTCAAAGCGACCACGCAGCACACGCAGTTCATGGGCAGCCCGCTCGGGTGCCACAGCTTCTGTCGTGGCCAGTTGGGGGCGCACGCTGAGATCCGGGAAGAACAGCTCGGAGGGCTGCGGCGCTTCACCACCACGGGCAAGCACCAGGTCCCTGTATGCATCGAACAGACGCAGCGGTTGATGCGGCGCCCCGGCGGACAATTCGTTGATATAGTTGCCCAGCATGCCCACGCTGCGCAGGGCCAGCCCGAACAGCTCAGGCGAAGGCTGCAGCTCATTGGCCGCCATGGCAGACAAGAGTTTGTCGATGCCTTCGGCGAATTGCTGCACACCATCCAGACCTACGATGGACAAGGCACCACTTGCCTGGTGTACGTGATTCTGCGCAAAGCGCAACGGCTCACGTTGACCAGGGTCCGCCTGGACTTCCAGCAGACGATCCCGCGCAGAGTTCAGCGCAGAGTCGATCTCGCCTTTCACCCAGGTCAGCGGGCCCACATCAAAATCATTATTCAGGCTCATCTATTGCCCCATGAGGAGACACGGCACGACTACCAATGCGACCACGCAGGCCGCACAGCTGAGGGAGAGAGCGCGGGGCCGCAGCTGGCTCCGCGCCGTCCTTCATCACACCTTGAAGCCGGACACTGAACCCTTCAGTTCGACGGCCAAGTCAGCAAGCTGACCGATAGACACCGCAGATTGCTGGGTGCCGCGCACGGTGGATTCGTTAATCGAAAGAATTCCGCGCATGGATTCCGCCACCTCGGTTGCCACATTGGCTTGGCGTTGCGTGTCGGAAGAAATCTTTTCAACGAGTGTAGCCATTTCCACAGACACGTCGCCGATCTCGGACAGAGCCTGACCGGCTGCATCAGACAGCTTGGCCCCTTCAACCACACCACGCGTGGAGTTTTCCATAGCGGCTACGGCATCACCCGTATCCGTCTGAATGGTCTTCACAATCGCTGCGATCTGCTTGGTAGCTTCTGCGGAACGTTCAGCCAGACGCTGCACTTCTTCGGCAACCACCGTGAAGCCGCGACCGGCTTCACCGGCGGACGCTGCCTGAATGGCGGCGTTCAGGGCCAGCACGTTGGTCTGTTCGGTAATGTCGGAAATCAGTTCCACGATTTCGCCAATTTCCTGCGAGGATTCACCCAGACGCTTGATTCGCTTCGAGGTTTCCTGGATCTGCTCGCGAATTTCGTTCATACCCTTGATGGAGTTCTGCACAGCGTCTGCACCCTTACGTGCAGCCTCCAGAGAACGGCGTGCCACTTGGGCAGTCTGCAGAGCGGAGCCGGAAACGGCCGACATCGAACGTGCCATTTCCTGAATGTGCGAACCGGCCTGCTGAATTTCGCGGGACTGACGTTCGGAAGCGTCGAGCAGCTCACCCGACACGCGTTGGGCAGCTTCCGTGGCGATGGTCACTCGGCCTGCCGCATCGTTGATTCGGCGCACCAGCACGGAGAGTTCTTCAATCGTGTAGTTAACCGAGTCGGCGATGGCCCCCGTCACGTCTTCGGTCACCGTTGCGCGGATCGTCAAGTCACCGTCGGCCAAGTCACCCATTTCGTTCATCAGCCGCAGAATGGCCTGCTGGGTGGCATTCTTTTCGGATTCAGCCGCAATACGCTGGCGGTCAGCTTCGTCACGACGCACGGCCAAGTCGTTGTTATAAATCAAGACCAGGGTAACCAGCAGCACCAGAGTCAGTACACCAAAGATGAAAATACCGATCAGGTAGGCGTTGATCCCGGTGTAGGCCTTGTTATAAGCACCTTCCAGTTCATCAATGGCAGTCAGCAGGGCGCCGGATTCGGTAAACACCGTGACACCTGCGCGTTTGGCGGTCAGCAGCGGCTGCACGTTGGCGAGAATCCCGCCGACCGCAATCTGGTGCTTGTTACCAAAGTTGGTCAGGCTCTTGAGCTTTTCGTCAGTGGCCTCATCGCTGGTGGCCTGCGTCAGCTGTTCAAGCAGATCGTTGAAGGAGTTCGAGTCGCGACCAAGCAGGAAGATCACTTCCGGGTCAACAGATTCCGAAGCCAGCAGCGCGTTGGCGTTTTTGGCCATACGCTGCGAGAGCATCACGATCTGGTTGGCAGTTTCAATTTCCTTGGAGGAAGCGTGGTTCTCAAGCTTGGCACGCGCCACCTGTTCGGCAAAGTCGAGCAACTGGGCGTTATTCTTGTTGATGTCCGTCACGGCCTTGCCGAGGCGAAAAATCTGTTCCTGCTGCTTGGAAACGTCATCCACTTCCTTAAGCAGCTTGGCCCAGACATCCATCACGTTCTTCAGCTGCTTGCGGGCATCCTTCGCAGTCGGATCCACCTTCGTTCCGTTGATCACGCCGCCCTGGTCAAGCGTCTTCACCAACGTGACGAGCTTGTCGCGGCTGTCTTTCAGTTCGGAGAAGCCGGAACGACCCGTCGTCACCGCCTGCTGCGCTGCCTTACCAAGGATCTGCGACAGCGTTGCCATCTGACCGGCAGCCGACACATAGGCTGTTCCCTGAGCGGCCGACCGCATCTGGATTGCCGTCAGCACGATGGTGATCAGCAGCGTCACACCAAACGCGCTACCGATTGCCAGCATCCGGGTATTCAGCGTTGCACCGCTGAGCAGCCACAGCTTGCGCGCGCTCTTGGTAGTGTCAGACGCCTCAACGGTGGCACGATTGTCCATGACCGTGCTGTCTGCACTGGCCGAACCGGATTTGTTACGATTGAATAAGCCAGGAAGTTTCAGTGCCATGCGAATGCTCCGAGAGGATACGAGCGTAGGAGTTCATGCATGTCTGCCATTCCATGCAAGAATTGAACGAACGGGGGAACGGGTGTCTTGTTCATCTGGCAGCAACATCCACACCCGCATCAAGAAAACGCGGCTCCGCCAGAAGAGGGCGAATCACAAGCCGCTTCCACAAACGATTCTGGTGATCACGCACAGCTGACCCAATCCAGGGGCGGGAATCGGTAAACGATTCATCCACCTCAAAGTCATCCGGATTGCGCAGGCCAAGCGCCCTGGAAACCAGCAGGGCGGTGTGCAAGCCATGCTTGGCACCGATCAGCATCATGCGTGAATCATTGGTCAAAGGCGGCAGGGGATCCCCACAGAACGCAGCCAGATCAACAACACTGAAGAGGTTGCCACGCACGTTCGCCAGCCCGCGAAACCAGATGCGCGTCAGCGGCACCTCAGTCAGGGCGGGTGCGGCGATGATTTCCCCGGCATCCGACAGGTCCACCAGCCAGTTTTCATTCCCGGCTGTAATCGCCAGCAAGGCAGAACGGCGGTTCGCACCGCTCATATCCGCGAGCCGCTTGGTCAGATCCTGTTGAAATTCCCGCAGACTGATGCGCTTGGCCATGCAACGTTTCCTCTGGGCAGATGAGATAAGTAACGGATACCCGCCACCAACCCTACCTTAGTTGATCGCTTGAATCTTTTGCAGCAATTCGTCCATGTTCAGGGGCTTCGTCATGTAGTCGAATGCACCTTGACGCATACCCCAGATCTTGTCTGTCTCAGCATCTTTGCTGGTGGTCATGATAATGGGAATATGCCGCGTGGCTTCCTCGCGCGAAATCGTGCGGGTGGCCTGATAGCCATTGATTCCCGGCATGACGACGTCCATCAGGATCAGATCCGGCAGTTCAGTCTTGGCCTTGATGACGCCTTCCTCCCCGTTGTCAGCCGTCACGACCGAAAAACCCTGCTTGGACAGGAATTCGATGAGAGCGAACCTTTCGGTGGGAGAGTCATCGACGACCAGAATTTTTTTGATTGGCATGATGATGAAACCTCAAAGCATTAAGGGTGTATCAGCGTTGTTCGCGCGCGGCCAAATGGGCAGACACGGCCTTGAGCAAACTGTCCTTCGTAAACGGCTTGGTCAGATATTCATCAGACCCGACCATCCGGCCGCGGGCACGGTCGAACAGTCCATCCTTGGAAGACAGCATGATCACCGGCGTGGCAGCAAACTTGGGATTCTTCTTGATCAGTGCGCAGGTCTGATAACCATCCAGACGAGGCATCATGATATCGACAAAGATCAGATCCGGATGATGATCAGCGATCTTGGAGAGGGCATCAAACCCGTCCTCGGCCAACAACACCTGATAACCGGCCTGGGCAAGAAAAATCTCCGCACTACGGCGAATTGTATTACTGTCGTCGATCACCATCACTTTGGTGCCGGACGCATCAGTTTTGTCTGCCAACGTGCAACTCCTCTCAAGCCACCCGCGCTGCACTCATGGCAGCACGGTCGTTATTCAGGCAGCGTTCGCTGCGCAGGGATACCACAACCCGGCGCCGAAGCAGGCACAGAGCCCATTCGACATGATCCATTTCAATCTCCGGCAAGTCGCAATACTGCCGATCCAAAAACGTGCGCGGCATTACTTGTATGGCAAATATACCAAACTTGCAAGCTTCGCAGGCTGTTCACGGCAAATAGACCGCATTCTTGCGGGAATATCTGTATCTGGATTGTAGCCGCCCCACAACAGGCAGCATTCCGCTTTTATCAGTTAAACTCGGTTTCATGCAGCCATCGCAATTTCTGTAATGGCCACTTCACATTCCACCATGCAAGGTTCCAACAATCCATCCGTCGTTCTGACTTTTACCACTTCCGATCCTACCGGAGGCAGCGGCTTGCAGGGAGACATCCTGACTGTAGCAGCCTTGGGGGGGCACCCATTGTCGGTGATGACCGGCTTCACCGTCCAGGATACTGCGCGAATCGAGGGTTTTTCGGCGACCGAAGGCGACTGGGTCGCCGACCAGGCTCGCGCGTTGCTTGAGGATATTCCGGTTCAGGCCTTCAAGATCGGGCAGATCTCGAGTGCCGAGAACGCGATGGAAATCGCCGATGTCCTAGGGGATTACCCTGACATTCCGGTTGTTTTTGACGTTCATCTGCGCGGGCTTTTCGGCACGGATGTGCTCGCCGACGAGGAAACGCTGGGCACGCTGTGCGAACTGCTGGTTCCGCTGAGCAGCGTGCTGATCATCAACGGCTCGGATGCCCCGCGCCTGGTTCTCAATGATGAGGATGGCGAGGAGGATCTGCCCGAGGAAGTCACGCAGGCCGAGTACGCCCGCCATCTGCTCGAAATGGGCGCCAAGATGGTTCTGCTGACCGGCGCACATGAACAGACCCCGCAGATCGTCAACACCCTCTACGGCCCCGGTGGTGTACTGCGCACCGACGCCTGGGAACGCCTGCCGGGATCCTGGCACGGCGCCGGAGATACTCTCAGTGCAGCGCTGGCAACCCTGCTGGCACAAGGGATGGAAGTCAGCGCCGCCGTGCATGCAGCCCAGGCCTATACCTGGCAGACCCTGGCGCAGGGTTGGCGACTGGGCATGGGACACAACCTGCCAAACCGTTTCTGCAAGCGAGGATAAGCATTGCCATGACACTTGCCCGCGGCCTGTATCTGGTTACACCCAACTGGGCCAACACCGAAGATTTACTTACCGTGACACGCGCTGCCCTGGCGGGCGGCACCACAGTGTTGCAATACCGCAACAAAATCGCTTCGCCCACCCTGCGCCTGATCCAGGCACAGGCTCTGCGCAAGCTGACACAGGAATTCGGAACAGCCCTGTTTATCAACGATGAGCCCGGTCTTGCTCTCGCGGTAGAAGCTGATGGTGTACACGTCGGCCGGGAAGACGGCGATCTCGCTGCTGTCCGCGAAGCCACCCGGGGGCGCCTGCTGATCGGGGTCTCCTGCTACGACGATTTTGAACGCGCACGCAGCATGGCAGCGAACGGTGCAGACTACATTGCGTTCGGAGCAATGTTTGCCTCGCCTACCAAGCCCGAAGCCGAATCTGCCCCGCTAAGCCTTGTCAGCCGCGCCAGGGCGGAACTGAATGTACCGATTGCCTGCATCGGCGGCATCACGGCTGACAATGCCGCCCCTCTGGTCGCTGCCGGAGCTGACTGGCTGGCCGTGATCTCGGATGTCTACCAGGCAGCCGACCCGCAAGCCCGCGCCCAACGTTTCTCCGCGCTGTACGCCTGATTTTCCGAAGGTATCGCCATGTCCCGCAATATAGAACTCTTCAATCGCGCCCAGCAATTCATCCCTGGCGGCGTGAATTCCCCGGTTCGCGCCTTTCGCTCCGTTGGTGGCACACCTCGTTTCATCCAGCGCGCGCAAGGCCCCTATATCTGGGACGCCGATGATGTGCGTTATACCGATTATGTCGGTTCCTGGGGCCCGGCCATCCTTGGTCACTCGCACCCGACAGTCATCGAAGCCGTGCAACGCGCAGTCGCCAACGGGCTATCTTTCGGCGCACCCACGGAAGGTGAGGTCGAGATGGCGGAACTCCTCTGCGACATGCTGCCCGGCCTTGAAATGGTTCGCCTGGTATCTTCCGGCACCGAAGCCACGATGAGTGCTATCCGTCTGGCACGTGGCTTCACGGGGCGCGACACGATCATCAAGTTCGAAGGCTGTTACCACGGTCACGGCGACAGCCTGCTGGTGAAGGCTGGCTCGGGCATGCTGACCTTCGGCAACCCCTCATCGGCGGGGGTGCCTGCCGATTTCGCGCGCCATACGCTGGTGCTCGACTACAACAGCATCGCGGCACTGGAAACCTGCTTCGCCCAGCGCGGCAAGGACATCGCCTGCGTTATCGTGGAGCCCGTTGCCGGCAACATGAACCTCGTCATGCCCGATCTGGCTTGGCTGCGCCGTCTGCGCGAACTGTGCACACAACACGGCACGGTGCTGATCTTCGATGAGGTGATGACCGGTTTCCGCGTCGGCCCGGGCTGTGCGCAGGGACTCTTCGGCATCACACCGGACCTCACCACCTTGGGTAAGGTCATCGGTGGTGGCATGCCCGTCGGTGCATTTGGTGGCCGCCGCGAAATCATGGAAAAAGTGGCGCCGCTCGGTGCAGTCTATCAGGCCGGCACCCTCTCGGGCAGCCCGGTAGCCGTAGCGGCAGGCCTTGCAACGCTCCGGCTGATCCGTGCAGAGGGATTCCACGCGGCCCTCACGGCGCGCACCCAATCCCTGATCGATGGCCTGCAGGCCGTTGCTGCCAAGCACGGGGTGGCTTTTTCTGCGCAAGCCATCGGCGGCATGTTCGGGCTGTACTTCCGTGCCACCCCACCGACGGGTTTCGCCGAAGTGATGGAATCCGACGTGGCAGCCTTCAACCGCTTTTTCCATCACATGCTCGGGGCAGGGCAGTACCTCGCCCCTTCGGCCTTCGAAGCAGGCTTTGTCTCGGCGGCCCACACCGAAGTGGACATCGCCGGCACAATCGCCGCAGCAGATGCAGCCTTCGCTGCCGTGGCACACGGCGCCTAAGCAGCCTAAAGTTTAGGCTGGCGCTTGCGGCGCCGACGCTGCAGGCTCCGCTCCAGCTCGTGGAGCACATGCAGGAAATCATACGGATAACGGCTGGCCAGCATGCCAGCTGTTTTTTCGATCTGCCGCCAGTTAGGTGGGAATGCCGCATCCCGGAACGCAAAGACGATCCGGTTGTCATCACGTGGCACATCCACCTCCCCGCAGCGCTGGGAGAACACGTCGGCAACCAGATCGACGAAATCCTCGGCAGTTCGGCTATGCCCGGAGATATTCACCACCAGCATGCCATGTGGTTTCAGGTGGCACTGCAGGTTCTCGAAGAAAGTTCTTTCGCCAAGCTGTGGCGCGATCCCGTCCTCATCGTATGCATCGAGGATGACGACATCTGCTGCATCCACCGGGCCGGCAAAATAATCCGCCGCATCCGCCTGCAGAATGCGCAGGCGTTCGTCATCAGGCGGCAGCAAAAACCAGTCGCGGCAGGCAATCACGGCTTCGCTGATTTCCACCGTGGTGACCCGGCAATTTTCCAGTGAGCGATGGCAGCACTTGGTCAGCGAGCCGCCTCCCAGGCCGACGATCACCACATGCTCAGGATGTGGCACGAACATCGGAAAGGTCATGACCGTTCTGGCATACGCCAGCGCCAACTCATCGGGCTGACTTAGCGACATTTCGCTCTGCAGCAGCTTGCGATTGAAGTGCAGGCGCCGCGTCTTGCCATCATCGATGATGAAGGGCTGCGGGTAGATATCCTCGCGCAGCTGGTGCAGCAAGAGCTGCCGGTTCCGCCCCGCCGGTTCGCGCAGCCACAGCGTACCGGTCTCACCAATATGGCTCGCAGGTAGGCTGATCCAGCCGGGAGGAGGGAGTACAACAGACATGGCGCGCAGTGTAGCTGATCACAAAGCCAGCTGCCATCTGGCAGCGCCGGACTCAAAGCCCTTCTGGCACGTTTGCATGAAGTGCACGGGCTGACTACGGAAAGATCAGCAGATGAACTCTATCAGTCCGGTCAGCAGGGCGATCACAAGGCCCACAAAGACACCGACTCCCAGCCCCAAAGCAATCAGCACGAGCCTGAGAAGGATCTGCATCCGATCCCGATACTTCCGCGCATCACTCATCTGGACGCTCCCGGACGCGGGGTTCCCGGAGTTGATCTTTGCTCCACTCTTGCAGCGATGCCTGTTCGCAAGTCATCGACGGGTTGCCCGGCAGAGCCAGCCGCCTGCAGGATCTCCGGCACGCTCATGCCTCCCGTTCGCGATGCTTCGGCAAGGCTCCAGGCGCGTGTGGCCCGACGGCCACTGCGACAGTAAAGCAGCACCGGTTTTGCATCCTGCCCATCGACAACAGCAGAGAGCTGGCTGACAACCTGATCTGGTACCGCATCACCATGCGGTACAGGAAGATAGACAAAGCGGATGCCACTGCGTGCGGCCTCGGCCTCAATCTCCTGCGCGGAGGCCTGCCCGGCAGCCTCGCCGTCCGGTCGCAGATCAACGATGGTACGGTATCCGGCGCGCCGCACCTTCTCTACCTGCCAGATCTCGATCTGCCCGGTCACAAAGACATCCTTCGAGAGGGACACGATTTTCGGTGCCGGGTGGCTGGCTGCGTGAGCATACGCAAAATACCCGACGGTACCCACTGTACCGATCAGCAAGGCCAGCAGGAAAAACTGGTAATTTTTCAAGCGCAAGAAATTCTCCTGGGCATAGCGGCCCGCTTCAATCAGGCTGGAATCGCAAAGGATAGTCCCAAAGCATAGGAGCAAGAATAATTATTCGATCAGCGTACGACCCAAAAAAACAAAAACCCCGCCGAAGCGAGGTCTTTGTTTTAAAGCTAGGTACGCTCGGGGCATACCGGTCGCGGAGAAATCGTCGCGAGCGGGCCGAGGTCGCAGCGAGGAGCGGAAACGTATCAGGATACGTTGAGCACCGGAGCTGCGAGATCGGCCTGCGCAGTAGATTTATCCGCGCGCCGCGGCACAGACTCACTGCTCCATTCGGGGCAACAATCCAGCCCCAAAGCGACAGCAACACCCAGAAATTCAACAGAGCTGGAAGTCTGAAGGGCAGATAAACAAAAACCCCGCAAAAGCGAGGTCTTTGTTTTAAAGCTAGGTACGCTCGGGGCATACCGGTCGCAGAGAAATCGTCGCAACCCGCAGCAACTTTGCAAGCGATGTGCGCCAGGGCAAGGCGTCCGCCGCGCAGACAGTACTAGCGTACGGCAAGCGGCGGCAACGCAGCCATGGCGCACAGCGCGCCGCAAAGTTACATGCCCATGCCGCCCATACCACCCATGCCGCCCATGTCAGGCATGCCACCAGCCGGCTTGTCTTCGGCCAGTTCAGCCACCAGGCAGTCGGTGGTCAGGATCAGGGAAGCCACGGAAGCGGCGTTCTGCAGAGCAGAGCGGGTCACCTTGGCCGGATCCAGCACGCCCAGTTCCACGAGGTCACCATAGGTGCCGTTGGAAGCGTTGTAACCGTAGTTACCCTTGCCTTCCAGAACCTTGTTGATCACGACGGAGGGTTCGTCACCAGCGTTGGAAACGATCTGACGCAGCGGTTCTTCGATGGCGCGCAGCACAATCTTGATGCCGGCTTCCTGATCAGGATTGTCACCCTTCAGATCGCCAATCGCAGCACGGGCACGCAGCAGAGCCACGCCGCCGCCGGCCACAACGCCTTCTTCCACAGCAGCGCGGGTTGCGTGCAGGGCATCTTCGACGCGAGCCTTCTTTTCCTTCATTTCGACTT
>DBTS01000157.1:20935-21214 GCA_002307175.1 Rhodocyclaceae bacterium UBA1310
TGGCAGCGCCAACCTTGATCACAGCCACACCGCCGGCCAGCTTGGCCTTGCGTTCCTGCAGCTTTTCCTTGTCGTAATCGGACGTGGAAGCTTCGATCAGGGATTCGATCTGGGCCACGCGGGCCTGGATGTCTTCAGCCTTGCCGATACCGTCGATGATCGTGGTGTTTTCCTTTTCCACTTCGATACGCTTGGCCTGGCCCAGATCTGCCAGGGTAGCCTTTTCGAGGGACAGGCCGACTTCTTCAGCGATCACCTGGCCACCGGTCAGGATGGCGA
>DBTS01000062.1 GCA_002307175.1 Rhodocyclaceae bacterium UBA1310
ATTTTGAATTATTCAGCGCATCCCTTGAACTGAAGATGCGCAAAATAATCAAACTCAAAATATTTCCTGATGGCCAGGTACAGGCAGAAACTCTGGGGTTTCGTGGCAAGAAATGTTCAGATTACATTTCTGTATTGGAACAACTGCTGGAGGCGGAGTGCATCGACTCCGAGTACACGCCAGAATATTATCTCGAAGAAATCGAAATCATCGAGACTCAAACCATACAAGCCCATGAGCATCGCTGACCATGTCAATTTCCATCTCGCTGTTGCCGTTTGCCCTCGCAGTGCGCCTCATCATGGGAAAGAATAATTTCGAGAATTGGGTCAACGCGCAACAGACGAGGGTTTCCACCATCTTTCGTACTGAGCTGGATCTGGTACGCACAGTCAAAAAAACAGGGTACGACGCAGTCCGATTTGGTAGTGCCATTAAAACCCATATTGACAGGGAAAAAGTATTCTTCTTCTGGGAATACGCCGATGAAACCTGGTTTGCGGTTTTTCCAAAATACATAAAGCAGACCACACTGGATGAATTTATGAAGGCAGTCGAGGCGACCGCCGGACAGAAGGTTTTTAATCTTCAGACTGCCACCGCACCGGGAAGAAATGCGCCATTCCCGACAAACTTTACCGATCAGACAGTGCTCCTCAAGACGCTTCGGGAGTTGGGAGCAAACCCTGAACAAAGCCAAGACGGTTCGATTGCCTGCCAGCTCGGCTCGTCCGACCTGCATTTCAGGCAACCCGCTTCAGGCCTCCCGTTTACAGTAGAAATCATCAACGCACCAAATCTTGAATTGACCTATGAGACCTTGACTGAACTCGACGAAGACTATCGACGCTGCGTACAGACAGCCGTATATGAGAAGGTCAAAGCACGCGCAATTGAGAAAAACATGACCGTCGAGAGCGAAGAAGTGCTATCAGACAAAACCATTCTTCTCACGCTTCGCGTGTCCTGACATACCAAAATCATGGAAATATTTGTATTACTGCTGATCATCGGCTTTTGCGCACTGGTACTTGTCGGTATCACCATACTGATCATTTATAAGATCGTGACATCAGCCAGAACAATTACACCGAAGCCATCTACACCGAATCAGAGCAGGACACCACCGAAACCGCTGCCGCATGGGATATCTCCTTCCCCTCTTGCTGGCGATCCGGGTCTGTTTCACAGCACAGATCGTCTGACAGAAATTTGTGCGCGCCTTGTCTGCACCGACTACTACGTTGCAGAACTTATCCCCAAAGAAAAGCGTGCCAACGCCCTGCTGAAATACCCTCCACCTGATGGCGGAAACATCATCGCCCTCATTGATACAACTGTTTTTGGGTCAGCCAAAACAGGAATGGCAATCAGCGAAAGTGGGATCAGTTGGCATAACTGGACCATGAAAACCGAAAAATCTTCCCTTCGCTGGAGCGAGCTCGCTACGATCTCCATCAGGGAGTTCGACCGCTATAACATCTCGCTGGGAGAGGGAAATGTCTTCTGTTTAGCGGGTGGCAAGGTTACCAAAGCACAGCTTATCAATCTTCTGGAGACGATAAAGAAGGAACAAAATCCGGCAGATCATCAAGATACGGCGGCTTCTGCAAGCAGCGGAGATGAGAAGGATGACGACATCCTGGATGCCAATACCGCCAGTTTTGACATGCTTTTGACATTACCTGGAGTTGGCGTGGCGGAAGCCAGAATGATGCTGGAACGACGTACGGTACAACCTTTCTCGTCCATGGAAGAACTGGCTGGTTTCTTGAATATGCGGCCCCACAAGGTCGAACAGCTCCGGAGCAAACTGTTGTTCTCCAAAGAGAACACCGCAATGGACCACAACCTGCAGTTCTCGCAAACAGAGACGCCTGTTGCTCACCCGGCACCTTCGGAAGCCCCCTCTTTGCGCGGACGCATGATTGATTGAACGTGAATCTGCGAATATTTCACTTCATTCCTGAAACCCAGGTGGAAGGCCCCGGCCGGCGAGCCTGCATCCAGGTACAGGGCTGCCCCATCCACTGCAAGGGATGTGCGGTGCCCCAGACCTGGGCGCCTCATGGCGGCAAACTCATTGATGCAGATTGGCTGATCGAACAGATCCTCGATATACCAACAATCGAAGGCGTCACCTTTCTTGGTGGCGAACCTTTTGCCCAAGCGGACGCACTTGCGCATATCGGCAAGCATTTGCAAAGGCATGGAAAATCTGTCGTTACCTTCAGCGGTTACCGTTTGGAAACATTACAAAACGCACAGAGAGATGACTATCACGCACTGCTCACTGTCACCGATCTATTGATCGACGGGCCGTTTGATCAACAACAGGTGGACTACACCCGTCCGTGGGTTGGGTCCCGCAACCAACGTTTTCATTTTCTGACGGAACGCTATGCCCACCTGCGCAATCAACTCGACACAATTCCCAACCGGATCGAGGTTCGTTTGTCCCCGGACGGCTCCATCCGCATCAATGGGCTCGCAGCACCCGAAGATATGACTGCCCTGATACAACACATCTTATGACCTTGTCTCTAAGCGGCTCTTCAGCCACTTGCCGTTCCGGCAAGTCAATGCCACGGCGGAGCTTTGGCTTGCACTCTGACTTCGTCTACCCTGCCCCCAAGTAAACCCTGGCATGACTCCCCCGCCAGGGATCGGCCCCGAACGGACCCGGAGTCTGACTCCCGCGGCACGACGTACGATTTCTGTCGCCACTCACCCAGGTTCGGTCAGCGGCGACAAAACAATTCTCATCAGCGCTCGTTGGAGCCAGACGCCACATCCACCCACACGGCCAGCAGCAGGATCATGCCCTTGACGATTTTCTGCCAGTAGCTATCCACGCCGAGCATGTCCATCCCGTTATTCAGGCTGGCCATGATGAGTGCGCCGACCATGGCACCGACTACCGTGCCGGAGCCGCCGCGCATCGAGGTGCCGCCGATGAAGCAGGAAGCGATGGCATCGAGCTCGCCGAGATTGCCGGCAGACGGTGAGCCGGTGGCCTGCCGGGCTGTATTGACGAGCCCGGCGAGCGCACACATGAGGCCCATCAGACCGAACAGGACCATCTTGACGCGTTGGGTGTTCACCCCGGAGAGGCGTGTGGCTTCAAGATTTGAGCCCACCGCGTAGATGCGCCGGCCGAACACGGTATTGCGTGCGACAAAGGTGAAGAAGCCGGCAATCGCAAGCATCAGCAGCACCGGCAGGGGAATGCCCTGATAGGTGTTGAGGGCATAGACAAAGCCGACGACCACGCAGACCACCAGGAAGAGCTTGGTGGAATCCTGCCACACAGGCGCAGAGGGTAGCTGGTAGCGCTGGCGGTTGAGGCGCCCGCGATAGCCGATGCTGGCAATCAGCACACACAGCGCCAGACCGAGAATCCAGCCCACCCACTGCGGCAGGTAGGCCTGCCCGAACTGAATGAAGATGGCCGATTCAATCGAGATAGTGGTGCTGTGCGTCACGCCTTCCAGAATCCCCCGGAACAGCAGCATGCCGGCAAGGCCGACAATGAAGGAAGGCACGCGCAGATAGGCCACCCAGTAGCCGTTGATAAGCCCAACAACAGCGCCAGCAACCAGTACAATCGCGAAATTCAGCGCCAGCGGCACATGGTAGGTAACATCCAGCACAGCAGCCAGGCCACCAAGCAGACCGAGCAACGAGCCTACCGAGAGGTCGATTTCACCGGCAATGATCACGAACACCATGCCGGTGGCAAGCATGCCGGTAATAGCCATCTGGCGCAGCAGGTTGGAGAAGTTGCGTGCCGAGAGGAAGACGCCGCTCCAGGGCTCAAACCCTGGCCAGTCGGAGGGTCGGAAGTAAAGGCCGTCGTCATTGCCGAAAGCCTGCTGGCTGAAGTAACCGAAAAAGGTCCAGATCAGCACGATGCTCAGCAGCAAGGCCAGCACCTTGTAGCGTGAGAACACGGCCTGGATGTTGCGTGTCACAGAATTCATTGCAAACACTCCCCTCTGCTTATCAGGCCGCCTGGGCCATGGTTTTTCCCACAGCGGCCGCCATGACGGTCTCCTGTGTCAGCCCTTCGTTGACGAAATCCCCGGTCAGCCGCCCTTCTGCCATCACCAGCACACGGTCGCTGACGCCGAGAACTTCCGGCAATTCGGAACTGATCATGATGATGGCCACGCCCTGCCCGGCCAGCTCCATCATGAGTTTGTAGATTTCCTGCTTGGCACCGATATCCACCCCGCGTGTCGGCTCATCCAGAATCAGCACACGAGGTTGCGGCACCAGCATCTTGCCGATCACCGCCTTCTGCTGGTTGCCCCCGGAAAGACTCTGGATGGGCAGCACAGGCGTTGCCGTCTTGATATGCAGGCGCTGTATCCACTGGCTGATGGCATGCATCTCGGCCGGCATGTTGAAGACACCGGCACGGCTGAACTTGCGCTGTGACGCCATGGTGATGTTGTATCCCACCCCCATGAGCGGCACGATGCCATGCCGCTTGCGATCTTCCGGCACCATGCACAGGCCTGCCGCCACCGCATCGCTGGGTGAGTGCACGGCCACCTCCTTGCCTTCGATCAGCACGGTGGCCACCGAATGCCCCGGATAACAGCCGAACAGCGCCATCGCCATTTCGGTGCGCCCTGCACCGACCAGCCCTGCCACACCGAGAATCTCGCCCTTGCGGACCTGGAAGGAGACATCATCAACGCGCCGGCGCGCCGGGTTGTCGATATCCTGGCAGATGACATGGCGTGCCTCAAAAACGACCTCCCCGATCTCATGCGCCTCGCGCGGGAACAGCGTCTGAATCTCGCGGCCCACCATCATGGCGATGATCTGCTCGACAGAGAGCTCGCCCATTGGCCGCGTCGCCACATGCGTGCCATCGCGGATGATGCTGATGGTGTCGCAGACGGCGGCAATCTCATCGAGTTTGTGGGAAATCAGCACGCAGGCCACACCCTTGCTCTTGAGCATGCGGATGATGCCGAGCAGGACTTCGATTTCCTTGCCGGAGAGCGATGAGGTCGGCTCATCGAGAATCAGCAGGCGGGCCTTTTTATTGAGCGCCTTGGCAATCTCGATAAGCTGCTGGTGCCCGCCGCCGTAATGTGACACAGGCATCGCCACGTTAACTTCGGGGATACCCAGTTCGGCCATCAGCGCGGCAGAGCGCTGGTACATCGCGGCCTGATTGAGCACGCCCCCGAAACTCGTGATTTCGTTGCCCAGAAAAATGTTCTCGGCTACCGACAGATGCGGCACCAGCATCAGTTCCTGATGCAGGATGACGATCCCGGTCGCTTCGGTTTCGCGCACGTTGTGCGCAGTGAGTTCCTGGCCTTCCCAGAGGATCTTGCCTCCCCAGGTGCCATGCGGATAGACCGCCGAGAGAACCTTCATCAGCGTTGACTTGCCAGCCCCGTTCTCGCCGCACAGGCCGACACATTCGCCGGCATGCACAAGCAGATCGATTCCGTCGAGCGCCTTTACGCCGGAGAATTCCTTGATGATTCCCCGCATTTCAAGCAATGGTGCAGCCACTTCAACCCCCTGCCCGTTTGCAATGCAAGACACCTGCACCACGCCAGCCGAAGCGGCGCGGTGCAGGACCAGCGTCTGGAATTACAGGCCCAGTTGGGCTTTCGTGAAGAAGTTGTCCTTGATGAGGAGATCCACGTTGTCATGCGTAATCGTGGTTGGCGTGAGAAGGACGGAATCCACCTTTTTGCCACCATTGTCGAGCTGCGCGTTGAACTTGGGCTTTTCCCCCTTCACGAGCTGCACGGCAAGCTTGGCGGCTTCGGTGGAGATCAGGCGGATCGGCTTGTAGACCGTCAAGGTCTGGCTACCGGCAATCACACGCTTGACGGCGGCAAGATCGGAATCCTGCCCGCACACGGCAACCTTGCCGGTCAGCTTCTGCGCAGCCAGGGCCTGGATGGCGCCGCCCGCGGTGCCATCATTGGAAGCGACGATGGCATCAACCTTGTTGCCATTCTTGGTGAGCACGTTTTCAATGATGCGCAGGGCCTCTTCCGGGCTCCAGTCCTTGACCCACTGGTCGCCCAGGATCTTGATCTGGCCCTTGTCGGCAAGCGGTTGCAGCACTTTCAGCTGGCCGGCACGCAGGAGTTTGGCATTATTGTCAGTAGGGGCACCACCAAGCAGGTAATAGTTGCCATGCGGCATGGCCTTGACGATACCTTCGGCCTGCAGCTGGCCGACGCGTTCGTTGTCAAACGAGATGTAGGCGTCGATATCGGCATTGAGGATCAGGCGGTCATACGAGATGATCTTGATCCCGGCGGCCTTGGCCTCCTTGATGACATTGGTGAAGACCTTGGAGTTGTAAGGCACGATCACGATGACATCGACCTTCTTCGCGATCAGGGTTTCAACCTGTGAAATCTGGCGCTGCTCGTTGGCATCCGCTGATTGCACGTTGACTTCGGCACCAAGCGCCTTGGCCGCCTCGACGAAATAGTCGCGGTCACGGGTCCAGCGCTCAACACGCAGATCATCAATGGAAAAGCCGATCACCGGCTTGTCTTTGGAAGCCGACGCCGGCAGGCAGGTCAGCAGGGATACGGCGGCCATTGCCATGACCAGGCCGGTACGCATTGAAAAGCAGCTCATCACAGGTCTCCTCTGGTTCTGGGGAGGAAGCATATGCCCTCCCGGACTCCACGCCGGCATTTGCCGTGCATGGCCAAGCGGTGTATCCGACGAACATCTTTTTATGTGATTACCACGAACCTAACTCTGTGACCTGCCAGCCACGGGGTATTCGTATTCGTGCACTTTCAATGCGGCAAAGTCCTTTCCATCCTTTGGAGCATGACGGCCATCAATCTACCATTCCGTCATGCAAGTGGCGGCGTACCGAGAGGGCAGCCCCCACCCAACCCAGAATGGAGGCAAACAGTATGAGGCTCACTGATTGCCATGCATTCGGGCCATGCAGGTCAACGACAATATTGTAGGTGCGCGCCAATGTCTGCACATGTGGTGCAATCACCAATATCAAAATTTCCACAAGTCCCCATGCAAGGATGCCACCAAGCATTCCCTGCAGGAAACCAAAGTACAGAAATGGCCGCCGCACAAAGCCTCGCGTGGCGCCCATGAGCAGGCTAACCGAGATTTCGTGACGCTGCGTAAGGATCTGCAGGCGGATCGTGTTAAAGGTCACAATGATCAGCACGGTGCCCAACAGGCCCGCGAGCATCAGGGCAGTCCGTTGCCCAAGCTCGACTACAGCGTGCAGGCGCTCAACCCAGACGGAATCGAGCTGCACATGCATTACCTCGGGCATCGCCGTAAGGCTCACGCGCAGGGATTCGAAGACAGCCGGGTCGGAGCCCACCGGTTCGAGCACGAAAGCATCCGGCAGGGGGTTTTCCGGCAATGCCCCCGTCACATCGGCAAACGCCCCGCGTGCAGCGAGCTCCTTGAGTGCCGCATCGCGGCTGACAAACCTCAGGGCACTGACCCGCTTGTCGGTACGCAGGCGGTTTTCGAAAGCACTGATACCGGCCTGATCAACATTCCGGTTCAGGAACACGCTGATCTCGGGTTTGCCGGTCATTCCGTTGGCAAGGCTGCCGAGATTGTCGATCAGCATATACCCCAGCGCCGGCAGAGTCAGCGCAATCCCCACCACAAGTGCCGAGAGAAAGGTGCCCAGCGGTTTGCCCAGCAGGCGCCGTAGCGCCCGTACGAATGCCATGCGATGGGGAACGAAAGCTGCGCTCATGCCTGCAACCTCCCCTTGGCAAGTTCGATACGCCGCGCACCATACGGCGAAAACAGCGTTTCATCGTGGGTGGATAACAAAATCGTGACCCCTGCGGCATGAAAACTGCGGAACAGCGCCGCTATTTCGCGTGCATACGCTGGGTCAAGGTGTGCCGTGGGTTCGTCAGCGATCAGCACCGAAGGCTTGTTAACAATGGCGCGCGCAATCGCCACGCGCTGCTGTTCGCCGCCGGAGAGGGTCTGCGGCATCGAATTTTCGTATTCGGAGAGCCCTACCTTCTCCAGCGCCACGCGCACGCGTTTGGCTGCATCACGCGGTGGATAGCCTGTAACGAGCAGCGGTAGCATGACGTTGTCGAACACCGTGCGGTCGTTGAGCAGGCGATGCTCCTGCATCACCAGCCCCAGGCTGCGGCGCAGATAGGGAATCTGATTCTGGCGCAGTGCCCCGACATCCTGGCCGCTGACCCAGACCTTGCCGGCGGTGGGTTTTTCGAGCGCCGCGATCAGCTTGATGAGCGTGCTCTTGCCTGCTCCGGAATGCCCGGCCAGCACCAGCAGCTCGCCGTGGCGGATCTCGAAACTGATGTCAGAAAGGGCTTCGTGCCCGCCTGGATAAAGCTTGCTTACGTTTTCAAAACGGATCATGGTCTCACACGACGGGTCCGACCTTTGCCCGGCGCAACAGTCGGGATGACTGCTGCGCCGCCAAGAATATCAGGGTCCCGGTCTGTGGTCGATCACTCTCACCTGGAATTGCGCCCGAACTGTTTATCCAGCCAGTCGTAGGCGTAATCCTGCTCGGGTGCTTCAAACACATGCCCACCGGACCAGATTTTGGTCTCAAATTTGTCACCGGCCTTCCAGGCAGTCCAGACCCTGGCCATCTTGTCTGCAGCCGCCTTGAAGGAATCGAGCGGGAACAGAGGGTCTTTCTCGCCGGCAAACACCAGCATGGGCTTGGGCGCTGCAAGCGAGGCAACATCCGGGTAGTCCAGATAGTGCAGGATGCCAGGATGCAGCATCTGCCATGCCGAGCCACCGCGCAACTGATTGTTGCCGGGCACCATCAGACCATCGGCTGTCGCCATCCAGTTCACCGCCACCGAAGCCGTCACCGCCTCCGACAGCGCTGCGGCCTGCCAGGCACGGAAAGCCCCCATCGAGAATCCGACGGCCGCCACCTGCTTCTTGTTAACCTCCGGCAGACTCGCCACGAATTCAGAGGCCCGCACATCCTCCAGCGCCATCAGGCCGGCCAGCGAACTGCCCATGTTGAACATGTTTGCTGCCAGCGCCTGCTGCATCTCGTAATTGACGCCCCCACGATCTCCCCAGCCCAGTGCGTCGGTGGCAAACACCACGTAACCACGCTTGGCGAGTTCATCCCCGGGGAAACGCTCGGTGAAGAATTTCTTGGCCCAACCCTTCGAGGATTCCAGCCGGGCATCGTCGTTCCAGGTTTCGATGAGCTTTTCCTTGCCGATATCGAACTTGGAACCATGATCGTGATACAGCACGGCCGCCGGGAACGGCCCCTTGCCCTTGGGCACCAGCAGCAGGCCCACGACGCGGCTGTCAGCCGTCAGGTTGAAAACAACCTTGCGGGCCACATAGGTACCACGATCCACCTCATCAATCACCTGCGGCTTGAACGCGGTGTTGTCCGCAGCCTGCCAGGTCAGTTCCCACGCCTTGGCGATCCCCGTCTTGCGCCACGCATTCAGATTCTTCACGTGGGGTGTCCACCCGAGCGGATAGTTCATCCGGCTCTTGATCTGGGCCACCGTCGCCGGCAGGTTGTCTTTCGTCACCCCCGCCTGCTGGTAATCCACAACTTCGGCTGCCGCGGCGAGCCCTGAAACACTCATTGCCATAACTCCCACCATCAATGTCTTACGCATTTCCATGATGTCTCCTCTTGATTTACAGCTTATTTCATGGCCTAGGCTGCCGTGTTACCGGTCAACAATGCATCAACATACTCCGTAACCATGAAAGCTTGCAAATCTTCTATGCCTTCTCCGACACCAATGAAACGCATGGGCTTGGGATGGGTGCGTGCAATCGCCGCGATGACGCCGCCTTTGGCAGTACCATCGAGCTTGGTGACAACAAGACCAGTCACGCCGATGGCCTTGTCAAAAGCCTTGAGTTGCGCCAGCGCGTTCTGCCCGACATTGCCATCGAGCACCAGCAGGACTTCGTGCGGCCCGCTGGGGTCCGCCTTCTGAACAACACGGCGAACTTTGGCAATTTCTTCCATCAGATGCAGCTGGGTCGGCAGGCGCCCCGCTGTATCGATCATCACCACATCGATATTGCGGGCACGCGCCGCGCTGATGGCATCAAACGCCACAGCAGCCGGATCACCGCCATCCTGGGCAACAACGGTGACATCGTTACGACGCCCCCACTCAACGAGCTGTTCGCGGGCGGCAGCACGAAAGGTGTCCCCGGCGGCGAGCAGCACGCTCTTGCCCTGGGCCTGAAAATGGTGCGCAAGCTTGCCGATGGAGGTCGTTTTGCCGGCGCCATTGACGCCGGCAAGCATCATGATGAAAGGTTTCTGATCACCGATGACAAGCGGCTGCTGCAGGGGCTGGAGCAACTTGCAAAGACACTCGGCAAGAACTTCGCGCAACTGCTCGCCAGTTTCGAGATGATCCTGCTTCCAGCGCCGGCGCAATTCTGCCAGCAGCGTCTGTGTGGCTTCCACGCCACAATCGGCCATCAGCAGGGTGGCTTCGAGTTCCTCAAGCAGATCTTCGTCGATCCTGCGCCGGGAAAACACGCTGGTGATCTGCGAGCTGGTGCGCGACAACCCCGATTTGAGGCGGTCGATCCAGGAACGGGGGGCTTCATTGGGGGTCTCTGCGGCGAGCTGTTCGACGGGTTTGGCGTCTGGCGTATCAGAGGGTTTTTCGGTTTTTTTGAAGAAACTAAACATCGTGGCCTTGAGTCACAGTATGACTATGATGATGGGCATTGCGGCGACGCCGCACGCTGAACCAGGAAAGTTTATCAGATGAGACTTTTTCGACCGATCAAAATTGCCCTGCTTGGCACTTCACTGCTGCTTGGCGGTCTGGCCCTGCCGGCGCTCGCCAACCCGTTTGAAACCACGCTGCCCAATGGCCTGAAAGTAATCGTCAGGGAAGACCACCGCGCCCCGACGGTAACACACATGGTGTGGTACCGCGTGGGCAGCCTGGAGGAGTTCAACGGCACTACAGGCGTGGCACACGCCCTGGAGCACATGATGTTCAAGGGCACCAGGGAGGTCGGTCCCGGCGAATTCAACAAGCGCGTGGCCGAGGCTGGCGGCCAGGACAACGCTTTCACCACCACCGATTTCACGGCCTTCTTCCAGCAGGCACCCAATCAGGGGCTTGGCACCATGATGCAGCTGGAGGCGGACCGGATGGCAAATCTGGTGATCGACAACGATCTGTTCGCCAAGGAAATGGCGGTAATCAAGGAAGAGCGCCGCTGGCGCACCGATGATCAGCCCCGCGCCAAGGTCTATGAAGCACTCATGGCGACGGTCTATCATGCCCATCCCTATGGCCGCCCGGTGATCGGCTGGATGCCGGATCTGGACAATCTGCAGGCGCAGGATGTGCGCGACTGGTACCAGCGCTGGTACGCCCCGAACAACGCGATTCTGGTGGTGGTCGGTGACGTGGATCATGATGCGGTGTTCAAGCTGGCCGCCGATACTTACGGCAAGATCCCGCGCCGCGATCTGCCACAGGAGAAGAAACAGTCAGAGCCCGAGCAGGCCGGGGTGCGCCGCGTCACGGTGAAAGCCCCTGCCGAACTGCCCTACCTGATGCTGGCCTGGCGTGCCCCCGCACTCACGGAACTGACAGGCAATGCGCCGGCCACTCGCGAGTCCTACGCCATGCAGGTGCTGGCAGCCGTGCTGGATGGCTATGATGGTGCCCGCCTCAACCGGGATCTGGTGCGCGCACGCAAACTGGCGGTTTCCGCCGGCGCGGGCTACGACCCGATCTCGCGCGGGCAACAAAGCCTTTTCATCCTCGAAGGCGTACCGAGCAAGGGTGTGGCCATCGACAAACTCGAAGCCGCGCTGCGTGACGAGATCCGCACAGTCGCCGACAAAGGCGTGAGCGAAGCTGAACTCAAACGCATCAAAGCCCAACTGGTGGCCGGCAAGGTCTTCCAGCGCGATTCACAGATGGGCCAGGCCATGCAGATCGGCGCCCTGGAAGTGCTGGGGCTGTCCTGGCGCGACGACGACACGATGTTCGAGCAGCTGCGCAGCGTGTCGCCGGCCGAGGTGCAGGCGACCGCCCGCCATCTGCTCAGTGACGATACGCTGACCGTGGCCAACCTGGTGCCGCTGCCGATCGATCCGAATGCGCCGAAAGTCGCCCCCACCTTTAAATATTAAGAAGAGAATCCGGTGATGAAACACTGCTTGCTTGGCTTGTGTCTGGCTTTCGGCGCCATCGTGGCGCAGGCCGGAGTTCCCATCCAGCACTGGAATACCCCCAATGGCACGCGCGTGCTGCTGGTTGAAAACCACGATATCCCGATGCTGGATGTTCAGGTTGATTTCGCTGCCGGCACAGCCCGCGACCCTGCAGGCCAGACGGGTGTGGCCGAGATGACACTGTCTCTGCTCGATGCGGGCGTAGGCTCCGGCAAACAGGCGCTGGACGAAAATGCCATCGCGGATCGCTTTGCCGATGTCGGTGCCCAAACCGGAGGCGGCGTCGACTCGGATCGCGCCAGCGTGAGCCTGCGCGTACTCTCCAGCCCCGTCGAACGCGATTCGGCCCTGGGCATGCTTCGCCAGATCCTGGCCCACCCTCAGTTCCCGCAGGCCGTATTGGAACGTGAACGCCAGCGCTCCATCGCCGGGCTGCGCGAAGCCCTGACCCAGCCAGCAACGATTCTGGATCGGCAGATCACCCAGTATGCCTATGGTCAGCACCCTTATGGCCGCATCACCAGTGAGGCAGACCTGAAGCGCATCACCCGCCAGATGCTGGTGGATTTCCACCGTGCGCATTACACCGCCCGTGCTGCCCAGATCACGCTGGTGGGCGACCTCACGCGCGCCCAGGCCGAGACCGTCGCCCGCGACCTCGTGGCCGACCTGCCTGCTGGTACAGCACCCGCAGCCCTGCCCGATGTAACACCCCCCCAGGGACGCTCGGCGAGCATCGTCCATCCCTCGGCCCAGGCACACATCGCCATCGGCATGCCCTCACTCAAACGCGGCGACCCGGACACCATGGCACTGGTGGTGGGCAATTACGCATTGGGCGGGGGTGGGTTCAATTCTCGCCTGATGAAGGAAATCCGCGATGCACGCGGCCTGGCTTACGGGGCCAGCAGCTATTTCGCACCAGCCGCCAGCCAGGGCTGGTTCCAGATCAGTCTGGAAACCAAGGCCGATCAGGCTGCAGAAGCCGTCAAGGTGGCACAGGAAACCCTCGCCCGCTTCCTGCGCGAAGGCCCCACGGAAGAAGAACTTGCTGCAGCCAAAGCCAATCTGATCAATGGTTTCGCGCTACGGGTGGACGACAACCGCAAGATCCTCGGCCAGATTGCCGTGCTCGGCTTCTATGGGCTGCCCCTGGATTCACTTGATACCTACGCGGCGCGGGCCCAGGCTGTGACTCTGGAACAGGTGCGCGCAGCCTTTGCCCGCCACGTCAAACCGGAAAACCTCATCACCGTGGTGGTGGGTGGCAAGAACTGAAGCCAGCCGGGCAGTGCGCCGACAACGACGCTGCCCGACTTTTCCTGGGGATGCATGCCGTGCGACAATGCCGCCCTTGCACGCTGCCGGACCCCATCTTGAACAAAATCCGCATCGTGGGTGGTACCCACCGCTCACGTCTGATCCCCGTGCCGGAAGCTACCGGCCTGCGCCCAACCCCTGACCGGGTCCGTGAGACCCTGTTCAACTGGCTGGGGCAGGATCTGCAAGGCTTGCGCTGCCTGGATCTGTTTTCCGGCTCTGGCGGCCTGGGTTTCGAAGCCGCCTCACGAGGGGCTGCCAGCGTGGTGATGGTGGAAATGGCACCCAAAGTGGTGACCCACTTGCGTGAAACCATCTCCCACCTGCAGTTTTCGAATATTCGGCTGATCAGCGGTGATGCGCTAAAATTCCTGCGGGCCAGCCAGGAACGATTCGACGTGGTGTTTCTCGATCCACCTTTCCGGCAGGACTGGCTTGCACGCATCGAACCGCTCGTTTTGCCTTTACTGACTCCTGCGGCCAGGGTCTATATTGAGGCCGAAGAACCTGTCGAGCACTTTGGCCCCTTGCACCGGGTACGCTCCGGCAAGGCCGGACAGGTTCATTATCAACTTCTTTGCGAACCAGTCCCCCCAGACACCCATGAATAATCAACTCGCAATCTATCCGGGCACCTTCGACCCGCTGACGCGTGGTCACGAAGATCTGGCCCGACGCTGCGCCAGAATGTTCGAGCGCGTCATCGTTGGCGTGGCAGACAGCAGCGGCAAGCGCCCGCTGTTCAATCTGGAGGAACGCGTGGAACTGGCGCGTGAAGTTCTCTCCGACCTGCCAAACGTACAAGTGTTCGGTTTTTCCGGCCTGCTCATCGATTTTGTGCGCCAGCACGACAGCCACATCATCGTGCGTGGCCTGCGTGCTGTGTCTGACTTTGAATACGAATTCCAGATGGCGGGCATGAATCGCCGCCTCTATCCGGATGTGGAAACGCTGTTCCTGACACCAGGTGAGGAATTCATGTTCCTGTCGGCCAGCATCGTGCGTGAGATCGGTCTGCTTGGCGGCGATGTCAGCACCTTCGTGCAGCCTGTTGTGGCCGAACGCATCAGCAAAAAACTGGCTGCCGTGCGCAAACCCTGAACCCTATTTTTTATCACACAGACTTTTAGACAGGAATTTCCAATATGGCTCTGCTGATCTCGGACGACTGCATCAACTGCGATGTGTGCGAACCAGAATGCCCCAATGGCGCGATTTCCCAAGGCGAGGAAATCTATGAAATCAATCCCGAAAAGTGCACCGAGTGCGTGGGGCATTACGATGAACCCCAATGCCAGCAGGTCTGCCCGGTCGACTGCATTGCGATCAACCCGGACCGCACAGAAACCCAGGATCAACTGAAGGCCAAGTTCATCAAGCTGACCCAGGCCTGATCTGCCACGCTCGCAACGCGCTCAATGAGCGCGCGAAAAAAGGCCCGCATTGCGCGGGCCTTTTGCATTTTTGGGCTACACCTTGAGCCAGCGTCAGGCCGCCAGATTGTCTTGCTGAGGCAACAGCTTGGTCGAAGCGCCAAGGGCCACTTCAACCGTCTTGCGCAGATCGTCGAGTTCGCTCGCCTGATGCAGCAGCACGTCTTCAGCCTGCAGAAGTTCCTTGATGCGCTCTTCCAGCGTACCGGTGGCTTCGTGCACCCGTTTCACGCTTTCCAGGCGGCGACGCAGCTGCATCTGATACTCACGCACCTGTGTATCCAGCGGTGCCATCACCACACGCAGCCATTGTTCGACATCACGGTTGGCAATTTCGAAAGTCTTGCGGGCTTCCAGCGCCACAGTTTCAAAGAAACGCTGCGTGAGGCTGCTCTTGGTGTGCGTCATCATCGCTGCCAGCGTAGCGATCTCGTCATTGAACGCCCGTTCCAGGCGAATGATGTCGCGCTCGTAACGCTGCGTCGAGAAGCCATTCGGCGGCGCCAGACGCAGCCCATGCTCGACGGCGAAACGCTTGTACATCGCCTCGAGCATGTTGGTGATTTCCTCGATATCCTGGGCTGACTGGCGCAGCTTGCCGCGCAGGGTTTCAAAGAAATCCTGCATGGCAGAGCGCAGATCACGCGAGAACGTGGCGCCTTCCATCGAATTGCGCGTGCGCCGCGTTTCGTGACGCACCGCATCCATGCCGATGTGCGTGAACACCTTGTTCGAGAGATTCGTAAACACGCTACGCACTGCGTGATACTTGAGCAGACCGCGATCAAACTCATCTTTCTCGGCACGCACCTTGCGCATCATGTACTCGATCACGCTCTGGTTCTTGCCACGCAGATCGGCCATTTCCTTGAGCTGTTCGCGCAGACCGATCAGGCGGGTGTTGAGCAGCTCGCTGGCACGCGCAATGATTTCACCGCATTCGAGCACGGTGTTGTCACGGATGATCTGCTGCCGCGTGGGCAACAGTTCGGAAGACAATGCCGTTTCGAGCCGACCGATGCGTGAGCGCTCAAGCAGGGCCTCATCACGGCTGACCTTGGCAAACAGGGCCTTCTGTGCCGAAACGGGGAACACCAGTTCGGGAGGCAGTTCAAGTGTGGAAGCGACCGTGCGGACCTGCTTGTCGATCTCCGCATTGACTTCTTTTTCGGCACGCAGGCCATCCCACAGACCGTCGATCTTGTTGAGCACCACCACACGCCCGCTGCGTTGCACGCGGCCGGCGTTGACGTGCTTCTGCCAAACCTGCAGATCGCTGTGCGTGACGCCGGTATCGGCCGCCAGGATGAAGAGCACGGCATGGGCGCTGGGCAGCAGCGAAAGGGTCAGTTCCGGTTCGGAGCCGATGGCATTGAGCCCCGGGGTGTCGATGATGACCAACCCCTGCTCCAGCAAGGGGTGCGGGAACTGCACGATGGCATGCCGCCAACAGGCGATCTCCACCATGCCCTTGGCATCCGGACGCACACCATCCACACCGGTGTCGTCCACCGAGAATCCAAGCTGTTCGGCCTCGTCACGCGTGACCAGACGCGTTTCGCTGACTCTGGAGAAGGCCTGCTGCAGGCTTTGTGCATTCTCCAGCTCAAAAGGCTCGAAAATCCATTCTTCGGGCATCCGACGCAGATCGGAGACACTCTCGCGACGATTCCGGGTTTCGATCGGCAACAGGCGCACGCCGGGCTGCTGGCCCTGCTCCCACTGCAGTTCGGTCGGGCACATGGTGGTGCGGCCGGCACTCGAAGGCAGCACCCGGTTGCCATACTGGGAGAAAAAGATGGCGTTGATGAGTTCTGATTTGCCGCGGGAGAACTCGGCAACAAAAGCCACTACCAGCTTGTCTTCGCGCAGACGGTCCAGTACGCATTGCAGACGCAGGTCAATCTGCGCATCGCCTATTTCATTGTTGCTCAGCCAGGTACGCAGCCGTTGCACAGAGACAACGAGGTCGGCGCGCCACTTGGCATAGGCGGAAAAGCTGTCAATCAGGGCCATCTCAGGGCTCCTCAACCAGGATGTATTCGATGCATACCCGGGCCATCATGACCCGGATTCTTTATCTGCGTAGGATAACGCCATTTTCGTCTTGTGTAATCAATGCCTTGCCAAATACCGTGAGTCTGTGGCACCAACGGTAGGCTCAGGGCAACGTTTAACTTCGCGCAGAAGCGCTCCGGCGCTGACAACGGGGGCAAAAGAAAGTGGCGCGTTGCCCCATGACGAGGCGCCGGATCGTGCTGCCGCAGACGCGGCAGGCTTCACCATCGCGCCCATAGGCAAAATACTGTTGCTGGAAATATCCCGAGCCGCCGTCGCTGTGCACAAAATCGCGCAGGCTGCTGCCACCGGCCGCCAGTGCATCGTGCAGGGTTTCGCGGATACAGGTGGCCAGACGCTCGCAACGCTGGCGCGACAGCGTCCCGGCCGGCGTCTGCGGATGAATGCGGGAACGAAACAGGCTCTCCGAGGCATAGATGTTGCCCACCCCGACCAGCAGGTGCGAATCCATGATGAGCAGCTTGATCGGCGTATTGCGCCCGGCGCACAGGGCGTGCAGTACCCCACCATCAAATTCGTCCTCCAGCGGCTCAAGCCCCAGGCCGGCCAGCAGCGGATGGCTCAACGCAGGGTGCGGCAGCCAGAGCACCGCACCAAAGCGGCGCGGATCGCGCAGACGCACAGCCTGCGCGCCCACCACGAGATCGAAATGATCATGCTTCAGCGGAGCACGCTCAGCGGGCACCACCCGCAGGCTGCCAGACATCCCCAAGTGGATCAGCAGGCACCCCGCCTCAAATTCGACCAGAATGTATTTGCCGCGCCGACGCACGGCACGCACAACCTGCCCAGGCAGCCGTTCGGCGAGATCTTCGGGCACCGGATAGCGCAGCCGCGGCTGGCGCACACGCACCTCCGTCACCGCCTGCCCCTGCAGGGCGGGCTCGATTCCACGGCACGTGATCTCAACTTCGGGCAATTCGGGCATCCGTTATCCTTTATCTACGGCAAGAACGCGTCAGCAGCGCGAAGAAGCAGCGCGTAAATACCGATCACCGCCTCGCATAAGTTCATGAACAGCTTCTGAGCGCGATTCTCAGGGAACCGGTACACTGCTGCTAAGATCCAAATTGTGCAATCGTGCAGGCACCAGCAGGAATCACTCCATGACAGCAACCTTTCTGATGCGTTCCATGTTCGTTTCCGTTACTGCGGCGTGCTTGTTTGGAGCCTCCGGTACAAGCCTGGCGCAAACACAGAACCCGCATCCCCGACAGGAAACCCATAGCGCATCGAAACCCAAGACCGGGCTGAGCAGCTATCAGCTGCTTTACTACATGATGCTCGGGGAGATCGCCTTCTCCCGTCAGGATGTATCAACCGCCCTGGCCAGCTACGGGGAACTGGTGAAACGCACGGACGATCCCCGCATCCTCAGCCGGGCCAATGAAATCGGCCTGACGAGTGCGCTGCTTGATGTGCAGAACAAGCCTGCTGAAGCCGAAGCCGCTATCAGATCCGTATTGGCCAGCCGCGAAAATCTGCGTGTCCGCCTGCTCGCCCAGCTGCCACTGATTTTCGGCCATGTCGAGGACAAGGCCGAAGTGGCCCGCATCGTCGACAGGCTCACCGCCCCTTATCTGGATCTGGCGGAATCCCATCTGGCACGCGCTTCGGCCGATCTGGATGCGGGCATTAAAGACAAGGCACACACAGAGTCCGCTGCCGCCCTCAACCTCAATCCGGACCTGGAACAGGCAATCCTGCTGCTTGCCCAGACGGCGCCAGAGGCCGAGCGCAGCCAGGTAATGGAAAAGCTTGGCGCATTCGCCCAGGCACATCCCCAGGCCCTTGATTCGCGCATCAACTACATCCGCTGGCTGGTCATGGAGAAGCGCAACGAAGAGGCCCGCGACCACTACCAGCAACTGCTCAAGGATTTCCCCGACAATGATCCGCTGGCTTTTGCCATCATCGGCATTGCCGCACAGATCGAGGACATGAAAACCACCGAAGCCCTGCTGACACGCCTGGTGACGCACGAATGGGGCGATGTGGACCGCATGCGCGTACTGCTCGGCGAGGTACAAGCCGAAACAGGCAACCCGGATGAGGCGATGCGTACGCTTGAGGCGGTTCGCCCAGGCCCCCAGTTCATGGCCGCCACCATTCAGAAGGCGCGCATTTTTGCTGCCAGAAAGCAGTTGCCGCTGGCCATTCAAAGCCTGCATGAAGCGGCCCAGGCCAGCCCGGACGACAAATCCGCCCTGCAAGGCGTGGAGGCCATCCTGCTGCGCCAGTCAGGCCAGAATGACGCCGCCTACAAGATCCTGCAGGAAATCCTCGTACGCGAGCCGGATAACCAGGAAGCGCTCTACGATGCCGCCATGCTTGATGAACAGGCTGGCCGCACCGAACTCATGGAAAAGCGCCTGAACCACCTGATCGAACTCAAGCCCGACAATGCCATGGCCCTGAACGCTCTGGGCTACTCCTTCGTCGATCGCAACATTCGCCTGGATGAAGCGGAAACACTCCTGACCAAGGCCAACAAGCTGGACCCGGAAGACCCCGCCATTCTCGACAGCGTCGGCTGGATGCACTTCCGGCGCGGGAACAATGCGGAAGCCCTGGATTTCCTGCAGCGCGCCTATGCCCGCTTCCCCGACCCGGAGGTCGCCGGCCACCTGATCGAAGTGCTGACCACTGACGGCAAGCGTGATGAGGCCAGGAAACTTCTGAAGGATGCCGTCAAGGCCAATCCGGACAGCCGACAACTGAAAGCTCTTGCCAAGCGCCTGAGCCTTTGAGATGAATTGCAGACTGTTTACCTGGGCCCGCATGGGCCTCGCCGGCCTGCTGGCATCCGTACTGCTCGCCTGCACGGTGAATCCGCCGAAGGACGTCACCACCGTACGCCCTGCCCGCGAAGAGATTGCACGCTTTGAGCTGAATGGCCGCATGGCGATCACCCAGGGCGAGCATTCGAATACCGTACGCGTCCATTGGGAGCACACGGCCAGCGCTGATCTGGTGCGTTTCGCCGGCCCGCTCGGCAACACCCTGGCAGAATTGCGCCGCGACGGTAGCGGCGCCCACTGGACGGGTTCCGACGGCAGCACCTATGAAGCCGCCAATACTGATGAGCTGCTGGTTCACCTGACCGACATGTCGATCCCGCTGGATCGCCTTTCGCGTTGGGTGCTCGGCCTGCCGGATACGCAGATGCCGTTCCAGAACGACACGCTCGGACGCATGCTGAGTTCCACCGATAACGGCTGGACAGTACACATCAACCGCTATGAAAACGAAGCGCCATCGGCCCTGCCCACGCTGCTTGACGCCGAAGGCCACGGCCTGCGCATCCGCCTGGCCATTGAGGACTGGCAACTGTGAGCGAGACCCATCTGCACTGCCCGGCACCCGCCAAGATCAACCTGTTCCTGCATGTCACGGGGCGCCGCCCGGATGGCTACCACCTGCTGCAGACAGCCTTCCGCATGCTTGAGCGCTGCGATACGCTAGATCTGGAGCTGCGCCGCGACGGCGTGATCCGTCGCGTCAACGACGTGCCCGGCGTGCCCGAAGAAACCGATCTGGTGGTGCGCGCCGCGCGCCTTCTGCAGACACGCACCCACTGCCGCCTCGGTGTGGATATCAGGCTGGCCAAACACCTGCCCATGGGGGGGGGGCTGGGTGGTGGAAGTTCTGACGCTGCTACAGTTTTACTGGGGCTGAACCGCCTCTGGGAACTCGATCTGCCACGTGCCACTTTGCAGGCCTGGGCGCTTGAACTTGGGGCTGACGTACCCTTCTTCATTTTCGGCCGCACAGCCTGGGGTGAAGGGGTCGGCGAGGCGCTGCAAACCATTGATTTACCGCCAACATGGTATGTCGTAATCGAACCCCCCGCGAGTGTGCCGACAGCTGAAATTTTTACCGCCAGGGAATTGACGAGAGATACCAAACCCCTCATAATGCCGCGCTCTGCTGCTACCGAAACAGATCGGCTGTTGCGTGAGCAAGGCCGCAACGATCTGGAGCCTGTGGCGTGTGCCCGATACCCGGTTGTTGAGAACGCATTGCGTGCTTTGTCCCCCTTCGGGAAGCCGCGAATGAGTGGCTCGGGCGCCTGTGTATTCCTGCCGTGTGAGCATCAGGCAGCAGCAGATAAAGTGGTTGAGATCCTTGGGCCAGAATGGAAAATCTGGAGCGCGCCTGCGCTGGATCGTCACCCACTTCTGGCCTGGGCCAGAGATTGAGGTTATTGCCGGAACGTTGTGATCAACACAGTCAGACGAGCCGGATGCAGGTTGTTTGGGGAGTCGCCAAGTTGGTCAAGGCACCGGATTTTGATTCCGGTATTCGAAGGTTCGAGTCCTTCTTCCCCAGCCCTACAAGCTCGGGCAGGTGACAGTCAAAGATTGTCTGCCTGCCCGAGTCATTTTTGCCAATGTCTTAAAATGAGGTAGTCATGGCTTATCGTAGCCTGATGGTCTTCACCGGCAATGCCAACCCCAAGCTGGCTGCCGATGTTGTTAAGCGTCTGGGCATCTCGATCGGATCGGCCACAGTCGGCCGTTTCTCTGATGGCGAGGTCAACGTAGAACTCCTGGAAAACGTTCGCGGCAAGGACATTTTTGTCTTGCAGCCGACCTCTGCTCCAACCAACGACAATCTGATGGAACTGATGATCATGGTCGACGCGCTCAAGCGTGCGTCAGCCGGCCGTATCACCGCTGCCATCCCTTACTTTGGTTACGCCCGTCAGGATCGCCGCCCGCGTTCCGCCCGCGTACCCATCACCGCCAAGGTCGTGGCCAACATGCTGCAGGCCGTCGGCGTGCAACGCGTGCTGACCGTAGACCTGCATGCCGACCAGATTCAGGGTTTCTTTGATATCCCGGTCGACAACATCTACGCCACGCCGCTGCTGCTTTCGCATCTGCGCAAGGCGGAACAGAACAACAAGCTGATGGTGGTTTCGCCAGACGTGGGCGGCGTGGTTCGCGCCCGTGCGGTGGCCAAGCAGCTCGAAACGGATCTGGCCATCATCGACAAACGTCGTCCGAAGGCCAACGTTTCCGAAGTGATGAACATCATCGGTGACGTGCGTGACCGCACCTGCGTCATCGTCGACGACATCGTCGATACCGCCGGTACGCTGTGCAAGGCGGCCCAGGCGCTCAAGGAACATGGTGCCGCCCGTGTCGTTTCGTACATCACGCATGCCGTGCTGTCCGGCCCGGCAATCGGCCGCATCATGGAAAGCGAGCTCGACGAAGTGGTCGTGACTGACACCATTCCGCTGCGCGACGATGCCCGTGCCTGCCCGAAGATCAAGCAGATCTCGATTGGCTCGCTGCTGGCTGACACGATGCTGCGCATCAGCAACGAAGAGTCCGTCTCTTCGCTGTTCATGGACGAATAGTGGTTTGATTTACTTTCGGGCGGGGTCTTCACGACTTCGCCTTTTTGTGTCGGTGGCACCTGGTCGCGGATGCCGCCATAATCTGGAGAAGTTTATGCAATTCAATCTTACCGCCACGAAGCGTGATGCTAAGGGTTCGGGTGCGAGCCGCCGCCTGCGTCACACTGGCAATACCCCGGCGATCATCTACGGCAACGACAAGCCGGCCCTGCAGGTCACGCTGGATCACAACGGCCTGTACCACGCTCTGCGCAACGAAGCTTTCCACTCCTCCGTGCTGAACATCGAAGTCGAAGGAAACAAGGAAGCCGTGATCCTGCGCGATGTGCAATGGCACCCGTTCCGTCAGCTCGTGCTGCACGTGGATTTCCAGCGTGTTGACACCACCCACGCCATCCACATCAAGCTGCCGGTGCACTTCGTCAACGCCGATGTCTGCCCGGGCGTGAAGGTTCATGGCGGTGTTGCTTCGCACACCATCACCGAACTCGACATCAAGGGTCTGGTTGCCGATCTGCCGGCCTTCATCGAAATCGACCTGAAGGATCTGGACGCTGGCGCAGCCCTGCACCTGAAGGACGTGAAGCTGCCCAAGGGTGTTGAACTGGCTCACGCTACCGACGGCGACAAGGTCGTTGCCTCCATCGTCACCAACCGTGGCGCTGAAGTCGAAGAAGCTGCCGCTCCGGCCGCTGCTGCAGCTGCTCCTGCTGCCAGCGAAGGCGCAGCCAAGGCCTAAATGGCTCAGGCAGCTCCCAAGCTGATTGTCGGCCTCGGTAACCCCGGGGCCGAATATGCCCAAACCCGGCACAATGCCGGGTTTTGGTTTTGTGAGCGTCTGGCTCAGGATCTGGGCGTCAACCTCAAGCTCGAAACCCGCTTTCAGGGCTATGCAGGGCGCTCCCGTGATGCCGATATCTGGCTGCTGATGCCGCAGACATTCATGAATGCCTCTGGCCAGTCAGTACTCGCGCTGGCACATTTTTACCGCATCCTGCCGGACCAGATCCTGGTCGTGCACGATGAACTGGATATTCCTCCCGGCCAGTTGCGCCTCAAGTTTGGCGGCGGCTCGGGCGGACACAATGGCCTCAAGGATATTTCCGCACGCCTCTCCAGCCCGGATTACTGGCGTTTGCGCATCGGGGTGGGCCACCCCGGCGACCGTAACGAGGTCGTCAACTTTGTTTTGAACCGCCCGCGCCGTGAAGAACAGGGCGAAATCGACGCAGCCATCGATAGGGCACTGGTAAACTGGCCCAAGATTGCAAATGGCGACTGGAACAGCGCGACCCAGTCCATCAACACGCGCCCCGCGCCGAAGGAAAAATCATGAGTCTGAAATGTGGCATCGTCGGCTTGCCCAACGTTGGCAAGTCCACCCTGTTCAACGCCCTCACCAAGGCCGGGATTGAAGCCGCCAACTACCCCTTCTGCACGATTGAGCCGAACGTGGGAATCGTTGAAGTGCCCGACCCCCGTCTGGCGCAACTCTCGGAAATCGTCAAGCCACAGCGCATCCAGCCCGCCATCGTCGAATTCGTCGACATCGCCGGTCTGGTCGCCGGAGCTTCAAAAGGCGAAGGCCTGGGTAACCAGTTCCTTGCCAACATCCGCGAAACCGATGCCATCGTGAACGTTGTGCGCTGTTTCGATGACGAAAACGTCATTCACGTCTCTGGCCGTATCGACCCGCTGGCCGATATCGAAACCATTCTGACCGAGCTCGCCCTCTCTGATCTCGCTGTGGTTGAACGCACCCTCTCACGCGAAGCCAAGCGCGCCCGCTCAGGTGGCGACAAGGAAGCCCTCAAGCTCGTCGGCCTGCTCGAACAGCTCCTGCCGCACCTCAACGAAGGCAAACCGGCGCGCACCTTCCCGGGCCTCTCCGCTGACGACCGAGCACTCCTCAAGCCCCTGTGCCTGATGACACTGAAGCCCGCCATGTATGTGGGCAACGTCGATGAAACCGGCTTCCAGGACAATCCCTACCTCGACCGCCTGCGCGAACACGCCGCCAAAGAAGGCGCCCCGGTGGTAGCCCTGTGCGCCAAGCTCGAATCCGATCTGGCAGACCTCGACGAAGCCGACAAACTCACCTTCCTCGCCGACATCGGCCTCGAAGAACCCGGCCTGAACCGCCTGATCCGCGCCGGTTACGACCTGCTCGGCCTGCAGACCTACTTCACGGCAGGCGTCAAGGAAGTCCGCGCCTGGACCATCCACAAGGGCGACACCGCCCCGCAGGCCGCCGGCGTGATCCACACCGACTTCGAACGCGGCTTCATCCGCGCCCAGACCATCGCCTTTGCCGACTACATCCAGTACAAGGGCGAACAGGGCGCCAAGGAAGCCGGCAAGATGCGCTCGGAAGGCAAGGAGTATGTGGTTGCGGATGGCGACGTACTGAACTTCCTGTTCAACGTCTAACGCGATTGATGCAACACCGCGCAATGTACTGAAACATTGCGGAACGCTCAGAACGCCCGCCAGTCCCTGGATTGACGGGCGTTTTTACATGGATGAATGCTTGTGAAATCCCTATGAGCACCTCACTGCCTTTGTTTCTTGCGATTATAATTCTGCCTACTCAGATGATGGCAACATAGCGTCAAAGCAGCCGCAGTTGCAGCAAAATACCCCTAGTCGATGAAGCTCCGTCAGAAACGATTGTTGAGGAGGGTATGCGTCTGCAATGCGATAATCAGGCGGGTCTGTACACCTAGACTCCTACTTTTGAGGTAATACCTGCTCAACGCTCAATAAGCAGCTGATTGGAGGGTTAGATGCGAGAGGATTTGGCCAAAAGAGAAGTCCTTGCTAGGTGCGAGGCCTTAAAAGCCGCATCATTTTGGTGCCCAGAGCCCAAGCTCCGTCCTCGAGCTTGGTTAGATAATTTCGCCCCTAGCGATCAGCAATTTGCAGGACGTCTATTAGAAAAATTCAATTTCTATGGTGCGGGGCTTACTGACGCGCTAATGATCGCCGCCTTTAACTCAATTAGCGATGGTTTGCCCAAAGGGCCAGCAGCTCCAAAAAGAGAAGCACTAATAAAGTCACTCGATAGTGCCGTTTTTACGCCAGTCCGTGGAGAACAACCAAATCCGACAGATTCGGGCTATTTGTTGTGCCGCAAAGCTAGGCAGCTATTGAGAGTTCCTGAGTCCCATGTAGCGGAAACAGCCTCCGCACTTGAACACGCAAAAAAGGGCGGGACTGTTGTGTTTCTCGATGACTTCATCGGATCTGGGGATCAATTCCTCCATACGTGGAGAGAGGATCTAGTAGGCAGCGGAGATTCTTTTAAAACCATCCAAAATGATTCTAATTTCACTGCAATATACATCACACTAGTTTCAACTGATTTTGGCCTAGTTAATATTAACCGCGAAGCACCAACTGTTGCGGTATGCCCGACCCATGTCATTGAGAACAAATCAACAGTATTCGAAGTATTGGGAAAAGACGCGGATACTTTGGCGAAACTTGATGAATTTCTGACGAAGTACTCGTCACGTTTACTGCCGTCCGACCCGTGGATGGCCAAAAATGTGGATTGGCTTAAATATGGTTACAAAAGGCGAGGTCTTCTGCTTGGCTTTGAACACTCTATTCCTGATGCCACTCTGCCGATATTTTGGGCTCCGGGCACGAACTCTTGGGAGCCACTAATTGAACGCAATTAACCAAGACAAAACATTTGAGCTTCTGGGACAACTTTTTGGAGACAACCGAGCGGAATGGCCCGCCGCTCGTTTCAAGGATCTGTTTGTTTCTCCAACATACCTAGTAAAACTTGAGTCCAAGCGACCGTGTTTCCTTGTAGGGGGGCGGGGAACCGGCAAAACAACCTCTCTGCAATCGCTCCGCTATGAATCCGTTTTTGAAAGATTGGAAGCTGCGGATGCAGGATTTGAAGACCAACGATATCTTGGCATTCTTGTAAGGATGAACAAGAACAGAGTACGTGCTTTTCAGGGCGACGCACTCGATGAATCGTCTTGGGCTCGCTACTTCGCACATTACTTTAATCTGCTTGTTTGCCTTGAATTCGTTGACCTCACTCGATGGCTAGAACAGAAAACAAATTTGAAACTTGCAACGGCTGCCATTTCGCTTCTTGCGTCAGAATTTGGTGGAACCGGTCTTCAGAATCTTGATGATCTTAAAACTTTTCTAAAAATCGAAGTCTCTCGCCTACAAGTTCAGGTAAACAACCCCACCCGAGACTATGACATAGTTATATCTATGGCAGAGTCACCATTGCGAACTTTTTCAAATGCATTGAGTGATTCTGGAATTCTCGGGGACAGAGTTATATTTTGCTGCATCGACGAATATGAGAACTTATTAGACTATCAGCAGGCAGTTATTAACACCTACATTAAGCATGCAGAACCCCCTTTATCATATAAGGTAGGCGTAAGAAAGAATGGGATTCGCAATCGATGTACTCTTGACTCGCAAGATCTCCTCAGAACCCCAGACGACTATGCAGAGATAGAAATTGCTGAAGAAGGTTTTGAGTTTTTTGCAAAGGCAGTTGCCGAAACTCGTCTCGAGTACGCAAAAAATCAGAATCTAGATGTTTATACTAATTTGAAAGACTTTCTACAGGAGCTTTCTTTCCCAGATGAAGCAAATCTCTTAGGTGCTGATCGAATTGCTCACCAAGTACTAACAGAGCTTAGCCAAGAAGACCCAGCGGCACATAAGCACTTCTTGGCAAAACCAGTACATGAAATTTACTTCTTAAAATACTGGCAGGAAAGTGAAATCCAGCCACTTTCAGAACTAGCTCGAGATTGGATGGCTAATGAAACAGAATGGAAAACACGGCTTGGAAATTATGGCTATTCGAGTCTCTTTTGGCTATCAAAAGGGAATAAAGGGGCGCGGATCCGTAAATACTATTGTGGAGAACGAATTTTTTTAGCTCTTGCATCTGGAAATATCAGGTATTTTCTTGAGCTAATTGACACGGCTATTCAGTACGAGCTGCAACCAGGCCGTGTTAATTCTGGGACACTATCTATCTCCGCAAAATCCCAAACGTACGCGGCAAGAGATGTTGGAGAAAGAAGACTTAATCAACTCGAAGGCTTAGCTGACAAGGGCGTACAGTTAAAAAGATTAGTACTCGCGATCGGAAAGGTTTTCTTTGAACGAGCAAGATCTCCGCTGGGGAAAACGCCTGAAGTCACATCGTTTGTACTAAGCGGAAATAGTAATGACATTCTTCAGGTCACAGAAATTCTTTCGGACGGCGTCTCTCACCTTGCTTTCGAAGTAGATCCAAGAACAAAATCCACTAGCAATTCAGAAATGAAGGATGAAGAATACAGATTGCATCCAATTTTCTGCGCCTTTTTTGAAATATCACACAGAAAAAAGAGACGAATGGGGCTAGATGCAAGAAACTTGCTAAACGTTCTGGAAGACAAGCCATCTAAGGCTATCGCGGCAATGCTTGAAGACAAACCCCAAGTCTCGGAAGAGGAGCTGCCAGAACAGTTGGCTCTATTCTCGGCATTCTACGAGGGAAGCAAGTAATGTCAGCAGCTTCTTTTCTGTCATCAGGTCGCACACTTAGATTTCGGAACCTTACACAAGCAGACATCTTCAGCAATGAAACCATCATCATTGCATCGGATGCTACAGAGGAACGGGGTCAGCTCCCAATATGGGATGATATTTCTAGAAATTCGCCAACACGAATCATTACATTAACACGATCCTCGCGCGACAAAATCGAGGCCAAGGGGGCACAAGGAAATCAAAGCATTGACTTAAAGGATGAAGTTTCAATAAAAAATCTTCTTAATCAAGAACGATATCTAGTTGATATTTCAGGAATGCCTCCTCAAGTGTGGGCACCTATTATTAAGGCTTTGTATAGCAATAAAGTTCAGACTAGGGTTTTATACGCCGAACCTGCTTCTTACAAGTTACACTCAAGTCCGGCATCTTCTGCATTATTTGACCTCAGCGTGCGCTTTGAAGGACTCTCTCCCTTACCTGGTTTCGCGAAACTATCCGGACCAGAGAATGAAGACAAATGCATATTTGTAGCATTACTCGGGTTTGAAGGAGATAGACCAGAACGACTAGTGCTTCAAATAGATCCAATTCCTCGCGTCATTCCTATTGTTGGCGTACCAGGATTTCAGATTGAATTTCCTGCCTATACGGTATCATGCAATAGAGACTTCTTGAGTAGCTATCGAGCTAACAGTGAAATTCGATATGCACATGCTAGCAGCCCATTTGAAGTTATCAAAGTTCTATCTGAAATTCGACGTGATTACGCCGATCACTACATTTATTTGGCACCCGTAGGAACAAAGCCTCATGCATTAGGTACGATTATTTTTGCGGCAGCAAACGAAAATATTTCTGAGGTCATGTTTGACCACCCAATTCGAAAAAGCGGCAGAACCGACGGGATCGGCGTTATTCATATCTATGACTTCAATGACTTCAGCGAATTTTGATCTTGATCGCTATTACACGCCTGAAGATGTGGCTCTGTCCGCATTGAAGCAGGTTGATTTGCCATTTCAGCCGGAGAGCTGTGCAGATTCGAGCTGTGGAAATGGCAGATTGTTAGATGCTGCAAATCATGTTTTTGGAGAAATTTCTTGTATCGGTGTTGATAGAGATCGGAATGCAATTAGGGCCCTCAAGAAGAAAAGGCCTTCATGGGTGTTATCGACCGGTGATCTTTTAAGTAGGCGTTCTTACCTAAGTGGGTTCGGAAAAGTAATCCCTGGGAAGGTTGATCTTCTAGTGCTGAACCCACCGTTTAGTCAAGTCAGTCAAAAACACATTCAAATAGAATACAACAAAAAAAACTTCCGGGGAAGTATTGCGATGGCTTGCCTAACAAAAAGTCTCGAGTTATTTCGTCCGACTCTTGGCGCTGTCCTAATAGCCCCTGAATCGCTGCTATACTCAGAAATAGATACTATTGGACGCCAATCGCTTTCGTTGTCCTATAGCCTTCGAAAAGTGGCTGACTTAAAGTGCAGCACTTTCAAGGGTGCACGTGCAAACGCCTGTGTTGTCGAATTGCTTCGAGGATCAGATAATTCACAGGAGGCCGTACTTGATTTGAGTTTTTGTGAGATAAAAGTTGATATATTAAGAGGAAGCCTGCCAGTTCATTTAATGACAAAATCATCATCTGGAACAATTTTTTTACACTCTACAAACATTCGCCAAGTTGTAGGAAGTGGAAACGTATCATCACTCGACAGAACGTCAAATACAGCCAAAGGCATTATTCGTGGTTGGTGTATTTTGATACCTAGAGTAGGAATGCCTGATTCGAAATCTGTAAAAACAGTATATTTTGAACACGACATTCAACTATCTGACTGCGTTATTGCTTTATGTAGTAGAACAAAATTTAGTTCACTGCAAATAGAAAAGAGAATCCAAGAACACTGGATGGAATTCCGGGAACTATACAAAGGAACTGGCGCCAGGTATGTTACTGTCGCTCACTTGACGAAATGGCTTTCTAGATTAAATGTCATACCAGATATCCGCTAAGACCGAACGATATTTAAAGCCTTTGCTGTTCAATTAGTCATGATGGAATTGTCAGGGACGTGACGCAAGCCACATGCGGAGCTCAGCCATCGGCGAACGCTGAACAAGGGAGTCCGCTGCGAGTCGGGCAAGAAGCAACGTAGGAAGCCCAAAACCAAAGAGGTGTCGGATCACAAACCCTTCGGGCTCGAAGGGGCTGTTCTGCAGGGGCTCCCCGGCCCGGCCCGGCCACGGCACCTGCTTACAAAGCCCCTGGCAAGATGGGTTACGTAGCGATCTGCCAGACCGAATGCTATCATTCATAAAAAATGCAATCATTGCAATGTTTTTGAAGGAGTGACAGCAATGGCCTCAGTGACCATCCGCAACTTGCCGGAAGAAACCCATCGTGCTTTACGTGTGCGTGCGGCCATGCACGGGCGCAGTGCTGAGGCGGAAATCCGGGCAATTCTTGAAAACGCTGTTCGCCCCGAGGGGCGAGTCAAGCTGGGCTCACTACTGGCCGAGATCGGCCGGGAAGCCGGTGGCGTCGATCTGGAGATCGAACGCGACAGAACGCCTTCTGAACCGGTCAGTTTCGAATGATTCTGCTTGATACGAATGTGGTTTCTGAGCCGCTGAAAACGTCCAGTGATCCGAATGTATTGGCCTGGATCGATGCGCAGGTGATTGAGACGCTTTATCTGTCGACAATCAGCCTGGCAGAGCTGCGCTTCGGGATTGCTGCACTACCAGAAGGCAAACGCCGTGAGACGCTGCATACGCGCTTCGAGCGGCAGGTACTTCCCCTGTTCGCAGGCCGCATCGTGCCGTTCGATGAAAGCGCCTCTCAGGCCTATGCAATGCTGCGTGCCCGCGCCCGTACCGCTGGGCATGCAATCGCCTCGGCAGATGGCTATATCGCGGCTATTGCCGCTGCACATGGTTTCACTGTTGCCACGCGTGATACTTCGCCCTTTGAGGCGGCAGGTCTTGCAGTGATCAATCCCTGGACGTGGATTGCGCGCTGATCCGGCGTATCAGGCAAAAACACCGGGCACATCCGGAGTGAGTAGATGTGCTGCATCAAGTCAAAGGAGTCTATCTTCATGAACGCAGCCAGTACTACTATCGCTGTCGTGGGCCCGGGGGCCATCGGAACCACTGTCGCGGCAGTACTGCACGAAATCGGCCACACGCCGCTACTGTGCGGTCGCACACCCCACGAGCAACTGACGCTGCAGGCTGCTGATCGCCAAATCATCGTTCCCGGTCCGGTACGGACTGATCCCACGCAGATCAATCATACAGTCGACCTCGTCTTTTTTGCAGTCAAGGCGACACAAATCGAGGCGGCGGCAGGATGGCTCACAGCCTTATGCCATCAGGCAACGGTTGTGTGCGTGCTGCAGAATGGCGTTGAGCAGCTGGACAGGATTGCCCCGCATTCTCCATGCGGGAGGATCGTCCCCGCTGTCGTATGGTTTCCTGCGCAGGCGCAACCTGATGGCTCGGTGCGTTTGCGCGGTGACTTGCGCCTCACCCTGCCAGACACGTCAGATTCCCGCGTGGTGGCCAAGGCACTGCAGGATACCCGGTGCGCCGCAGACCTCGCCACGAACTTCAACTCTCTTGCCTGGCGCAAGCTGCTGCAAAACGCAGTGGCAGGACTCATGGCACTCACGCACCGCCGCTCGGGCATGTTCGTCCGGGCTGACATCGCCAAACTCACGCTTGCCTATTTGCGGGAATGCTTGGCAGTGGCCCGCGCCGAGGGTGCTGAACTGGGCGATGAGGTGCCGCAGGAGGTGCTCGACAAGTTTCAGGCGTCTCCCGCCGACATGGGCACTTCCATCCTTACGGATCGCGAAGCCGACCGTCCACTCGAATGGGACATCCGCAACGGCGTCATCTCGCGTCGTGGCAGGGCTCACGGCATCCCGACACCGATCAGCGATGTCTTGGTGTCGCTCCTCGCGGCCGCGAGCGACGGCCCTGGCTGATCGCGGGGCCTTTGTTCTCGCTGCCAGAGTTCTTGCCCCACACCCCGTGTCTGGCAAGTTGGGTAATCATACGAGCGCCCCTTCTTGCAACGGCATCGAAGTGCCAATAGTGGAAAATCAGCGCCGACACCCACGCATGCGGCGTCACCCAATTGCCACAATGACCATGCGTCGGAAGGCGCCTGCGGCTTTTCCGACTTACGACAAACAGCCTTTTTTGGCACGGAAGCGTGGAAGATAGGATCGGCATACCAATGATTGTCCACACTAAAGTCTGATGCCCCCTTATTTAAGGGCTTGCCCAAACCATACTTACACAATTCCATTGTCCTGAAACAACGCCCGTATTGAGTTTCCGGCGAGCATATAAGGGTGATGCCGCCCTGTTCAGGGCGGCTTACCCGCGATATCATCAGTGCTTAAAGCAAGCGCCTATGGCCATTGACCTGGATTTCGCCGATGCGCTTGCCTCATCAGACAGCCGCGTGCTCACCAGCTCTCTGGCGGGAAACAAACAGACTCTCTTCTGCCAATGCTTGCTGATAGCAGCCAGGGCTAAACCGGCATACTTTGGCTGCGGACATTGAATTGAACGCATTCAAAAAATGAACCTGCCGGCTTACATTGGACGCTTCGCTCCTTCTCCGACCGGCCCCCTGCATATTGGCTCACTGATTGCAGCCGTGGCTTCCTATCTCGAGGCGCGCCACCATCATGGCCGCTGGCTTGTGCGCATTGAGGACATTGATGCGCCGCGCACCATCCCCGGTGCGGCCAGTACGATCCTCGACCAGTTGGCCGCACACGGTCTCGAGTGGGATGGCGAGGTGCTTTGGCAAAGCTGGCGGCTGGATGCCTATCAGGAGGTGCTTGATCATCTGCGCGAGAAAGGCTTCGTCTATCCCTGCGCCTGCTCGCGCAAGGAAATTGCGGATTCCTCGCTGCGCGCGCCTGATGGATCCTACCGCTATCCGGGAACCTGCCGCCAGGGTCTGCCCACCAACAGGAAGGCCCACGCATGGCGCGTACGCACGGACGCCGGCCCCCTGCCCTGGCAGGATCTGATCCAGGGGGCACAGCAGGAAGATGTCTGGGAAACCATCGGTGACTTCGTGCTGCGGCGGGGCGACGGGCAGTTTGCCTATCAGCTCGCCGTGGTGGTGGATGATGCGCGCCAGAACGTGACCCATGTGGTGCGTGGCGCGGACCTGCTTGATTCAACCGCCCGCCAGATCCTGCTGCAACGCCTGCTGGGATACCCCCAGCCGGTGTACGCGCATCTGCCAGTAGCCACCAATCCTGCGGGTGAAAAACTCTCCAAGCAGACACTTGCAGCACCGATCTCATCAGAACAGCCGGCGGAAAACCTGTGGCGGGTGCTGCATTTTCTGGCGCAGAATCCACCTGTGGCATTGCGCCACGCAAGCCTGGATGAGCTCTGGCAATGGGCTTTTGCGAACTGGGATCTGGCGAAGGCGCCACGCACGCGCCACTCAGTCATCAATCCCTGATGCCTGCCGCCTGACACGAACGGCAGTCAGCCCTGACTTACATCGACTGCCGCCCGGTATAGCCTGCCAGCCCCATCGCCATGCGCACAACGCCGTAGGCAAACCAGCTGATACCACGCTGCCAGAAATGCTGCCGCTGCAGTTGCTCGGCAGTGATTTCGACCCCTCCCTCGGCGATGGCCCTGAGCAGGCAACGCTTGAGACGCGCGGCAAACGCCTTGTCATGGATCACCACGTTTGCCTCGCGCGCCAGGAGCAGGCTGAAGGGGTCGATATTGCTTGACCCCACGGTGGCCCAGCCATCATCGACCACGGCTACCTTGGCATGCAGGAAACTCTTGCGGTATTCCACGATACTGATCCCTGCCTGTATCAATCCGGCATACAGGACACGCGTGGCGTGGTGCAAAAACCAGTATTCAATACGCCCCTGCAGAATGATGGTGACCTTGACGCCGCGCAGTGCCGCTTCCACCAGCGCATGGCGAAACTGGATGCCGGGAAAGAAGTAGGCATTGGCCAGGACGATTTCCTGCCGGGCGCCCTGGATCGCCTGCAGGTAGGCATTCTCGATATCGCGGCGATGCCCGAGATTATCCCGCACGAGAAATTCCGCACGCATCCGCCCGACACGTTTACGCACCGGTGACACCCAGCGCAACAGCCCCGGCCGCCGCTTGAAGCTGGCCCAGCTCATGAGACGCCACAGGCGGATCATGGCATTCTGCACGCGCACCACCAGCGGCCCCTCGATGCGCACGGCAAAATCGAAGCGCGGCGGGGTATGCCGCGGCGTATCCATGTCGTCGATGATATTGATGCCGCCGACAAAGGCGATCTGTCCATCCACCACCGCCAGTTTGCGATGCAGACGACGCAGGCGATTGCGCCCCAGCGACAGTGCGCGTATCTCGCGGCGATACACGAAGATCTCCACCCCGTCGGCCACCAGCTCGGCCATGGCCTCATCCACAAAGCGCCGTGCACCAAACCCATCCACCATGAGACGCACGCGTACCCCTCTCAGCGCCGCTGCACGCAGAGCCTGCATGAAACGCTGGCCGGTGACATCCTGCTCGAACAGATAGGTTTCCAGGAGAACTTCGTGCCGGGCAGCCTCGATTGCCTCGAGCAGCGCAGGGAAATATGCCACTCCCGACTCAAGCAGCTTGATGCGGTTGCCAGAGAGGGAGCGTTCATTTCTCATCTGAGTTTCACCTGTACCGACAAGGCTGCGTGATCGGAGACCTGCGACCAGGGTTTGCCGGCATGCACCGCTGCGGAGACAATCTGAAAGCCGCGCAGATAGACGCGATCCAGGCGCAGCATCGGTAATGTGCTCGGAAAAGACCGCGCCGGATGGCCGGTAAGCTCGGTGAAGGCTTCGCGCAGGCCAAGACGCTCACACAGCCACTTGTGACCCTGCTGCCGCCAGTCATTGAAATCTCCGGCAATCACCAATGGTGCATTGCGCGGCACACAGTGTTCAACATAGTCAGCAAGCTGGCTCAACTGGCGTCGCCGCTGCCGCTCGGTGAGGGAGAGGTGAATGGACATGGCATGCACTTCACGCCCACCCGGCAAGGCCAGCTCGCAATGCAGAATACCGCGCCGCTCCAACCGGTATTGGGTCACGTCGCGATTGCGTGTACGTGTGATGGGGAACCGTGAAAGTATCGCGTTGCCATGATGCCCATAGTCATACGCGGCATTCGCCCCGTAGGCCGCATGCAGGCGGCCACCGGCAAGGAACTGGTGCTGGGGCTGGCTGGGCCAGTCGGCAAGCCGGCGCTCATGGCGTAGATGCTGCCCCTGGACTTCCTGCAGCAGGCAGATATCCGGGGACAGCGTATCCAGGCAATCACGCATGTCATGAATCGCCATACGGCGATTCATTTGCGAGAAACCTTTGTGAATGTTGCAGCTACAGATTTGCAGGGTTATTGGCATAAACCTCTAGCATGCGAAAAGATCGGTCAGGAAACGGCCAGCATGCGCTCCAGTGAAAGTTTGGCCAGTCGGGCTTCGTGCTCTGGCACCGAAATACGGTTGACGACATTGCCTTCTGCCAGATTTTCCAGCGTCCAGGCCAAATGCTGCGGGTCGATGCGCTGCATGGTCGAGCACATACACACAATCGGGCTCATGAACTGCACCTGCTTGCCTTCCGGCTTCACTTCCTCGGCCAGGCGGTTCACAAGGTTCAGTTCGGTACCTACCAGCCACTTCGTGCCAGCCGGGGCGTCCTTGATGACCTTGATGATGTATTCGGTGGAGCCAACATAGTCGGAAGCTTCACAGACCTCGTAGGCAGACTCCGGATGGGAAATCACGAAGCCATCAGGGTTCTGCTTGCGCCAGTTGGCAATATGCGTGGGCTGGAACATCTGGTGCACAGCACAGTGCCCCTTCCACAACAGCATGCGGGCATTGCGGATTTCTTCAGGCGTAAGGCCCCCATTGGGCAGATCGGGGTCCCACACGCGCATCGCTTCGAGCGGAATGCCCATCTTGTGCCCAGTCCAGCGGCCCAGATGCTGATCCGGGAAGAACAGCACCTTCTCACGCCGGGCGAAACTCCAGTCGAGAATCTTCGGCGCATTACTGGACGTACACACAATACCGCCGTGCTCGCCACAAAAAGCCTTCAGATCCGCAGCCGAATTGATGTAGGTCACCGGCGTGACCTGTTCGTCCGCCTGCCCCAGCACCTCGTTGAGTTCGCGCCAGCAGCGCTCGACCTTCGCCAGATTGGCCATGTCGGCCATCGAACAGCCGGCGGCCAGATCCGGCAGAATCGCAATCTGCTGTGGCTTGGAGAGGATGTCCGCCACTTCAGCCATGAAGTGCACCCCACAGAACACGATGTATTCGGCATCCGTTTCAGACGCCAACCGGGAGAGCCTGAGCGAATCCCCGGTCAGATCATGATGCTGATAGACATCGGCACGCTGGTAGTGATGCACGAGGAGCACCGCACGTGAGCCCAGCTTTGCGCGTGCTGCGCGAATGCGTTCATGCGCCTGCGCATCCTTGAGGGCATTGAAATGATCGAAACTGATAGTGGTGGTCTGCATCATTGATCCGCTAAAAGAAAGCTGTTTGCAACGCGGAGTGTACCGGCCCTGCCGCGCCGGCTCCACTCCCTTGTGCATTCTCAGCTCTGCTGCCAGGGCAGGCCGGCATGCCGCCAGCCGCCAACCTTGCCGCGCTGGCCGCTGGCATCCTTGTCGCCTTCAAAACCTTCCATCACGTTGTAGCAGTTCTGACAACCTGCCGCAGTCGCCGCCATGGCCGCATTATGCGAACGTGCCCCGCTACGGCAGATAAACAGCAACATAGCCTCGCCATCGGTCTGCTTTTTGAGGTGGTCAATGAAATGTGGATTCGGCACGCCACCCGGGTAGGTGTTCCATTCAATCTCCAGCGCGCCGGGAATTCTGCCAACCCAGTCAAGCTCGGCCCGCGTGCGCACATCCACAAGTTTGGCACCGGGTGCCAGACGCAGGATGTCGAAAGCTTCGCGGGGCGTCACCGCCCCCGCGTAATTGAGCTGCATCTGCTCGGCACGCCTGGCCGCCAGCTGCAGGACATCTGTCAGTGTTCCCATAATTTGTCGCCTTATCCGCAAAACTGCAAAGTTGGGGGAGTTGGAAGAGTATGCGGCCTATCAACCAAAATCTCAAAAAGCACCAAAACAGTGCCATGCACCAGAACCATGCCCCGCCATGCAGCATCAACAAAACGGACAGCTAGACAGCCTTGTGGCACAATAATACCTCCCTGCCGGAAGGCGTTGGCGTGCCCGATAGCTTCAGAAGGGGAGTTTAAAAACCGCCCGTGGCACAGTACGTGCTTCCCATCCGGCGTTAACGCACTGCCCGAAGGTTCAGGTTTTCCTGCGGGTCGTGGGCGGACAGGTATCGCAACCCGGTTCATTTCTTTTAGGAGTGAGAGTAACCATGACGACCCCTCAAGACGTTATGAAGCTGGTCAAAGACAGCGACGTCAAATTTGTAGATTTCCGTTTCACGGATACCCGCGGCAAAGAACAACACGTTGGCGTGCCCATTTCCGCCTTCGACGCAGACAAGTTCAGCGAAGGCCACGCCTTCGATGGTTCCTCGATCGCCGGCTGGAAGGGCATCCAGGCTTCCGACATGCTGTTGATGCCGGACGCCAACACCGCCTACATCGACCCGTTCTTCGACGAAACCACGTTGATCCTGACCTGTGACGTGATCGAGCCGTCTGACGGCAAGGGTTACGACCGTGACCCGCGCTCCATCGCCAAGCGCGCTGAAGCCTACCTGAAGAGCTCCGGTATCGGTGATACCGCCTTCTTCGGCCCGGAACCCGAATTCTTCATCTTCGACTCCGTGGAGTGGAAGGTCGACATGTCCGGTTCTTACTGCAAGGTTTTCTCGGAAGAAGCCGCCTGGGCCTCTGCCGAAAAGACTGACGGCGGCAACATCGGCCACCGTCCGGGCGTCAAGGGTGGTTACTTCCCGGTTCCGCCGGTCGACAGCCTCAACGACATCCGTGCCGCCATGTGTCTGGCGCTGGAACAGTGTGGCGTGCCGGTTGAAGTTCACCACCATGAAGTGGCTACCGCTGGTCAGTGCGAAATCGGCACGAAGTTCGGCCCGCTGGTTCGCCGCGCCGACTGGACGCAGCTCCTGAAGTACATTGTGCACAACGTTGCCCATCAGTACGGCAAGACCGCCACGTTCATGCCCAAGCCCATCGTTGGTGACAACGGTTCCGGCATGCACGTCCACCAGTCCATCTGGAAGGACGGCAAGAACCTGTTCGCTGGCAACGGCTACGCCGGTCTGTCCGAAACAGCTCTGTACTACATCGGCGGTATCATCAAGCACGCCCGTGCCCTGA
>DBTS01000073.1:0-229 GCA_002307175.1 Rhodocyclaceae bacterium UBA1310
GTAGGAGGTGAGAAGGTGATTAATGAGTCTCCGCGGGAAGCCATGCGCGAAGCTCTGAAGAACATCCAGACTGGCGAATGCGCCAAGCAGTTCATCCTCGAAGGCAAGGCCAACTACCCGTCGATGACTGCCCGCCGCCGTCTGACAGCCGAGCATCCGATCGAAAAGGTTGGTGCCCAGCTGCGTTCGATGATGCCGTGGATCTCCAAGAACAAGCTGGTTGACCAGT
>DBTS01000073.1:478-10758 GCA_002307175.1 Rhodocyclaceae bacterium UBA1310
TCCAAGAACAAGCTGGTTGACCAGTCCAAGAACTGATTGGTCGTGTAATCTTGTTGGGGCGGAAAGTGGAGTGGCTGTCTGGCCCCTGCTGCCGCCCCTTTTTGCATGTGATGGCCCGGATCGCCGGGCCAGTTGAGGATGTGGCATGAACGATCAGATCTGCAGTGAAGAAGAAGTCGACGCCAAGGTCGAGGAGAAACGTCGCTCGCGCGCGATCTACATTCTCCCGAATCTGTTTACATCCGCGGCCCTGTTTGCCGGCTTCTTTGCCATTGTCCAGGCGATGAACTCCCGCTTTGACCTGGCCGCCTGGGCGATCTTCGTGGCGATGATCCTCGATGGCCTGGATGGGCGGGTGGCCCGTTTGACCAATACGCAGAGCCAGTTCGGCGCTGAATATGATTCCCTGTCGGATTGCGTGGCGTTTGGTGTCGCCCCGGCCTTGGTGACCTATGAATGGGCGCTGAAGGATCTGGGCAAGCTGGGCTGGATTGCTGCCTTTATTTACTGTGTGTCCGCCGCCTTGCGTCTGGCGCGCTTCAACACCAACATCACCGTGATCGACAAACGCTTCTTCCAGGGCTTGCCCAGCCCGGCTGCAGCCGCCTTGCTGACTGGCTTCGTGTGGGTGATGATCGACAATAACGTGAGCCCGGATTCCAGCCTGCTCGGGATCCCCGTGCGGTACATGGCCTGTGTGTGCGCGATTTTCTCCGGGGTCAGCATGGTGACCAACGTATTATTCTGGAGCGGCAAGAGCATCAACCTGCGGCGGGCGATTCCGTTTGCTGCGGCGCTCGCCTTTGTGGTTGTGCTGCTGGTGGTCAGCAGCTACCCACCGGGGGTGCTGTTCGGGCTGTTTGTCTGTTATGGCCTTTCCGGCTATGTCATGAGTGTCTGGCGCAGGTTGCGCCGTCGCAAGCCGGCAGTGGCAAACAAAGCACAATGAACGATGCTCGTGGATTGAACATGGAGAACGCGGATGTCTTCTGACCATCTGGTGATATTTGATACGACCCTGCGTGACGGTGAGCAGAGTCCGGGCGCTTCAATGACGCGTGACGAGAAGGTGCGTATTGCGCGCCAGCTCGAAAAGATGCGCGTCGATGTGATCGAAGCAGGGTTTGCGGCTGCTTCCAACGGCGACTTCGAGTCGGTACGTGCAGTGGCCGAAGCCGTCAAGGATTCGGTGGTCTGCTCATTGGCGCGCGCCAACGAAAACGACATCCGGCGTGCCGGTGAGGCGATCCGCCCGGCCAGGGCGGGGCGCATCCATACCTTCATCGCCACCAGCCCGATCCACATGGAAAAGAAACTGCGCATGAGCCCCGAGCAGGTGCTTGAGCAGGCAGTGAAAGCCATTGGCTGGGCGCGGGAATTCACCGACAACGTCGAATTCTCGGCAGAAGATGCAGGGCGTTCCGAAGTTGATTACCTCTGCCGCATCTTCGAGCAGGTCATCAAGGCGGGCGCCACCACTATCAATGTGCCCGATACTGTTGGCTACAACATGCCCGATCAGTTTGCCAGCCTGATCCGCACGCTCATTGAGCGCGTGCCGAACTCTGATCAGGTTGTCTGGTCGGTGCACTGCCACAATGACCTCGGTCTGGCAGTCGCCAACTCGCTGGCCGCAGTGAATGCCGGAGCCCGTCAGGTGGAGTGCACGGTCAACGGCCTGGGTGAGCGTGCCGGCAATGCCTCGATGGAAGAAGTGGTCATGGCCGTGCGTACGCGCAAGGATTTCTTCCCGGTGAGCACGCGTATCGAAACCTCCCAGATTGTGCCGGCTTCCAAGCTTGTGTCGCAGATCACGGGTTACCCGGTACAGCCCAACAAGGCTGTCGTGGGGGCGAATGCTTTTGCGCATGAGTCCGGTATCCATCAGGATGGCGTGCTCAAGCATCGCGAAACCTACGAAATCATGCGTGCCGAGGATGTGGGCTGGAGTACCAACCGCCTCACTCTGGGTAAGCTCTCCGGCCGCAATGCCCTGCGTTCGCGGCTACAGGAGCTGGGCATCGTGATTGAAAGTGAAGAGCAGCTCAACGCCGCCTTCGCACGCTTCAAGAGTCTTGCGGACAAGAAACAGGAGATCTTTGATGAAGACCTCCAGGCCCTGATGTCCGATGACACTGCACCCCCACGCGAGCATTACAAGCTGGTGTCGCTGCGGGTCAGCTCTGAGACCGGCGAAGTGCCATCTGCCGGCATTACCTTGACGGTGGACGGTTCCGAACGCAGTGGCGAGGCACCAGGGTCCGGGCCGGTGGATGCCACCTTCAAGGCCATTGAGGCGATAGTCGGGAGCCAGGCACAACTGCTGCTGTATTCGGTGAACGCTATTACCGGTGGTACAGATGCGCAGGGCGAAGTGACGGTGCGCCTCTCCAAGGGGGATCGCATTGTCAACGGGCAAGGCGCGGATACCGACATCATCGTGGCGTCTGCAAAAGCTTACGTTAACGCAGTCAATCGCCTGTTTTCGGGCGTGGAGCGTGTTGACCCTCAGGATGGTACGGTCTGACCGGATTGCTTTGTGCGCAGGCTTCCACCAACGCAGCTTCGGCTGCGTTTTTTATTGCTGCCGCAGATTTTCCGAATAGCGCGCATACCCACAGCACAGTGCAAACAGGCTGAGGGTGAGAATGATCTCCAGGGCGCCATATACGAGGGCCGGATGGCTTGAAGCCACCCAGGTACGTACTACGCCAGCGGCGAAGTAGAGCCAGATCACCAGGCTCATCCATTGGAAGGTGTAGCGGCGACCATACAGAAAGCCACGCAGCGCCAAAAGCAATGGCAGCAAGGTGAGGAGCAGCCAGATTCGGCTGACAGGGGCACCGAGCGGCCAGATTTCTGCGACCACAATGAGCCCCACCAGGCACAGCAGATTGATCACGGCAGCAAGTTGAAGGCGTTGCAGCATTGGGTTTCCGCCAAAAGGAGCGTACCGCCACTATCCGGCAGGCAGGCATGGGTAGAATGCCTGCATTATAGGGTGCAGTCTTGTGCAGGGAAGCAGGTCATGAATTCGTATTTTGCCGATAGCCCGATTTATCAGTTTGCCGTGCTGGTGCGCCGACGGTTTATGGAAGTGCGCGTGATGCAGACGGCGGGGGCGCTCACCTATACCACCCTGCTGTCGCTGGTGCCGATGATTACCGTGGTGCTGATCGTGATGCGGCAGTTCTCCCCGTTCATGAAACTGGGGGAGAGCATGCGCGGTTTTCTGCTGCAAAACCTTCTGCCGGATCGTGCCGGCAAAGTCGTGGCGACCTATGCATGGCAGTTCAGCCAGAAGGCCTCCAGCCTGACGATCGTGGGTACGATCTTTCTGGTGATCACCGCCATCATGCTGTTTTCCACCATTGATCGGACGATTGCCGGAATCTGGGCGGTGCGCAAGCCGCGTGCGTGGTATGTGCGGATTCCCGTGTACTGGTTGGCGCTGACGCTGGGGCCGATCCTGTTTGCGGGCAGCGTGGCGGTGACGGGGCGCGTGCTGGCGGTATCCCTGGGGATGGTCGATGAGCCCGGCTGGGTGCACAATTTTCTCAATCGGGCCATGACAGCGGGGCTGCTTTCCGCACTGTTCGCCTTTCTTTTTCACTCCATTCCAAACCGCAAGCTCAATCGCTGGCACAGTCTTGCGGGGGGATTAGTGGCGGGGCTGGGGCTGGTGCTGATGCAGCGTCTGTTTGGCTTCTATCTCTCCAGTCTGCCAAATTTCACGCTGATTTACGGCACCTTCTCGGTGGTCCCGATCTTCCTGATCTGGATCTACCTGTCCTGGTTTGTCGTGCTGCTCGGGGCCACGGTTTCGGCGGTATTCCCGGATTTCGAGGCCCGCCAGAAGGTGCTGCCGCAAACGCCTGCCGGAGATATTGTGGCGGCACTCCGTATAACGCATGCCCTGATTGTGGGGCAATCTCGCGGAAAACCCCGCGGGCTGGTCGATCTGGCGGGTGACGCAAGACTCACCCAGGCGCGCGCCGAGGCCATGCTCGAAGAAATGCGGCTGGCAGGCTGGACAGTGCGTACCGAAGACGGTGAGTGGATGTTATGCGTGGCCGCTGAAGCCATTTCAGTGGGGGATCTGGTGGCCCGGCTGGTTGTCGGTGTGGCCGAAATCCAGGTCAAGGACCCGATGATCCGGCCTGATGACCAGCAACTTCTGGTGGCTACGGTGGGGCAGATGCGGCAGGCAATGGCACGCCCGGTGACTTCGCTGGAAAATCTACCGCCCAAGCTTTGATCTTGTGGCGAGCCCTGTGATCAGGCTCATGCGGGGATCGGAGTGCTGAGTGTCAGTGGTGTCAGATAGGGTAGGGGTCGATTTCGAACTGGAACAGTTCAATGCTCGATGTTTGCAGATCAAGCGTGAGCAGGCGGCATTGCGCTACATACACACGCTCGATATCAGATACCAGAGTGAAGCGGCGTGAAGCGTAAGTGCCCGACGGCGCAAGAATCGCCTGATGCTGGCGCAGGGCCGGCAATACGGGAAGCACCAGGGCGCGCACCATGCTCTGCGGTTTTTCCGTGCCACGGAAGCCTATTTGTACCGGAATTGCACCACGCGACACCATTTGCAGCCCGATCTCGATGTGTTCGATCGAGTCGCTGCGAATCCAGCGCACCACGCACAGATTCCATGGGTCCTGCGCATTGCGCCGCAGCGCCACGGCCACGCCGGCAACAAGGCCTGCACCACGTCCCTGAAGCTGCATGATGGCGTATCCACCGGGGCTCTCGTTGGTCACTGTCCAGCGCGAAATCAGCGATTGGGGGCCGTTGTCATCGCCATGGAGTACTGCCCAGATGTTGGTCAGCCCTACGCAGGCTTCCACCTGGTAATCCTGTTTGCGGCGAGGCTGCTCGCGCTTCGGCGGGGTCGTCCAATGCTGGCGCAGGTAGTTCAGGACGGCTGTTGGCTGCACTTCGGGAAATGCCGGATCAAGCCGTAACTCTGTTATACCGTCGCTGGTGGCTTCCTGCTGTGCCAGCAACTCGCCGGCGCGCCGTGCCAATCCTGCGGTGGAAAAAAACAGCAGTGTGCGGCCTTCCTGCGGGTCGCGGCGCAGGCAGTACTGGGGTTCAGCCGCACCATGTGGATCAAGCCAGTACCAACTGCCATCGAGTGCGGGGGGGCGTTGTTCCTGCACGTGTACCTGGGCACAGATACGGGTCAGATACTCCGCTGCCCATTCGAGCTCTGCAGGCGTCATGCTTTGCGGTGCCAGGGTGATCATGGCAAGCAGGCGCTTGTAGGCGAACAGGGCTGTCTCTGCCGGGTTTCCGCTGGCCTCCAGGCCGCGTTCATTACGTGCCAGGGCGTAAAGACGGTAGGCAACGCGCCAGATTTCCGGGTCTGGCTCAAGTCCCACCTGATTCATGCTCAGATAGTACTCGCCAAGGAGCCGCAGAGCGCGGGCCGAAGAGGCTTCGTTGAGGCGTTTTTGGGGCGTGCCTGCGCGGGTGTCGTTGTCGGTCAGAACGCGTTCGAAGCCCAGCGCCACACGTTTGATGCAGTCCGCCACGCTGCGCACACGGTGTAGTAGTGCCGGCGGCAAGGGGAGTACCTGGCTGCGAAGATCGCGACGATGTTCTATCCCCAGGCGGAGCACGCGGCTGTAGAGTTGTTCGATACAGCCGTGAAACTGCGAGCTCTGTATGGTGGGGCCATATAACGCGTCAAGCGTCTGCCCCATGCCCAGTACTTCTTCGGCAATGTCTGTCGAAGGAGGGCTGGCAAGCCAGCTCTGGACTGAGTCGGTGGCGTCAGCAGTAAATCCTGGGGTTGGGGTAGGCATGACCTGGGAACTTGAATTGCGTAAGCATATCGGCCTATTCTAGCAAGATCATGCCGGCTATAGCTTGTTGCCGGGGTTAATCTGGAACTATACCGTAGGAGCCGTATCGGCCAATCTTGTGTAGGCGGGGCTCTGAATTCTGGTATCGTGCCGCTTTCCTTCAGTGGGTGCCTGAGTGTACGCACTGCCCGATAGGCCGCTGTCCGTGGCGTGCGGCCTTGTTTCCGGGATATCCGGCATGGGCTTTAGGGGCTGAATCCGGGCGGAGTCGGGAGGGGGAAGTGAAAAGAGCTATTGAGTCCACGGCCTGACTCAGTTATTATTCTCGGTTTTCGGTAATCCGTACCAAGTTTCTCGGGATACAAAACATGGTTGTTATCCGTCTTTCTCGTGGTGGTGCCAAAGGGCGCCCGTTCTTCAACATCGTTGCCGCTGACAAGCGCAATCGTCGCGATGGCCGTTTCATTGAACGCGTCGGGTTCTACAACCCGGTTGCTGCTGGCAATGAAAAGAGCCTGTCGGTTAACGTCGAACGCCTGTCCTACTGGCAGCAGCAGGGTGCCCAGCTGTCCCCGACGGTTGCCCGTCTGGTCAAGCAGCACGCCAAGGCTGCAGTCTGAACATCAGTACCGGCGTGACCATGGTGGTTCTGGGGCGCATTGTGGCCCCATATGGTCTTAATGGCGGACTGAAAATTCAGCCTTATGGGGATGATCCGCTGGCGTGGCGCAAGATGCCGCAATGGTGGCTGGGCAAAAACCCGGATTCCCAGCAGGCTGGTGATTGGCAGGCTTTTGGTCTGCAGAGTCTGCGTGCTCAAGGCAAGGGGCTTGTTGTTGCCCTTGAGGGAGTGGCAGATCGTACTGCGGCTGAAGCGATTGATGGCTGGTTTGTTGCTGCGCCTCGCGAAGCACTTCCTGCCCCTGCCAAGGACGAATACTACTGGGCTGACCTGGTCGGTCTGGCAGTGATCGGCAATGCCGAGGTTGCACTCGGCAAGGTGCGCGGCCTGCTTGATACAGGTGTGCATGCTGTGCTGGATGTGGTGGATGGCGAAACCGAACGGTTGATTCCGTTTGTGGGCGTCTACATCAAGGATGTGGATCTTGCTGCGGGCGAAATCCGGGTCGATTGGGAAGCTGACTGGTGAGTGAACAGGCAGCGCTACCGCGTCGTTTCGATGTGGTAACGATCTTTCCGGAAATGTTTTCTGCCTTGCGGGAGTACGGCATTTCGCGACGTGCTGTCGAGCGCAAGCTGTGGCAGCTGCAATGCTGGAATCCGCGGGATTTCACGTCAGACCTGCATCGTACCGTCGATGATCGCCCCTATGGCGGCGGTCCCGGCATGGTAATGCTGGCCGAGCCGCTGACGCAGACGCTTGCGGCAGCCAAAGCAGCGCAGCAGGCGCAAAACGGTCAGGCGGGCAGGGTGATCTACCTGTCACCGCAGGGCAAGCCTCTGAATCATGCAACTGTGGTCAGGCTTGCTGCTGAACCTGGGCTGATTCTGTTGTGCGGCCGTTATGAAGGCATTGATCAGAGGTTGATTGATGCTGCAGTGGATGAAGAAGTATCCGTCGGGGATTTTGTTGTCTCTGGCGGCGAGTTGCCGGCAATGCTGTTGATGGATGCCATCATCCGGTTGTTGCCAGGGGCTTTGAATGATGCCGACTCTGCCCAGGAAGATTCTTTCGTGGCTGGTCTGCTCGATTGCCCGCATTACACCCGCCCGGAAGAATTTCGTGGCGAGCGTGTTCCCGCTGTGTTGATGTCGGGCAATCATGCCGATATCCGCCGTTGGCGCCTCAAACAGGCGCTGGGGCAGACTTGGCGGAAACGCCCGGATTTGTTGTCCCGTCTGGCGCTTGGACGGGAAGAGAATTCCCTGCTTGAGGAGTTCAAGCGGGAAACAGCCCTCACAGAAGACCGTGAGGCATAAGAAGGCACGTATCAGGTGGCGACCTGCTCTGCGTGAACGGTCTGGAACGACAGGCCTGTGTTTTTTGATGATTGGAGATACGCATGAATCTGATTCAACAACTCGAGCAGGAAGAAATTGCCCGCCTCGCCAAGACCATCCCTGAATTCGCTCCTGGCGATACCGTGATCGTTCAGGTCAAGGTCAAGGAAGGTAACCGTGAGCGTCTGCAGGCTTACGAAGGCGTCGTGATTGCCAAGCGCAATCGCGGTCTGAACTCTTCCTTCATCGTTCGCAAGATTTCTTCCGGTGAAGGCGTGGAACGTACGTTCCAGACCTACTCCCCGCTGGTTGCCGCCATTGAGCTGAAGCGCCGTGGCGCTGTCCGCCGGGCCAAGCTGTACTACCTGCGTGAGCGTTCGGGCAAGTCCGCACGTATCCGCGAAAAGCTGGCACCCCGCAAGGCCTGATCAGGTACTTGCCGGTAAGCAAACGCCCCGCTCAGCGGGGCGTTTGCATTTGGACAATGCCAAAAGCCGAGCCGATAGAAAGGTTTTTGCTATCACAAGCTTACGCAAAAAACTATTGGCGCTGCGGTTCGGTAGTGGCAGTATAGAAACATGGTGCGCCTCGCGCGGGGTGCGTCCCTGATGAAATCCCCCTGCAGGAGATCAAGTGATGAATACTACGACTGAAGAAGCCCTGAATCCGGCAGCCCAGACTGCGGTACCAGAACCCCTGGTGTTTACCGACAGTGCTGCCCAGAAGGTCAAGGAACTGATTGACGAGGAAGGCAATCCCTCCCTCAAGCTACGTGTCTTCGTCTCTGGTGGCGGCTGCTCCGGCTTCCAGTACGGCTTCACCTTTGACGAAGAGGTCAATGAAGACGATACCCAGCTCCAGAAAAATGGCGTGACGCTGCTGATCGATTCAATGAGCTACCAGTATCTGGTTGGCGCCGAAATTGACTACACCGAAGGCCTAGAAGGTTCCCAGTTCGTGATTCGCAATCCGAACGCGGTGACCACCTGCGGCTGCGGGTCGTCGTTCTCGGTCTGATTTTTCCGGGATCAATGCCAGGCCGCCTGCGGGCGGCTTTGTTTTGTCCGCATTTCGCGCATTCAAGAGACGGCTTTGGAGTCCGTCTTTGCACAGCGCATGGCGGCTGGCTGCACAGATTGCGGGAACAGAGCCTGCAGCTGCGCTAAAATCATCCCCTTTTGGTGTGGTGGCATCGGATCCGGTCTGCTGGATGGCGAAATTTCCACGAAATTGCTGATGCATACGTGAGGCGATATGGCTGAAATAAATGAAGCGCTTGAACTGATCAAGCGCGGCTCTGAAGAATTGTTGGTCGAATCCGAACTGGTGGAGCGGCTCAAGACGGGTCGTCCGCTGCGTATCAAGCTGGGGATGGACCCAACGGCGCCCGACCTGCATCTGGGCCACACAGTGGTGATCAACAAGCTGCGCCACTATCAGGATCTGGGGCACCATATCCTGTTCCTGATTGGCGACTTCACCGGGCAGATTGGCGACCCTACCGGCAAGAACGCCACGCGTCCGCCGCTCTCCATCGAACAGATTGAAGAAAATGCCAAGACCTATCGTGAGCAGGTCTTCAAGATTCTCGATCCGGAACGCACCGAAATCTGCTTCAACTCCACCTGGATGAACAAGCTTGGTTCCGCTGGCATGATCAAGCTGGCAGCACAGTACACGGTCGCCCGCATGCTTGAGCGCGACGATTTCTCCAAGCGCTACACCTCGCAGCAGCCGATTGCCGTGCACGAATTCCTCTACCCGCTGGTGCAGGGGTATGACTCCGTGGCCATGCGTGCGGATGTTGAACTTGGTGGTACCGACCAGAAGTTCAATCTCCTGGTGGGGCGCGAACTGCAGAAGAATGCCGGGCAGCTGCCGCAGATCATCCAGATGATGCCGCTGCTGGTAGGGCTGGATGGTGTCAACAAGATGTCCAAGTCGCTTGGCAACTATGTTGGCATCAATGAAGCACCGAAAGAGATCTTCGGCAAGCTGATGTCTATTTCCGACGATCTGATGTGGCGCTACTACGAGCTGCTGTCCTTCCGCTCCAATACCGAGATCACCGGCTTCAAGCGTGAAGTGGCAGAAGGCCGCAATCCTCGTGATATCAAGGTGCTGCTGGCGCAGGAGATTGTTGCCCGCTTCCATAGCCAGAAAGATGCCGAAGATGCGCTGGCGGATTTCGAGGCGCGCTTCCAGCGTGGTGCCATTCCTGAGGATATTCCCGAAGTGACGGTCAAGGTACCGGCAGCCGGCGTCAGTATCGTAAATCTCCTCAAGGCTGCAGCACTTACGGCCAGCAACTCCGAGGCCACGCGCATGATCGAGCAGGGTGGGGTGCGTGCCGATGGCGCCAAGGTCGAAGACAAGGGCCTGATTCTGAACGCGGGAACGACGGTTGTGCTGCAGGTAGGCAAGCGCAAGTACGCCCGCGTCAGCCTCGCTGCCGAATAAGAGATTGCGGGCACTTCTGAAATATTTTGGTAAAGGTGTTGA
>DBTS01000059.1 GCA_002307175.1 Rhodocyclaceae bacterium UBA1310
ACCCACACAAAAGTCTGAAGGACCGAAAATTCTTTACGCTTCTCTGCATAGTTCATGCCAACGCAGAAAAGCTTACCCGGATTTTCAATGACCGGCAGGTAGCATAGCTCCTCCTGCGCATAATCCGCAGGCTGATTGGCAAACACAGCCACCGCATCGAGTGCGCCGGCTTCAAGGACTGCCTTCAGATCGGGGAACATCGCCCCGGCTCTGAGGCCAATATCCACAACGCCGTAATCATTCAAAATGCCATAGCTCTTGCGAGAGCTCTTGGGGAGAAAATAACTGACGAGTTTCATTTGGATACTCCTGATGCAAGTTTGAGATTCGTCTCATTTGATGAATCTGATTTGCTGATTGATCTCTTCGATAATGGGCTGTTTGCGCGCATTGAAACTTGCCTTGTTCTGCTCAAAGAGATTGTTGCCCTTGGTATCGATAGAGATGATCAGTGGCCCAAACTCCCTGACCTTGTTGATCCACAGGGTTTCAGGCATTCCCAGATCGCGCCATTCAGCACCCTCGATGCGCTCCACCTGGGTCGCAGCAGAGACAGCACAGCCGCCGGGGAAAACCGCATGCACAGCCTTGTATTTGCGGCATCCCTCTTCGGTATTCGGGCCCATGCCTCCCTTCCCGACAATAAGCTTGACGCCCGTCTGCTCTATGAACTCCTTTTCAAACTTCTCCATTCGCATACTGGTAGTCGGGCCAATGGAAATCATCTCGAAACTGCCGTCATCCTTCTCCACCACAATCGGGCCGGCATGAAAGATTGCATTGCCTTTCAGATCTACCGGTATTTCACGCCCGAGTTCGATCAGGCGACGGTGAGCCACATCGCGACAAGTCACCAGGGTGCCATTGAGATAAACGACATCCCCCACGTTGAGGTCTTCGAGGTCTTCATCCCGAATGGGAGTGGTCAGAATCTTTTTCACAGCGCAGCCCCCTTGTGCGAGATGATTTCGTAGGAAAGATCGGATTTGAAGCGGATGTTGCCGCGACGGTGCGCCCAGCAGCCTGTTGAGACGGCAACACCGATGGTTGAAGGGTGGCGTGCAGAGGATTCAATATTCACTCCCATCACAGAAGCCTTTCCTCCCAGCCCCTGCGGGCCAATGCCTACCTTGTTGAGGCCATCTTCCAGGAGTTTTTCCATCTTGGCGGCATCCGGGTGGGGGTTGCTCGATGAAACCTCGCGGAACAGCGCCTTTTTGGAAAGCCGTGCGGCTGTCTCCACCGAAGTGGATACACCAATACCAACAAGCAGCGGCGGACAGGCGTTGATACCGTAAGACGTGATCACGTCGAAGACAAACTGGTTGACACCTTCGTAGCCCTGGCCTGGCATCAGCACCTTGGCTGCGCCAGGCAAAGAACAGCCGCCGCCAGCCATGTAAACATCAATCGAGCATTCATCTGAATCAGGTACGATATCCCAATCCATCCATGGGATACGCGAGCCTGTGTTGGTACCGGTATTTTTTTCGGTAAAGGTTTCCACTGCGTTGTGGCGCAGGGGTGCCTCGCGGGTGGCACGCAGGGTGGCTTCGCGCAGAACACCCTCAAGCTCACCAATGAATGGGAACTTTGCGCCGCAGGTAATGAAATACTGTATGACTCCGATATCCTGGCAGGAAGGGCGATTCAAACGTGCGGCAGCTTCCTGGTTGTCATGCATTGATTGATATACCACCTTGGCGAGCGGTTTGTCTTCCCTCGCGGAAAGTTCCTTGAGTTTCGCCTGAACATCGGTAGGCAAATGCTTGCCGACATAGCCGGTGAATTTCGTCATTACTTCTGTCAGCCTTTGGGCGGCTTCCTGTTTTTCCACGTGTGTCTCCTGTTCCAGTCAAACATCGGGTTCCGACAGTTCTGATATTTAGCGCACAACATCGAAACCCGATGTCATTAACGCTTCATTTCGATGCCATCACTCTCTGGTAGAAATAGTAATGTCTGAATCAGGGACATTCATTACAGCAGATTATTTCATTCTTTCCCCCAGATTAATAATCCCCACATCGGAAGCGATTCAATGAATTTTCTTTGCATAAACCGACAAACGCTTTGATGGGCCTATAAAAAAGGTCTTTCAGACTTTCGTGTGGACAAGCAGTACGCTTCGCGCATCACACCGCAGCGAACGAAGTGAAGTGAAAGGGCGAAAATGCGTCGTAACAAAGCGTTGGGAAACGCCTGCGGCTTTCCCAACCTCTGCCATTGGCCTAGCGTGCCGGTTTGCGTAGGACGCCGACAGGGAACAATGGAACGTAGCGCAATTGCGCCGGTCAAGCCTCCGCCCGGAGGGCGCAAACCAGGATCGGCACGCCAAACATTAACCCACACGAAAGTCTGAAGAACCAAAAAAAGGGGCGCTGCGGCGCCCCTTGCAAAACTTACTCTCAGACAGCCGGCTATTTGAATAATTTCAGCTGCACCCGTTCAATCTTGCCTGCCAGAAAGACAAAACTGAAGATTGCCCCAAGTGCGGCAAGCGCCACGAACACCAGTGCTCCATCGAACGACCCAGTGGTGGCTACGATGTAGCCGATCACGATGGGTGTGACGATCCCGGCCATGTTGCCGGCAATATTGCACAGGCTCCCACACAGCCCCACGATTTCCCTGGGTGCTGCATCAGTCACGACAGCCCAGCCTTGCGCGCCTACGCCCTTGCCAAAAAAGGCCAGCGAGAGAAATGCCACGACGCCGGCAGTGCTATCCACGAAAATACAGCCCAGGATTGTCATTGCGAGCAGCATGCCGATCACGATCGGCGTTTTGCGTGCGACAGACAGTGAGCACTGCTTGCGCACCAGGTAGTCGGAGAGCACACCACCAATGATGCCGCCAAGAAAACCGCTGATGGCAGGTACCGTGGCCAGGAACCCGACTTTGACCAGCGGAAGATGGCGGGCCTGCGCCAGATAGATTGGAAACCAGGTGGTAAAGAACCAGATCAGCACATTCACAAAAAATTGCCCAAGCATGATGCCCAGCACCAGACGGTTCGTGAGCAACTGTTTGAGACAGGGCCACATTGGAAGCCCCTGTTTGGATTCACGGACGCCACTTTCATCAATTGCACCACCGCTGGTAATGAGTTCCAGTTCTGCCGGGCTGATTTTCGGATGCTTGCGCGGACTATGCAAAACAAATGGCACGACCAATGCCAGGGCAACACCAAGCGCTCCCATGAACCAATAGACTGCCTGCCAGCCCACATTCTGCGATATCCAGCTCATGATCGGCAGAAACAGCACCAGCGCAAAATACTGGGCCGAAGTAAATATCGCCGCAGCAGTACCACGTTCCTTGTTCGGGAACCAGGCTGACACAATTCGTGCATTGGCCGGAAAAGATGGCGACTCACACAGAGAGAGCAGAAACACGAGCATGAAGATGCTGGGAGTGGCGATGCTCTCCAGAAACCCTGCCATACCGATGAGTAAAGTGCAGAACGACCACAAACAGAAGCTGCCGATATACACACGTTTGTAGCCAAAGCGGTCGAGCAGCCAACCGCCAGGAAGCTGACCGAGCACATAGGCCCAGCCAAAAGTGGACATGAGATAGCCGAGGTGGGTCATGTTCAGCCCCAGCGAATCCATCATTTTGGGCCCGGCAATCGAGAAGATGGCACGATCGGCATAGTTGATGGAGCCGACCAGGAACAACAAACCGATGATTACATACCGGATATGGGTACGCTTGGTGCCTGCCACTTCAGCGGGCACCGCCGGAATGACTCCGGCATTGGCAATCTGGGAATATGAATTCATGTGCTTACGTTGTCTCATCGTAGCTGCCGGCATGCATGCTACCGGCCAAATAGCGAAGAGCCGCCAATGCCCCACCACCAACGCGCCCGAGAACTGCTACGCAGGCGGGCAGGCACTATCGCTCTTCCCCTCCTCCTGAAACCTTCGGCGCCGGTTACCTGCTTCTCTGGCTGGTTCGTCGGAGTCTGAAGATGAAAGCGATATTAATGAGACTATTAATGATATTAATTCACTGATATTTATTTCATTATTTCCATATGGTTAATAGTGGCAATTCTCGTCGCCCCAAGCACTGTGCCCAAACGAAAAAAAGCCGCCTGAAAAGGGCGGCTCAGATGGAAACAGAGGAGTTCTGCTGGTCCAATGGCGCAGCCGTCAAGGATTGGTGAGCAATCACCAGACGGTCTCGGTGCCGGCTCCGGCATCCTGCTGCTGACGGAATTGTGCTGTCAGAAAATCGATGAAAGTGGTGACTTTGGCAGAGAGGTTGTGCCGCTCTGGATAGACTGCATAAATATCTGCCGGAGGCAGCTCATAGTCATCCAGCAGCCTCACGAGACGGCCACTACGCAGATATTTGGCAATATCCCACTCTGCGCGCATGAGCACACCATGCCCGTCGAGTGCCCAGTTCAGCACCACTTCACCATCATTGCTACTGAGCGATCCGCGCACCTTGACGGTTTCATGGGTGCGCCCTCTGGAAAAACGCCACATGCCAAATGCTGAATCGTTCTGCCGCAGCACAAGGCAATTATGCTGGGCCAGATCAGCAGGTACCTCGGGGGCTGCGTGCTGTTTCAGATAGAGTGGCGACGCACATAAAAGCCGGCGGTTCGGTGCAATCTTGCGAGCCAGGATGCGGCCATCCGAAGGTTCGCCAAAGCGCACTGCTACATCGAATTCGCCCTCACTGAAACTTTGCGCACGATCATAGAGCATCAGCTGGACATCCACTTCCGGATACTGGCGTATGAATGCCGAGACCAGAGGCGTGAGATGGGTACGCCCGAATCCGAGTGTCGCGCTCACGCGCAGCAATCCCTTTGGCGTCACCCGGCTGCTTGAGACAAGCTGCTCCATCTCCTCGACCTCGGCCAGGATGCGCCGGGCATGTGCTAGATAGACCTCTCCCTCGTTGGTCAGACTGATGCGCCGTGTCGTGCGATTAAGCAGCCGTACGCCAAGGCGTGCTTCCATCTGCGCCAGTCGCTTGGTCACGGCTGGCGGCGTCAGATCCAGTTCGCGCGCTGCTGCCGCCAGACTGCCTGTCTTCACCAGGAGGGAAAAGAATTCCAGTTCCGAGAGTGAGTTCATTATTAACCTGAAGGAATTAATGTATTGAGTTTCCGTTAATTCTTATCTTTCGCTTATACATTACATTTTGCTCCAGAGAGAAGCAATCAGGCTTCTCCTGCATTTTCAATCCCACGACAACAAACGAGGAGCAAACCATGCGTGAATACAAGATTGCAGCTATTCCCGGTGATGGCATCGGCACAGAAGTCATTTCGGCTGGCGTCACCGTTCTCAATAAACTGGCCAGCCTGCAAGGGGGCTTCAAGCTTTCGTTTGAACACTTTCCGTGGAGCTCGGATTACTTCCTTGAGCATGGCCATTACATCCCCGAAGGCGGGCTGGAAAAGCTTAAGCAGTTTGATGCCATCTTCTTCGGCGCCGTGGGCTCTACCAAGGTTGCAGACCATATCTCGCTGTGGGGTCTGCGCCTGCCGATTGCACAGGGTTTTGATCAATATGCCAACGTGCGTCCGGCACGCGTACTGCCGGGGGTGAAGAGCCCGCTACGCAACGGCACCGCCGAAACCCTGGACTGGGTGATCATCCGCGAAAATTCCGAAGGCGAATACTCGGGCCACGGTGGCCGCGCCCACCGCGGCCTGCCAATCGAAACCGCCACCGAAGTTTCCATCTTCACACGCGCCGGTGTTGAACGCATTCACCGCTTTGCCTTCAAGCTCGCCCAGAGCCGCCCTCGCAAGCACCTGACACTGGTCACAAAATCCAACGCACAGCGCTTCGGCATGGTCCTGTGGGATGAAGTGTTCTACGAAGTCGCCAAGGAGTTCCCGGACGTCAAGACGGATCGGGAACTCGTTGATGCCGTCACCACGCGCATGGTACTCAAGCCGCAGACTTTGGATGTCATCGTCGCCACCAATCTGCACGCCGACATTCTCTCCGATCTGGCGGCAGCCCTTTCTGGCAGCCTCGGTATCGGCCCAACGGCAAACCTCAACCCGGAGCGCAGCTTCCCCTCCATGTTTGAACCTATCCACGGATCGGCCTTCGATATCATGGGCAAGGGTGTCGCCAATCCGATTGCCACTTTCTGGACCGCCTCAATGATGCTCGAACATCTGGGCGAAGCCGAAGCTGGGCGCAAACTCATGGTCGCCATCGAAAAAACCACGGAAGCCGGAGTTTTCACGCCAGACCTTGGCGGCAATGCCACCACGGCGGATGTGACCAACGCCGTCTGTCGCTTCCTGGAAAGCTGACGCAGCGGGCAATGCGGACATGCCATTGCCGGCATGTCCCAATACAGGGGCCGTGCGCCCCTTTTTTAACGCCCGTCCATTAAATGCCCATGCCATATTGACTTAACAGTCAGGCACGACTCCGATTCCGAGGCCCACGATGAACCCCACAAGCTCCTCGCCACGCAAATTTCTCGAATCTCTCTTCACCGCCGCAGTGAATGCAGCCAACCCCATCGAGTGCGTCAAGCACAATCTTCCAGCGCCACCCCGTGGCCGCACTATCGTCATCGGTGCAGGCAAGGCCGCCGCCAGCATGGCACGCGGGCTTGAGGATTGCTGGGAGGGGCCACTTGAGGGGCTGGTCATCACGCGTTACGGATACGGCCTCAAGACACGGCGAATTGAAATTGCCGAGGCGGCCCACCCGGTTCCCGACCAGGCTGGCGTCGACGCCACACAACGTATCTTGCAGATGGTTTCCAGGCTCACCGCTGACGATCTGGTGATCTGCCTGATTTCCGGGGGTGGATCCGCTCTGCTCACCGCGCCGCTTGAAGGCATCTCCCTCGAAGAAAAGCGCGAGCTCAACCGCGCCCTGCTTGCCAGTGGCGCCAGCATCACAGAAATGAACTGTGTCCGCCGTCACCTCTCGCGCGTCAAGGGTGGTCGTCTGGCTGCCGCCTGTCACCCGGCCCGGGTGTCCACGCTGATGATCTCAGACATTCCAAGCGACGCGCCCGTGGATATCGCTTCCGGCCCTACAGTGGGGGATGCCAGCACGTGCCAGGACGCACTCAAAATTCTCAACCGGCATGAAATTGCGTTACCCAAGAGCATTCGCCTGGCACTCGAAAGTGGTGCAGGCGAAAGCATCAAACCCAATGACGAACGCCTGCGCTACAACACGCTACAGATGATTGCCGCACCCAGCCTGTCACTTCTGGCAGCAGCACGCCTGGCTGAAGAACAGGGTATCCACGCCTATGTGCTGGGAGACCGCTGGGAAGGTGAGGCACGTGAGGTTGCACGCGCCATGGCCGGCATTGCGTGGCAGGCTCGCAGCCAGGAAAGTCCTTTCCAGAAGCCCTGTGTGCTACTCTCAGGTGGCGAGACGACGGTCACCGTGCGCGGCAACGGGCATGGCGGGCGCAACGTGGAATTTCTACTGGCCCTCGCCCACGCACTCGACCAGGAAAAAAACATTTACGCACTGGCTGGCGATACTGATGGCGTCGATGGGCAGGAAGAAGTGGCAGGTGCCTTCATCGCCCCGGATACGCTGCCACGCGCCTGGCATCAGCACATGCAAGCTCTCGACTATCTCGACAACAACGACGCACACACTTTCTTCGAGAAGCTGGGAGACCAGCTCATCACCGGCCCTACCCGCACCAACGTCAACGACTTCCGTGCTGTGCTGGTGCTCTGAGAATTCGTGCGCATAAGATGAGGATAGCAACTGATACGGCGCCACCCGCGCCAGTTGCTGAATTGACAATTACCTGTATTTCTCGGGGGCCGAAAATTATGGTGAGGGAAACCGCATATTGACGACGAACCCGCCATCCGCGGCATTACAGCAATCCACCTGGCCACGATTCATCTGCACGAGCTTGCGCACGATAGACAGGCCAAGGCCGCAGTGAGCGTCACCACCGCTCTCGCGATCAAGGCGCACGAAAGGCTGCAGCACATCTTCGAGCCTGTCATCAGGAATGCCTTTGCCATGGTCGCGCACACTCAGCACATAGTGCCGGGTGTGCCTGCGGGTACTAATGTCAACCGGCCCGGCACCATAACTTGCCACATTACCGAGAAGATTTGAAAGAATCCTGTCCACATCCACAGCAGGCAGGCAGAAGCCCTCTCCCGCCTGCAGATCAAGGCGGACAGCCAGACCATCGCATTCACCATCCGCATAGAGTTCCTGGCAATGCGCATCGACATCGACCAGGGCGGAAGCACTGCCCGCGTCGCGAGAGTAGTCGAGAAACTGGGTGACGATACGTTGCAGTGACTCTGCGTCGCGCAGAAACCCTTCGCGCTTGCCCGCATCATCAAGCAATTCAGCACGCACAATCATGCGCGAGATCGGCGCCCTCAGATCGTGAGCCACTCCAGCCAGCATCACGGCACGCTCATGTTCAGCGCGGACCAACGCCTCCGTCATCTCATTAAAGCCGGCGATGAGTACCCTGAATTCCGTTGGCCCCTTTTCCGCTACCGGAGTGCGCATGTGGGTAGTGCGAAACTGCCGCGCAGCTTCAACCAGGCGCCGCAGCGGGCGCTGAAACTGCCAGGCTCCGATCAATGCAAGCATCACCGCAAACAGCAGGGTCAGTGCATATCCGGCAACGAACAGCGAGCGTGGCAACAGCGTGTTGCCCAGATACAGCCAATACGACGCCTCACCATAACGCACCCAGACGGCACCGGAATCATCATCCGACACTGCCCGGCTGCCCTCCGGCAGCTTCGTCAGCAAAGTTTTGTCAAAAGGGGATTTTGCTGCGTTACACGGAGCCGGACATCCCGGCACGACACCGTCCTGCACATCCACATAATGAATGCCAAGGGTATTGACGATCTGCGCTGCAGATGCCTCACGATGCTCCCGCGCATACACGGCCAGCAGAATACCGCGTTTGGCGTGTTCGGCGTCGATTTGCCCGCGCTCGCGCATTACCAGCACAAGCTCCGTGCCATGCACCAGCACGATCAGCCCGACCATCAGCAACGCAAGGCGCCCGAAGAGGGAATTCAAGGGATTCAGCATTACCAGTATCGTCTCACCACACAGCTTCCATCCCTGATCATCCGGACATCGTAATCTACCGGAAAGACTGGGAGAGGTCCGAAAACAGGGGAGCTTCCCTGTCTCATCATCGGTTAATTTTTTTTCGACTGGCAATGGTATCAGTCACCCGCCCCTGCTGCTAACCAGAAAACCGCACTCCAGATTGACCATGCAACGCCCCGCATGCCTTGAAAACACAGTGGAGAGCGCACTTCTACAAGCTCCCGTACACTATGAGCCAAAGAGTGATCTGAAAAACTTGCTTACAATTTTCTGACACAAAGCTGCCTCAATCCCGCCAAAGCGAGATCACAATCGCCCCACAATGACGGCACCTGCAAACAACAGTGCTTATCCGCCCACTCCTCGCCCCACAACAGTAGTCAACATGGACAATCCGCAAATGCCTCACCTTCTCAAACGTCACGCTACCCGCGTCTGCTCTGCCAGCCTTCTGGCCCTGGTCTGCCTGCAAGCCCATGCCGAAGGCCCGGAAGACAGGGCCACATATGGTTTCGATCTTGGCATCGGCGGGATGGTACGCCCGGCCTACGAAGGCAGTGATGACGAAAAGCTGCGTGCCGTGCCACTCGTGCGCGGCTTCTACAACACCCAGATTGGCCGTTTCTCTCTGGGTGAGAATGGCCTGACATGGTCGATTCCGCTTTACAGCTTCGAAGTGGGCGCGTCACTGGGCTTTGACCGGGGTCGCAAGGAATCTGCCAGCCCCGACCTCGCCGGGCTTGGCGATATCAGCCGCTCCACCACGGGCGGGCTGTTCGGGATTTACCGCCGCGGCCCACTGGATCTGCGCATCAGCGGCAAGAGCACACTGACCAGCAACAATCGCTCATCAGCCACAATGGATCTGGGCGCCGGCTACCACTTCAAGCTCTCTGACCGCTGGATACTGACCCCTGGCGTAAGTGCCACCTGGGCCAACGCACACTACATGCAGCGCTATTTCGGCGTGACGGATGAGCAATCCTACAACTCCGGCCTGCCTGAATTCCACGCCGAATCAGGCTGGAAGAATGCCGGCGTCGGCCTCAATGTAATGTACCGGCTCTCGAAGAACTGGGGTGTGATGGCGGATGTACGCGAGAATCTGCTGCTGAGCGATGCGGCAGACAGCCCGATCACGCGCAAGAAGAATCAGGCCTCCGGCATGCTGGGCATCAGCTACCACTGGCAGGATCAATAAACCCCGCCAGCGGTTTGCTTCATCTCCAATCGGGATAGGGTGCGGCCAATCTTGACCACACCCCTCCCACACCACCCGGCATGCG
>DBTS01000082.1:0-1260 GCA_002307175.1 Rhodocyclaceae bacterium UBA1310
GACTGTCTGGCAGATGCCAGAGAAATCGTTCGACACCTGAGGATTTGAGGCGTGACTCGCGGAGTGGGACATGGTGGGCTGGACAGATCCAGACGCCTGGATACTGATGGGTCAGGTGCCAGTAAGCCACGCCATCACGTTCGACATCCGCCTGCATGCAGAGTGGGCAAGCTTTGAGAGGATGGTTCGCTCTGAAGCGGCTAGTCAGCAGACCGAGCCTGAATTTGAGATGTCCGAGGGAGTGTCCGCACAGCGCATCAAGGAAGTCCTGGCGCTCTCCTTCATCGAGAAATGTGCGGTAGTACTTGTAGAGCGTACGTGTTTTGGCGATCTCCAGGGCGTTCCCAAGCAGGCCTTCTGTGTTCTGCGCGAACTCTGTGAGGTGGGTCGGGAAGTCGTGCTGGCTACCTCCCCGAAAGTGACCAAACAGAATCTGGGTGGTACTCCCGGCCAGCAGGTAGCCCCAAAGTTTGTGATGGCGGCTCGCTAGGCTGAAGAGGGTTTCATCTTCAAGCCAGTCGACAAGGAATGCCGTGTGCCGTTCTTGCATCTGGCACCCATCTAGCTATCGACAAATCTATATCCGCCCTGCATGACATCCCCTCCCCTCGTCGATGCATCTCATTTTTTGTTTATAGCCCGAGGTGAGAGATGGAATTCTGCAGAATGACCGTCCAAAAGTGCTGTTTTTATCCCTCGAATTGAACCGATAGCACCGCACTTCAATTCACTGTTTTATAAGCATAAATCGTTAGTTTTCGACTATATAGCACCACTTTGGTGAATTTCCGTCGAACAGGGCAAATCACGCGCAAACAAAAGCCCCGCGGGCATTTGAGCGCTTTCGCGGGGCTGTCGGTTAGTTCGCGACTATAATTTCCAGTTCGCGACTTTAATTGTCACGAACAGACATTGTCATATATGTATCAGGTCACTCTACAGTTACCGACTTAGCCAGGTTGCGTGGCTTATCAACATCCGTCCCCCGTGCACAGGCTGTGTGGTAGGCCAGCAGCTGCAGCGGCACGACGTGCAGGATCGGGGAGAGCACGCCGTAGTTTTCCGGCATGCGAATCACATGCACGCCTGTACTGGATTCGATCTGCGTGTCGGTATCGGCAAACACGTAGAGTTCACCTTTGCGCGCACGCACTTCCTGCATGTTGCTCTTGAGCTTTTCGAGCAGGGTGTCGTTTGGCGCAACGGTGACAACCGGCATATCGGCATCGACCAGGGCCAGCGGGCCGTGCTTGAGTTCGC
>DBTS01000082.1:1558-5113 GCA_002307175.1 Rhodocyclaceae bacterium UBA1310
AGGAGATTTCCTTGAGCTTGAGGGCGCCTTCGAGGGCGATCGGGTAGTGCATGCCGCGACCGAGGAAGAGGGCGTTTTCCTTGTGGGCGAATTCTTCGGCCCATGCGATCACCTGCGGTTCCAGCGCGAGCACCGACTGCAGGGCGACCGGGAGGTGGCGCAGGAGGCGCAGATATTCGGCTTCCTGGGCATCGCTGATGCGCTTGCGCACCTGGCCGATGGCCAGTGCGAGCAGGAACAGGCCGGCGAGCTGGGTGGTGAAGGCCTTGGTGGAGGCCACGCCGATTTCGACGCCGGCACGCGTGATGTAGGCGAGCTGGCATTCGCGCACCATGGCGCTGGTGGAGACGTTGCAGATGGTCAGGGTGTGTTCCATGCCCATGCTGCGTGCATGCTTGAGCGCGGCCAGCGTATCCGCCGTTTCGCCAGACTGTGACATGGTGACGACCAGTGTGCGTGGATTCGGCACACTGTCGCGATAGCGGTATTCGCTGGCGATCTCGACCTGGGTGGCGATGCCGGCAATCGATTCGAGCCAGTACTTGCCGGTGCAGCCGGCGTAGTAGCTGGTGCCGCAGGCCAGAATCAGGACGGAATCGATCTCCTGGAAGATTTTGAAGGCACCATCACCGAAAAGCTCGGGATTGATGCCGGTGACGCCTTCCAGCGTGTCGGCAATGGCACGCGGCTGTTCGAAGATTTCCTTCTGCATGTAGTGGCGATACGGGCCCAGATCGGCTGCGCCGCTGTGGGCATGCACGGTATTGACCTTACGCTCGACACGCACAAATTCTTCGCCCTGATGCGCCTCGATCCAGTATTTGCCGACCTGCAGGTCGACCACATCACCTTCTTCAAGATACACGATCTGGTCGGTGACACCGGCGAGCGCCATGGCATCGGAGGCCAGATAGTTGGCGTCGCCTTCGGGGCCGACACCGAGAATCAGGGGGGAGCCGGCGCGGGCGCCGACCACGCGGTGCGGCTCATCGCGACAGAACACGGCAATGGCGTAGGCGCCACGCAGTTGCACGATGGCCTGCTTCACGGCGGCAAACAGATCGCCTGCGTAGTGGTGATCGATAAGATGGGCGATCACTTCGGTATCGGTCTGGCTCGTGAATTCATAGCCACGTGCCTGCAGTTGCTGGCGCAGCTCTTCGTGGTTTTCGATGATGCCGTTGTGCACCAGGGCAATGCGATCACGCGAGAAGTGCGGATGGGCATTGTGTACGGCAGGCGCGCCGTGGGTGGCCCAACGCGTATGGGCAATCCCGGTGAAGCCGGCCACGCCGTCTTCGGCAATTCGCGTATCCAGCTCGGCCACCCGCGAAGTGCTGCGGGCACGGCGAAGCACGCCATCCTGGTGGACAGCCACACCACAGGAATCATACCCACGGTATTCGAGACGCTTGAGCCCCTCAACAAGAATAGAAACGATGTTGCGCTGAGCTACCGCTGCGACGATCCCACACATGGAAAACCTCTTTAGGCGAAATTCAATGCGCGGATATTACGCGCCATATTCCGATATAAGTTTGCAAATTCGTGCAAATAATGAAATTATGTTTCACAACACCAGACCAGTGAAATATAATTTCACAATGAACCCTGATACTTTGGATGCGACAGACCTTCGCCTGCTCGAATTGCTGCAGCAGGATGCTTCTCTGACCAACAAGGCGCTGGCCGAACTGGCTCACGTATCGCCCGCTACCTGCCTGCGCCGCGTGCGCCAGCTGGAGGCAAGCGGCGTGATCGAGCGGCGCGTTGCCATCCTGTCGCCGGAAAAGCTTGGCAACAGCCTGATCGCCATCGTGGAGGTCACGCTGGACCAGCAGGGACAGGAGCAGCTTGACGCCTTCGCCACGCGTGTCACTGCCGACACGGCGGTGCAGCAGTGCTATCGCGTCAGCGGCGGCGCCGATTTCGTGCTGATCCTGCACATCTGGGACATGGCGGCCTACCACGCCTGCGCTCACCGCCTGTTTGCCAGCGACATGAATGTACGCAACGTGCGCACCCTTTTCAGCATTTACCGTGCGAAATGTTCGCTGCAGCTACCCCTGCCTGCACGCAAGGACTGACCGAAGTCCCGATCCGCGTGATGCACGGATAATAGGAGGCTCCCCTTACTCCATGGGCACGCCTGCGACACCAGCGGGCATGCCCCGCAATATGCAGCAACTTCGGCGCTAGAGTGGCACTGAAAGGCTATTCACGGCCCGTCACGAAAGGCCGGCACGGGATACCGTTGCGCGGCAACACTCAGAAATCTGTTGCAGAGCCTGCAGACCATGTGGATAGTAAGAAGCTGATCACGATCTGCCGCGAGAAGGCCTTGGCGGGCAGAGCAGCAGCGCGGAGGGGAAAATGGAAACACGCTACAGGGTCGTCTTTGCAGGCAGGATTCAAGCCGGGCTGGATCTGGCGCTGGTGAAACAGGAGGCTGGCACGCGATTGAAGGCGAGCCCGGAGCAACTCGACCAACTGTTCTCCCTTTCACGCGTGATTCTCAAAAAGGATGTGGATGGCACTTACGGCCATGCCTACGTTGCGGCGCTCAGGGAGATCGGCATGCTGGTAGAGCTTGAGCCGCTGCAGCAGGAAACGCCTTCCGGGCACATTGAACCACCACACCCCGCCCAACCCCCATTCTCATCGCCACAGGAAAGCCCGCTCACCGGCGCCTTTGGGGCAGATGCGGCTCCGGCAGTTGCCAAGGCACCTGCCCAGAATCCCCAGAATCCCGTTACCACGCCCGCAGAAGAAAACGTCATCATCCAGGACAGCCCTGCGCCGCTTGCCGTGACAACAGCAAACGCCGAGCAGGCAGGCAACGACCTCGCCAACACCCTCGCCCCACTGGATACGGCCCACACACCTCCCGCCACCGAGGCTGCCCCGGCCAACCCGCTGACTTCAAGCTACGAGCGCATGCAGGCCAATCTGGCACGGGCTGAAGCGGTGCTGAACGCTTCCCGCAAACCTGCCGAATCCCTTGCGATCGCACCAAAGCCGCCCCTCTTCACCCATACCGCAGAAACCACCCCGCCCGCAGCACCGCCAGCTCTCCCGGCCTCAAGCCTGGGAGTGAGCGTGGACACCACAGCATCACCGGTGCCGTCACCTGCAGAGCCTCCGCAGCAACTGCTTGCCAAGGCGCCGCTGCTGTTTCGCACCACCTTCGAGTGCAGCGAATGCGGCACACCGCATATCATCGAGGGCCGGCTGATGGTGACGGTCGTGCCTTCGGTGGAAACCCCCGCAAAAATCTGATCCGCGATCGCATGGCTAGTCAGGATGGCAGGGCTTGCTCTGGCGGCGCGGCTTAAAGCTGCGTCCAGCCAGCCCCGACAGATTTGCACCTGTTGTGCAAAAGCCGGAACAGGTATTTGATAAATGAGGTTTCACCACTCCGGCTTGCGAGCCGCGCATGAGCACTGATCGCGCCTCCGCAGTAAGATCGCAGGCAGTTTCTCAGAAGCTGTTCACGATCTGTAGCGAGAAGGCGTCAGTGGGGCAAGACTGGGGTTTCATGGAGCACTGCTCCAT
>DBTS01000103.1 GCA_002307175.1 Rhodocyclaceae bacterium UBA1310
AGGATTCCGGCACCGGCTCTCTGTTGTAGACCTGATTTACCACCAACTGCATGTCACGATAGTCGTAGTGGTAGATGCTGCCATTGAGTGTGATACGGTTGCCCAACCAGCTGCTCTTGTAGCCAAGTTCGTAGGATTTAAGTTTCTCAGGCTTTACTGTTGCAAATTGTGAGACATTTGCCAGTGCAGAATTTGGGTTGACGTAGGTGTTGTAATTGCCTGAACGGAACCCGCTGGCGTGGCGGAAGAATACGAGCTGATTCTCGGTGAGTTTATATTCGGGAGTGATGTCGTAACCGAGATTCGACCAGGTGTTGGAGATCCGGCCATTGGTGCTGAAGTAAGTGGTCAGTGGTGTACTGATGGCGCCAGGCTGCCACCAGTCGCTGGAAATGCTGTAGGCAGAAGATTGGGAGGTCGCTTTGCGTGTGACGAGGTTGATTCCGACGGTTTCGTTTGTGTAGCGCAGTCCGCCATTGAGTTTGAAACGGTCCGTGAAGGCATATCCTGCATTCCCGAAGATGGCGCTGCTGGTAGTGTCCTGCTTGTATTGAGTGTAGTAATACTGTTGGGTCGAAGAGTTGTCGGTGAGGCTTGCACTGGCAGAGAAGGAATTGTTTTCGTCATGGAAGAAATACACCCCCGTCAGCCAGCTGAAACGGTCTTCTTTGGGTGAGGCAAAGCGCAATTCCTGACTGATCTGGCTTACCGTGTTCTTGCTATAGGATCGCCCACTGCCGTTCGACCATTCCACAGGCGTGTAGTCTGCATCTCCAATCCCCTGTCGTGTCCCCTGATCAAATGAGGTGATTGAGGTCAGGGTGTAGTCGCCGAAGCTTCGGTTGATCGTGGCGTTGACACCCTGAGCGTCGACCTTGATCGGCAAGTCGGCGTTATAGGCGACATGGTCCCTGTCGCCACTGCCGCTTCCGATTGGGGCGACGTAGCCGTTGCGGTCTGCGGCCCCGTTTGGGGTTACCGAATACCAGGGAGTCTGTGTGCCATTGAGTTTACGAAAATGGAACCCTAACAGGGCATCTGTTGTTTCCGATAGATGGGCAAGAAATTGGACGCGCCCAGCAATATCCTGGTAATTTCCGACGTCATTTCCTGTCGTGGTATTGGTCGCCACGCCATCGCGTTTTTCATAGTGCAATGCAGCTCGCGCAGCAAGTTTGTCATCGATGATCGATCCGCCATAGGCTGTTTCAGCCAACTGACTGTTGTAGTTGCCGAGGCCGAATTTCGTATAGCCTGAATCCTCAAAAGCCGGCTTCTTGGAGATGAAATGAAAGGCACCGCCTGTTGTGTTCTTGCCCCACAATGTTCCCTGCGGGCCACGCAGGACTTCAACTCGTTCCAGATCGTAGAGCGGTTCTCCGGCAAACAGGGTATTGCCGTAGTAGACCTGATCCGCATAGTAAGCGATCGGATTGACTGCATTGTTGGTGGCTTCATTTGACCCTACGCCGCGGATGAAAAAGCGAGGCCGGGCACGGCTTTCGGTGTTCCAGCCCTGGGTGGCCGGTACAAACTTTGCCACATCCTTGGTTGTGCGCAGCTCGTCGGACTGAATCTCTTTCGAAGAAACGGCTGTTACGGAGGTCGCCACTTTTTGCAAAGCCTCCTTGCGGTGGGTGGCAGTCACCACAACAGTATCGAGTGTCTGGCTTTGTTTCTCGTCGGTCTGTGTCTCCAGTTGGCTTACGGGCGGTGTTTTGTCCGTGTCAGCCAACGCGCAGGGGGCATGCAGGCATACCAGTGCGCCAGAAATAGCGGTGGCCAAAGTAGTCTTTTTGAATAGAAGATGTGTACTCACTATCTGCTCCGATACAAATCCGGTTTTTAGAGGGTGTTTGTCTTGAAAAAAACGTCGATTACATATTGTTAGGGCGTGGCGGGTCACCGGCTGCGGGCAGCCGTATCAAGTCTTGCTTCATGAGGTGCCTGCCGCTTGGTCAGGTGTTTGAAGTTTCGTTTGTCCTGCGCTTTGCCAGCAAGGCGAAGATTACCCAGACAAATCCCGCGATCAGGTAACTGATGGGGCCTACGAAGATTGCTGTTTGTAGCGAATAGGAGTCAGACAGAAAACCTACAAGCTCTGGGCTGACTATCCCTGCAAGGCCCGATGTCAGTACGATGGATATGGCCGTGGCGCTGCTGCGCAGGTAGGCCGGTACCGTTTCCACGACCAGTGTTGTCAGCGTGCCAGCGCTGAAGCCGAAGGTGGCTGTGCCAATGATGATGAAGAGTTTTGCCGTCTCAAGGTCGCTCGTGGCGTAGGCTTGAAAGAAGGCTGCTGCTGCGAGTACAGACGTACTGGCAAGAAAAGCCGGAAAGCCCCAGCGATATCGTTGCAGCAGAAGGCTTGAGAGATAGCCCCCCACCAGCCCAGCCGGCAGCGTGAAGAGTAATGTCTGGGCAAGAAATCCGGAAGCGGTCTTGTTTGGAATGTCATATGCCCGGTGTATGAAGGCGGGGATCCATATCTGCACCGTCATCGCGGTGTAGAAGAAGAATAGGGCGATCAGGTGCAGCACATATGCAGGGTGACGAAATACCGCAAGGCTTTCCCGAATGCTGAGCTTGCCTGTAGGGTGGCTTTTGCCCTCCGATGTGGCAGGTTCATCGGTAGCGCCGATACTGGGTTCCCGGGTCAGGCCTAATGCGACGGCCAGCAGAATGCCCGGGAGCCCCGCGACAAAGAACGCGGTACGCCAACCATATTCTGCCGCGACCCAGCCCCCGAGTGCGAGTGCCGCGGCCGTGCCAATCTTGTTTTTGATCATGTACAGGGAAAACACCAGATTGCGCCAGCGCGGCCGGTAAAGGTCCGCCAGCCAGCTTGGTGCAATGCTGTTGTAGGCGGCCTCGCCAAATCCTGTGGCGATGCGCCAGGAGACCAGGCCGAGGAAGCCCGTAGCAGTGCCGGTTGAGAGCGATGCAATACTCCAGATGAGCACGCCTGTCAGCAAGACGGCTTTGCGGCTATAGCGGTTCGAAAAGTAGCCAAATACGGGGGCGCCGATGATCCCGGCAATTGTGAAGAGTGAGCTCAGGCGCCCAAGCTGCTCATCGCTGAATCCAAACTCGGCTTTAATGGGAGTGAGCAGGGAGCCCACGATCATCGAATCCATCATGGAGACGACGCCAAGAGCGAGAATCAGGAATAGTGACAGGTGGTTGTTCTCGCTGAGCCCCCGGAAAGGGCTGCTGAGAAAAGGTGTGTTGTTGCGTGCAGCGTAAGATTCTGTGGTGGTCATGGTATTGAGCCATCCAAGTTGAAACCAGGAAAGAGAAAGTCCGATTGAAAGCCGGGTTCGGATTTTCAAGCGGGATGTGATGGCTGAAATACTGAACGACACAGATCCGTGGCAACAGGACAATTTGTGCCATTCGATATAGGATTTGCTGATTTCCTTAATACTTCTGTGTTGTTTGTTTTTTCAGGAGAATCGTTAAACATTGCCCTTGCGTAAAGCAGTACGGTTTTTACCTATTTGCTTATGTCAAAAATTACATATCGAGCCATGGTTGGAATGTTCTCGCCGCGCTGGTGAGACTACTGTCTGGTTCAGCCTTTCTGGGGAGTGGTGTGCTTATGTCAATTCCTCGTCACGGTTCCGATGAGTTCAGCGCTTCTCGCCGCAAGATGCCGCGCCACGTAGGGGTTGAAGACCGTGAGTTTACGGTTTTTCAGTTCGCCGGATTGTTGGGGCGGAAGAGTATGGATGTTCTTCCTCAGGCGTTTGAACGTTTTCCTGCTTCGCATGCGCTCAAGCCGGATGATTTTCGAGATACGACAATGTCGTATATTGAGCTGCGTCGGATACTTGAGACTTCCTGGTATCCAGAGGACAGGGCAAAGGCTTTGTTCACCCATGCTTCCGGGGTTCATGTGCGGGGGTTTGGCAGTGTAGGTTTGGCGTCACTGGGCATTCAGAATGCGCGGCAGCGCATGTTGTTCTGTGGCAAGAATTTTCGTGCGCCGTGGACTGTGCAGCTTGAAGAGGCGCCTGGCGATACTTTACGGATGATGCATTTTCCGAAGTTCTACGATCCTGAGATGAAGGCGACTCTGGAGTTGTTCCACTTTGTCAATTGTCTTTCGGTGTTTCGGTCACACGTACCGATAACCCATGCGATTGAGCGCGTTGGTCTGACTGCTACCGTTGGTGTATCCAAATCGGCTTTGGAAGATTTTTTTGCCTGCCCGGTTCACTTTGATGCGGATGTGGCTTATTGCCTTTTTACTCGCGAGGCGATGGCCATGCGTACCGTGCCTTCAGTCATTGAGAATGACGAGAGGCGAGCGTTTCAGCAGCTTTGTGAGACGATAGAAAAGGATGCGGACAATCGCGGGCAAACGCTATTGCAGTTCCTCTTTGATCAGTGGGAGAAGTTCGTTCATCTGAGGAACTTGCGCGGAGCTTCGGTGTTAGCCGAAGAACGCTTGCGCGCATGCTTGGGCGAGAAGGCGCGAGTTTCTCCGATCTGTGGCGGGAGGTGGCAATGGTGTGCGCCAAGCAGATGATTGCCCAGGGGCGGAATCTGGAGGATATTTCAGAAACTCTGGGGTATTCCGATCAGCGTAGTTTTCGGCGTGCGTTTCAAGCCTGGACGGGTTTGAATCCGTCAGAGTTTCGTCAGCGTGTGTCTATTGGCTAAACCGTTCTCTCCGCTGTTGACTTTCGCACCTGGCCTGGAAAATTTCGGGTGTTGAGAAAGTTTCGTTGGAGAGTTATGACGTTTTGTACTCCGATTGGCAGGTATTTGCGCGGCCAGTGGACATCAGGTTCTGATTCTGTTTTTCCTGTTGTTGCCGGACGAAAATTAAGCGTCCATTAAAACCTGTTCATGGTCATGCGGCGAAGCCGTGATCAGGGTTCATGCGCTGATCCTGGCCACGGTTTGTTATGCATAGCAAACAGGCTTGAGGTGCCGTGTTCCAGGGGATCCCGGCTTTACCTCTGCTTAGAGGCTGTTCACGATCTGTAGCGAGAGGGCGTCAGCGGGCTGAAGAGCAGCGCAGAAACCGGAGTTTATTTGAATAAATGAGGATTTCGAGCAGCGCATGAAGCCCGATCACGCCCTCGCAGTAAGATCATGAACAGCCTCTTAGAGGGTGTTTCCGAATTAAA
>DBTS01000004.1:0-127 GCA_002307175.1 Rhodocyclaceae bacterium UBA1310
GCCACTGGTTCCACTTGTAGTAGTCTGGCTTGCAGGTTGCCAGCTCGCGGCTCCAGTCGATGGCAAAGCCCAGCGACTTGAGCTGCCCCTTCATGTATTCGATATTGTCGTAGGTCCACTTGGCGGG
>DBTS01000004.1:450-22159 GCA_002307175.1 Rhodocyclaceae bacterium UBA1310
AAGGCGTCCCAGCCCATCGGCTGCATCACGTTGTAGCCACGCATCTTGTGGAAACGCGTCAGCACGTCACCGATCGTGTAGTTGCGCACGTGCCCCATGTGCAGCTTACCCGAGGGGTAGGGGAACATGGACAGGCAGTAATACTTCGGGCGGGTGGTATCTTCCACGGCCTTGAAGGCGGCTGTGCGCTCCCAATGGGCCTGGGCTCCGGCTTCAATCTCGGCGTGATTATATTTTTCCTGCATCGCGGACGACATGGGCAGACTCGGTTCAGAGAAATTGGCGAATCCGGCATTTTAGCAGGCTGAGGCGGGGCTGGCAGGGTGTGTGCTGCCAAGTTGTGCTTCTGGTGTGCCGGACGCAGCATTCTGTAGGGTTTGAAGCTGGCGCTGGGCCTGACGCAGTGGGGTAATGTTGAAGTTGGCACAGACGATTACCGGCAGGCCGGCGGCATCTGTAAGGGCCATTTTCACCACTTCGAAGAAGCTTTCCTCCCCCGAATGGGGCAGAACATGGTGATCTTCCTTGACGATTGTGTGCCCGGCCAGCACCTCCAGGTCTTCCGCGCGGGAAATTTCGATGCGCTCATTGTGGTCGCGCAGTGCGGCGGCAAGCAGATCCGGGTCGGCCTGATAAACGGGATTGTTCTGGCAGCTGGTTAGCACCACCTCCTGCATGCTGCGGCCGACTGCCTGCTGGCGATTCTCCAGGCCGCGTCGCCGCAGAAAGGCTTTGTTGACGAGCAGATAACGGCTGTCGGCGTCTTTAACATAGAACTCTTCAGGGATGAGGTCTATCAGGCGTTGCAGGAAATCCTGAGTGCGCTCATGCATGCTTTTTTCGCGCGCCAGACTGTCCGCCAGTGCCCGCTCGGCAAGCCGCCACTTCGTGACATCAAAAAAAGCTGTGGCAATCACTGGCAGCCCGTCGGCATCCAGCCCTCCGCGCTTGTGAACGGTACGAAACCGTTCTGCTCCCGTGACCGGGTGCGTGTTGTGTTCTTCCTTGACGATTGTTTTTCCGGCGAGAACTGCGTTGTCTTCTTCCATCGAGAGTTGGGCACGCTCCCATTTTGCATCCGGGGCGCCCAGAAGCTGGTTGTCGACGGCCTTGGCCACCTCTACGGAATCGTGTCCCAACAGCTGTTCCCTGCTGCAGCCGCGGTCGCGTACGAAGGCATCATTGACCATCTGGTAGCGCCCGCGTGAATCCTTGAGGTGAACGGGGTAGGGGATCATGTCGATCAGACGCTGAATAAAGGATTGCACCTGCTCACGGTGTTCGACTTCGCGCTGCAGTGCGCTTTTGAGATTCTGTTCCGCAGCACGCCAGGGCGTGATGTCGTAATTTGTCCCCACGACAACAGGATGTCCCGCCGGATCGGTGCAGGCCTGTTTGCTGACCAGGGTGTGGCTGGCTTTGCCAGTAGAGGTGCTGAGAGTTTCGCGTTCCAGGGAGAGCAGTCTGCCTTCGAGGACTTTTTTATCTTCCTGGGTGACGGCATTTCCCAGTGCTGTATCCCCCAGCAGTTCCTCGGTCGTCAGGCCGAGCAGACCCCCGCGGCTGCGGCCGTGAAATTTGCAGAAGGCCTCGTTGATCATCCGGTAACGGCTTTCGCCGTCTTCCAGTTGTTTGATGTATACCGGATGGGGAATGACGTCGATGAGTGACTGGATGAAGGTCTGGCTGCGTGCCAACAACTGTTTTTCGCGCTGCAATGCCTCATGCAGAACCTTGGCCTGCCCTCCAATATCTTCCCAGAGGATCAGTACCTTTTGCCGGTCGTCGGTATCTGTATAGCCCAGGGCATGCGCACGCAGCAGAGCGGTGCGGTCGCCCCGTGGAAGCATGATCTCCGCGCTGTTATGGCCACTTTGCAGAGTGCTCGCGGCAAGATTTTGGGCAAAATTCCACCAAACTTCCGGGAGCAATTTTTGCGCAGCCAGGGCCGGAAGATTTTCCTCCAGCATGGACAGCCGGAGAAATGCGGCATTGGCGCGGCACAGTTTGCCCTGCGCATCCAGAATCAGCATGGCAAGCTCCGAGCCATCGATTGCCACATTGATCGATGCGAGGCGGGCCTGCGTTGTCTCGTTTTGCTTGAGCACCACCCACGCATAACCGAGTGTGCCGGCTGCCAGAGGCAAAAACGCGGCGAGCCAGGCGGGCAGTTTCGCCAAAGATACTGCCAAGGCGACTATACCGGCCAGACACAGGGGAATCCAAACTAACCGCCCATTCATGAGATTTTCCAGAATAAAGAGCCAGACTGTTGTTTCAACGGAAACCTTTCAATTGGTTCCTTCAAACGAAATTCCTCCAGCCGGCCCCTTGTGTGCTGACCTCAAAGTGTCAGGGGCCCGACCTGCCGTATTCCACGGAGAAGTTGCAAGCCTGAAATTGCAAGTTTCGTCGGATTTTTGCGCTTATTTGTGTGCATTGTGCCGAGTGAATAATGGCATATGCCACGCGGCAATCCAGAATACTACAATGGCAGTGGCGTTCTGGCTTGAGGGCAGTTCAAATTGTGTTGGGGAAGTTCAAAAGCCCGATGGTTGTGTCCAGGACTGCCCGCAGTTGGGCTTCGCGAACCGGCTTTGTCAGGTAATCATCCATCCCGGCGGATAAGGCTTGGTCGCGGTCTTCGTTGCTGGCATTGGCCGTGAGTGCCACGATGCGGACCGAGCTGTTGCGGACACGGTGATCGGGCAGGCCGCCACTGCGGATGACCCGGGTGGCTTCTGCCCCATCCATTTCCGGCATGCGCCAATCCATCAGCACCAGATCATAGTCTTGCACTGCCAACGCCCGTACTGCGGCCAAACCGGTATCCACGATATCGACTTTATGCCCCATCCCCTCAAGCTGGGCACGAATGATCAGCTGATTGACACGGACGTCTTCGGCACAAAGAATCGATAGCTGATGTGCAGAGAGAGGCTGTGTGACTTCCGGTGGGATGGGCTCCTGACCTTGGTCAAGCAGAATGTGAAATTCAAAGCAGCTGCCCTTGCCGGGTTCGCTGCGGACGGAGATATCTCCTCCCATGGCACTAACAAGCTGGCGAGAGATCGCCAGCCCCAGGCCGGTTCCGCCAAAGCGTCGTGTGGTTGAGGTGTCGCCTTGCTGAAATGCCTGGAACAGATTTGGAATGATTTCCTCTTGTATGCCGATTCCGCTGTCTTCCACCTGGAAAGTGATCCGGCAGCGATTGTCTTCCGTGGTCGTGGCGTTGGCAGAAACAGTGATGCTGCCATGTTCGGTGAATTTCACCGCATTGCCTACCAGATTGATCAATATCTGGCGGAGCCGTGTCGGGTCTCCCTTGACGTATCTTGGCACGGAATTTTCAAGCCGGACCTCGCAGGCAAGGCCTTTCTGGCGGATTTCCGCCTGGTATCCCTGCATGAGCTGGTGGATGTTGTCAGGCAGATCGAAATCAATGTGTTCTATTTGCAGCTGGCCGGCCTCAATCTTTGAAAAATCCAGGATATCGCTAATGATGCCAAGCAGCGACTCGGCATTGCTAAGTGCCGTTTTCAGGTCGTTCTGGATTTCCTTTGTCAGCCCATTTTTGCCAAGTGCCAGCTGCAGCAAGCCAATGACTGCGGACAAGGGGGTACGGATTTCGTGACTCATGGTGGCCAGAAACTGCGACTTTGCGGAACTGGCCTGGCGCCAGCGCAATTCGGCCATGCGCCACTCTGTAATGTCGAAATTAGCCCCGACGATCACCGGATGCCCGTCGGCATCGAGGCAGGTGCCTTTGCAGATATAACGAAAAATGTCCTGCCCGCTGATCGGATGCTTGGTGCACTCTTCCTTGGCGATGAACTCTCCGCCCAGCACGACCAGATCTTCGGCTTCAACATAATCGGCGTGTGTGCGGTTGCCCGAAAGATCAAAAGCGGATTTACCGATCAGTTGGTCGGGGCCAAGCATGCGATGTTTGCAGAAAGCCTCATTGACCATCACGTAATGGCTTTCCGCATCCTTGACGTATACCGGCTGGGGAATCACGTCGATAAGTCGCTGCATGTAGGTCTGCACGCGTTGGCGTTGCGCAATTTCGCGCTCCAGCGCTTGCTGGGTGGCTGTTTCCGCCAGGCGCATGCGGGTAATGTCAAAGTGGGCGCCGAGGATCATCGGGTTCCCAGCCAGATCGAAGCAGCGGCGCTTGGAGACAAGCCGGAAACATTCCTCTCCGGTAATCGGATAGGTGGTGTGCTGCTCCTTGAAGACAATGCCGCCCTCCAGTGCCGTATGATCTTCTGCCGCCAGAGTTTCGTTGAACGAGAGCCCGGGCGAGAGATCGTAGGAACTCAGACCGACGAGTTCACGGGCAGGGCGCCTTCGTTCCTCGGCAAAGGCTTCGTTGACCCATACGAAGTGTGAGCGGGCATCTTTTACGTAGATAGGCTCGGGAACCGCATCAATCAGCCCCTGTACGAAGCCGTGCATTGCCTTGCGGGCATGGTGCTGCGCCAGAAACCAGCCCAGCGATGTTGTGGCCGCAGCAAGCATCAAGGCAGACGCGCCTACCCGGATGATCCGGGGACAGATAGCTTCAGGCACCAGCAGACTGGTGATAGCAAGCACGGCAAACAGGCAGAACAGGGCCACTGCCCTGGGAATGCTTTTCATGTCGCGGAACCAACCCCTAGTCAACGCACTATCGTAACGGACCTAACACTGCGTGCTTGATAGCATATCCGGGCACTTTGGAGAATCTTCGGGGCCTGTTCATGATCTTGCTGTGAGGCTGTGCCTGGGATTCATGAGCTGAATTTCGGCTTGCCAACACCTTCTCGCGACAGCTCGTAAGCAGTTCCCCAAGCATCGAAAGCTCGATCAGTGCGTCATTTTGCACCGGCAGCCTTTAGAATAGCGGTTTACTTGAAAGTGGTGCCAGATGTCGAACCTGCTAGAGAATCTGAATACCGAACAACTTGCGGCGGTAACGCTGCCGCCCGAGTCTGCCCTCATTCTGGCGGGGGCCGGCTCCGGCAAGACGCGGGTGCTGACCACGCGAATAGCCTGGCTGTTGCAGACGGGGCAGGTGAGTCAGGCCAGTCTCCTGGCGGTGACCTTTACCAACAAGGCTGCCAAGGAAATGCTTACGCGTCTGGGCGCGATGCTGCCAATCAACACCCGCGGGATGTGGATTGGCACCTTCCATGGTTTGTGCAATCGCATGTTGCGGGCACATTACCGCGAAGCCGCGCTGCCGCAGACGTTCCAGATTCTCGATACGGCAGACCAGCTCGCTGCCATCAAGCGCCTGCTCAAGAGCCTTAACGTCGATGACGAGAAATACCCGCCACGCGACCTGCAGTATTTCATCAGTGGTAACAAGGAAGCCGGGCTGCGCGCCCAGGCCGTCGAAGCCTGGGATGATTACTCGCGCCGGCGGGTCGAGCTGTATGCCGAGTACGATGCCCAGTGCCAGCGCGAAGGTGTGGTGGATTTTGCCGAACTGCTGCTGCGTTCCTACGAGTTGCTTGAACGCAATGAGCCGATCCGGCGCCATTATCAGAGTCGCTTTCGTTACCTTTTAGTCGATGAGTTTCAGGATACCAACCGTCTTCAGTATCGCTGGCTCAAGCTCCTTGCCGGGCATGGCACGGCTACGCAGGCCGTGGTCTTTGCGGTGGGGGATGACGATCAGAGCATTTATGGTTTTCGTGGTGCGGAAATCGGCAACATGCGCGATTTTGAGACTGAATTTGGCGTGTCCGATGTGATCCGGCTGGAGCAGAACTATCGTTCGCACGGCAATATTCTGGATGCCGCCAACGCGATCATTGCGCATAACCAGCGCCGTCTGGGCAAGAATCTGTGGACGGATCAGGGGAGCGGTGAGCCCATTCGTGTGTATGAGGCGCCTTCGGATATGGACGAAGCGCGCTGGGTGGTAGAGGAAATCCAGCAATTGGTGCGTGAAGGTGCCGTGCGCAGCGATATCGCCCTGCTGTACCGCAGCAATGCGCAATCCCGAGTGCTTGAGCACCAGCTGTTTTCCAGTGGTGTGGGCTATCGCGTGTATGGCGGCCTGCGTTTCTTCGAGCGCCAGGAAATCAAGCATGCGCTGGCCTATATGCGTCTGCTGGCCAATTCTGATGACGATACCGCTTTTTTGCGGGTGGTGAATTTCCCCACGCGTGGAATCGGTGCCCGCTCGCTGGAGCAGTTGCAGGATGCCGCACGTATCTACAACACCAGTCTTTACGCCACCGTGCCTCATCTGGCGGGCAAACCTGCCGCAGCTATCGGCGCATTCGTGAAGCTCATTGAGCAGATGCGTCAGGCAACCAGCGGCCTTTCCCTGCCAGAGATTGTTGAGCACGTACTGGAGACTTCGGGGCTGCGCGAACACTATCAGGCAGAGCGGGAAGGGCAGGAACGTCTCGAAAACCTCAACGAACTGATAGGCGCTGCGCACAGCTTTATTGCGGAAGATAACGCCCCAGTCGAAGACGAACTGGCTGATGTTGAACCGCTTTCCCGGTTTCTCGCCTACGCATCACTCGAAGCCGGGGAGCATCAGGCAGATGCCGGGCAGGATGCCGTGCAGCTCATGACCGTGCATGCTTCCAAAGGGCTGGAATTCAACATGGTCTTCATTACGGGCATGGAAGACGGGCTGTTTCCGCATGAGCAGAGCAGCAACGATCCGGATGGCCTGGAAGAAGAGCGCCGCCTGATGTATGTGGCCGTTACCCGTGCGCGCCAGCGCCTGTACCTGACGCTAGCCCAGAACCGCATGCTGCATGGGCAGACCCGCTACGCCACGCGCAGCCGTTTTCTCGATGAAATCCCCGAGGATCTGCTCAAATGGCTGACGCCGCGCGTGCAGGGCTGGGCAGCCAATCCCCATGGGACCCAGCAGGCAGGCTACGAGTCTGCCCCCAGGCAGAAACAGCGCACGACGCTTGATCTGGGCGGATTCCGCATCGGGCAACTGGTGCGGCATGCCAAGTTCGGTGAGGGCGTCATCATTGCCGCCCAGGGCAGCGGGGAGGACGCCAAGGTGCAGATCAACTTTGGTGCCGGCGTCGGGCTCAAGCTTCTGATGCTGAAGATGGCCAGGATCGAGGCCGTATGAGATAGCCGTAGTGGCCTGATATCAGCCGGTTTGTCCGACATTGCCCGGCAGACTCAGGCGGCCGTAACCACCAGATTGCGGCCTCGTGCCTTGGCGTTGTTGAGCGCCAGGTCGGCGCGTGCCACCAGATCCTCGAGTGATTGCTCAGGCTCCCACTGTGTCACGCCGATGCTGATGAAGACCCGGATTTCTCCGTTGGGAACAATGACTGGATCGTTGGCCATCCGCAACCTCAGCCGCTCACCGATGGCGAGTGCGTCATTGAGCGCCGAATGTGGCATCAGGATGACGAATTCTTCGCCCCCCCAGCGTGCGGGCAGATCCGTATTGCGCATGCTGGCAAGGATCCGTTGTCCCATTTCGACCAGCACCTGATCGCCTGCCTGGTGCCCCCAGCGATCATTGATCTCCTTGAAATGGTCGATATCAAGCATCAGCAACGAAAGCATCTCGTGGTGACGTCGGGCGCGGGCGAGTGCCTGCTGGGCGTCGTTCTGGAAGTGGCGGCGGTTTGACATGCCGGTGAGTGAATCCTCCATGGCCAGGCGGTTAAGCTCCCGTTCAACAAGACGCCATTGGGTGACGTGGTGGTCAATACCGACAATCACCGGAGTGCCATCGAAGTACACGCTATTTCTTTTGCATACGATGCGGAAGATTTCCTCTCCAGTTGCCTTGCGGACGGTATGCTCTTCCTTGAGGATTTCTCCTCCATCGAGCACCATGTCGTCTTCGTGCCGTGATATCTCGCGGGCCTGATCGGTGCCCAGTTCGAGTGGCATACTGGGGCTGATCAGTTCCTGTTTGCTGAGATTGTGGTATTCGGCAAAGGCGCTGTTGACCATGACATACTGGCTGTTGTTCTTTTTGATGTAGACCGGGTCCGGGATCACATCAATCAGGCGCTGTACGAATTCAAGCGAGCACTCCCTGAGGCGCACTTCGCGTTTGTAGGCGGATTTCAGTTCGCGTTCGGCCATACGCAGTTCCGTCAGATCCACCGAACCGCCAACAATGACGGGATCGCCAAAAGCGTTGATGCAGCAGCCCTTGGCGACGATACGGAAGCATTCCTTGCCTGTCAGGGAATGAATTCCGTGGTCTTCGTACAGAATACGTTCTCCGGCCAAGGCTCGTCCGTCTTCCTCGAACAGGGCACGCATCTGCCGGGCATCTATCTCCGCAGGGAGCCCCATCTGTGCGAGCAGCTGCTCACGTGGCATGCCATGATCTCTGGCCATGGCTTCATTGACCATCAGATAGCGGCTTTGCGCATCCTTGACATACACCGGGTAAGGTAGCAGATCCACCACCCGCTGAACAAAATCCAGCGTCTGCTGGTGATGCTGCTGCAATTGCTCAAGCGCAGCCTTCAGTTGCAATTCGGAATTGCGCAGATCGGTAATATCGACATTGATGCCGACGATGACAGGCTTGCCCTGTGTATCGAGGCAACTGCCTTTCATTACAAGCTGGAAATATAGTTCTCCGGTGGCAGGATGCTGTCCGCCTTCCTCTTTTTGCAGTGGAGTTCCCCGCAGCACCGATAGATCTTCTTCCATGGAGCGTCTGGCCTGAGGGGTTTTCGGAGCCAGTTCAAGCGGCGAGTGCCCCAGAATGCGGTCGCGAGACATTCCCCGCTCGCGTACAAACGCCTCGTTGACGATCTGATAGCGACTGCTGGCGTCGCGGATATAGGTGGGGAAGGGGATCACGTCGACGATCTTCTGGATGAAATCGCGCGTACTCTCGGTGAGTGCCTTTTGCTGCTGCAGGGCTTCTTGCAGGTGCTGCTCCGCCAGCCGGAGATTCGTAATGTCGAAATTCGCGCCGACGATCACACGTTGCCCGGTCGCGTCCAGACAGCTTCCTTTGGTAACGATGCGGTACTGCGGCTCGCCACTCAGGGGGTTGCAGGTCTGGTCTTCCTTGAAAACGGATTCTCCCGCCAGCACTCGCAAATCCTCCTGCGCCACGAGACCGGCAATGACTGCATTGGGAGCCAGTTCGGCGGCAGATCTACCCAGAATCTGTTCCGGGCTCTGGTGCCGGCGTTGCGCAAAGGCCCGGTTGATAAAGGTGTAGCGCCCCAGCTCGTCCTTGATGTAGACAGGTTCCGGAATAACATCGAGGAGGCGCTGCACGAACTCGCTGATCTGGGATTCGTGCTGCCCGGAAACGCTTTTGCGGCGAAAATTCAGCAGGGCGGCAGGTGCCAGCATCAGTGCGGCGCACAGTAGCCCATTGAACCACCCGGGACAGGGGGAGAACTGTGCGCAGAGCGCGCACAGCAAGGCTGCGGCGCTATAGGCACCGATGGCAATGGAGCGTGAGACTAGCTTGGATGTTTTCATTTCATGAACGGGCATGGGAAAGCATCTGGGCGCTACATGGCAAATTCGGGATTACAATGTTGCTTAAACTATCTAAGTTCTTGCAGATGAAAATATTTGGCTTCTCCGGTTGGTCGGGTTCCGGAAAAACAACCCTGATCGAGGCCGTGATTCCAATGCTTACGGCCCAAGGGTTGAAGATCTCCGTCATCAAGCATGCCCACCATAATGTCGATATCGACAAACCCGGCAAGGATTCATACCGCTTCCGTGTGGCCGGGGCGAGCGAAGTCATGCTGGCCGGCGCAGAGCGTTGGGCCTTGATGCGGGAGCTGCGGGAAGAACCCGAGCCGGAACTTGAAGAGCTGGTCAGGCATGTGTCTCCTTGTGATCTGGTACTTGTGGAAGGATACAAGTCCGCGGGACTTCCCAAGATCGAAGTGCACCGCCCCAGTCTGGGCAAACCTTTTCTTTTCCCCGAATATCAGGATGTGGTGGCTATCGCCAGTGATGCCACTTTGGCGGTAGAGTTGCCCGTCCTGAATATCAATGATCCCTTGGAGATCGCGGGGTTTGTTCTGCAGCATACGGGCTTGGCCTAAGGGGTTTGGCCCGAGCACGGAATGCTATCACCAAACGCTACCGTATTGACTCCCCCGTATTGACTCCCAATTCCGACCTGAATTCGCTGAACTTATGCTGACCTACGAAGAAGCTCTGGAAACCCTGCTTGCGGCCGCCCAGACTGTATCGCGCACCGAAATCATCGATAGTCACCTGGCGCTTGGCCGGGTTTTGGCTGAGGCTGTCTGCTCTACAATCAACGTACCGCCTACCGATAATTCAGCAATGGATGGTTATGCATTGCGTGTTGCAGATGTTGGCAACCTGCCCACACGTCTGCCTGTCAGTCTGCGGGTTCCCGCCGGGGCTGCTCCTGGGGTGTTGCCTGAGGGCACCGCTGCCCGGATTTTCACCGGGGCACCTATTCCCTCAGGGGCAGATGTCGTCGTGCCGCAGGAAAAGTGTAAGGCCGAGGAAGCTGGCGTGATTTTCGAGCAGGCTCTGCGGGCCGGCGACAACATCCGGCGTGCAGGCGAGGATATCCGGATCGGTGCCGAGGTGCTGCCGGTAGGCACTTTGCTGGGGCCAGCGCATATGGGGCTGCTGGCTTCCATCGGCGTCGCGCAGGTGCGGGTCTATGATCGCCTGCGCGTGGCTGCCTTCTTTACCGGCGACGAGCTTGTGATGCCCGGCGAAGCGCTGGGACCGGGCAAGATCTATAACTCCAACCGGCATGTCCTGCACGGGCTGCTTGGTGCGCTGGGCTGTGTGGTGACCGATCTTGGCATCATTCCCGATAATCTCGACGCTACGCGGGCAGCCCTGCGCGAAGCAGCCAAAGGGCATGATCTGATCATGACCAGCGGCGGCGTCTCGGTGGGTGAGGAAGATCATGTGAAGAATGCCCTGCAGGCTGAAGGTGAGTTGCAGACCTGGAAAATCGCCATCAAGCCCGGCAAACCCCTGGCCTTTGGCAACGTTGCTGGAACACCGTTTATTGGCCTGCCAGGAAATCCTGTGTCGGGTTTTGTGACTTTCCGGATTCTCGCCCAGCCCTATATTCGCAAATACCAGGGGGCGAGCGTGGTGCGCCCGCGTGCTGTGACTTTGCGTGCTGATTTTTCCTGGACAAAGAAGATCCAGATGCGTGAATTTCTGCGTGTGCGGCGCAATGAGCAGGGCGGGCTGGACCTTTTTCCGCGCCAGGGAAGTGGCGTACTCAGTTCCTGTGTGTGGGCTGATGGGATGGTCGAAAATCCCCCTGAAACAGTGATTCAACCCGGCGACATGGTTCGTTATATTCCGTTTGGAGAACTCTTGTGGGCGTGAAGATACTGTACTTTGCCGGTTTGCGTGAAACGCTTGGCTGCGCCGAGGAAAACCTGGATGGTATGCCAGCCGGTGTGGCAGACGCGGCGAGCCTGCGGACGTGGCTCTGCGCGCGTGGCGAACCGTGGGATGCTCTGGCTCCTGGAAAGTCTGTGCGTATTGCGGTCAACCAGACACTGGCTCATCCCACCACGCAAGTGAAGGATGGCGATGAGGTGGCATTCTTTCCGCCAGTAACGGGAGGCTAGGATGAGCGTCAGCGTTCAACTGGAAGATTTCGACGTAGGCGCGGAGACCTCTGCACTCAGCGCCGGGCGTGAGGATGTTGGTGCGGTGGTCAACTTTGTCGGGCTGGTACGTGGGGGCGAGGGTTTTATCGCCATGACACTCGAGCATTACCCGGCCATGACGGCCAAGGCGCTTGAAGACATCGTGGCTCAGGCCTGTGCACGCTGGGAACTGCTTGATGTGCGCGTGATTCATCGCGTTGGCCGTCTGTTGCCCGGTGAGCGTATCGTTTTCGTGGGCGTGGCGAGCGGGCACCGTGGGGCCGCCTTCGAAGCCTGCGAATTCATCATGGATTATCTGAAGACGCGAGCGCCCTTCTGGAAGAAAGAAGAAACCTGCCGGGGTGCGCATTGGGTGGATGCCCGTGACAGTGATGAAGCCGCGCTGGAGCGCTGGGAAAGGTAATCTCCGTCTGGAAAGCTGAAGAGGCCGGGTTTTACTCCCTTGGACAGCCGGTTGATTTTGGTATTGTGTTTGATGAAGCCCCCGGGCATTCTGGCCTGGTGGCTTTTGTTTTTTCCTGTCTGCAGATGTACGAGCTTGGGATAGGAAGTGGTTTGGGATATTTATCAATCTTCCGGGAGTCGCTCACGCACATGGTATAGATGTGTGACCGGGTCTTGGTGCCGCTCGAAATACTCACGTATTTCAATGCACTCTGGTTTCTTTGCTGTTCTGCAGCACGCTGACGTATTCTGGCGCCAGATTGTGACGGGGTTCTGACGGAAGTTGCTCAGTAGTATGAGCAGGGGCAGGTTGGTGGAATATAAGTTTTTAACAATATGCAGGTGAATTGGTTTTTATGAATAAGCTTGGCCTCAAGGATATTCTTATCCTTGGTATTATGAATTTCGCGTTTTTCGTTGGTGCTGGGAATATCATCTTCCCCCCTTTTATCGGATTGCAGGCGGGTACGGAAGTCTGGTCGGCTGCTTTCGGGTTCTTGTTGACAGGCGTTGGCCTGCCGGTGCTTGCCGCTGTTGCCATGGCGCGTGCCGGGGGCAATCTGGCGGAAATTACCTTGCCGCTGGGGCGTCGTGGTGGCGTGGTGCTTAGCGTGATCTGCTATCTGTGCATCGGCCCACTGTTTGCCACACCGAGAACCGCCACTGTTTCTTACGAGTTGGCATTTCAACCGCTGGCGCACGGCGCACATTACATGTGGCTGTACAGTCTGCTGTATTTCCTCGCGGTGATCATTCTGTCGCTTTACCCGGGGCAGTTGCTGAACGTGGTGGGGAAATTTCTTGCCCCATTGAAAACGACGGCGCTGTTTTTCCTGGCTCTCACAGCCTTGCTGATGCCGGGCGGGCAGATGGCTGAGCCAACCGGGTTGTATGCGCAGGCAGCATTCTCGCAAGGTGTCGTGAATGGCTATCTGACGATGGATACGCTGGCTTCACTGGTCTTTGGCCTGCTGATTGTGAATGCTCTGCGCTCGAAGGGCATCAACGCGCGCAACAGGATCACGCAATATGCTGCGATAGCCGGCCTGATTGCCGGAGCCTGCCTGGTTTTTGCCTATCTGGGGCTGTTCCGGGTTGGTACCAGCAGCGCGGGTCTTGTGCATGAGGCCAGCAATGGCACGGCGGTGCTGAGCGCCTATGTGGACTATCGTTTTGGTCTGGCAGGGAAAATCTTCCTGGATGCGCTCATTACGGTGGCCTGTTTCGTCACGGCAGTTGGGCTGACCTGTTCTTGTGGCAGCTATTTCAGTGAAATTACTCCACTGAGTTACCGTTCCCTGGTCTGGCTGTTCGGCGCATTTTCGATGTTCGTTTCCAATCTTGGGCTGACCGAACTGATCAAGGTTTCGGCTCCCATCCTGACTGCGATCTATCCGCTCTTTATTGTGTTGATCGTGGGCAGTTTCTTTCGCGAGAGGCTTAGCTCCCCTGTCGGAGTTATTGCGCCCGTGGCAATGCTTGCGTTGCTGTTTGGCATCAACGATGGGGTGGCTGCGGCTGGCATGACGGTTGAACTGCTCGAACCCCTGAAGCACTTGCCTTTATTCAATGACGGCGTTGCCTGGCTGATTCCATGTGCAGCACTGTTTGCGCTGACATGGGGGGCTCATCATGTACGGGCGAGGCGGGCAATGGTCGGGTGAATCATCTGAGCAGTAATGACGGTGAATGAAAAAATGGCGCCCGGCAGATAGCCGGAGCGCCATTTTTGGTGATGTGGTTCGCCGTTCTTGATTAGTGCAGCACAGAGGGCAGGTTGAGCTTTTTGGCCCAGAGCGGGTATTCGGTCGCCAGCAGGTCGACGGCCTCGCCGGTGTACCAGTTGTACTTCACACGGCGTTCATAGCTCACCTCGTCGAAGCGCTGACGCGGCACGCCATCCCGGGCCGTGAAAACTGGCCGGCCTGTCTGCAGATCATAGAAGCGTGCCCAGGTCGGCGGGGCGCTGGGGTCGCTCACCATTACGAAATCGAAGCCGTATTCAAGCGTGCGGTCTTCGCGGCGGTAGCGCTTGATGCCGGTGATCTTGGTGGCATTGAACCAGGCTACAGCGCTCTGCACAGCATCAATGACTTCAGGTGAAGGGTTGTCGAGGCTCATCAGGAAGCTCACCACGCCGGCGCTTTCGCCACCACTGACGGATGCCAGTTCGAATGCACGGCCCGGCGCAGGCTCAAGGCTGTGTTCATCATACTGGGCGGCCCAGCCGGTTTTCTTGCCATTGATCTTCCACTGGGTCTTGAGGATCAGTGCCAGCCCCTTATTGAAGCTTTCAGTGGCCTGCTGTGCCAGGGTGGGGTCGATGAAGCTGAAATCGCCGCGCTGTTTTGAAACATCACGCAGGATTGTCATCGTGTTGGTAATGGCATCATCATTAAACGTGATGCGGGCCTTGTAACCCAGAGGTTCCGGCCAGTACTGTTGCCAGCCGCCATTCGAGAGTTGCGCTGCGATCAGGTATCTGACGCCCTTGACCACGCCATCCTGGAAACGCTGCTGATGTGTGGCCTGATAGGCACGTGCCAGCGAAACAATCTGGTTATAGGTGGAGTCGTTGTCAATCGTCGACTTTGCCTTGAAGCCTTCCAGGGCAGCCTTGTTCACCGGAACGGTGAGATTCACATTGCTTTCGAGTTTGGGCCAGCCGCCATCCTTGTTCTGGTAACCCAGAATGTTATCGGCAACCTTGATGCCTGTCGCAGAAGCCCAGAATGCAGCGGGTTGCTTGAGCAGCGTTTTAACGGTGTAATCACCGCCAGTGCTCTGGCCCGCTGTTTCGCTCTCAAGCGGCATGATCAGCGAGGCGCTCAGACGCTGGCGAGCATTGTCCCACTTGATGAAAGCGCCAAACTGCTCAAAAGTCCAGGCTACGGGAACCCACATGTCGCCCTCGCGCCAGCGCGGCGTGATGCCGATGGGGGTGGGGCGGCCATCCACAATGGCTTGTCCCATGCCTGCCGTGACTTCGATGGTATGCCCCAGCAACTTGTAGGTGGCTGTTTGCATGGCAGCATCGGATTGAACCTGGCCGCCCAGATTGAGAATGATCTCATGCAGGGGCGCCACCATGATGCCGTTTCCGACCAGTTCAGGCTTGGTGTAGAAACCTTCCTTGAGTTCCTGGTAGGCGCTATCTACAGAGTAGTTGGGCTCGCCGATGATCAGTGACACGGTCTTGAGAACCTTGTCCTGGTGCACGGGGGAGAGACCCGAAGGCGGTGCCGTCTGAGCCAGAACAGGTGAACTCAGGATTGCGCAGGCAATCAGGCTGGGCAAAAGCAGGCGGGTGCGAAACATAGTGTGGTCTCGTTGTGTTGTTGGGGTATACCCTAGCATTCGTGGTATTGCAACTCTGTGACATACGGATGAGCGGTCGTTTTTTCCGGAAAGACGATACGAACGAAGGGTTCTGCGCTGACAGTTGGCGTACAGACGGTTAGGATGTGGGCCTGTCGTTTGTCTTGCAAGGTGAAGCAATGTCTGAGCGTAGTCCGTTTTACCAGGTTGAGCCCATCCGTCCCGAAGCCCATCTGTTTCGTGTGACCTTGACCATTCCGCAGCCGAGTGCGGAAGGAGAAACCTTGAGAATGCCTGCCTGGATTCCAGGCAGCTACATGATTCGCGAGTTTTCCAAGAATGTCGTTGAAATCTGCGCTTCGCAGAATGAGGCGCCGGTTGCGCTGCGGAAAACCGATAAGCATACCTGGGTCAGCGCAGCGCTTGAAGAAGAATTGCCGCTGATTGTGGAGATCCTTGTGTATGCCTGGGATCTTTCGGTGCGTTGCGCCCACCTCGACCAGAGCCATGGGTTTTTCAATGGTACCCAGCTCTTCCTGCAGGTGGTGGGGCGTGAAGGCTTGCCGCACCGCCTCGAAGTGTTGCGCCCGCAAGGGGAGTCCTATGCTGAATGGAAGCTTGCCACCACGCTGCGTGCAGATGGCAGGCGCGGTGTCGACAAGGCTGGGTTTGGCCGCCGTATTGCCGACTCCTATGATGAGTTGGTGGATCACCCTGTGGAAATGGGGTGTTTTGCCTCCCTTCGCTTTGAGGCGGGCGGCGTACCGCATGAGATGGTGATCACCGGGCAAGCCGATTTCGATAAGGGCCGTCTTCAGGAGGATCTTGCGAGGATCTGTGAGACGCAGATTGCCCTGTTCGCAACGCCAGCCCCTTTCTCCCGCTATCTTTTTATGACCATGGCAGTGGGCGATGGCTATGGTGGTCTGGAGCACCGCGCGAGCACCGCCCTGATCTGTTCGCGCAAGGATCTTCCGGCGCCAGGGGCCGCACGGCGGGATGAGGCCTATCGTGTTTTTCTCGGGTTGTGCAGTCACGAGTATTTCCATGCCTGGAATGTGAAACGGATAAAGCCCGCAGCGTTTAAACCCTACCGCATGCACGAGGAGAACTATACCCGGCTGCTATGGGTTTTCGAAGGATTTACTTCCTATTATGACGATCTTGCGCTCCTGCGTGCCGGTGTCATCAGCATTGAAGAATATTTCGGGCTTCTCGCCAAGACTGTTACGGCTGTCGAGCGTAACACCGGAAGGCTGCGTCAGAGCGTGGCGGAATCTTCATTTGATGCCTGGACAAAGTATTACCGGCAGGATGAAAACAGCCCGAATGCGATTGTCAGCTATTACCAGAAGGGGGCTTTGATTGCATTGGGCCTGGATCTGACGATTCGTGCCAAGACGGACAATCAATATTCTCTCGATGATGTCATGCGGCATTTGTGGCGTGAGTATGGCGAAGACAGTGCGGGTGTGCCGGAAGATGCCATGCCAGGCATTATCAAGACGGCAACAGGTGTGGATGTGCGGCGCGAGATTGCGCGCTGGGTGGATGGTTGCGAGGATGTGCCTGTCGAGCGTCTGCTCAAGCCGTTTGGCGTTACTTTGAACCGCAAGCCAGGGAGTGTGCTGACTGGGCTTGGCATCCGCACTCGTGCCGAAGGTTCTGTCGTGCGTCTGGCTAATGTGCTCGATGAGGGGAGTGCCCAGAAGGCTGGCATCTCCGCAGGGGACGAACTGGTGGCTGTCAACGGGCTAAGGGTGACGCCCGCCAACCTGGAGACTGTGCTGGCGCGCTATCCGCATGGAACAGAGCTGGATGTCGTGGTTTTCCGGCGCGATGAACTCTTGCGGTTCCAGATCGAACTGCGCGCCCCGCGTATTGAAGAATGCGAATTGAAACTTGACGCCAAATCTCCGGTCAGAGTCACGAAGTCGCGCGTAACCTGGCTTGGTGTGAAATGAAATCCTGAACCAGACAGGGCAACTGATGAACCAGCCATGCGGCCGGGCCGCATGGTTTTTGATTCTGCATTTATCCGTAGAGGACTAAGAACATGAGTATTTCAATGTACGAGGCGAGTGCCCCCTGTTTTGCCCGCGTTTTGCGTGCTCTGGACGGTATTCTCCTCAAGGCTCAGGCTTATGCTGAAGAGCGCAAGATTGATCCAGCCGTGCTCCTGTCGGCGCGCCTGTACCCCGACATGTTTACCCTGACCCGTCAGGTTCAGATTGCCGCTGATCACGCCAAGGGTGCCCTGGCGCGTCTGGCTGGAGTAGAAGTCCCGAAATTTGAGGATAACGAGCAGAGCTTCGATGAATTACGTGCCCGCATTGCCCGCACCATCGAGTTTGTGGAAAGCTTCAAGCCCGAACAGATTAATGGTTCGGAAGAGCGCGAGCTCACGTTCAAGGCCGGCACGCGCGAACTGACTTTCAAGGGCCAAGGCTATCTGCTGAGCTATGCGCAGCCGAACTTCTATTTTCATGTCGTTACAGCCTACGACATTTTGCGCCACAATGGTCTGAGCATCGGCAAGCGAGACTATCTCGCCTGAACTCAATCGACCCGGAAAGAAAAAGCGCGGACCAGATATTGGCCGCGCTTTTTGTATGGTTTGGAAACCTGCCAGCACTCAGATCAGATGAGAAAACCAGGGAGCGAGCAGTACGATCAGTATCCCGGCAATGATCATCACGAGGCTGGAAATCACGCCTTCCTCGGGGCTGCGTTTATGTGCGGTGGCGGTCCCTACGGCGTGAGCGCCTGCGCCAAATAGCGCACCACGTGCCAGGTTAGAGCGCACCGGCAGCCAGCCCAGCAACCATTCTCCCATCACCATGCCAACCAGGCCGGTGATAATCACAAATACTGCCGCCAGTCCGGATTGACCACCCACTTCCGTTGCAGCCGCCAATGCGAAGGGTGTGCTGATCGAGCGTACAGCAAGGCTGCGTTCCACCAGTTCAGGCAGTCCGAGCAGACGGCAGAACAGAACAGTGCTGAATACAGCGACGGCCATGCCGACCACGACGCCGACAACCAGCGGTAGCCAGTGCCGGCGGATGGTCTGGCGGTAATCATAGATGGGAACGGCAAACGCCACCGTAGCTGGTCCGAGCATGGCGGAAAGCCAGTGACTCTCCGAGTTATAGACAGCGTAAGGCACCCGCAACAGGAGCAGGGCAATGATCAGGATGGCAGGCACCACGATCAAGGGTGACAGCCATGGGCTTGGGAAGCGGCGATGAAAGCCGCGGCTGGCGGCATACAGCACTACCGTCAGAGCAAGCCAGAAGAGGCCGGTAATGAGCGTCATGATGGATCCTTCTCTTCGGCTGTGCCGCGCAGGCGGGCATCGAGTTTCCATGCCAGATCCACCGCAAAAGCGGTGGCAACCATGACGCAGGCGGTGCTGGCGACGATCACGACCATGATGGCAATCAGCTTGCCGCTGAGCTGTTCGCGGTACTGCAGCACTGCGATGGCGACAGGGATGAAAAACAGCAGCATTTCGCGCATCAGCCAGGTTGCGCCGTCATTGACCCACTCACGCTTGAGCAGGCCCAGGGCGAGCAACACCAGGGCAAAGGCGATCCCACTGACCAGCGGCGGAAAGCCGCCAAGCCAATTTGCCGAAACGTAACTGGCGAGTAGCCAGATGGCGATCAGCACGAGGACCTGAAGAATCAGCCGGCTGAATTTGAACAGGTGATGATGAACAGGGGGCATAACAGAATCTTCTTTACTACGAGTGATGTTTCTCTGAAGCTTAGAACCTGGTTGCAATCCTGCTCAACGAAAGTTCGAAGCAGTCAGACTTTCAAAACGCAACGCCGAACCTCCTTCGAGGAATCCCCGAGAAAAGCGGCGCAACGCATATCCGTAATGATGATAAGGCTTATTGCGGGTGGAATGCATTGCACTATTTAATACTGGTATATCAGTTTCTCGGAGCCTGTTTTCGGGGTGCAGAGGGAGTTTGCTGGCAGTGCTAAGAAGCTGTTTGAACACTGACCACAACCCCACAGCAAGGTCATGATCAGGTATTCAGGCTCGCCGCTCAGGTGTTGCTGAAACGCGCCTGCACACGCAGATCTTCACCGATGGGTGTGATCTGCTGAATGTGCAGTTGCTGGCGCTGATGGAGATCAGTCAGCCGGGGTAGGCTGAACATGCCGCGTGCATCCATGCCGAGCAGACAGGGGGCAATATAGAGGAGCAGGGCATCGGCACAGCCTGTTGCAATCAGAGCTCCATTCAGGCTGGCGCCCGCTTCGGTGAGAACCTCATTGAGCCCCCGGGCACCCAGTTCGAGCATCAGGCGTGGCAGATCCACCTGTTGCTGGTTGTTCGGCAGGCTGATGACTTCTACGCCTAACTGGCGGTAAGGCTCAAAACGCTCTTCGTCCTGTATTGCGGTGGCAATCAGGGCGTGTCCTTCCTCCAGCACTGCGGCCTGCAGCGGTGTGCGCAACTGGCTGTCGACGATCACCCGCAGAGGCTGGCCGACGCGCTGTACGCCACGTACAGTGAGGCGTGGATTGTCTGCCAGTACGGTGCCGATTCCGGTGAGAATTGCGCAGGAGCGGGCGCGCCAGTGCTGGGCGTCGGCACGTGCCTCATCACAGGTGATCCACTGGCTTTGCCCGTTGGCCAGGGCTGTGCGGCCATCAAGCGAAGCGGCCGATTTGATGCGCAGCCACGGGCGGCCACGTTCCATGCGGGAAATGAATCCTTCGTTCAGGGTGCGGGCACGTGCTTCAAGCAGGCCGACTGCCACTTCGATGCCAGCCGCCCGCAGGCGCTCAAAGCCCCGCCCGGCAACATTCGGGTTAGGGTCCTGCATGGCAGCCACCACACGCCGGATTCCGGCCTTCACGAGTGCATCACAGCAGGGCGGTGTGCGGCCAAAATGCGAGCAGGGTTCCAGCGTGACATAGGCGGTTGCACCCTGTGCGCGGGCGCCGGCCTTGCGCAGGGCGTGCACTTCCGCATGGGGCTCGCCGGCGCGCTCATGCCAGCCTTCACTGATGACTTCTTCTTCGGTGGCAATCACGCACCCAACACGCGGGTTGGGCATTGTGGTGGTCAGGCCATGCTCTGCAAGCTGCAGCGCCCGGGCCATATGCTGTTCGTCGAAGGGATAGAACATGATCAGGTTCGGACGCGCGGTGGGCGTGCCCGTACATTGAGTTCGCGGATGACTTCCGAGAATTCCTCGGCGTCTTCAAAATTCCGGTATACGGAGGCAAAACGGATATAGGCCACCTTGTCCAGGCGCTTGAGCTCGCGCATCACCAGTTCGCCAAGCTTTTCACTCGGGATTTCTCGCTCACCCAGAGAGAGCAGGCGACTTTCGATGCGATCCAGCGATGCTTCGACGTTTTCGACGGCAACGGGCCGCTTGCGCAAAGCGAGCTTCATGCTCGATTGCAGTTTTTCACGGTCGAATTCCACGCGATTACCGTTGCGCTTGACGACCTGCGGCATCTTCAGTTCGATGCGTTCATAGGTGGTGAAGCGTTTGTCGCATTCCGTGCAGCGACGGCGACGGCGAATGATATCGCCTTCGTCATTTTCCCGGGTGTCGGTCACCTGGGTGGTGGGGGCCCCGCAAAATGGGCATTTCACGCGACACCCCCTTGCGCGCAGACGGAACTGCACGTGCACCACAACAGGGAAACGTGACAGGCTGAGTACCGCAATAGCGACAGATCACTTATCACGTTTCACCTCATATGGATTTCAGGAACCGTAGACCGGGAAGCGCTTGCACAGATCAGCCACTTCGCCGCGAACACGGTCGATTACAGCCGAATTATCCGGCGCATCAAGCACGTCGGCAATCAGGTTGGCGATGCGTTCTGCTTCAATTTCGGTAAAGCCACGCGTTGTCATGGCCGGGCTGCCGATACGGATGCCGCTGGTGACGAAGGGCTTTTCCGGATCTTTCGGAATGGTGTTTTTGTTAACCGTGATGTGGGCAGAGCCCAGCACTGCCTCGGCTGCCTTGCCAGTGATCTTCTTGGAGCGCAGATCAACCAGGAAGACGTGGCTTTCGGTGCGGCCGGAAACGATGCGCAGGCCGCGTTCGCCAAGCACACGCGCCATTACGCGGGCGTTGGCTACCACCTGTTCTTGGTAGCGCTTGAATTCGGGGCTGGCGGCTTCCTTGAAAGCCACGGCCTTGGCCGCGATCACGTGCATCAGCGGGCCACCCTGCAGGCCCGGGAAAATGGCGGAGTTGATCGCCTTTTCGTGTTCGGCCTTCATCAGGATCACGCCGCCGCGCGGACCACGCAGGGTCTTGTGGGTGGTGGTGG
>DBTS01000052.1 GCA_002307175.1 Rhodocyclaceae bacterium UBA1310
TGCGCGAGGCGCAAGGCGACTTCTTCGATCAGTTCTACGGTGCGCGGATGCAGCTCGCCGGTCTGCTTGTGCAGGAAGAAGGGAATCGGCACGCCCCAATTGCGCTGGCGCGAGATGCACCAGTCCGGGCGCCCGGCGATCATGGCATACAGGCGCGATTTGCCCCAGGCCGGGTAGAACTCTGTCTGGTCGATGGCGGTGAGGGCGCGTTCGCGTAGCGTGGCACCTTCATTGGGTTGGCGATCCATGCCCACGAACCACTGTGCGGTGGCGCGGTAGATCAGCGGCGTCTTGTGCCGCCAGCAGTGCATGTAGCTGTGCGTGATGGTCTCATGGCAGAGCAGCGCGCCGACTTCCTGCAGCTTGGCATTCACAGCCGGCTGCGCCTTCCAGATATTCAGGCCTCCAAAGAATTCCAGGCTCGTGGCATACCTGCCGTCGCCCTGCACCGGGGTGAGGATCTCGTCGAAACCACGGCCATTCGCCCGCCAGATGTTGAAGTCGTCCGCGCCATAGGCCGGCGCGCAGTGCACAATGCCGGTACCGGCATCCACACCCACATATTCGGCCAGATACACCGGCGCGATGCGATCGTAGAAGGGGTGCTGGAAGGTGGCACCCGCCAGGCGCTCACCCGTCACTTCGCAGACGATGCGGCCTTCCAGCTTGTAGCGCTTCAGGCAGGCTTCCACCAGCTCGCTGGCGAGCACCAGCAGCTTGTCGCCCACATCCACGAGCGCGTAGTTGAGCTTCGGGTGGACGTTGAGTGCCTGATTCGCCGGAATGGTCCACGGTGTCGTGGTCCAGATCACGATATAGGCCGGCTTGTCGAGAGAGTCGAGGCGGAAGGCTGTCGCCAGCTGGGCCGGATCGGTCGCCTTGAAGGCCACGTCGATGGCTTCCGACTTCTTGTCTTCATATTCCACTTCGGCTTCGGCCAGGGCCGAGCCGCAGTCGAAACACCAGTTCACGGGCTTCAGCCCCTTGAATACGTAGCCATTCTTGACCATTTCGCCGAGCGCGCGGATTTCGCCCGCTTCATTGGCGAAAGCCATTGTCAGATAAGGATTATCCCAGTCGCCCAGCACGCCCAGGCGGATAAAGCCTTTCTTCTGGATCTCCACCTGTTCGGCAGCGTAGGTGCGGCACAGTTCGCGCACCTTGTCGGCAGGCTGATGCTTGCCGTGGGTGACTTCCACCTTGTGTTCGATGGGCAGGCCGTGGCAGTCCCAACCTGGCACATAGGGGGCATCGAAACCGGCCAGGGTCTTCGAGCGGATGATGATGTCCTTGAGCACCTTGTTCAGCGCGTGGCCCAGATGGAGGCTGCCATTGGCGTAGGGCGGGCCATCGTGCAGAATGAATTGCGGACGCCCCTCGGAAGCCTTGCGAATCTTCTTGTACAGATTCTGCTGTTGCCATTGTGCGATCCAGCCCGGCTCGCGCTTGGGCAGATCTCCACGCATTGGAAACGGCGTGTCCGGCATATTCAAGGTTTGTTTGTATTCAGCCATTTTGGTCAGCCACTAAAAGGGGATTATCTGAAAAATACTTGCGCACCTGACGACAATCTTCGTCAATGGCAGCAATCAGGATTTTGAGCGAATCGAACTTTGCTTCGCTACGGATCTTGTGATGGAAACGCACACTCAGGCGCTGCCCATACAGATCGCCGGAGAAATCCAGCACGAAAACTTCCAGGCGCAGCGCCAGCCTGTCGCCAATGGTCGGGCGCACGCCTACGTTTGCAGCGCCCATCGCACCATGCAGGGGGCCGCCATCCACGCTGACGGCAAAGATACCCGAAAGTGGCAGTGTTGCCTGGCTCAGGCCGATGTTCGCGGTCGGATAGCCGATGGTGCGGCCGATCTGGTCACCGGGCCCGACCCGGCCTGCCACCACGAAGGGTTCGCCGAGCATTTTCTGGGCATGCGCAATCCGGCCGCTCTGCAGCGCCTCGCGGATCGCAGAAGAGGAAACGCGCTCGCCATCCACCGATAGTGTATGCATGGATTCGATGCCGAAGCCGTATTCCTTACCGGCAGCCAACAATGTCGCGAAATTGCCGCAGCGCGCACGCCCGAAGCGGAAATCATCGCCAATCAGCAGGTGGCGTGCCTGAAAGCCACTGATGAGCACCTTGCGGATGAATTCGTCAGCCTCCAGCGAGGCAAATGCCGCATCAAAGGGCTGCACACAGACCTGGTCGACGCCCGCTTCGCGTAACAGCTCCAGCTTGCGGCGCAGGCTGCACAGGCGCGGCGGAGCCGAATCCGGCGTGAAAAATTCGCGCGGGTGCGGCTCGAAACACAGTACCGTCGCGGGAAGACCGAGCGCATGCGCCTGTTCGCACAGGCGGGCAAGCAGTGCCTTGTGCCCCAAGTGTACGCCATCAAAATTGCCGATGGTCAGCACACAGGGCCGGTCGCCATGAGTCGGGATGCCTCTGAATACGTGCATGGAGTGCTGCTGAAAAAAGGAGCAATTATAGCCCGAAGCGCGCCTCCTTTACGCGCCCGTTGTTTCCTGCCTTCGATTGAGCGTGTCTGCGGCCTGATGCGTGTCAGGTTCTCAGATAGTTGTGAAGCGCCACAAATTCCTGTGTCAGCTTGTGGCGGGCGTCCAGGTGGATCATCGGGCGGGCAAGCTGATGGCTTTCGCGGATCTTTACTGAAGACGACAGAAAAGTCGGCAGGATCGGCAGCCCCTCGTCGCGCAATTCCTGCACCAGTTGCTGCGGCAGGTTGGCGCGCGGCTGAAACTGGTTCACCACAATGCCTTCGATTCTCAGGGCACCGTTGTGGTCGGTGCGGATCTCCTCCACGCTGTCGAGCAGCGAGTACAGCGCCCGGCGCGAAAAATCATCACAATCGAACGGAATCAGGCAGCAATCTGCAGCGATCAGTGCCGAACGCGTGTAGAAATTGAGCGCAGGGGGTGTGTCGACGTAAATCTGGTCGAAACTTTCCGCCAGCTCATTGAGCGCGTCACGCAGCTTGAAAATCTTGTAGCGGGATTCCAGCTTGCCCATCAGTTCTTCCAGGCTGGGCGAGGAGGCCATCACGTAGAGGTTTTCGAAAGCGGAGGGCAGGGCGTAATCCTCGGCGGCCTTATCCTCGAAACGGATGGTCAGGGTCTGTTCGAACAGATCGGCGAGCGTCGGCCCAACTTCACTGGCAGCCGGCCCGAGCAGGTAGCGGGTGGAATTGCCCTGTGGGTCCAGATCCACCACCAGGGTGCGCAGGCCCTGTGAAGCGGAAATGGCTGCGAGATTGCAGGCAATGGTCGATTTCCCCACGCCGCCCTTCTGGTTGAATACCACGCGCTTCATGATCCGTTCCCCCCGGTGTTGGAAAGCCACTGGAAAATGCTGCACTGCACATTTTGCCAAAAATGACGTCGGATAGACAGAAGATAAATGGACAGTGAGGCTAGAATGCGCAAAACCTGTTTGCGATATCGCCATGTTGGGCGCCTCTGGCTTCATCCGCCACCGGCCTCCCGCAAGCGATCATGAACAGCTTCGCGAAAACCGAAAATACGCAGCTGGAGGGGGAATGAAGGGATTGCTGATGGCACTCGCGGCAGCAGCCGGCCTGTGTGCAGGAAGTGCGGTCAACGCTGCCGACATGCTCAGCCTTGGCGGCGCGGCCTACCATTTCGAGCGTGATCTGGGCTACAACGAATTCAATTATGGCCTGGGCTACGAGCGCGACTGGAGCAAGGACATCTCCTGGTCGGCCGGTGTCTACAAAAACAGTATCCGCCGCGCCACTTTCTACGGGCTGGCGAACTACTACCCCTGGGCTCCCGGTGCCGGCTTCCGCTTCGGCCTCAGCGGTGGCGCCATGACCGGCTATCATCACGCCGCCGTCATCGGCACCCTGATGCCCACGGCAGAGTGGCGTGGCAAGTACTTTTCCCTGCAGAGTTACGTGGTGCCCACCATCAAGCCCTATATTGATGGCGCCGTGGTGTTCCAGTTCAAGATCATGCTCGACCGCAGTGCGCCGGCAGATTGATTGGCGTTTTAACCGGGCCACCGGCAGTTTTTTTGAAAATGACGACTCTTACGCATGAAGGCTGCCGGCTCAGACCGGCAGATATGCAGGATGCCCAGGCACTGTTTGAGATCACCAATGATGCCGAGGTGATGCGCTACTACGGCCTTGCCGGCAGCTTTTACAGCAATCTCGAAGAGGCGGCTGACGAAATCCGGTGGTTTCAGGGGCTGGAAGCGCAGGGAGGTGGGCGCTGGGTCATTGCCGACTCCGATAACCGCTACATTGGCGACATCGGGTTTTTCGATTACAACGCGGAAAACAAGACCGTCGAACTCGGCTACAAGCTCGTCAGTAGTCACTGGAATCGCGGCCTGACAAGCTTTTTCATGCGCCAGGTATTGGCCTGGGGCTTTGCCAACCGTGACTACAACCGCGTGTACGCTTACGTCGAGCCGGAAAATATCGCCTCAAAAGCCGTGCTGACGCGCAACGCTTTCGTGCGTGAAGGCCTGCTGCGCGATGTGGAACGTGGTCGCGCCGGTTTCATTGATCTTGAAGTGTATTCCCTGCTGCGCAGGGAATACCTCGCGGCATGAAGCCTGCGGCCTAAACCTTGCGTTTCTTGCTGAACGACCACAGCAGATACACCGCGATCAGAACGATGAAGGCGAGCAGGCTCCACTCCGGCAGGGCCAAACCGAGTATCGCCTGCTGGTTTTCCGCACAGTCCAGGCCACCGGCCATGCCGGCACGGAAGAAGGCTTCGTAATTGCCCATCTTCAGGTAATAGAAAAGCCCGGCGCCGCAACTGCCACTAACCTGATCAAGGTGCGTCATCAGATAGGTCTGGCGCGCTGCGCTGGCGACTCCCAGCAGCATACCCAGCTCGGCGATGCGCCGTGTGGCGATCTGGCCGCGCGGCCATGCTGCCGCGAGAAGAAAGCCACAACCCGCAAGCAGGAAGGAGAGGCGCTGGAACCAGCACATCGAACAGACTTCCAGATGAAATGCGATCCCCAGCAGCGTGGCCGTACCTACGGCAGCGAAACACAGGATGCCGAATGCCAGAAGCACAAGGCGGGGAGTGCGCAGAAGGCGGTCAAACATGCGAGTCCTCTCGGTTCAAAGGGGGCGGTGATGAAATTTTCGATTTTGGACGGCGTTCAAAATGCAAAGGTTCCGCAGCCGTATTACAAAATGATATCACCCGCCGACGGAAGTCTCCGTGGGCGGGTGATAGTCTGCGACTGGCGGAGCCTGCTTACTGCTGATCTGGCTTCACAGGTGCCGGTGCCGGCCGGTTCATGCCGTCGCGGATCAGGTTGCCCAGCAACACATCCACCAGCGTGCCGCCCGAGCTGCCACCGCCGCCGGCAACGATATCCGGCACCAGCTTGACGCCTGCCTTGGCGAGCGCCTCGGCCACCTGCACCATGGCATAGTTGCCGGATTCCATCGAGGCGATCTTGAGCTTGATGACTTCTGCTTCTGCGCCGCCCACTGCCTTGGTCTTCGCAGCTTCGGCCTCACCCACCGTGCGCACCACGTTGGCATCGGCCTCGGCGTTGATCTTCTTGGCCTGCGCCTGGCCTTCGGCGGATTTCACCGTAGACCGTGCGTTGAACTCGGCGATCGTCACCTGGCGTTCCGCATCCACCACGCGGGCCTGGGTGGCCGCCAGGGCGGTAGCCTGTTCAAGCTGCTGCTTGATGTCCTGGGCCTGCCGCTGCGTGTCGTAGGTCACGCGTTCCTGCTCGGCGATCTTGCGGTCGGTGAGCGTCTTCATCAGTTCATCCGGCGGCACGATGTCGCCGATCAGGGTATCGACCGCCCCCACGTTATATTCCTTGAGTGCCGTGGCAATGGCCTCGCGTGCCTCATCCTGGCGCTTGGAGCGGTTTTTCAGGAAATCGATGACATCAGAATTCTGCGCGGCATTGCGGAAGTAGTTGCCAATGGTCGGCTCCAGCACCTGCGTGACCAGTGCCGACATGCTGCCAAAGCGCGCAATCACCTTCGGCGCATCGTTGCGCGGAATATGGATGATCTGCGACACATCCAGGCTGAACTTGAAGCCATCAGCCGAGCGCACCACGATAGTCGAGAGGTTCGCATCCAGGTTGTGTGCTTCCGTTTTGCCTGTGGCCCAGTTGAGCACCACGTTGGCCGTCGGTACGTTGATCACCTTGTGTGTATACGGGTTGATCGGGTACTTGCCGGGGTCCAGCGGATCGACCCACACGCCTTTTTCGCCCTTGCTCACCAGATTGCCATGGCGGAAGGTATCGCCCGTCACGTCGTGGCCTTCCTTGCCCACATACGCAATCACCACGCCAACGTGGGCGATGGGTACTTCGGCCATATCCACGATTTCCACCGTGGCAAAGCGCGGGTTGATGAAGTAGCGCCCGGCGAGCAACACCTGTTCCTGTAGCCCTTTGCAGCCGCCATTTGCAACAAAGGCCTGCGGATTCTGGAACATGTTATGTCCCGTTACTTCCGCCCCGGCAATCTCGCCAGTGGCCAGTGGCTCGCCTTCCTTGGTGGTGACGATGCCCACCTTGTTTTCCGGCACATCCACGATGTTCGCCAGCTTCAGATCAAAGAGCTGCGGGTTGATGCGGTAGGTTCCCGGTGTCACCAGCCCCATCTGCGGGCCGCGTTCCCCGCCTCCAGCCAGAAAGGCCTGTCCGTCCTGATAGGAGTCGCAATCCACCTGCCGCGCAATGATGCGGCCGGAGGGCAGGGGCTTGCCATCGCGGGCTTCCACCACGCCAACCTGCCCCGGCGGGATGCTGATTACATCCGCCAGCGTCACCGTAAACAGCAACGGGTTGATACGGTAGGACCCTGGCGGGATCAGCGTCATCTGCGGGCCGCGCTGGCCGCCATTCTGCAGAAAGGCGCGGGCGTCCTGATAGAAGTCGCATTCGACCTGTTTGGCGATGATATGCCCGGAGGAGAGCGGGGCGCCGTCGCAGGCTTCCACCACGCCCACCTTGCTTTGCGGCACGGTGATGAATTTCACCAGATCCACGGAGAACTGCCACGGCCACAAGGCGATATGCAGGCCCGGGGCGAGGGCATCGGCCTGAAAGCCGGCTTCGCCATTCAGGGCGATGATGCGGCCATCCGGCAGGCTGCGGTTGCCGCCGAAGAGCACAAATTTCTTGGTGACGATGCCGACACTGTCGTCGGGCACGATAATGACGCCGAACAACCACAATACCCACTTGTAACACGCCAGCACGACCAGAACCGCAACGACGGTGACGATAGTGCCCAGGTGCGCAGCGATGAATTCGTTGATGCTCACGTTTTTTCCTCATTCAAAGAAATGCCCGGCATCCAGTCCCGAAATCTCTTTCAGAGCCAACCGTGCCGGGACAAGCGGATTCTACGCAGCGGCCATATTCCCGTTGCAAGATTGCAATGGCTTATACCCTGAAGAGGGTTTCACTGTTGTTTTCAGGGGACGTCTGGCGGATTTGTCCCGCTCGCGGGAAAAGCCGCCTTATTGCAGGATAAGTATTTGTTCTTGCGGGGTCGAAACCGGATGTTTCGCGCCGATGCGGACGCAGAAATGCACGCCGGGCGCAGTGCCTGCAGTGAGGCGCTGTGCCCGGCGGGTTTGATGAATGCTGAAGGGGAGGGGCTTACTGTTCGCCGGTTGAGGCAACAGCCGAATCTATCGATGCCAGCACCAGCGATTTCAAAGCGGATCGAAGCGTGCGTTTCTCGCCTTCCCTGAGATCCCTGTCCATCCTCTTACGGGCAATGCCCAGCAATTTTCTGTCGACATCGGGAGGAATCGGGCTTTTCTCCGTCATGATCGAAGTCAGGCTGCTGGCCAGACTGCTGTTGCTGATCTGTTTCAGTGCCATATCGGCGAGTATCACCGGATCGAAGTTGTGCGCCCAGCCTGTCGCTGTCGGGAATACGGTTGTGGTGGCCGGCTCGCCTGTGGTGGTTTCCGTGTCTGGCGCTGTCAGCGCGGGTGTGGCGGACAATTCCGGAGCAGCAAGCGTGCCGTTTGGCCTGGCAAACCTGCCCACATCGTTCTTTTCCCACTTTTGCTTGAAATCCACTTCGGCGAGCAGATAGGGCGACGTGGCGCCTTCCCCTATCGACAGCAGATGTACGCGAAGCCCCATGGCCTGTGCAGCGACCACGCCCGGGCCAATGTCACCATCACCGGTGACCAGCAGCGCATCGGTAATCGCCCGGTATTGTGTCAGGCTGATCAGATCGGCAATGAACAGGCCATCCACGCCCTTCTGGGTTCCCTCCCCATTGCGTGTACCGAGCCTGAGCTTGAAATCGTTGAGGAGATCAATCGAGCGATGTTCCGTGGTCTTGATTCCGTTGGGCCCCGGCCCGTCATACCAGTAGATGCGCAGCAGGTTGGCGCCCGGAAACTCTTTGGCGACCTCTGCCAGCAGCGATTCGCGCAACTTGTCATAATCGAGGCTGATATCTGCCCTGCCAGCCTTTTGCCCCACGCCGAACGACAGATGACAGACCTGAACCCAGAAATAGCCCGCATCAACAAAAACCGCAACACGCCTCATTTCGAACCTCATAGATAAGCGAAAAGGGCGCCGTAGCGCCCTTTCCTAGTGGTGTCATTGGGACACCGAATAGTCGGCCCCTTCTCAGAGGCCGTAATGTAGTGCTCCCAATATAGTAACCGGGACCCGGCCTGTCAATAACCCCAGGTGCCATTCACCCGTTCTGCATCAGAAAATCCAAGCCAGGATGAGCGCATCCGGCACTATGCGACTCATTTTGGCTTTACTCCCTGCCTCTGCGCTTATTGTCTTGAGCAAGCTTCGCCGGTTCAGCTGAAATCGGGCACATCTGCCAGATACAGGCCCGGCAGGCCGCCTTCACGATCAGACGAAAAGAGAATCTGCTTGTCATCCGGCGTAAAGGAGGGGTGCGGGTGTGTCGCCTGGGTGTTACCCTTGTACTCATGCCAGCTCGTGTCATGGCGGCACACTTTCCGATGCTGGCGCGTGTGCATGTCGAAGATGTGGATGTAGGGGTCGGCCTCGAAAGCGTGCCCGCTCTTGTCTTCCACATCGCCAAGCTGGCCTGCTCCATCGCCCACCAGCAGTGAGCCATCGAAATTGCTCATGAGGTGCGCGCAAGGCGGCATGTTCATGATGCATTCATTCGCCAGGCTTACCGGATCGGCTGCCCAGATCGTGCGTGCCTGTTCGCCCTTGGTATAGCTCACATACATCAGGCGTGAGCCATCCGGCACCCAGAATTCATGCATGCAGGCCTCTCCCGGTGCATGCTCCTTCACCTTGCGCAGGTTTGTGCCATCCGCATTGATCAGCCACATCCGCGCATCCACCAGATCATGCGGCCCTTCGTGGCAGAAGCCCATGGTCGTGTCGTCAAACGGGCGGTACATCGGATGGCCCACGTAGCACTGCTCCTCGTGCACGATGCGCGCCGTACCGCTTGCCACATCGATATCAATCAGGCGCTCGTGCGGGCGCATATCGAACTGTTTGCGAAAACGCTCCCAGCCGCTGCTGCCGGTGGCCAGATCGGCGGCCAGGATCTCCATACCGGCAATCTTCGTGCAATCCGCATTCGGCACCCAGGTCCCCGCACCCTTCCAGCCTTCCGGCACGGTGTAGACCACGCGTTCATCAAGTGTCGCCAGATCCACACAACGGAATTCATCGCGATTCTTGACGTAATACACCGAGCGGTCATCCGGCGAGATGAACGAGCCGTGATAGTTGTCGCCCTTGCCTTCGGTGAGCTGGCGTGCCTCGCGGCTGTCCAGATCAAGCAGCCAGAGATTGAACACCCCGTCGAACTCTCCCCCGAAAAGCAGCCTGCGCCCATCGTTGGTGAAGCACTTCTGGTAGAAGTAATTGCGTGGGCAGGCCACCCCGAGAGGCGACAGGCGGGTGACGCGTACCCCCGTGTCCGGGTCGATGGAGGTCGCGAAATCAAACTGCAGGCGGGCGTTCTTGGGCATGGCGTGTCTTGATTGATAACGTTATCAATCATTGTAGCGCAAGGATTTGTGTGTGACACGCACATTTTGTTGCAGCAGCTTTAAAAATCGAAAATCTGTGCGAGTATCGGCGCTATCAGATTGTAGCGATCAGCGAGGTAGAAGAGCCCGCCAAAGCTGCAGACTGCCGCGCCGATACATATCAATGTGTCGTAAAGATCGGCACGCTGGGGGATGTATCCCAGGGGAGACTCCTCACTCATCTGTTTCACAATTGGTCTCCATGCTGGGAACGGATCTGGGTGATCAGAGCCTGGACTTCCTCACGGCGGCCACTATCCGCGTCTTCCCGGTCGGGTCTTGGCGGGGCTTTGAGCGCCAGCTGGAGCTGATCCATCGCTTTTGCATACGCCCCCTGCGAGGCGAGCAGGTCGCCATAGAAATAGTGGGCGTCAATGCTGACGGGGTTGATCCGGAGTGCAGTTTCCAGATAGCCACGCGCCTTGGCCTTGTCGCCAAAGCCGATTGGCCAGCCCGGTACCTTTGCGTAAAGGCTGCCAAGAGAGGTGTAAACCGAGCCATTGAGCGCCTTCGGATCAAGCTTTTCGGCAGTCAGCAGGAGGTCGCGTGCCTGCTTGACCTTGCCCAGGGCACCAAGCCCGCCTTGTTCCTTGGCATAACTGGCGAGAACAATGGCTTCCCACACCAGGGGTTCCGCTTTCTGCGGTTGGGCCTGTACCGTCTGAGCGGCCAGATCGGCAAGTGCCTGGTAGGCGCTCTCCCGATCTTTCTCCGGCATGTGGTAGTAGATTGCCGCCCAGCGATGGGCGATGGTTGAAACGCTATCGGGCAACGGCGTCTCTTCGGCCAGTGCGATCTGGGTGGCAAAGCAGCCGATCAATGAAAGCAGAATGGTTTTCATGTCAGATTTCTTTCCAATGTCTGGTTTTCCGTGACGTGGTGTTGAGCGGGCAAAAACGCTTGCATCTGGCGGACCTGGCGCCCTAGCACCTGATCAACCAGTCTTGGAAGCAGGGCGTTGAGACGGACAAAGAACTTCTCCGGCCAGCCAAGGAAGGTTTCTGCCTGGTTGTTCGAGATGGCATCGATGATCTGCCTGGCCACTTCGGCGGGGTAGTCCCTATGCATGTTCAGTGCTTCTGCCATTTGCGCAACGCGATCTGCATTGAACCCCGTGCGTGTGTAGCGTGGAGCGATGTAATTGATGCGGACACCGGTCCCTGTGAGTTCCCGGCGCAGCGCTTCGGAGAATCCGCGCAAGGCGAATTTGCTTGCCGAGTAGCTCGCAAAGCACGGAAACGCGATGGAGCCGAAAGTGGAACCGATATTGACGATATGCCCCGATTGCTGGGCTAGCATGTGGGGCAGCAATGCGTTGGCAAACTGGATGGGGCCGATCACATTGGTGGCAAAAAGCTGTGCGGTGTCTGCCGCTGACTCATGTTGTGCCAAACCAAAGGTCTGCATGCCGGCACAGTTGATCAAAATGTCCACGCCGGTTTTGCCTGCCTGCAGTGCGTCGGAGGCCAGGCGGGGGGCCCTGCTGGACAGGTCACCAACGATGATGGAGATGTTGGAGGGATGGCCCAGTAACTCACTCCGCAAATCAGCCAGAGGTGAGTGGGAACGCCCAAGCAGCACCAGTTCTGCCCCAGTACCTGCCAGCTCGCGTACCACCGCACTGCCGATTCCACCGCCGGCACCGGTGATGATGATTTTCTTGTCTGAATAGTTTATTGGCATTTTATTGTTTCAATGTGCGAAGTGTTGATAACCTCGGCATAGAGGCGGAAAAAATTGCGTGCCCGATGAATCACTGCGGCCTGATCTGCGGGGTCATCCAGGCGGTTCATGAGAGCCTCGAAGTCATCAATATGCTGCAGATCCAGACTGCCGTGGCTGGTCAGATAGGTGAATGCCTGCTGCGGCAGATCCAGTGCATGCTGCAGGGCATTTGCCACTTGCGTGGCAAGCAGCACGCTAGTGCCTTCGAGCACATACACCATGCCAAAGAAACCGACAGGATTGTGGCGTGCCACCGTGTCATAGGCGTAGCTGATCATCAGCTCTGTGGCGTAGGCCGGAGTGCCATGTCTAACGCTCGAGGCATCGCCTCCCGCTGCGGCAATATCGTCGAGAATCCATTCGTGGTGGCCGATCTCCTCATCAATGTAATGCGCCACCGCTGCCCGCAGCCATTCCAGCCGTGCTGGCAGACGGGCGCCACACGCCATCAGCAGTGGCACGGTGTGCTGCACATGGTGGTAGGCCTGCGTCAGGAATGCGATGTATTGCGCACGGGTGACTTCGCCCTGCAATGCTGCCGAAATGATCGGGGCAGTGCGAAGTTGGGTCTGGGCATCCGTACAGGCTTCACGCAGCTGATTGAAGAACGTCATGAGCTTCCTTTCCTTCGAAGATGGTTTCAAGATTCTGTCTGTAAGCTTCGGCGATGGCTGCACGACGCGGCCTGCCGTTATGAGTCATGAGCCCGTGTTGGGCGGAGAGTGGCTCGCGCAGACGCAGCCAGTGGCGGACTCGGGCATAGTCGGGCAGGTGGGCATTGGCGCTGGCCACTGCAGCTTCAATCTGGGCCGTGTCCATCTCGGGGTGGGCGAAAATCAGTGCAGCGTTGAAGGGGCGGGCTTCGCCAAACACGATGGCTTGCAGCAGTCCACGCTGTGCCAGCAATTCGCTTTCGACCCACTCGGGGGAAACATTGCGGCCAAAGGACGTGATGAAGACGTTTTTCTTGCGCCCGGTGATATAGAGGCGTCCCGCCTGATCGAAATGCCCGAGATCGCCGGTAGCGACTGGCTGGTCTTTATTCGTGGCCGGATTGCTCTCGTCGAGATACCCGGCGAAGTTGGCGTTGTGTACGAGGATTTCGCCATCCTTGGCGATCTCTACGCGCAAATGTGGCAAGGGCTTGCCAACGCAGCCCGGCAGGTTGTCTCCGGGCCGGTTCAGCGCCACTACCGAAGCACATTCCGACAGGCCATAGCCTTCATGCACCGGCAAGCCCAGTTCTAGTGCCGCCATGACTGTTCGTGCCGAGATGCAGCCGCCTCCCACCGCCACGAAACGCAGGGTGGATGGCGCAGGCAGACCGGCGCGCAATGCGACAACTTGTGCGGCGAGCATTTGCGGTACGAGAATGACGGTGGTGGCCCGCAGAGCCTGCAGCGTGGCAAGCTGGCGGCGCACATCGAACCCCGAACTTCCTGTGAGCCCCACCTCGGCAAGTGTCGGAACGATGCACTCTGCACCTGCCAGCAGCGGCACATAGACGCCCGCAATGTTCTCCAGAAGGGTTGCCAGGGGCAGGGCGCAAACGTGGCGATCCTCCTCGTTGGCACCTGTAGCCTGCTGCAGCGACAGGGCCACCTGTTCCACCGCGTCAGCGCGCAGGCATACTCCACGCGGAGTACCTGTGGTGCCGGAGGTATAACTGATCTTGCAGATATCTGCAGGCAGGCGTGCCGCAGCGGAGCCTGCCTCTATCCGGATGGCATCGAGCTCATTGAGAAAGGCCCGGTTTTCCAGTATGGCTACTCCGGCGTGGGCGGAAAACATGTCTGCATGATCGGTCAGCACCCAATCAATGCCGCTGTGTTGCAGCGCGTATTGCAACTGTGCGCGGGAGAAAAAACCGGGTAGCGGGACAACCGGAATCCCGGCCTGCTGCGCCCCGAGATCTGCGAGCACCCAGTCCAACCCATTGTCTGCGAACAGGCCGATGGCGCGTGGCGCCATAGCCGTCAAACGGCTTGCCAGGGAATCGATCATCATGCGTAGCGTTGCGTAATTGATCGTGCGGTTGCCGCTACGGATGGCAACCGCACGTGGGCGGTTCAGCGCGTGGTGGCTGATGGCTTGCAGAATTTTATTCATGGGTGTGGCTCCCAGAGTTATCGGCAGTGTTGAGCAGGGCGGCGTACCCTTCGGTGACGTTGCCAAAGAGCACGCGCGGATCGTTGTCGTAGTAGTTTCCCCACAGGCCGAGTTCGTCTTTGCCCAGGTGGTAACGCTCTGCGCGTGCCAGTTCGATGGGGTCCAGGGCAAGGCGGCGAAAGGCATTGCGCAGGGCAGTGGTGCCGGTGAAGCAAACCCAATGGAAGCCCTCGCGGAAGAGGCACTGCGTCAGCGCACGGATCATCACGCGCGTATCACCGGCACTTAGCCCCGCGAAATGGCCGACTTCGACGATGTGCTCACGGTGTATGGGGCGCCCCAGGTGCGTGGCGATGCAGGACTCGACTGGGCTTGGCAGGTAGCGCTCCAGAAACAGGCTCTCATGTGCGGCTTCGCGCAGCCCAAAGCCGGCAATGATATGGTCATCTTCGCTGTTCAAAGAGAACAGGCGTGGCATGAAGCTGGCAAGGTGGGCGCCATAGCTCTCCTTGAAACGTTCATGGATGAAATGCTCGACGGCATCGCGTTCCTGCCCGCTGTGTTCGCACAGGCGATAGCCATCTCCTGCAGCGGCTCCAAAGCCGGGGTGCGTGTGATGCGGAGGGCGAGTGGCGTTGGAATGGTTGGGCATCATGGGCTTCTCGTGTGCAATCCGGTTACGGTCGGCTGACCGTTTCTGGTATTAGCTATTGCAAGCGAGGTGCCACATGCCCAGAGTGGGCTGAATTGTTTTGTATCCGGCTAATCCGTAAGGTGTTTTTAGGGAATGGACAGCCTTGCTGGAGAACCGGAGGGGACTGCAAAAAATGTGATGAGTGCAATCTTCGCTGACAATTTTTGCAGTGAACCGGGAGAAACCACCTGGCTATTGTGCAGATGGGTGAGCGCAGGCTGGCCCACCTTCCAGGCGAGCCACGATGATGACGCGGTGATCTGCGAGGCAATGCGAAACGTAGCCGATGGCGCCGGGAGTGCTTGCAACGAAGCGGATCATGGCTTCCTCCGAGCCCAGCACATAAGGGGGAAGCTCCCCATGGAAATACTGCTCGCGCCAATAACTATCCATATCCTCGGGAGAGAGACCGAAGACCAACTGGGAGAAAGCCCGCCGCACGGCGTGGTTGGCCGGGAGATTGGCAGGCTGGATGCGTTGGCCGTTGTCCCAGAAGCGCCGGGTACGCTTGAAGATCTGCTCGAGATCGGTGGTACCCAGCACAGTATGACTGCCCGGGCTGGGCGCCATGATCACCACTATTGTGGGTTCTGCCCCGAGTGCCGAGGGCAGGCCAAAGCCCAGCCACAGGGCTGTCAGGCAGGCGAGGAGCAGCGGAGGGCGGAGTCTGCTCATCAGAACATCAGGCAGAATGAGGCCAGTAATCCGTCTGGCGCCGTATTGATGTTATAACTGGCGTGGACGTACTCGACCTTGAAGGCAGTGGCTGGTGTGAAGCGATAGTTCAGCCCCAGCACCGACACTCTTGTGGCGTGCGGCGCCTCTGGCTGGCGCAGGCTTTCAAGACGCCCTACAGCGTAGAGATTCCTTACCCCGGGAACGGGGGCCACAGCCTGCACGAAGCCGCCTTTTACATCGCGATAGGTTCCCTCGCTGGAAAAGCGCAGCACTCCCTCCGCGCTGAGTTCATACCCATCGAGCGCCCAAAGCCAGTCAGCCCCGATGAGTTTTTTGTGTTCCGCCAGCATGGTCTGCTGGGTGAAGCGCGCGTAAGAGATGCCCATCTGGGCGTGCGTGGTGACGCCGAAATTCAGGCGCAGACCATAGGCTTCGTTGAACGTGTCCTGATCCTTGTCGCGATGCGGATCACGGCCCAGCGAGGCGTACACAGAGTAATCGGTTGGCAGCTCCGGGATGGGCAGATTGCCCATCGCCATCAGGCCGGTGGCGTTATCCGGGAAAACATTGCTGCTGAGCAATGGGCGCGAGGTAGTCCATACCAGGGGGTCAGCGTGCGCAAGGTTCCAGCGCCCGATTGGGGTGAGAAATTTCCCGGCGCGCACGGTGAGCGGGTCGGCGAAGGTGTAGTCGAAATAGAAGCGTTCCAGGGTGGTCTGGCGGCGTTCGCCCTTTTCTGAGCGAAAGCCTGTGGCCAGTGTGTCTTCGCTATCCAGTTCGGAGAAAAATTTCAGGCGTGAAGAGCCTTCCCACCATAGAAAAGCGCTTAGATGGCTCAACGACAAACGTGAATCGAGATCTGCAGAATGTGGCGCCTGATACTCCAACGATGTGTAGCCGCCCAGCACAAAGCCGCTGTCGCCCAGACGCAGGCCCTGGCCGAGTTGGTAATGGTTGGCCGGGGGTGTGGTCTCGTCCTTGCTTATATCTTCATCGGCAAAGGTCTGTGCAGAAAAGCCGGCACAACCCCAAACCACTAACATGACGAGATGGCGAAATCCTTTAATATTGCCTGTCTTGCGCTTTCCCATTGACTTCCCGATCAGAGTTTCCGTTCCGTGACCATCCGTCGCACCCTGCTTTTCGCGTTTTTGCTCATTGGGCTGGTACCCGCCATACTTCTGGCGGGGCTGGCTTTTGTCAAGGCACGCGAAGCTCTCAAGAGCGAAATTAACCTCAGTCTGGTCACCCAGGCCGATGCGATGACTCTGGATCTCGACAAGCTGCTCTTCGAGCGCCTTGAAAACGCGGCTACCTGGAGTTCCCTTGAGGTCATGCAGGATGTCCAGGTGGCGGATGTTGATAAACGTCTTAGCAATTTCCTGGCCCAACTCAAATCCGGCTACGCAGGTATCTATCGCGACCTGTACGTGGTGGACCTGCATGGCCGCATTGTCAGCGCGAGTGACGCAGGGCGTATCGGGCAGCAACTGCCCCCCGTCGTGGCATGGCGAACGACTCGTCTGGCAGGGGCCAACATTGTTCTGGAACTGCCGCAGGCGGCGAACGGGCAGCCGCGCGTATTGGGCATTCGCACCCCGATCCGCTCACAGTTTGGCGACAGCCAGCTCGGCGAGCTCGTGCTGCATTTTGATTGGGAGCAGATCGAAACCCTGCTCGACCGCGCCGCTGCAAATGGCCGCTCAATTGCGTTCGTCACGCTGGATGGCGCTGTCGTAGCGAGCTCGAAGGGGCTGCGCAATAGCGGAATCACGGAAGGTTCGCGGTTGACCGGCTGGGATCTGGCCTCCCGTCAGTCAGGCGCTTTTGTCGTGCCGGGGGCTCCGCTGGCACGCACCAACGTTCTGGTCGGGCTGGCCCGCGAACAGCAGTTTGCCGGCTTTGCCGGGCTTGGGCTGCAGACCCTGGTGATTCAGCCCGAGCAGGAAGCTTTTGCGCCGGTGCGGCGCATGGCCTGGGTGTTTGTCCTGCTATTGGCGGCGCTTGCGGCGGTCACGTTCTGGGCGGCCAGCTGGATCAGTGGCGCACTGGCCCGCCCCATTGCCGCCCTGACGCGCTTTGCACGCGGCTATACGCGCAACCAGGCAGAGCCCGTGCCGCCCCCGGCTTCCGGCGAGGTGGGCGAGCTGCGCAGGGCCTTCCTGCAGATGACAGAGGAAATCGAACTCTCCCAGGCGCGCCTGGTCAGAGCCTCAAAGCTTGCCGTGGTGGGCGAGATGTCTGCAGTCATCGCCCACGAGGTGCGCACGCCGCTCGGAATCCTGCGCAGTTCGGCACAGATGTTGCGCCGTGAGCCGAACCTTTCCGAGGAGGGGCGGGAACTCATGGGCTTCATCGAGAGTGAAACCGAGCGGCTCAACCGCCTCGTCTCGGCCATGCTCGACAGCGCCCGCCCACGCGCCCTGAATATTCTCGCGCATGACATGCACACCCTGCTGCAGCAAAGTCTCGCACTGCTTGCCGCGCAGCTCGACAAACACCACCTTGTGGTGAGTGAGAATTTAAGCGCAGCCGACCCGATTGTCGAATGTGATGCCGAGCAGATGACCCAGGTTCTGCTCAACCTGATTCTCAATGCCCTGCAGGTATTGCCTGAAGGAGGGCGCCTTGAACTCGCCAGCACCCTGCGCGACGAAATGTTTCTGATTGATATCTCCGATGATGGCCCGGGCATTCCCACACATGAGCGCGAGCGTATCTTCGAGGCTTTCTTCTTCAAACGCGAAGGCGGTGTCGGCCTGGGGCTGGCGATTGTCCAGCAGATCGTCTCCCAGCATGGCGGCAGTATCATGGTGAATGACAGCCGCTGGGGCGGGGCGAACTTCCATATCGAGCTGCCGCGCAGGCGTCTGGCGGGGACTGAATAAATGAATAAACAGAACTACATCCTCGTCATCGATGATGAGCCACACATGCGCCGCGTGCTCGAAATCATGCTGCGTCAGGCCGGGCACAAAGTATTCTCCGCGAGTGACGGGCAGGAAGCCCTTGAGCTGATGCATGCCAACCGGATTGATCTGGTGATCACTGATATGCGCATGCCACGCATGGATGGCATCGAGCTGCTCACCCGCATGCGTGCGGAAGATAACCAGACCCCGGTGATTGTAGTCACTGCGCACGGCTCCATCGAATCTGCAGTCGACGCCATGCGCCATGGCGCCAGTGACTACATCCTGCGCCCCTTCGATCTGGAAACGCTGGAGCTCTCCATCTCGCGCGTGCTCAAGGAAGCCGAAGTGGCCCTGCAGAACGATTTCCTGCGCGAAGAACTCGGGCGAGGCTGGGACGCCTTTGTCGGGGGCAGCGAAATCATGCAGTCGGTGTATAACCTGATCCGTCAGGTCGGGCCGACCAAGACTTCCGTGATGATCATCGGCGAAACGGGAACCGGCAAGGAGCTTGCGGCGCGTGCCATCCACAATGCCTCGGCACGTCGCGACAAACTCTTTGTGCCCATCAACTGTGCTGCGATCCCCGCCGAGATTCTGGAAGCTGAACTGTTTGGCTACGAAAAGGGCGCTTTCACAGGAGCCGTCAAGGAGCGCGTCGGCAAGTTCGAGCTTGCCAATGCGGGCACGCTGTTTCTCGATGAAATCACCGAAATGCCCATGCAATTGCAGGCCAAGCTGCTGCGTGTGCTGCAGGAGAGCACGCTGGAGCGTTTGGGCAGCAATCGCAGTGTGACGCTGGATCAGCGCGTGATAGCGGCAACCAACCGCAATCCGCGTGAAGCGGTGCAGGAAGGGCGCCTGCGTGAAGACCTGTTCTATCGCCTGAATGTCTTCGCCCTCGAATTGCCCCCATTACGCCGGCGCAGGGAAGATATCCCGGCATTGGTCAGCCACTTTGTCGCCAAGCATGCGCCGCGCCGTGTCAAAAACGCCGTGCTTGATGGCCAGGCCGCCGACAAACTCGCCGCCTACGATTGGCCCGGCAATGTGCGCGAACTCGAAAACATGGTCGAGCGCGCCCTGGTGTTGTGCCAGAGCGGGCCACTCGAAGCCGCGCATTTTCCCCTGGATGCAGGCGCTGCATCGAAGCCTGATACGGCACCAGAACTGGCCACTGTCACCGTGGGGCCGATGACCCCCGTGGTAGAGGCACTGGAAGCCAGGATGATAGAGCTGGCCCTGGCACAGGCCGAAGGCAGCAAACCGCGCGCCGCCGCACTGCTCGATATCAGCGAGCGCAGCCTGTGGTACAAGATCAAGAAATACTGGCCGAAGGAAGGGGCCTAGCACCTTCGGCGAAGCCTATGAAATGCCGTTTCAGACTTTGTGTGGGAAATTTTTACGCTTCAGCTTACTTCTGTGCAGCAAACGATGTGGAAAACCATATCACGCTCACGCCCTCCGGGCGTAGGCTTGATCGGCGCAACTGCGCTATGCTTCATTGCCCCGGCTTCGCCGTGCCCTACGACAACCCGTCTTGTTGACACAGGCAGACGCCTTCCGGGACGAGGGAATGCATGCCAAACGTTTTTCGTAGGGCGACAATGGAGCGTAAGCGGAATTGCGCCGCATGAAGAATGGTGGCTTGGTGAAACGCTTGCCTGGATAACCCGTACGGCATCCACATAGGCGATTCATCCGAACGGCGAGAACGCCCAGGAAAAATTGTGCCCCCCGTCTGACATCCACGCTAAAGTCGGATGAACCAAATTTTTAGTCAGGCCACACATGAACATCCACATACTCGGACCCGAAGACGCACAAGCATTCCAGGCTTTACGGTTATTCGCCTTGCAGGAGAGCCCATCGGCTTTTGGCTCCAGCCACGAAGAAGAGCGCGATAGAACGATTCAGCAGGTCTCGGCTCACCTATCCGACTCACCGGAGAGAAGGTTCTTTGGATGCTTCGAAAATGACGAGCTTGTCGCGGTCGTTGGCATAGGCCGGGAGCAGGGGCTGAAGGAACGTCACAACGCGTTTGTCCGCAGCATGTTTGTCGCGCCTGTGGTGCGAGGCAGAGGCATTGGCAAGCAACTCATCCAGGCTGCTCTTGTTCAGGCATTTGAATGGTCAGGCGTCGAACAGGTCTCGCTTACCGTCACTGCCACCAATCAGGCCGCCATCCATCTGTACCGCTCCTGCGGCTTCGTAGAGGTTGGCTGCATGCCGCGAGCGCTCAAGGTTGAAGCCGAGTATTACGATGAAATCACCATGCAGCACCGCCTCAGCGCAGCCTGACCCGGCGAGCCGCCTGAGCCTCGCCAGAACCTTGCTCCCCCGCTAACACCCCAGATCGCGATAGCGCTTGCGCGCCTGATACACCTCCTCGGCAGAGGCCTTGCTGTGTTCCAGCCGGGGCAACTCCCGATCCAGCGTCGAACACGCCTGCTTGGCCTCAGGGGGCAGATTTGCCCTGCGCACATCCACCGGGAATTTCTCCGGAAATGACCCCAGGGGGCGCAAAGCCTCGCCAAGCTGCCGGTTGAATTGCTCGCGCTGCACATCTGCGCCCACGCGCTTGTGCCCGGAGAGGCTGTCCACCCCGCTGTTCGGTGTTGCATCTACCACGCGTGCCCCTACGCAGGGTTCGTCGGAATACACCACCTTGCCGCCGGCATCGCAGCGATACACGACAGCGGCCGGCTTCGGCAGATCCGCCGCAGCCAGCAGCGGTACGCCACACGCAATCAGAGCCGCGAGTTGGAGGAGATGTATCCGGAGAGCGTACGAGGCCCAGCAAAAACGCATCGTGTTGATACCCGCCATGCCATCGGTACCGTATGAAAAATGAAACCACAATTTTATCCGGATACCCATCCTTCTGGCATTCGCATGCATCGATTTTCAGCACGCAGGTGTGATTGCCGTCACAGGCGGTGTCATGAATACCGGAGGGTTACATGCACCCTGCAGGCTAGTACCGTCAGCACCAGCAGAAAAATCCCTGAATGAGCCTGCGCAGCTTCATTCGTGGCAATGTCGCATACAAGATACAGCAGCAGTCGGTACAGATCTTTCTAGGTCTCAAAAGCCCTTTCAGCGCTTGATTAAAAACCATGCCTAAAAGACTGATGGCGTGAGCCACTTGAGCGTTGGTTGCTGCTTGGCCCCAAAAATGGTTAGTCTGGGATGTCGAATTGGATTTCTACTTACATACTTATAAATTCTATTGACATTTATGTGTCTGTGTAAAATACTGAGAATGGCATGTAAATAGTGGATCGTTTGGCATAAAAGTCTGTAGTTTCATCAGAATGCGTTGCGCTAGGAGATCTGAAAAGATGGCTATGTCCGCTAACCCTGCGTTCTTGAACAAAATGTTAAATGGCTACTGAATTTATCGGAAATTGGCAGATCGAAAACGTATCCGTGCCGGAGCGATTTTTTCTTTACGCAAAAGCCTATCTTTCTGCTTCAGAGGCTATCTGTCGAGATATGTTGGAGAATGAGAAATCTCAAAATTGGCCTAGTGCGTCTGTGGCGCTAATGCTTGGTGCCCATTCGTTGGAGCTATTCCTTAAGGGCGCTATCCTGCGGAAGGAGCCAAAAGCTATTGCACCGCACCACCGCCTTTGGGATCTTTATGAACAGTATCTAAAAATCTACCCTGCCCCATGTTTCTTCTTCGATCCTCCATTTAAAACGGAATTTCTTGGTTTTTCCGAGGGTGAGATTGAAATCTTTAAAAAGAAACAACCCATTCCAAGTATTGTTTATCGTTATCCTGTGGACAAGCCTGGAGAAGAGTGGAAGAGCGGTCATGCATTTGAGCCGCGGGGCTTTCTTAACATGCTTAGTAAACTCAGAACAGACTATGAGCGGATTGAGAGCGCCATCTAACTCAATTCTTTGGCAGCGTATCCCCATCTGGCTCGATGGCATAGCGCTCTTCCTCGCCGCGTACCCGTGATGTGGTACGTCGCCAGCGCACGGCGTGGACGCCTGCCAGCAGGAGCAACCCGCCCAATGCAAAACCTTTGGGCAAATGCAGGGCCTGCTCAAGCAGAATCAAGACCACCACGATAGCCCAGTCAATCCAGGTTACGGGCAGGTTTTTGCGGTCTCGCAGAAAGGTGTGGCAGTGCGGGCACTGCGGTTTCATTGCCTGTGGGCGATACCATTTGGCTTTTGGCGGCCAGGGGGTTACCAAAGGCCGGGAGAAGCGTCCCTGGCAGGCCGGGCAACGGTGGGGGCCGGACATTGGCGTGGCGACAAGCTCGGCCTCGCAATGGGGGCAGACGGCATCAGTGCTTGCCAGCGGGCGCCCACAATTGGCACAGAATGGTTTTAGGGAGGTGGGCATGTGTTGTCAGCGCCTTCGTTGGCGGGTAGCACAGAAATTTGTGGTTCAGCATCGAGTGTGGCTGTGCCGCCCGCACAGGCCAACTGCGGGTTGCCTGAGTGGTTTTCGTAGAGTGCCGAAGGGCACAATGAGCGAGAGCGAATTGCACCGGTGGTGAGCCCCGCCCGCAGGGCGCATGTATTCCGGTTTGTGCCTTATTCTCCCGTTCGTTGCCTAGGCGCCCCGTGACCTGTACTCCGAGATGGCCGAAGCAATGAGCCGTGTGCCATACGCGCCCACCAGCACGCCGGAGACGCGATTGAGCGCCTGATAGTGCCGCAGATAGGCACTCTGGATGGCCGGGCGTGAGAGCAGCAGCGCCAGTGAGGAATGCCAGACCAGCGAGTTGCAGAAAACCAGCAGCACAGAGAGCGCCACCAGGAGCATGGCGGGGTTGGGGGGCAGGGTGGTGGCGAAGACGCTGCCGTAGAACAGCGCAATCTTGGGGTTGAGGGCGCTGGTCATGAAACCCGCCCGAAATGCGGCGGTAGCGCCAAGCACGGGTGCGGCCTTGGCGGTGCTCTGCCGCCCGGAACGCCAGAGCTTGCAGGCGATGTGCAGCAGGTACAGGCCGCCGGCGATCTGGGCGACATGCCGGATCGCCGGGTGCGCGGTGAATACGATGCCTACCCCCGCGACGGCCAGTGCGGCCCAGGCCAGCGTTGCCGTGGTCATGCCGGCCACGGCGGCCATCGCCGTCACCCGGTTGCCACCAGCAGCGAGCTGACCAATGAGAATGAAGTTGAATCCTGGAATAACAAGAACCGCCCAATGCAGCACGGCAATGGCGAACAATGGAGTGAGCATGGGGCACCTCACGGCAGGGGGATTGTTTGCACGGCAACTTCGGAGCCTGCTGCCAGACTCCTTCCTGGCATATTATCTGAAATGCCTGTGGCAAAGTTCATCAGGTGATGAGGTGCTGTGCCCCGGATGTTTGAATTGCCCGAAAATACAATTGCTGCGGATTGTTTGCACACAAACCGGCGCAGGGGTATGCAACAGCGCTTCATGAGTTCCTTAGAAGCTGTTCATGATCTTA
>DBTS01000098.1 GCA_002307175.1 Rhodocyclaceae bacterium UBA1310
TACAGATCGTGAACAGCCTCTCAGGCTTCGAAGCGCCTGGGTGAGAATGGCACCGGATCAATAAAGGGAGTGCTCCCATCGAACAGATCGGCCAGCAGGCGTCCGCTCGCGGGGCCCAGCGTGAAGCCCTGGTGGGCGTGCCCGAAGTTGAACCACAGGCCACGATGGTGTGCTGCAGCACCGATCACCGGTTTCATGTCGGTCGTGCAGGGTCTGGCGCCCAGCCACGGCGCAGGTTCAACGGGGGCCCCGAGTGCGAGAGTGCGTGCGGCAATCTTTTCGGCCTTTGCCAGTTGTACGGGGGAGGGCGGCGCATCACGCAGGGCGAGTTCTGCTCCGGTTGTGATTCGCAGGCCCGCCGCCATCGGCGCAAGCATTACACCGTCATCAGCGCACAGCAGCGGCATTGTCAGCTGACGGTCGACTTTGTAATGGCGGTGGTAGCCGCGTTTGACGAAGAGTGGCAGGTGGTAGCCAAGCGGGCGGATCAGGTCGTCGGCCCACGGGCCCAGGGCGACCACTACGTCAGATGCCTCCTGCGGGCCGTCTGCAGTGATGATCTGCCAGCCCTTGGCCGTCTGTCTCAGCGTGGTGGCGTCCCCCGTGGTGAGTCGCCCACCCTCGCGGACAAACATATCGGCATAACGTGCCACGAGTGCGCCGGGGTCATTCACTGCCCACGGATCAGTCCAGTGCACGCTGCCAACAAAACGCCTGGTCAGTGCCGGTTCGGCTGCACTCAGGGCGTCGGAATCCAGTGCCTGAAACTGTACGCCATAGGTATCGTGGAAGTGTCTGGCTTTTTCCAGCCCCTTGGCATAGCTTGTTGCGTGGCTGAAACCCAGCCGAAAGCCGGTGTGTTTGACGAGACCCTGGGCTCCCGCCCGTGAAATCCAATCTGCATGCTCACTGGTGGCGTGTGCAATCAGGGTAGACCATTCTCTTGCGATACGCGCATAGCGCTTTGGTGATGAAGCGCACCAGTAGGCGGCCAGCCGGGGAATCAGTGTGGGCATGGCGCGCCAGTGGTAACTGACCGCGGCACTCAGGCCGAAGGCGTGCTGAAACAGCTCGCCGGTTTCACGGGGCAGGGGGTAAGGTTCGACAGCCTCTCGCTGGATCAGCCCGGCATTGCCGTAGGATGTTTCGCGGCCTGGGGTTTTGCGGTCGAGCAGTAGAACGTCATGCCCGCGCTCCAGCAGGTGCAGCGCGGAGCCGACACCAACCATGCCGGCTCCCAGAACAATCACGGACCTTTTCATGGTGCAGCCTTTCGGTTCAGGAACGTGCGGCGGCGATCACGCTGATTTCGATGCGTGCATGCGGAACCATCAAAGCTGCGACGACTGTGGCCCGGACTGGCAGGGGAGCATTGAAGCGCCGGGCATACGCGGCATTGAAAGCGGAAAAGTCGGCGGGGTCCACGAGATAAACGGTGCTGGAGACCACATCATCGAGTGTCAGGTTTACGCTGGCCAGCGTATTCGCAATCCTGTCGAGCACCAGATCCGTCTGCGCACTGATGCCTTCGGGGACGCTGCCATCGGCATCGAAGGGTACTTCGCCGGAGAGAAATACCAGGCCAGCGGCACGGCGAAGGCGTGAGAAGGGAAGCTCTGCCATGAAACAATCCTTGCTTGTGAAAGTGAGGTGTTGATAACGGCATTCTGCTCTCGCAGAGCTTTGTTAAACAAGAACGGATTGGCAATTCTTCTTTGCTTAATCGGCAATTTATGGGGTTTCCTCCTTGTTCAGGGCTTCCATGGGGGCACCCATGATTGCCTGCTGCAGATAGCGCAGAAAGGCCTGACATACCGTTGGCAGCATGCGCCCGGCAAGGGTCTGTACTTCCATGAAGCGTTCGTTCATTTCGCGGTCGCGCAGCGGGATCGCACGCACACTGCCTGCTTCTATGCGCCCCCGTACCGCGAGCTCGCCACAGAGTGTGATGCCGCCTCCCTGTGCTGCAAAACTGATCAATGCGTTCAGGTCATTGCTGGTCAGTACGGTCTTGTATTGCAGATTCTGGCGGCTGCAGCAGATATCGAAGAGCTGGCGCAGTGTGGTGTCGGAGCTTTCTTCGGCTAGAGCCAGCGGGTAGGCGACGACTTCCGCCACCGAGAGTTGCCTGCGTCGGGCGAGCGGATGCTCGGCAGAGGTGATGGCCAGCACCGAAGCCGGGTGGCGGAACTGCACACGCACGCCCGGATCGGGGCTCAGGCCCAGGGTGACGCCGATGTCCCCATCGCCCTCGCGGATGCGTTTGGGTACCTCGCTGGGCTTGCAGACGGTCAGCTGGAACTCGATGCCGGTGTATCGCTGGCGGAAAAAAGTGATGACTGCCGGCAGAAATTCGGACGCGAAACCCGAGGTGCTGACGATGTGGATCCGCCCCTGGCGCAAGCCGCGCAGCGCCAGCATCTCGGTGATGACGCGGTCGGCGTCCTGCTGCTGGCGCCGGGCATGTGCAGCCAGCAATTCACCGGCAGCGTTGACGATCATGCCTCTCGCCCGGCGCTCGAAGAGCAGGGTATCCAGTGTTTTTTCCAGGCGCGCGATCTGCCGGCTGATCGCCGAGGGGGCTACGCCCAGCTGTTCTGCCGCTGCGGTGATTGAGCCACTGCGCACGACTTCCAGAAAGTAACGGATCGAGACTTCCTGTAGTTCCTGGGATTTTTTCGTCATCAGCAAGCTTTCTCAAAAAGGCAATGAAGTATTGCAAATTGCCATATTGTTGGCAATTTATGTGTGGCATAAGATGAAACCATCGAAGACACACAACCGGCTGCCGCGCAGCCCTTGGACCGATTCATGACCACGACCCGTCCCCCGCACGAAGCACTCCTGGCACTCTCCGCAGTGGAGCTGCGCAGGCTCATTGGCTGTCGGGCACTTTCGCCCGTTGAGTTGCTCGAAGCCTGTCTGGCGCGTATCGAGGCAGTGAACCCGCGTATCAATGCGATTACTGCTGTTTGTTATGAACGTGCCCGGACTGAGGCGCAGGCTGCCGAACAGGCGGTGATGGCGGGGCGCCCGCTGGGTTTGCTGCATGGCCTGCCGCTGGGGGTGAAAGATCTGGAAGACACCGAAGGCCTGCTGACGACTTACGGCTCGCCACTGTTCCGCAACCATGTACCCAGTGCCGATAATCTTTTGGTGCAGCGGCTGCGCGCGGCAGGTGCAATCGTTGTCGGCAAGACCAATGTGCCTGAGTTTGGCGCCGGCGCAAACTCCCGTAATGCGGTGTGGGGCGCAGTGGGGAACCCTTTCAACCCCAATCTGAATGCAGGCGGTTCGTCAGGAGGCTCGGCAGCGGCGCTGGCCTGCGACATGTTGCCGGTGTGCACCGGTTCGGATACCGGTGGTTCCTTGCGTATTCCTGCTGCACTCAATGGTGTGGTCGGCATGCGCCCGTCGCCCGGTGTGGTGCCGAGTGAGCGCAAGAAACTGGGATGGACGCCGCTGTCGGTAGTCGGGCCGATGGGCCGTACGGTGGCAGATACCTGCCTGCAACTTGCTGCGTCGGCAGGTGCGCATGGCGCTGATCCGCTGACATTTCCGCTTGATAGCATGCAGTTTCTCAATCCTGGCAGCTTCGATCTGGGGAGGCTGCGTGTGGGTTGGAGTGAGGATCTCGGTGTCTGTGATGTTGATCCTGTCGTGAGGCGTGCTTTCCGCAGCAAGATCGAAGCAATGAAATCCTGGTTTGCCGTGTGTGAGCCAGTGGAGCTGGAATTCGCAGGCGCGCATGAGTGTTTCGACGTTTTGCGTGCCGAGAGTTTTGTGGCGAGCATGGATGCCGCGTATCGCAAGGATCCGGCCAGTCTCGGCCCGAATCCGCGTGCCAATTACGAGCTCGGGGCGGCTATGAGCCTGCGCGATGCGGCTTGTGCGCGGGCAGACCAGACACGTCTGCTGCAGGCCTTTCAGCGCTATTTCGAGCGCTACGATGTGCTGCTCTGTCCAACTACGCCACTCTCACCTTTCCCCTGGACGTCGCTGTACGCCGACACAATCGATGGCAAGACCCAGGCGAATTACTATCGCTGGCTGGCCTTGACCTATGTGATCACACTCACTGCCCATCCGGCAATCAGCCTGCCCTGCGGGCGTGACGAACTTGGGATGCCTTTTGGACTCCAGGTCGTGGGGCCATTTCGTGGGGATGCAGCCTTGCTGTCGATTTCGCAGGCCATGGAGCAGGCATTTGCCAGTGTCGACAGTTTGCGTCGGCCACGACCTGATCTCGCAAATTTGCCGGAGGCGTCGCCTTCGCTTAAATCCATTGTGACCGCTCCGCCGCAGGCAGGCGAGGCAGTCATGGCCGCAGCCGGTACAGGCAGCGCCGTGTAAGTTGCTATTATCGATTCAGCCCCAGAAGGAGTCACAGTATGTCTGCACCAGCCATGTCCCGCCGTTCCGCCCTTGGGTGGATGCTTACACTGCTTGCAGCCAGTGCACTTGCCATGCCTGGCACGAGTCTGGCGGCTTCAAATGACGCCTCGGTGCTGCGGATGGTGCCGCAGGCTGATCTCAAGATCCTCGACCCGGTGTGGACGACTGCCACCGTGACGCGAGACCACGGCTTCATGATCTATGACACGCTTTTTGGTATGACCGACAAGGGTGAGGTCAAGCCGCAGATGGTAGACACCTTCAGCCATAGCGCAGATGGCAAGGAGTGGACGTTTACCTTGCGTTCCGGACTGGCCTTCCATGATGGCGCCCCTGTCACCAGTGCCGATGTGGTTGCCTCCATCAAACGCTGGGGATCGCGGGCTTCAGTCGGGCAGCTGCTGATAACGGCAACGAAGAACATTGAGGCGGTCAACGAAAAAAGCTTCAAAATCGAGCTGAACAAGCCCTTTGGCTTCATGCTTGATGCCCTGGGCAATCCCAACAACCCGCTGTTCATCATGCCCAAGCGGATTGCTGATACACCGGGAACCACGCAGATTTCCGAAGCCATCGGTTCCGGGCCATACATGTTCAAGAAGGATGAATACAGCCCAGGCAGCAAGGTTGTCTACGTGCGCAATCCGAAGTATGTGCCGCGCAAGGAACCCGCCTCCGGCACCGCTGGCGGCAAGACGGTATATGTGGATCGGGTAGAGTGGGTCATGCTGCCGGATGCCCAGACACAGGCCAACGCCCTGGTTTCAAACTCTGTGGATCTGATCGAGAGGATTCCACCGGAGCAATACTCTGCCTTCAAGAATGATCCGAATGTGGTGATGGCCAAGCAGGTGGGGCAGGGTTCAATCGTGATGGCCTTCAATCATCTCACCGCGCCGTTCAATAATCCGAAAATTGCGCGGGCAGCCATGCTGGCAGTCAATCAGCAGGCGCTGATGCGGGCACAGTTCATTGCCCCGGAAATGTTCAGCACAAACGCCTCAATATATGCCAATGGCACTATATACTGGTCCGATCATACGGCCGGCTTCACTGGCAAACCGCAGTTTGCAGAGGCCAAGAAGCTCCTCAAGGAAGCTGGCTATGATGGCAAGCCTGTGGTCATGCTGGCGCCGACCGATCATTCGACGCATAACAAATATCCTCTTGTTATGGCGGCGTTGCTGAGGCAGGCAGGCTTCAACGTCAATGTGCAGTCCATGGACTGGCAAACAGAGATCTCCCGGCGTGCCAAGAAAGAGCCGGCGGACCAGGGGGGATGGAATATCTTCATGACCGGATTTTACGCAGTGGATATGATGAATCCTATTGTCATGGCTCCGCTGACTGGATCGGGTGACAAGGGCTGGTTTGGCTGGCCGACGTCGGAGAAGGTCGAGCAGCTCAAGACGGCCTTCGTTGAAGAGATGGACCCTGCAAAGAAGAAGCAGCTTGCGGCAGAACTGCAGGAAGAAGTGTTGTCCAAGGCGCTCTTCGTGCCGCTGGGAGAATATGTGCCCTATACCGCCATGCGCAAGAACGTCAGTGGTCTGGTCAAGGCGCCAGTCAATGTGTTCTGGGGTATCCGGAAGAACTGATCTGATCACGCCGTCACAGATCTCGTGACGGCGTATTCCTTCCTGTAAGCAAAGGCGACTCGTCATGTTTCTTTTCATCCTGCGGCGGATTCTTTCCATCATTCCCGTTCTGGCGATTGTCGCGCTGATCGTTTTCATGATGCTGCATCTCGTACCCGGCGATCCGGCGGCCATCATCGTTGGCGACAACGGCACACTTGAGGATATTGCACGTGTGCGCGCCCAGCTTGGGCTCAACGAATCACTCCCACTCCAGTTCTGGCATTGGCTCCTACGTCTTCTACAGGGGGATCTCGGGCATTCGATTTTCATCCCGCAGAGCGTGGCGTCGCTGATTGGCCAGCGGATCGGTCCGACACTCTCGCTGGGTTTGCTGACGCTGGTCGTGACGGTGCTGCTTGCTGTTCCGCTGGGCACCATAGCCGCCTGGAAGCGCAATAGCTGGATTGATCGCAGCCTGATGGCGACTTCTGCCGTCGGTTTCTCGGTGCCGGCCTTTGTCGTGGGGTATCTGTTCATCTGGCTGTTCGGTCTGCACCTTCACTGGTTTCCGGTGCAGGGCTATACCCCCATGGCGCAAGGTTTTGGCGCCTGGCTGCAGGGTTTGGTGCTGCCTTCATTGACCCTGTCCATGGTCTATATTGCCCTGATTGCACGAGTCACGCGGGCCGCTGTATCTGAGGCACTGACCGAAGACTACATTCGCACTGCGCGTTCCAAAGGAATTTCCGAATGGCGTGTGTTGATGCGCCATGCACTGGCCAATGCGGCTGTCCCCATTGTCACGGTGGTGGGTATTGGAGTGGCTCTGCTGATTACCGGGGTGGTCGTTACAGAAACCGTGTTCGCCATCCCTGGTCTGGGTCGGCTGACAGTTGATTCAGTCCTGTCGCGCGACTTTCCCGTGATCCAGGGGGTGACGCTGTTCTTTTCTTTCGTCTATGTGCTGGTGAATCTGCTCGTGGATCTGAGCTATTTGCTGCTTGATCCACGTATCCGCTACTGATCTGGGTATCTGCCATGTCCTCTTCTCTTCAGCCTTCACCTGCCGGAAGCTCTCCTCGACGTGTTCTGCTCGCACGTCTCTGGTCGCACGGGCCTATCCGCTGGAGCGCACTGATGTTGCTGGTGCTGGTCGTGCTGGTTGCCGGCGCGCCGTTCTTGGGCACCATATCGCCCCAGGCAATGGACCCGGGCAGTGCCAACCTGGCTATCGGTACGCATGCCTCGTTCAACGACCTCTCCGGCGAGAGTTTCGAACACTTCTTCCTGCTCGGCACAGATGCCATGGGCCGCGATCTGTGGAGCCGCATGCTTTATGGTGGACGCATATCACTGACAGTTGGCGTTGTCGTAGCGGTACTTTCGCTGCTGTTTGGCACTCTGGTCGGGTTGGTGAGCGGCTATTTCCGGCGTTTCGACGCATTGGTGATGCGTTGCATGGATGGTCTCATGGCCATTCCGGCGATGATCTTCGCGATCAGTCTGGTAGCGATATTCGGTGCGCGGCTGAGTACGCTGCTGGTTGCAATCACCATTCCGGAGATTCCGCGCGTGGCACGTCTGGTGCGTTCGGTCGTGCTGGGCGTGCGAGAAGAGGCCTATGTCGAAGCGGCGATTGCGCTGGCTACGCCGACACTCAAAATATTGTGGCGACATATCCTTCCCAACGCCATTGCCCCTTTGATCATCCAGGGTACTTACATCTGCGCCGCAGCCATCCTGATAGAGTCCAGCCTCTCTTTCCTGGGCCTTGGCCTTTCCGCCGAGCAGGCCACCTGGGGCAGCATCATGGCCGAAGGCCGCAGCCAGTTCAACCAGTATCCCGGCGTGGTCCTGCTGCCCGGTGTGATGCTGGCGCTGACAGTACTTTCCGTCAACATGCTGGGTGATGGCCTGCGTGACCGGCTCGACCCGAAGTTCAACAAGCGGACCTGATGACCTCCATGACCACGACATCTTCATCCAATGCCGCTGCGGCACCCGTTCTCTCGGTGCGCGACCTCACCATCACGCTGCCTCATGGTGCTGATCGCCCGCATGCGGTGGCGAATATCTCCTTCGATGTCCATGCCGGAAAGATTGTCTGCCTGCTTGGCGAATCGGGCTCGGGTAAGTCTGTGATCGCCAGTACGGTGATGGGGCTCATGCCGGAAGGTCTCAATGCAACGGGTGGGCAGGTGCTGCTGGCCGGGCGGGATGTGCTGCGCTGTACCCCGGAAGAGATGCGCCGGATCCGTGGCGCACAGGCTGCCATGGTGTTTCAGGAGCCGATGACGGCGCTCAACCCCGTGATGAGTTGTGGCGCACAGGTGGAAGAGGTGCTTGCCCAGCACACTTCTCTTGGCCGCGCCGGGCGGCGTGCACGCGTGCTGGAGATTTTCGGGCATGTCCGGCTGCCAGAGCCGGAACGCATCTACGCCAGTTTTCCTCATCAGCTCTCTGGCGGGCAGCGCCAGCGCATCGTGATTGCCATGGCATTGATCCTCAAACCGGCGCTGCTGATCTGCGATGAGCCCACTACAGCATTGGACGTAACGACTCAGGCCGAGATCCTGAAGCTGATCCGCGAATTGCAGTCCGAGAACGGTACTGCTGTGCTCTTCATCACGCATGATTTCGGTGTAGTCGCCGAGATTGCCGATGAAGTCGTGGTGCTGCAGCTGGGGCAGATGATCGAGCGTGGCAGCAAGGAACAGGTGCTGACCGCGCCGCGCGAAACTTATACCCGCAGCCTGCTCGACGCTGTGCTTGAACTGGAGCCGGCGGATCGGCCCGAAGTGCCTTATAGCTACCCGCTGCTCGAAGTCCAGCATCTGGTCAAGACTTACGAGTCGCGCCGCTGGCCGGCCAAACCGCGTATCGTGCAGGCGGTCAGTGATATCTCGCTGCGTCTGCATGCCGGAGAGACGATTGGTATCGTTGGAGAATCCGGTTCCGGCAAGTCCACCTTTGCCCGATGCGTAGCAAGGTTGATCGAACCCACATCGGGGGACATCTTTTCTGATGGCCGTTCGGTGGCCAAAGCCGGTGTGCGTGATCTGTATCCGTTTCGCAAAGTGGTGCAGGTGGTTTTCCAGGATCCTTACCGCTCGCTCAATCCGCGCCAGAATGTGGGTGAATCCATCATCGAAGGGCCGGTGAATTTCGGTGTGCCACGTGCCCAGGCCTGGGCCGAAGCAGAGGAGTTGATGCGGCTGGTGCGCATGAAGCCCGAGGCTTTGCAGCGCTACCCCTCCGAATTTTCCGGCGGGCAGCGTCAGCGCATCTCGATTGCCCGTGCGCTCGCCTGCAAGCCAAAGGTTCTGATCGCCGACGAAGCCGTGTCGGCGCTTGATGTCTCTGTGCAGTCCCAGATCCTGCGTCTGCTCGACGATATTCAGCGCGAACTGAAGATCGGCATTCTGTTCATCACCCACGATCTGCGCGTTGCCAGCCGGATTTGTGATCGTGTGGTGGTGCTGCATCGGGGCAAGGTGGTGGAAGAGGGCGTGGCGAAAGATCTGTTTCTCGCCCCACAAAGCGACTATACCCGCACGCTGATGGCAGCGGCCCCTGGGCGCGGATTCCGTTTTGCGCGTTCGCAGTAGCCAGGTATTCAGGCTGAAACAATATGAAATACGGCTTGCGGCAGTGTATCCAGCGCGTTGCCGCCAAAGATGATCAAGCGTAATGATGAAAGAATGAGATGCAGAATCTTGAGAGCATGAGCCTCGACGAATCACTCGCCTACTGGCGTGATCAGCCCCTGGTCGGCGACTTGATGGCCCTGAAAGAGGTGGGCTGGTTCAATCCGGCTGTCGCTCCGGTGGCGATGGCGCTTGGTGATGTCGGGCTTACCCTGGCAGATGTCGAGGATGCCAGTGCACGGCTGGCACGTTTTGCCCCCTACCTTGCCACGGTGTTTCCCGAAACCGCTGCGACGCAGGGGATCATCGAGTCGCCTGTGCAGCCTGTGGATGCCATGCAGGAAGCCCTTGCGCAGCGTTACGGCATCCCTTTGCCAGGCCAGATGTGGCTGAAGATGGATAGCCACCTGCCGATCTCCGGCTCCATCAAGGCACGGGGAGGCATCTACGAGGTGCTCAAGCATGCCGAAGACCTGGCACTCTCGGCCGGGCTGATTCAGCTGGGGGATAACTATGCCAGGCTGGCCGCGCCGGAAATGCGCGCGCATTTCGGCAAACACAGTATTGCCGTTGGATCGACGGGAAACCTGGGCCTTTCGATTGGGATCATGAGCGCCAGGCTCGGGTTCAGTGTCACGGTGCACATGTCGGCAGATGCCCGCCAGTGGAAGAAAGACAAGCTGCGTGCTCATGGCGTGAATGTGGTCGAATATGCCTCAGATTACGGCACCGCTGTGACCGAGGGGCGCCGTCTGGCCCAGCAGGACCCCTGCTGCCATTTTGTCGACGACGAAAACTCGCAGGATCTTTTCCTCGGCTACGCTGTTGCAGCATTCCGCCTGAAGGCACAGTTTGATGCGGAAGGCATTGCTGTGGATGCAGCACATCCGCTTTTCGTATACCTCCCCTGTGGCGTTGGAGGTGGCCCTGGTGGGGTGGCTTTCGGTCTCAAACTGGTTTTTGGCGATGCCGTGCATTGCATCTTTGCCGAGCCAACCCACTCGCCCTGCATGCTGCTTGGGGTGATGACAGGTCTGCATGAAGCCATATCCGTCAGGGATTTTGGCATTGATAATGTTACGGCAGCAGATGGCCTGGCTGTCGGGCGGCCGTCTGGCTTTGTCGGCCGGGCAATGCAAAGACTTATTGATGGCTACTATACGGTCAGCGACGAAGAGTTGTTCGCCTTGCTTGCGCTGATGGCGCAGACCGAGGGCATCAACCTCGAACCCTCCGCTGTTGCAGGCGTTCCGGGCATCATGCATGTCCTTGCGCCAAGCCAGGAAGCTTACCGGCAACGGGGGAACCTGGCTCCCGGGCAACTCGAAAACGCCCTGCATCTGGTGTGGGCAACGGGCGGCAGCATGGTGCCTGCAGAGGAAATGCAGGCTTACCTTGCAAAAGGCCGGCGGGTCCTGGACACTTGATCTTGCGGTCAGGCCGTGATCAGTCGTCATGCGCTGCTTTTCGCACGGCTGACGGCCCCTCACGCCAGATCGTAAAACAGTTTCTCAAAGCGCAGCGTTTGATTGGTGGTTCACAGCCGGAACTGGGCTACCGAGGCCCGCAGTTCGACGGCGAGGCTCTCCAGTGATTGCACATTGCCGTTTGCCGCGCGGACTGCCTCAGCGGATTCGTCGACCATCTGGGCGATCCGTTCGACGTTCTGCGCAACGCTTGCGCTTGCCTGGCTTTGCTCGGCCGTTGCGCTTGCAACTTCGCGCACCATGTTGAGTGTTCCGGCGGCACCCTGACGGATTTCACGCAGTGCTGTTGCAGCTTTCCCCGCGATGTCGACGCCTCGTTCGACCTGGGGCAGGACTTGCTGCATGCCTTCGACAACCGACCCGGTATCAATCTGGATGTCCGAAATCATCTGGGTGATTTGCTCTGTTGCCTGCGAGGTGCGCTCCGCAAGCTTGCGGACCTCATCCGCCACCACCGCAAAACCGCGGCCCTGCTCACCGGCACGGGCGGCCTCAATGGCGGCATTCAGCGCCAGCAGATTGGTCTGATTGGCAATTTCCTTGATGACACCTGCAATGCCACCGATGCTGCGCGTGCGTGTCACCAGCCCCTCGATCAGTGCGGAAGCCTCTGAGACCTGCACTGACATTGCCTTGATCGTGTCGGCAGCCGTATTGACCAGCGCTTCGCCTTCGCTGGCGAGTTGCGCGCCACGCGAGGAGTTGGCTTCGGTATCGCGGGCACTTGAGGAGATATGGTCGATGGTGACTGACATTTCCTCGATAGCCGAGGCGGTGGAGGAAGTGGCTTCGGAAGTCTGGTGGGAGGCCTCGTTGATGTGTTCCATCTGGTTGGTCAGGCCTGCAGCCGCTTCGCCGAGCTGGCTGGCTCCGTGCTGAATGCTGATGATCATGGTGCGAAGGTTCGTCTGCATCTGCATGATGGCTGCCAGCAGGCTGCGCTCAGCGCTGCCTGCGTCGAGGCGCCGGCTGAGGTCGCCGCCGGCAATCGCAAGGGCAAGCTCGGTGGCGTATTGTGGCTCGCCCCCCAGGCTCCTGTAGATGCTCCGCGACATGGCAAAGGCAAGCCCTGCAACAATGACCAGCACGCCAAGGCCGATGCCACCAAACCGGAACGCGAGTTGCCAGAACTCAGTGTCGATATCATCTGCGAAAATACCATAGCCGATGACCCAGTCCCAGTCGCCACTGCGTACCCGCAGCGCCCCATTGAGCTTTGGAACGGGTTTGCTTGATCCCGAAACAGGATTGACAGCTTGATCGTTGAAGATCGCAAAATTGCTGGCCCCCATCACGTCCAGATGGTCTTGCCACGTTGTTTTGCCATTGGGTAGAGTGGGGCCCAGGTCGATTTTTCCGACGATGCCCTCTTTCGGGTGGGCAAGCGCAACGCCGGCAGCAGTGCGCGCCCAGGTGTAGAGCCGGGTGCCATCCCTAAGCGCTGCAAGTGTTTCGACAGCTTTGGTCTGCGCCTCGCTCTGCGACATTTTCCCTTCCCTGGCGAGTTGCTGGTAATGCTCCACCTGTTTGCCTGCAAGCGTCAGGACGTGCTGGATCTCGCTGCGTCTATCCTCAAGCATGGTGGCGCGCAGGGTGTGAAGGGCGTAGCCGGCAAGCAGAAAGAGTCCGAGGATGGCGCAGCTGACAATGAGGGCGAGGCGGTGAGAGAGTTTCATAGAGGCCGAGTCACGAAGATGCATTCACGTTGGCAACGGGCGTTCGCTTCGTGGCGTGGGGCAGCAGGTTTTCGTCTGCCAGGCATGTCACCCACTTCAGCCATTGCGACCACCTCAAGTGCAAACAACGATACGCAATCCGCCCTGAGGAGACCTTCAATCTAGCGCCAATACCTGTCGCAGTTGGCAAAAAAAGGAAGGCCGTGCGAATGGAAGGATGGTGGGCCGGCTGGAACTGTCAGTCGTTTCGTATCGCTGTGGCGCGAAGCAGCGACTGGCTGCCAGATGCCATGCTCCATCCGTCGGCTCGGGCTTTTTCACTCGTGGGCTTCGCGTTTGAATGGACGTCTGCCTTGGCGGATTGATGCAGGCTGAGCACTATCGTTATTCTTATATAAGAAAATTATTGCTTCAGACAGTGGTGTTTCAAGCGGCCAAGCGTTACATTTTCTTGACAGGCGGGTGTCAACGTTCCTGAATTTGACCCGTTCATATCATTATGTGCCAGCTGCTTGGAATGAATTCTCTGAAACCCGCCAACCTGAGCTTTTCGCTTGAGGGTTTCCTGCGCCGTGGTGGCGAGACAGATGAACATATCGATGGCTGGGGGCTCGCCTACTACGAGGATTGCCGTTGCCAGCTGCTGATTGATGAAGCCGCTGCAGCGCGCTCGGCGATGGCACGCTGGGTGCAGCAACAGCACCCCGAGCGCTCGCGGAATATCATTGCGCACATTCGCAAAGCCACACGCGGTGCCGTGCGGGCCAGCAATTGCCACCCGTTTGTGCGGCATTTCTGGGGGAAGGAGTGGGCGTTTGCCCATAACGGAACCGTTGCCCAGGACAAGCTGCCCCGGCCACAACATTTCGAACCTGTAGGTGAAACGGATAGTGAGCTGGCCTTCTGCCTGATTCTGGATGCGCTGCAGGCCCGCTTTGGCGATACCCAGCCTGCACTGGCGGATCTCTGGGTCTGCCTGCAGTCAATCACTGCCGAGATTGCGGCGCAGGGCGTATTCAACTTCGTGTTGTCGGATGGCGAGGTTCTTTTCGCCCACCGTTCCACCTTCCTGCACTATGTTGAGCGTGCCTATCCTTTCGGCAGTGCCCATTTGCTGGATTGCCCCATAGGCATCGATTTCGCCCAGCACAACCATCTCGATGACCGCATGGTAATCATTGCTACGCAGCCACTTACGGATGAAGTCTGGTATCCCCTGCCAGTGGGCGAGGTGGTGGTGTTTTCTGGTGGTCGCCGGTACGACGGATCGCAGGGCGCCGATCTTCGGCTGGCGATCTGACCCCGCTCCGGTCAGGAAGCTGTTGGCCCGTCAATCGGCACGCGCAGCACGAATTCAGCACCACCGCCCTTGCGGTTGCGTGCAAAGATCTGCCCCTCGTGGGCGCTCGCGATTTCACGGCAGATAGCCAGCCCCAGCCCGGTACCGCCAGCGCCGCTGCGCGTTTTGCTACTCTGTACGAACTTGTCGAAGACGGTCTCCAGTTCGTGTTCCGGAATCCCCGGGCCGCGATCTGCCACAATCACCTCAAGAGCTTCCACCGGGATGTGGTTTTCTCCTTCCAGACTTAAGCCACCAGGTTGTACGAAGACGCCGATTTCCCCATTCACGGGAGAAAACTTGATGGCGTTGGACAGCAGATTGCGCACGATCTGCCCCAGCAGTTTGAAGTCTCCGCGAATCATCGTGGAGCCTTCTGTCTGCAAATTGATCCTGACCTGATGGATTGTCGCCAGGCCTTCGAATTCGTCCACGATGTCATGGATCAGCTTGAGGGTATCGAGTGGTTCAAGACGCAACTCGGTACGTCCGGCCTCGAGTTTGGCCAGATCGAGCAGGTCATCAAGCAGATTCATCAGGCGCTCGGCGCTGTTGACGATACGCTCGAAGTAACTGCTGAGGCGCTCCGTATTGCCGTGTGGCGAGCGCTGCAGACCGATGCGGGCGAAACTCAGAATGCCGTGCATCGGGGTGCGCAGTTCATGCGACATATTGGTCAGGAATAGTGATTTGGCCGCGTTTGCGCGCTCGGCCTCTTCCTTGGCGATGAACAGGCGGGCTTCGGCAAGGCGCCACGGAGTCACGTCGAAATTTGCACCGACGATCACGGGGCGGCCCTCGTCATCCTCGCAGCGCCCTTTGGCGATAACCCGATAACGCGGCTGCCCCGTCTCCGGATGGGGACGAAACTCTTCCTTGAGGATGGTGTGGCCATTCAGTACATCTGCATCTTCGGCAAAAACGATACGCTGGATTTCCGGACTGACTGAGGAGGAGCGCCCGACCAGCTCTTCCCTGGGGAGTCCGCGTTCGGTAGCAAAAGCCTGATTCACCATCAGGTAGCGGCTGTTGACGTCTTTGACATAGACGGGTTGGGGAATCACATCAATGAGACGCTGCACGTATTCCTTGATGCGGGCACCATGCTCGGTTTCACGCTGCAGGGCTGCCGCCAGCTGGCGCTCGGTGAGGCGCCAGGGCGTGACATCGAAGGTTGAGACAACGATGACTTTCCTGCCACAGGCGTCTTCGCAGGAGGCTTTGGAGATAACGCGATAACGTTCCGCTCCGGTGACAGGATGCGGCTTGTACTCCTCCTTGAGGATGACCTCACCATCCAGGACGTTGCTATCTTCGCTCATCGTGACGCCATCGTCGCGCGTAATGGCCGTGACTGAAGGCATTCCCGGCAGTGCTTCCTTGGGGATTGTCCGTTCTCGCGCAAAGGCGGTGTTGACGAGGATAAAGCGACTGTCTGCCGCCTTGACGTAAACGGGGTAGGGGATCACGTCGATGAGCCGCTGGATGTATTGCTGCGTGCGTTCGTGATTCTTCTGTTCACGTTCAAGTGCTTCGGTCAGTTCGCGTTCTGCCTGATACCAGCGTGTTACGTCAAAACTGGCCACCACGATGACGGGTTCGCCCTCAGCGTCGAGGCAGGCTGCCTTGGAGACGATGCGGTGGCGTTCCTTGCCGGTCAGCAGATAGGGGCGGTGCTCTTCCTTGAGAATTACCTTGCCACCCAGCACCTCAAGGTCTTCTGCGCGCACAGCCTCGCCGGTTTCGGGACTATCCTTGCCCACCCGCGCTATCGAATCAATGCCGGGGATATCCTGTTTCGGTACGTCAAAATCGCGTGCGAAGGCGTTGTTGACGATCAGGTAATGGCTTTGCGCATTCTTGACGTATACCGGCTCCGGAATCACATCAATGAGCCGCTGGATAAACTCCTGGGTGCGTTGCCGGCGCAGTGTTTCGCGTGTCAGGGCTGCCTGCAGACTGGCTTCTGCAATACGGATGGCAGAAACGTCGACGAGCGAGGTAATGACCACCCGGCGATTGTCGTCGTCCCGCCCGACTGTCTTGTGGGTCATCAGATGCAGGACTCCGCCACTGGGTGTGCGGACAGTCGATTCGTAATGCATCATCGAACCATCGGGCTTCGCAAGCAGATCCCGTTCCAACGTCTCGACAGGTTCTGCATCCGCGTCCTCCAGCGCATCGCAGAGGCGTTTTCCTAGCAACCTTTCCATCGGGCAATTGAACATTTTCGCCGCAGCCTGATTGATCTTGACGTAACGCAGATGTTCATCCTTGATGATAATGGGATTTGGGAGTATGTCGAAGATGAGCTGCAGGAATTCGCGCAACCGGGATTGCTGCTCCAGGGAATCCTTTGCCTTGCGCTCGGCCTGTCGCCATGGCGTGACATCAAAGTTTGCCCCGACGATGACGGGTTGTCCCTCTGCGTCCAGGCACGAACCTTTTGTAATCAGGCGAAAGCGCTCTTCGCCTGTGTACATATGTGGCAGGCATTCTTCTTTATGGACGCGCTCCCCGGCGAGAACCCGACGATCTTCGTCGGCGATGGACGCCGACAGCCCGGAGTCTGGTGCCAGACCATACGAATTCTGCCCGACGAGTTCCTCACGAGTGCGCCGGCGCTCCTCGCAAAAAGAGTCGTTTACCAGGATGTAACAACTACGCGCATCCTTGACATATACCGGTTGGGGAATAACGTTGATCAGGCGTTGCACGAATTCCTGGGTTCGCTCGCGATGGGCGACTTCACGCGCCAGCGCAGCCTGCAGTTCGGTTTCCGTTTTTCTCCAGGCGGTCACATCAAAATGGGTGCCGACGATCACCCGTTCGCCGTGCGCGTCGAGGCAACTGCCCTTTGACACGACAAGATGGCGTGGCTCCCCGTTGTAACGATGATGATTGATGATTTCCTTGAAAACGACTTGTCCAGCCAGCACATTCTGGTCTTCATCGGTCATGCTTTGGGCATGTTCCTGGTCGGCAATCAGGTCATGCGGGCGCTTGCCGATGATATTCTCGATAGAAAGGCCGTGTGAGCGTGCATAGGCTTCATTGACGAGGCGGAAGCAGCCTGCGGTATCGCGTACGTAAACCGGCTGCGGGATGACATCGATCAGACTCTGCACGAAGGCCTGCATGCGTGAGGCGTTCTCGAATTGCTCGCGGCACATGTGCTCACGCTGGGAGCGGTCCTCGCAGACCACAATGAAGCGGCTGGAATGGTGGTCCAGACGGCAGACCCGCAGGGCAATCAGGAGAGATCTGGCTGCCGGGCGTTCCAGCCAGACTTCCTGGCAGTCCGGATCTTCCCCCCGAAGCGCCACAGCCAGCTGCTTTTCGATGTGCAGGCTGCATTCGCGGGGCAGGGCAGTGCGCAGATTGATATGCCGAGCACTGGTCAGACTACACAGACCACGAAAATCCTGGCTGCATTCCAGCAGGTTCATCTGCGCATCAAAAACCGCAAAAGGCAGTCGGGCCGCACTTAATGCTCCTGTGGCATGCCCCAGGGCGAGTTGCAGGCGCCATATACAGAAGATGAGGCTGCCCAGCGCGGCAATCATGCAGCAGGCTGCTGCGATCCACGCCGCAGCGAATGCACAGGCGATGGCAAGCGCGCACAATATGGCGCATGCCATGAGGCCCAGCCTGCCAAACTGCTTCATCTTGCTGCCCGCTTTCAGGTCAAGTCTTTCATGTTGCGGAGCTTACCGCGCCTTGACGCATTTCGGGTATCTGATTCACTTATCGGGAATCGGATTTGGGTGGGCAGAGTGGGTTTTACATACAAAAAGCCGCCCGGAGGCGGCTTTGCATACTCTGACCCGAAGAGAGGGTCGAGCTGCTTCTATTACTTCTTTTTGCTGCTGGCAGCAGCCTTGGCGGGCTTCGACGAAGCGGCTGCAGCCGGGGCCTTGGTCACGGAGAGCAGTTCCACTTCGAAGCTCAGCGTGGCATTGCCGGGGATCGGGCCCATGCCGTTTTCGCCATACGCGATGGCCGCCGGGCAGGTCAGCTTGGCCTTGCCGCCAACCTTCATCTTCTGCACGCCTTCGGTCCAGCACTTGATCACGCCATTGAGCGGGAATTCAGCAGGTTCGCCGCGCTTGTAGGAGCTATCGAATTCCTTGCCATCAGGCAGCGTGCCCTTGTAGTTTACCTTGACCACATCAGTCGGGGCGGGGCTGGCACCAGAGCCTTCCTTCAGCGACAGATAGACCAGACCGGATTCGGTCTTGACCGCGCCAGCTTCCTTGGCGGCCTTTTCAAGAACTTCCTTGCCTGCTGCAAGGTTCTTTTCGTTCAGTGCGGCGCGACGGGTCTGCGCGAGCTGCTGGATCTTCGGACCGTAGGTTTCCAGTTCAACCGCCGGCTTGCCACCGGAAATCACGTCGCTCATGCCCTTCTTGATGAATTCCAGCTCGGCTGGGCTCAGGTTGAAGGAGGCATTGGCCTGTTGACCGAGTACGACACCCAGTGCATAGAGGGTTTTCTGGTCTTCCGTCATATCTGCGGCGTGTACGGCCGGCAGCATGAGGCTCAGGCAAATCAGTACGGCAAGTTTCTTCATCTGTCTTCCTTTTAGATTGGAACGGCGGAGCTCGACAAGCCTCCTTGGAGCCGACTTCCGATCCGCCTTGGTAAGTAGTCACGTCGCATTACGCGGTGTGGCGGCGGATCAGATAAGAGGCTGATCACGGCTCACAGTAAGATCGCAAGCAGCCTCTAAAGTTCTAGGGTACAGGATTGTGCCCTGTTTCACTGTTATTTGCCTGACTGGCGGATGTCGCCAGCTTCCCGGAACCGAGTCGATACAATGCGACGCTGGCGAAGTTGTTCGGATCCAGATCGATTCTGCGGTCTTCGTCGAAGGCCGCACGTTCCAGCACTTCGATGCCGCGCTTCTCGCACAGCTGTTCGAAGTCGGCCATCGTGAAGAAGCGTACGTTCGGTGTGTTGTACCACGCGTACGGCAGGCTCGTGGAGACCGGCATATGCCCCTCGTTGATGGAGATACGATGGCGCCAGTAACCGAAGTTCGGGAAGCTGACGACCGCCTCGCGCCCCACGCGCAGCATCTCATCCAGGATCCTTTCGGTATTGTGAACAGCCTGCAGCGAGAGGCTCATGATCACATAATCGAACTGCGCATCCTCGAAACCGGCAAGCCCCTGCTCCAGATCGATCTGCAGCACGTTGACGTGGTTCTGCACGCAGGCGGTGACGCGCTCTGCATCGCGCTCGATGCCGTAACCGGCGATCTGCCGCGCCGCCTTCAGATGAGCGAGCAGGCTGCCATCTCCGCAACCAAGGTCCAGCACGCGAGAGCCTGCGCCAACCCAGCCGGCGATCACGTCATAGTCGTGGCGGTCTTCCATATCTATCTTTACCATCTCACACCTCGATATTCTGGAAATAGGCACGCAACGCAGCATGGTAATGCGGGTCGCCCAGCAGGAATGAATCGTGGCCGGCGTTGCTGGCAACTTCGGCATAGCTGACGTCGCGATGGTTGTGCAGCAATCCAAACACCAGTTCCCGTGAGCGGGCTGGCGAGAAGCGCCAGTCCGTCGTGAACGAGGCCAGGAAGAATTTTGCCTTGGCACGGGCCAGGGAGGCTTTCAGATCGCCCTCGTATTCAAAGGCCGGATCAAAATAGTCCAGTGCCTTGGTGGTCAGCAGATAAGTGTTGGCGTCGAAGAAGCCTGCAAACTTGTCGCCCTGATAGCGCAGGTAGGATTCGATTTCAAATTCCACGTCAAAATTGTAGCGGGGCTCACCATGCCGCAGCTTGCGCCCGAATTTCTGCGCCATCGCGTCATCCGACAGATAGGTGATGTGGCCCAGCATGCGTGCCAGACGCAGCCCACGTGTCGGCACCACCCCGTGCTGGTAGTAGTCGCCGCCGTAGAATTCGGGGTCGGTGAGAATGGCCTGGCGCGCTACTTCATTGAAGGCAATGTTTTCGGCCGAGAGCTTGGGGGCGGCAGCAATCACCATGCCGTGGCGTACCCGTTCCGGATAGCGCAGGCTCCACGCCAGGGCCTGCATGCCGCCCAGGCTGCCGCCGAGCACGGCGGCCCAGGAATCGATGCCGAGGCGGTCTGCCAGCCGTGCATGGGAATCCACCCAGTCTTCCACGGTGACGAACGGGAAGCGGGATCCCCAGGGCTGTCCGCTGGCCGGGTTGATGCTCATCGGCCCGGTTGAGCCAAAACAGCCGCCCAGGTTGTTGATCCCCACGACGAAGAATTTGTCGGTATCCAGGGGTTTGCCGGGCCCGACAAGATTGTCCCACCAGCCTGCGCTGCGTGGTTTGTCGGCATAGGTGCCGGCAACGTGATGGGAGCCTGAAAGTGCGTGGCAAACCAGAACCGCATTCGTGCCTGAGGCATTCAGCTGGCCGTAGGTTTCATATACCAGATCATAAGCTGGCAGAATGCCCCCGCTGCGCAAAGACAGGGGCTCTGAAAAGTGTGCTGTTTGTGGCGTTACGACGCCGACACTGCCCTGAGAAGTCATTCGGTCACCAGAGAAACAAAAACCCGATCCGCCAAAGCGTGATCGGGTTTTGTCCCATCCGCTTTAGCCGTATTTTTAACGCGCCCGCAAGCTGAGACTCAAATCGGCGCAATGTGTATTCAAATTACTCCCGCAGGCGGTGAATGTCAAACCTGCGGGAATTGGGGTTTTACAATTTTTCCACTGCCTCGCGGATCTTCTCCGGCTCGTCCAGGCGCAGCAGTTTGCCGACCTTGAGGGCCAGATCCGTGCTGTCCGAGCGCAGGATCTCCTGTTTCACCGAGAGGATCTGTGTGGGGTGCATCGAAAACTGCTGCAGGCCCATGCCCAGCAGCAGGCGCGTGAAGGTCTTGTCGCCGGCCATTTCACCGCAGACTGAAACCGGAACGCCCGCTTTGGCCCCCGTCTGGATGGTCTGTGCAATCAGGCGCAGAATGGCCGGGTGGAGCGGATCATACAGATGCGCCACGGCTTCGTCGGAGCGGTCGATGGCGAGGGTGTACTGGATCAGATCGTTGGTGCCGATCGACAGAAAATCCAGGCGCTTGACGAAGACCCCCAGGGCCAGCGCAGCGGCCGGAATTTCAACCATGCCGCCCACCTGGATGGTTTCGTCGAATTTGATTTTTTCCGCACGTAACTGGTTCTTGGCGTTTTCAATCGCGGCCAGTGCAGCGTCCACCTCGTGGGCGTGCGCGAGCATCGGGATCAGGATCTTCACCTTGCCGTGCAGTGAAGCCCGCAGCAGCGCACGCAGCTGCGTGAGGAACATCTGCGGTTCCGCCAGGCAATAGCGGATGGCACGCAGGCCCAGCGCAGGATTGGCTTCCTTGCGCGGCCCACCGATGGTTAGCGCCTTGTCCGCCCCGATATCCAGGGTGCGAATGGTCACGGGCTTGCCGCCCATGGCCTTGGCCACCGAACGATAGGCTTCGTATTGCTCCTCTTCGTTGGGCAGTGTATCGCGGTTCATGAAGAGGAATTCGGTGCGAAACAGACCGATTCCATCTGCATAAACGTCCTTGACGCCCGGCACATCCCTTGGCAATTCGATATTTGCCTGGAGTGAGATCTCGAGGCCGTCGAGCGTCGCCGCACGGTTAGCCTTCAGGCGTTTGAGCTTGTTGCGCTCCAGATCGAAGGAGCTGCGGCGCAAGCGGTACTCTTCGAGTACGCGCTCGTCGGGATCGATGATGGCGACCCCGCGGGTGCCGTCGATGATGATGATATCATCGTCGCGCGCGATATGGCGGATATGGCGCAGCCCGACGACGGCCGGAATACCCAGCGAGCGCGCAACGATGGCGGTATGCGAGGTGGCGCCACCGACATCAGTGACGAAACCGGAAATCTGGTTGTCCTTGAAATGGATGGTGTCGGCCGGTGACAGGTCATGTGCCACCACGATTGTATCCATGTCCGGGTCTGTCTTGCCCCGGCGCGAAGCAACATGGCTTGGGTGCCCGAGCAGTGCCTTGAGCAGGCGCTCAACCACCTGGATGACGTCGGCCTTGCGCTCGCGCAGATAGGGGTCGTCGATATTGTCAAAATCATCGACGATGGATTCCATCTGCTGCACCAGAGCCCATTCCGCGTTGCAGCGGCGTTCGCGAATCAGGCTGGAGGCATTGGAGACGAGCATCGGATCGTCGAGCAGCATCGTGTGCAGGTCGACGAAGGCCGAAACTTCAGATTGGGCCGCAGTCGGCGCCTCCTTGAGCGCCCGCAGCTCGAAGCGGACCTTGGCGGCAGCATCTTCCAGACGCGAAATTTCAGAATCCACATGGCGCGGCGCGATCAGCAGGTGGCCCACCTCAAGCAGGGCGTGTGAGACCAGATGGGCCCTGCCGATAGCAATTCCCTGGGAAACCGGCAGTCCGTGGATAACGAAGGGCATGGCTGGATATGGCTCCGCTGTTGGATTATTCGCGTTCACCGAAACGGCTGGCGATCAGCTCGATAATCGCCTGCAGCGCCGGTTCGGCATCTTCGCCTTCTGTTTCGACGACAAGTTTTGTACCTTGAGATGCAGCCAGCATCATGACGCCCATAATGCTTTTTGCATTGACGCGGCGGCCGTCACGTTCGAGCCACACGTCGCAATGGTACTGCGTGGCCAACTGGGTCAGTTTCGCCGACGGACGGGCGTGCAAACCCAGCCGGTTGGAAATCTCGGTCATTGCGCGGGGCATTCAGATACCTCCTTTAATATGCAGTACGCCATCGCAGCCACCAGAAATGGCTTTGGTCACTAAAGTTTGAATATCGCTCTTTTCCCGGTAGGTCAAGACGCGAAGCAGCATCGGGACATTTATCCCGGCAACGCCTTCGACATGTCCCGGCTCCAGGAGTTTCATTGCGATATTGGCGGGTGTGGCGCCATAGATATCTGTCAGTACCAATACCCCGTCACCCGAGTCGATGCCATTGAGCAGGCGACGCGCTTCGGTAAGGACTTCACGCGGATCATCCTGTTCGGCCACGCCAAGTTGGGTAACGTATGAGGGCCGCTTGTTGATGACATGGCAAACGCACTGGATCAAAGATTCTCCCAGGGTGCCATGCGTGATGATGAGAATTCCGATCATTAACGACGTCCTGCGTAGTCCCGCTTTACTGTACCACTTCGTCCGGCTTCTCGCCCTCAGCCCAGCGTAAACGTGCCCGCATGTCCGCAGTCACGGCAATCCTGCCTTTGGCGTCCACGCGCATGACGTGGGCGATATTGAAGCGGCGGGCCATTTCGCGCCAGTTCCCGGGGGACAGAAAGATCGGTTTGCTGGCCGCATCCGAGAGCATGCCGGCGTTGGGGCGCGGCGTCACCAGGATTGTGACTGCCTGCGTGTGCTGTGCGGGGGCCCCGGTGCGTGGGTCAATCAGATGGCAGTAGCGCAGGCCGTTGATTTCAAAGAAACGCTGGTAGTCGCCAGAGGTGCCGATTGCCTCGCCATCATACAAGGCCAGTGTGGCGATGGCGCCGCTCTTGCGCGGATGCTGGATGCCGACAGTCCAGGGCTGTTTGCCCTTGCTACCAAGTGCCATGATGTTGCCGCCAATGTTGATCAGGGCGTTGTGAATGCCGTGTTGGTGCAGGATGTCAGTTGCGCGGTCAAGCGCCCAGCCCTTGGCGATGCCGCCCAGGTCCAGGGCGACTGCCGGGTTGTTGCTGCTGATACGGGTGCCATCAATCTTCAGGTCGCTCATGCGCGGGTTGGCCTTTACCAGCCTTGCCACGGCCTGCGGATCAGGCAGGCGCGGTGTGAAGGTGTCGGTATGGAAGCCCCAAAGTTCGATCAGTTGGCCAACAGCAGGATCGAACAGCTCATCTCCCCGCTCGGCAAAGGTCTGGGCATCTTTGACCAGTCCGGCCATTTCGGCATCGACTGTCACGGTTTTCCCGGCGGCCAGCCCTTTGTTCAGGTCGGTCAGTGGCGAGGGTTGCCAGGCGTGGTAGGTACGATGCAGGCGATCAAACTCGCGCAGCACGGCATTGATGGCATCACGTGCCTGTGCTTCGGGAACCCCTTCAGTCACAACTTCAACGCGGGTGCCGAAGACAAAGGATTCCTGGTGCACCAGCGGTCCGTCTCCGCATGCGCCAAGCAGGCAACACGCGCAAAAAGCGAACAGCCATGGGATCAGGTGGAAGCGGAGGCGGGATATACGATGCAGCATGCCTGAATGATACGGCAGCTGTGTGGGGATTTACCGAAAATTCTGCAACATGTTTATGCGTTCGGCGAAATACTGGCGATGCGAAGTGGTGCCCGAATTGCTGGCTGATTCGAGGGGGCGTTGTCCATGTTCGATGGCATGGATCAATACACTGGTCGGGATGTGATTGGCCTGCAGCATTGACGCAGCGTACCGGTCCGCTTCCTCAACATACTGGAGACTAAAATCGGCCTCGCGCAGGCCGACAGTCAGCGCCCGGATGCTCGCATCGCTACTGCCAATGAAGGCTGCCCAGGCAAGGCGGGGCAACTCGTGTTCAATAGCATTGCGCAGGGCATGGTAGTGGTACAGGTGCCCAAGTTCATGGCACAGCAGGGCAAGCTGCTCATTACGCTCCGGGACGTTGCGCAGGAAATCATCGGTCACAATGATTTCTCCCCCCGGCAGCGAAAGCAGCGTGGCGCCAGCCCAACGGCTGTCGCGGAACAACAGGCGGTAGGGTGGGGCACCTTCCGGTGCGGGATTCAGGGCGGCGAAACGTTCGCGCAGATCATCCTGGCGACTCAGGGGAACGGTGGAGGGAAGCAGTATCTTGCCATCGAGTTCGCTGAGTATCTGTTCCGAGCTGGTGCGAACCCAGCTCGCCGGCAAGCCGTTGGCCAGTGATTCGGCAAGCACCGGGGCCATCAGGTGGAAGGTCGTACTGAGCGCCGCGAGAGCGGCTAGCAGAAGCAGCAGAATGTTGATGCGGTTGCGGTGTAGCCAGCCTGAGTTTCCAAAGCTCCGCGCAGCGGCAGTCAGCCTGTCGCTATCAATGGGTTCTCCCGTATCCGGATGTTGGCCAGCGCTGGGCACCAAAGAAGTCAGCAAGGCGCCGGGGGAGGCATGGCGGGAAGAGGAATAAAACATTGGCATACCAAACACAAACCCCGGAAAAGTCTCCGGCTGATAGTCTGATTATGTGTGGTGGTGTGCGGTGGAAGGCTGAAGCGCCCGTAGGTCTGTAGAGAAAAAAGGGTAGCGAGGTTCCGTCTGTGCGCCAGACAGAGGCCTCGCAATCATGCGCAGGTCACAGGGGTATTGATGCTGCACTGCCGCAGTGAAATGTGCGGCAGTGCAGCACGTACCTGAAAACTGTTCATGATCCTGGTGCGCGGCCGTGATCAGTGCTCATGTGCGGTTCCTCGTATTGCTGACAGTCTCTCGCTACAGATCCTGAACAGCCTCTTACAGGCTTTCCAGTGCGAGGATCACCTGTTCGGGGATGTCGTATTGGGCCTGATGCGCAATCTCCACCATGCAGGTAGGGCTGGTGACATTGATCTCGGTGAGGTGCCCACCGATCATGTCCAGGCCAACGATGAGCAGGCCGCGCTGCCACAGGATCGGTGCCAGGGTTTCGGCGATTTCACGTTCCCGTGCGGTCAGTGGCATGGCTACGCCGGTGCCGCCAGCCGCCAGATTGCCGCGGGTTTCACCGGATTTCGGAATCCGCGCCAGGCACCAGGGCATCACCTTGCCGGCGACGAGGAGAACGCGCTTGTCACCTTCGCTGATGGCTGGCAGATAACGTTGCGCCATGATCGTGCGCTGACCGTTATCGCCCACGGCCTCAATGATGGCGTTGCGGTTCGGGTCATTGTGGCGGACGCGGAAGATGCCGCTGCCGCCCATCCCGTCAAGCGGCTTGAGGATCACGTCGCCAAGCTCGTCGATGAATGCCTGGATGCTTGTCGTGTCCCGCGCAATCAGGGTGGTCGGCGTGAATTGCGGAAACTCTGCAATCGAAACCTTTTCCGAATGATCCCGGATGGCCTGCGGATTGTTGAAGACGTGCGCACCCTGCAAAGCCGCGCGTTCAAGCATCCAGGTGGCGGTGACGTACTCGGCATCGAAAGGCGGGTCCTGGCGCATCAGGATAGCGTCGAACGCTGTCAGTGGCCGGGTCACCGCGCTGCCATTCACCGTGTACCAGCTCGCATCATCGTCGCTGACCGCCAGCGGGGTGCTCAGGGCGCTTACCACGCCATCCCGGATGAGCAGATGCTGGCGCATGATGGCGAAAATTTCGTGCCCGCGCTTCTGACCTGCGCGCATCATGGCGACACTGGAGTCCTTGTAGGGCTTGAGCTTGTCGAGCGGGTCAACAATGAATGCTATCTTCATGCCTCAACCTCTTCCGCAGGCGCGGTCTGTTCGATTTCCAGTGAGGCTGCCAGCAGGGCCAGCCGCGCAATCACGCCGTAGGCGTAGAAACGGTTGGGTGCTGCATCGACAGCCTTCTTGCAGTCCGGCACGTTGCAACAGGCTTCAAATGCCAGCGGCTCGAAGTGCATGCCTGGGGCATTGAGATTTTCATCGCGGCCTCGATCCTTGTGGACACGATAGAAGCCACCGATCACATAATGGTCCATCATGTAGACCACTGGTTCGGCCACGCCACCATTCACGGTTTCAAGGGTATGCACGCCTTCCTGGATGATCACTTCGGAGACCTGCAGGCCCTCCTTGACCACACTCATCTTGTTGCGCTGGCGCCGGTTCAGGCCGATCACCTCACTGGCGTCGCGTACCGTCATCACGCCCATGCCGTAGGTGCCGGCATCGGCCTTGACCACCACGAACGGCGTCTCCTCAATGCCGTACTCGGCGTATTTGGCGCGGATCTTGGTGAGCAGGCTGTCGACTTCGGCTGCCAGGCGCTCTTCACCGGTACGCTCGTGGAAGTCGATTTCTCCGCAACGGCCGAAATAGGGGTTGACCAGCCAGGGGTCGATGCCGAGCAGATGGCCAAAATCGTTCGCCACCTGATCATAGGCGGCAAAGTGTGTCGATTTGCGGCGCGTGGCCCAGCCAGCGTGGATCGGTGGCAGCAGCCACTGTTCGTCAAGACCTTGCAGGATGGCGGGAGCGCCAGCCGAGAGGTCATTGTTGAGCAATACCGTACAGGGATCGAAATCCTTCAGGCCAAGGCGGTTGCCGCTGCGTACCAGGGGCTCAAGCAGCAGTTCGCTGCCGTCGGGCAGGCTGAGCGGTGTCGGTGCGGTGACATCGGCCAGGAGCGAGCCGATACGCACTTCCAGTCCGGCCAGGCGCAGAATCTCCGCCAGGCGTGCCACGTTCTGCAGGTAATACTGGTTGCGTGTATGGTTTTCCGGCACCAGCAGCAGGCGCTTGGCGTTCGGGCAGATGCGTTCGACTGCAGCGTGGGCTGCCTGAACACACAGCGGCATCACGTCAGCACTCAGATTGTTGAAGCCGCCCGGGAACAGGTTCATGTCTACCGGTGCGAGCTTGAAGCCGCTGTTGCGCAGATCAACCGAGCCATAAAAGGGGGGCACATGTTCCAGCCACTCGCTGCGGAACCACTGTTCGATGCGCGTGGCGTTGTCGAGCAGGCCACGTTCGAGGTCCAGCAGGGGGCCGGAGAGGGCTGTTTTGAGATGGGGCACCATGGCAGTCTTTCTCTTTATTTTGGGGACGCCCGATAGTACTCCAAACCGCCTGAATTGATCTTGAGGGTGGTTTGGAGGCTGTCGCAGGCAGGCGTCGGTAGGCAAAGCGGAATTTCGCGCAGCACTTGCGGTGTGCTGCCGAAGCTGTTTGGATGCGTAAAGCAGGCAGTGGTTCCGGATTGATCAAGCGTAGCGCAAGAACCCCGATTACGCGCTACGCACGCGCGACCATACATATACAGACAGACAGGCGCCTGTGGTGGCGGGCTTCGGGGCAGCAAGACAGGTATAGGCGAAAAAATGCAGGGAATCGCGTAAAATTAGCGGGGATATGGGAGCAAATCGGCAGGATTCCAATTTCCCCTGGCCGGTCATGCATGTTTGCGCAGAGTATTCTGTGCGACATTTCCTTCAACGAAGCAACCCGTCGGGCTGACGGTCGCTGGTTTTGCAGCGACCTGGGCAGGCGACGTGCGAGATTCAATTCAATGACCCAGAATAATCCTCCAAGCGTTCTCTCGCCCATTCGCGACATTGTTGAAGATATCCGTGCTGGTCGCATGGTTATTCTGATTGACGATGAAGATCGCGAAAACGAAGGCGATATCGTAATCGCCGCCCAGCACATCACGCCGGAAGCGATCAACTTCATGGCCAAGCATGCGCGCGGACTGATCTGTCTGACCCTGACCGAAGAACGCTGCCGGCAACTGGGCCTGAACCCCATGGCGCGCGATAACCGCAGCCAGTTCTCAACGGCGTTCACGGTTTCAATCGAAGCTGCCGAGGGCGTGACAACCGGTATTTCCGCCGCGGACCGGGCCCACACGGTACAGACCGCGATCGCCAAGCACGCCCGCCCTGCCGATATCGTGCAGCCTGGGCATGTGTTTCCGATCATGGCGCGTCCGGGCGGTGTGCTTGTGCGTGCCGGGCATACCGAAGCCGGCTGCGATCTGGGACGTCTTGCCGGTCTGGAGCCGGCAGCCGTGATCTGTGAGATCATGAACGAAGATGGCAGCATGGCACGCCTGCCCGATCTGGTGCCGTTTGCACAGCAGCATGGTTTGAAGATCGGGGCGATCCGTGATTTGATCCACTACCGCTCAGCCGTGGAAAAACTCGTCGAACGTGTGGCTGACAAGGCCGTGCAGACCGCACATGGAGAATTCCGGCTGGCGGCATTTGCCGATCAGGCTTCGGGAGACATCCATCTGGTCATGTACAAGGGCGAGATCAAGCCCGATGTCGAGACCCTGGTGCGCGTGCATGAACCTGTCTCCGTGCTGGACTTTCTGGATCCGGCAGGCAGCCGCCACACGTTTACGATTGATGATGCACTTGCGCGCATTGCCCAGCATGGGCATGGCGTGCTGATCATGCTGCGGCGCCCCGAGACGGCGCATGAAATGCTCGTGGCGCTTGGCGCACAGGAAGAGGAAAAGAAACCGGCGGATCGCTGGGATCCACGTCTTTTTGGCATCGGCGCGCAGATCCTGCGCGATCTGGGCGTTGGCAAGATGCGGCTGCTGGCCCACGCCCGGCGCATCCCGAACATGACTGGTTTTGGCCTGGAAGTGACAGGCTATGAAGCACCGAACAACTGAATCAGGAACTGACGATATGTCCCGTTTTGAAAATATCCCTGAAATCCACCAGGACCTGCAAGGCAAGAATCTGCGTATCGGCATCGTGGTGGGCCGTTTCAACTCCAACATCGGTGAAGGCCTGCTGGGCTCCTGTATCACCGAGTTGCTCAAGCGCGGCGTCAACCCCGAAAACATTCTGATCTGCAAGGTGCCCGGAGCCCTCGAAATGCCGCTGACGCTCAAGACAATGGCTACCAGCGGGCGCTACGATGCACTGGTTGCCCTGGGCGCCGTGATTCGTGGCGATACCTATCACTTTGAAATCGTTTCAAACGACATGTCTGCCGGCATCATGCGCGTGCAGCTTGATACCGGTGTGCCGATCGCCAATGGCGTGTTGACCACCAATACTGATGAGCAGGCTGAAGTCCGCATGGAAGTGAAGGGACGCGAATGTGCCGAAGCTGCCATCGAAATGACCAATCTGCTGAGGACTCTGAGCGCATGAGCGACGACCAAACCAAAGAAACCCCCAAGACGCCGCGTCGTCTGGCACGTGAAGTCGCGATGCAGGGGCTGTACCAGTGGCGCATGACGGGCAATTCGCTGCCGGTGATTGAGGAAAACCTCGAAACTGACAGTGAAGAATGGGCGCGTGCCGACAAACCGCTGGCCCTCGTGCTGTTGCGTGGTGCCGTCGAGAATGCTGATGAACTGGAATCGGCAGTTGCTGCGTTCATTGATCGCCCGCTGGAGGATATCTCCCCGATCGAACGTGCGATTCTGCTGCTGGGGGCCTACGAGCTCACACACCGGATCGAAACCCCTTATCGCGTTGTCATCAATGAGGCGATTGAACTTGCCAAGTCCTTTGGTGGCACGGATGGGCATCGCTATGTGAACGGCGTGCTCGACAAATTTGCGCCCGGCGTGCGGGCTGCCGAGGTGGAACATGCTGCCCGGCACAAGGGCAGGAAGGCCTGAAGGCAGTGGCCGCCGGCCCCTGTGTCCGAACCATGAATCTCCGCGGGGTGCCTCTGCATGCCAGGTGAGTTCGATCTGATCCGTCGGTATTTCCATGCCCACACCACCCACACTGTTCTCGGCGTGGGTGATGATGGTGCCCTGTTGCAGCCACGGCCAGACATGCAGCTGGTGGTATCGACCGATATGCTGGTGTCGGGAACCCATTTTTTTGCGGATGCCGATCCATTCCTGCTGGGCTGGAAGACCGCCGCGGTGAATGTTTCGGATATGGCGGCGATGGGAGCCAATCCGCGCTGGATCACCCTGGCCCTGGCCCTGCCGGCAATTGATGAACCCTGGCTGGGCGGTTTTGCACGTGGGTTCCGGGATTGCTGTGAAGCCTACTGTGTGGACTGGATCGGTGGCGACACCACGCGCGGCCCACTGAATCTGTGTGCCACGGTATTTGGCGAAGTTCCTGCCGGCGAGGCAATCCGGCGCGATGGGGCTTTGCATGGTGATGATATCTGGGTTTCCGGATGGCCCGGCATGGCGGCCTTGGGGCTGGGGCAGCTGCGCGGCGAGCTGCAGCTCCTGAGTGGCTGGGAAGAATCCTGCCTGGAGCGCCTGCACCGGCCGATGCCACGTGTGGCGCTGGGGATTGCCCTGCGCGGCATTGCCACGGCAATGCTGGATATTTCGGATGGTCTTCTTGGCGATCTGTCACACATTCTCGATGCGTCCGGTGTGGGCGCGATGATTGAAGAGACGGCGCTGCCTGTGGAAACGCTGCTGGCAGCCTGCAAGCGCACCGAGCAGGTCATGGCTGCCTTGCTCGGTGGCGGTGACGATTATGAATTGCTGTTCTGTGCGCCGCGCGAGAGGCGCGGGCAGGTCGAAGCACTGGCACGGCACCTGGAATTGCCGCTGAATCGCATTGGGCGGATTCTCGACAAGAGTGGCCTATGGATACAGCGGGGGAATGGCGTTTGTGAAGCCATCAGTGTGCAGGGCTTCGATCATTTCAAGAGTTGAGCATGCGTCCTAGCCTTCGATTGCTGGTTTCCCATCCCGCACACTTTCTCTCGCTCGGTCTGGGCTCCGGTCTGGCACCCAAGGCACCGGGTACGTTCGGCAGCTTTGCGGCGTGGCTGGTGTACATCCTTCTTGCGGCGCTGCTGCCGGCGGTGCCTGCATGGCTTACCTGGGCCGCACTGTTGCTGGCCTTTGTGGTCGGGGTGTTGTGTATCCCGAAAACCGGACAAGCGCTGGGCGAGGTCGATCACGGGGCTATCGTCTGGGATGAGTTTGTCGCCGTTTGGCTCGTGCTGCTGTGTCTGCCTGCAGGCTGGTGGTGGCAACTGTCGGGTGTGCTGGTGTTCCGCTTCTTCGATATTCTCAAACCCTGGCCGATCCGGGTAGCAGATGCACGGCTGAAAAATGGCTTTGGGGTCATGTTCGATGATCTCCTGGCCGCCGGGTATACACTGCTGTGCTTATTGCTGATCGCCAGGCTATTGCCATGAACACGCAGGCTGTGCTGGATTTCATCCTGACGCTCGACGGGCTCAAGGCTGTCGAGCGGCGTACCGTACCCTCAGGCATGAGTCGCCGTGAAAACAGTGCCGAACATAGCTGGCATGGTGCGATGTGTGCGCTGTTGCTGGCCGATGAATGCGCTTTCGCGGTGGACGTCAAGCATGCGGCGCTGCTCTTCCTGATGCATGACGTGCCGGAAATCGGCTGTGGCGACACGTTCATTTATGCACCTGAGCGTGAGGATGCCGCGCAGCGTGAAGCCGCTGCGCTGGAGCTACTGCTTGCAACATTGCCCGGCCACACTGTCAAAAACCTGCGCGAGCTGTGGCAGGAGTTTACCGCCAACCAGACGCCCGAGGCGCGCTATGCCAATGCGCTGGATCGCCTCATGCCGCTGTTGCATAACCTCAGTCATGACGGGTTGGGCTGGCGCGAGCATGGTGTGAGGCTTGAGCAGATCCTTGAGCGTACTGTGCAGCTCGGCGAGGTGTTGCCGAAAATCTGGGCAATCCTGCGTCCGCGTATCGAAAACCATTTTTCCGGAGCATGATGATGGAAGAATTTTACGAACTGGCCCAGCAGGTGGGGGCTGCCTTGCTGGCGCGCCAATGGCAGCTGGCAACAGCTGAATCGTGTACAGGCGGCATGGTCAGTGCGGCGGTAACCGAGGTGGCCGGTTCCAGTGCATGGTTTGATCGCGCTTTTGTCACCTATTCCAATGAAGCCAAGGTTGGCCTGCTTGATGTGTCCCAGCTGACGCTGCATGCGCATGGTGCGGTCAGCGAGCAGACCGTGCGAGAAATGCTCGCTGGCGCACTGGCACACTCACTGGCGCATGTTGCGGTGGCGATTTCCGGGATTGCCGGCCCTGCCGGTGGCACTTCGGAAAAGCCGGTCGGCACGGTCTGCTTTGGCTGGCAGCGGCGCGGGCTGGCACCTGTCTGTATTACCCGGCATCTGGATGGAGACCGGAGTGCCGTGCGCAAGGCGTCGACGCAGATTGCACTCAACGGCATTCTGGATCTGCTGGTGCAGCACACCCGATAATCCCGACAGAAAACTATTTTGTCATGGCGTGAGGATGATATCGTTGTTCATCTTTCAGACCGCCCGGATGTTTCTGTACGATGAATTTTCCGCCATCGGAATCCGCAGCCTTGTGGCAAGAGGCCAGCCGTAGTCTTCTCGCTGAAGACTATGTCTCCGCGCTTGAAACTGCCCGGTCTGCCGCTGCGCGTTTCCCCGAGCATCCTGTGTTTCAGGAAATCATTGCCGAATGTGCCATTGCACTGGGAGACGATGTTCTGGCAGAGGAAGCCTTGCGCCGGCTTGTCGTCCTGCAGCCGGGCAATCTGAAAGCACTGAATAATCTGGGCATCCTGTACGACAGGCAGCATCGCCAGGACGAGGCTCTGCAAGTCTATTCAGCCGCGCTGACGCTGGCACCAGAGGATCCTTCCGTACTCACCAATCTGGGCATCCTGCACGAGCATCGCCAGGATTATGGTCTGGCCGAGCAGCTGCAGCGACAGGCCAGGGCTTTGGCGCCGCGTTCTGCACAGATCGCCTTGAATCTGGCAGCACTGCTGGCCGGCATGGAGCGTTTCGAGGAGGCTGAAAGCGAGTATCGGGCGGCTATCTCCCTGCAGCCGGATTTTGTTCTGGCTTACGCCAATCTGGGCATGATGCTGGCTGACCTGCAGCGTTTCTCCGAGGCCGAAATCGCGTTTCGTCAGGCAATCCGCCTTGATCCGGGCTATAAGCCCGCCTATACAGGACTGGCGCCGATATTGCTGGCGCAGGGAAATTTTGCGGAAGGCTGGGCCTGTTTCGAGAAGCGTCAGACCGTGGGGTTTTTCAAACGCTGGTTTGCTGCAGACCCCGCGCGCAGTGCCTGTCGTTACTGGCAGGGAGAGAACCTGGAGGGGAAATCCATTCTGGTATTTCCCGAGCAGGGGTTTGGTGATGAAATCCAGTTTTCACGCTATTTGCGTCTTCTCAAGGAGCGCGGTGCTGCGCGTATTACGCAGATATGCTATCCGGAGCAGAAGGGGATCATGGGTTCGCTGTATGGCCCGGATCTGGTGATCAGCCTCCCTGAAGCGGCCCGGCATCGGGAATGCTACGACTACTGGACTCTGCTGATGAGCCTCCCCTGTCATCTGGGGACTGAGGTGGACTCGATTCCCGCAGGCATTCCCTATCTTGCGGCAGATGTTGATCTGGTCAAGGCATGGGAGCCCCGCTTGAAACAGGGGGCAACGCAGGGGCAAACACAGGGTAAAAGGCGGGTGGGCCTGGTCTGGCGCGGCAATCCCAAGCATTCGAACGATGCCGACCGCTCGCTACCCGGAATCGGTGCATTGGCGCCTTTGTGGTCAATCCCCTGCATTGATTTCATCAGTTTATGTCGCCCGGTGGCAGCGCACGCCGAAATGCTGCCTGCAAGCCAGTCTGTGCTGGATCTTGGCAGCGAGCTGCGCGATTTCTCTGATGTGGCAGCCGTGCTGATGCAGCTGGATCTGCTGATCAGTGTGGATACCGCAACGGCACACCTAGCTGGTGCCCTCGGGGTGCCGTGCTGGGTATTGCTGCCTGATTTCAGAACGGATTGGCGCTGGATGTGGGATACGCAAAAATCGCCCTGGTATCCGGCGATGAGACTTTTCAGGCAGACCCGGCGGGGCGATTGGCAAGGCCCGGTGCAACGCGTGCGGGATGCATTGGGCGAGTGGTGCTGAAGGCAAAAAAATGGCGGAGAAATCTCTCCGCCATTCCGGGACGGGTGCATTTTGTGTTCAGAGAGTCTGACCACCGCTGACGCGTTCGATATCCGCCAGATCTGTCCACGAGCGTACTTTGGTAAAGCCCGCATCTTCAAGCAGTACCCGGACGGTTTCTGCCTGATCGTAACCGTGCTCGAGCAGCAGCCAGCCGCCTTTGTGCAGATGTTCACGCGCATCCAGGATGATGCGGCAGATGTCCTCCAGACCATCCCGGCCACTGGCCAGCGCCGTGAGTGGTTCGAAACGCAGATCGCCTTCCTGTAAATGTGCGTCACCTTCCGCAATGTAGGGAGGGTTCGACAGAATGCAATCAAAGCGCCGCTCGGCAACCGGTGCAAACCAGTCTCCTGTCCTGAACTCCACCTTGGCACCGAGTGCCAGGGCATTGCGTTCGGCTACATCCAGTGCCGCCGGTGAAAAATCCACCGCGCAAACCTTTGCGTCAGGCCGCTCGGCTGCCATGCTGATCGCAATGGCGCCACTGCCGGTTCCCAGATCCAGAATCGCAGGCGTTTGGGCGTTACTCAGCAGATCCAGTCCCAGCTCCACCAGCAGCTCGGTTTCCGGGCGGGGAATCAGGGTGGCCGGTGTGACATGAAACGGGCGCCCGTAAAACTCGCGGGTCCCCAGAATATGTGCCACCGGTTCGCCTTCGGCACGGCGATCCAGCCATTCGAGATAGCGGCGGGCGGCCTTGTCCGAGATCGGGCGTTCCGCGAACGCCACAATCTGGGCTGCCGTGGCACCACTGGCCTCGCGCAGCAGGATGCGCGCATCCACTGCTTCGATGCGCCCGCGCGCCCGGGCAAGTGCTTCACCCAGGTTGGCAGGCAACACTTCGGCGGTGCCAAGCTTATTCAATTTTGGCCTTGGCCTTGAGATCGTCGAAGTACTTCTTCATGGCGTCCTGGGCAACCTGCTGTGCCAGTTGGTCCTTGACGTCTTCGAACTTCGGCAGATTCGTGGCCTTGCGCGTATCTTCCAGCAGGATCACGTGATAGCCGAACTGCGTCTTCACCGGAGTGGCGGTGTACTTGCCCTTCTGCAGTTCCTTCAGTGCGGCAGCGAATTCGGGAGCGTAGTTGCCAGGCATGGACCAATCCAGTGCACCGCCCTTGTCGCGCGAGCCCGGATCCTTCGAATCCTTGGCCAGATCAGCAAACTTGGCGCCCTTGTCGAGCTTGGCGATGATGGCCTTGGCGGCATCTTCGTTGTCTACGAGAATGTGGCGGGCCTTGTATTCCGTATCACCCAGCTCGGCAATCTTCTTGTCGTAGAAGGCCTTGATGTCAGCGTCGGTGGGCTTGTGTGTTTCGCTCCAGTTCTTGATGTAGGACTTGAGCAATTCATCGTCGGCAGCAAAAGCCTGGTGGGCCTTGACGTCGTCACGCTTGTCGAAACCGGCTTCGCGAGCAGCCTGCAGCAGGATTTCACGCTGTACGAGGTGATCCTTGATCTTGGCGCGCAGGTCGTCAGTGATCGGGGTTCCCGGAGGCAGCTGATCCTTGATGATCAGGTCGGCGAGTGAGCCAGGAATTTCCTTGCCGTTGACCTTGGCAACCGGGCCGCTGGCGGCCGGGATGCTGCTGGCGGCGCTGGGCTCGCTGCTGCTGGACGTCGTTCCCGATTCGCTCTTCTTGTTGCAGCCGGTCAGGCCGACGGTCAGTGACAGCAGGAGCGCTGCCGGGATCAGGACGAGATGCTTGTTCATGCAGATGCCTCCTTGGGCGATTGGTTGTGTGACAAGGTGTTGTCAGTCTTCATGGGTGAGCTGCGCAAGCAACTCGGTCTGATGCTCGGTGATCAGAGCATCGATCAATTCCCCGATATCGCCATCCATGGCGGCATCGAGCTTGTACAGCGTGAGGTTGATACGATGATCGGTAATGCGCCCCTGCGGGAAATTGTACGTGCGGATTCTTTCAGAACGATCACCACTGCCGACGAGGCTTTTGCGGGTCGCAGCTTCTTTGGCCTGCAATTCGCGGCGTTGCCCATCCTGGATGCGCGCAGCGAGCACACTCATGGCCTGTGCCTTGTTGCGATGCTGCGAGCGGTCATCCTGGCATTCCACCACAATACCGGTGGGGATGTGCGTGATCCGCACTGCCGAGTCTGTCTTGTTGATGTGCTGACCACCAGCCCCGCTTGCGCGGAAGGTGTCGATGCGCAGATCGGCGGGATTGATCTGCACTTCCGCCATTTCGTCGGCCTCCGGCATCACCGCGACAGTGCATGCCGATGTGTGGATGCGGCCCTGGGTTTCTGTTACCGGGATGCGCTGCACCCGATGCCCGCCGGATTCGAACTTCAGGCGTGAATAGGCGCCGTTGCCCACCACACGGGCAATGGCCTCCTTGTAACCGCCGAGATCCGACTCGGAGAGTGAGACCATTTCCACGCGCCAGCCCTGGCGCTCCGCATAACGGGTGTACATACGCAGCAGGTCACCTGCGAACAGTGCAGCCTCTTCGCCGCCGGTACCCGCACGGATTTCCAGAAACAGATTGCGTTCATCATTCGGATCGCGGGGCAGTAGTGCCAGCTGCAGATCACGCTCGATATCTGCCTGCGCTGTGCGTGCGCTTTCCAGCTCGCTTTGCGCAAGTTCTTTCATTTCCGGGTCGCCGAGCATTTCCTGGGCGGTCTGCGCATCCGCCTCGGCGCGCAGAAACAGCTTCCAGAGTTCCACCACTTCACCGATATCCGCATGTTCGCGGCTCAGTTTGCGGTACTGGTCCATGTTCTGTGTGATGTTTTCGCTGGCCAGCAGGCCATCCAGCTCTTCGCGGCGGAAGGTCAGTTGTTCGAGTTTGGCGCGGATACCTGGTTTCATGGATGGTGGCGATGTTTTGAGACTGCTTCAGGCAATAGCTGGAACACCTGCTGTACGGCCTGGATGGCTTGTGTGGCCTGGCCGCTTTCAGCCTGGTTGAGAAAGCGGCTGGGGCCGTGCAGCAATTTATTCGTCAGACGTCGGCTCAGGATGTCGAGTACCGCTTCAGGGGCTTCCCCCCGCGCCAGCAGGCGCTGCGCGTAAGCCAGCTCGGACGCCCGCAGGTCTTCGGCGTGATCACGCAGTTGCCGGATGGTTGGCACGGTTTCCCGGTAATCCAGCCAGTGATTGAAAGCCGATGCATGGGTGTTGATCAGCGTTTCGGCTTCGGCAACGGCGGCCTGGCGTGATTCCAGTCCGGTACTGACGATCTGCTCCAGATCATCGACAGTGTACAGGAAGATGTCGCCGACTCGGGTGACTTCGGGTTCGATATTGCGGGGCACGGAGAGATCCACCATCACCATGGGCCGATGCCGGCGTACGCGGATCGCACGTTCTGCCGCTCCTCTCCCGATCAAAGGCAGAGGGCTGGCAGTGCAAATGAGCACAATGTCGTAATCGGGAAGCGCTTCACCCAGCCCTTCGAGCGGCAGGATGTCCGCATTGAAACGGGTGGCCAGCGCCTCTGCACGTGCGCGGGTACGATTGGCAATCGTGATACGGCGTGGATTGACCGCTGCAAAATGGGTGGCACACAGTTCCACCATTTCGCCCGCCCCGACAAAGAGGATCTTCGTCTCGTCCATGCGCTCGAAAATTCGCGTCGACAGGCGTACCGCTGCCGCGGCCATGGAAATGACTGCACTGCCGATGGCTGTATTGGTGCGGACTTCCTTGGCGACAGTGAAACTGCTCTGGAAGAGTTTGTGCAGCTGGGTGCCGAGCGTGCCGGCGGCTTCAGCAATGCGCACGGCTTCCTTGAGCTGACCGAGGATCTGCGCTTCACCCAGAACCATTGAATCGAGTCCGCTGGCAACCCGGAACACGTGCTTGATCGCTTCCTCCCCCGGCAGTGTGAACAGGTATTTGCCGGCTTCATCTGGCGTAGAGCGTTGCCTGTCGGCCAGCCAGCGTGTGATCAATTCGGGAGACTCGGCGCTGCAGTACAGCTCGGTGCGATTGCAGGTTGATAGCAGCGCGGCCTCCTGTGCCAGGCCGCGGCTGGTCAATTCCCCCAGGGCTTCGGCGAGTCCGTTCTGCGGGAACGCCCAATGCTCCCGGATGGCGACGGGCGCAGTGTGGTGGTTGAGTCCGACGGCAAAAAGGGGCATGACTGGTGGCTAGAGTCCGGGACGCCGCTGTGTTGAGCAGGCCGCTGCAGAAAAACAATCGCTGATTGTAGCACTGGCCTCCGGTCAGCCCGAATGATGGGCAGCAGTGGCACGCATCAGCGAGCTGTCAAAATACCAGACGTTAATCCTTATATCGGAAATTTCGTTTGTTTATCAAACGAATATACCGAGTTGGTGTTCTGTGTGCCTCACTTGGCGTTCCGTTTTCCGACTGAATATTTCTGAAGCTGCAGGGAATGCGTTTGTTGCATAAAGTAAACGTTTTATTTTTGCTACAGAAAGAGACCGGTCGCGCCACGCGAAGCGCATTTTTCATGCTCAATGTAAGGAGGAAGGAGGTACTTCGGGATAGGTTCATTTCGAAATCAGCGGATGAGATTGCGTCAAGATTCTATGCCTCGTGTTAGACTTTTTTTAAACGTATCAACTAAACGTATTTGCCGTTCACTGGCGTCAGGCTTGGTTTCCCGGGGGAAGCCATTGTCCGGTGATGGCGATTGGTTGCGGTTTCTGATGGCAGTGCAAGCGGGAATGGAATGTTGGAAAGAGCAGCGAACGGGCCGAATGCAGGGATTTTCACCTGAGGTGGCGGGATTGATATATTTTGGCCGTGGCGCTGGCTGCACGGTCCGGGCGGTGACGGAGCAAAACGAATCATCGTCAGGTATGGCGTGAATACAAACAATTACAGATATGCCTGAACATGGAATGTAATGGCGCACGTATTTTTGTTGTAGATGATCATCCAGCCGTGAGGCAGGGGCTGGCACTCCTGCTGGGGGCCGATGCGCACTTGGTGTGTGGAGAAGCTGCCAGCAAGGCTGAAGCCTTGCAGTGTCTTGTTGCGGCCAGGCCACAGCTGACCTTGCTGGATATCTCCCTGGGCGAGGATAACGGGCTCGATCTGATCGGCTGGCTTCTGCAGCACGAGATTCGCGTGCTGGTCTACTCAATGCACGAAGACATCATGGCCGTCGAGGGCAGCTTCCGCCTGGGCGCCCAGGGTTACGTCAGCAAGCGCGAGGACTCCCGTGTGCTGCTCTCAGGCGTGCGCGAGGTTCTCGCCGGGCGGCGTTTCATCAGCCCACGCGGGGCGCAGGTGCTGGCTGGCCGCGCCATTGCATCAAGCCGGGCAGACTGGCTGGCCCGGCTATCCGAGCGTGAATTGCAGATCATGGACATGCTTGGGCAGGGGCGTAGTAACGCAGAGATTGCCAAAACACTGATGATCAGTGTGCGTACCGTGGAGTCTTACTGCACACGCATCATGGAAAAACTGCAGCTCTCCGGTATGAAGGAACTGCGCCAGCAGGCCATTCTGTGCCGGAACTGAAGATTTGCCGGAAGCTGTGTCGGAGGAATGGAGCGTACTTCTGTAAGTGATTTCCCTTACACAAATGTAAGGGGGTTCCCTCTCAGCTATTTGGGCAAGTCATGCCTAAGATTTCAACTGCGGAATTCGTGGCAAATCGGCGCGATATGGGCGTGCCGATTTACCGGGAGCCTTGTTTGCCTTTTGGGGCAAACCTGCCGAAATTCCTTCTATGGGGAGATTTCGGAGTTTTTGTTTGTGTTTAGTTAGTATGCTGAGGGTAAATTCAAGGCGTGCCATGCACGCCTTTTTTTTGTCTTCCGTACCCTAGTGCAGTGCTGCGCTCTTCTTGCGACATAAAAACGCGTATTTTTCGCCAACTCTTCGTTGAAAATCCGCGCAATAGCTTGCTATTGCTGTGGTTTTCGCCTCGATTCGACGAAAAATCCATCGTTTTTATAAGTCCCAATCTACGCGCAACACTACACTAGCATCACTGTGCCGCGGGGCCAGAGGCGCTTGCCTTTTTCGACGAACTACTTGCCCGCTTGGCCATTTTTTCGGTGTGTTCCCGCTGCCTGCTCTCGTAACGTGCCCGGTCTTTTGCGGCCTGTTCGGCGCGCTTGGCGGCGGTTTGTGCGTTAGTGCTGCGCTCCTGCGCCGCCGCTTTTTCCTTGCGGCTGTGTTCTGCATTGGCACGCGCCTGTGCCGCCGGTGACACCGTCGGGGACGGCATGGATTGGGCTGGTGATGCGCTTGTGGCCGGTTTGCCAGCGGGTTTTGGCAGGGGTCTTGGATTGCTGCCGGTTACGCCGGCAGGTTTGCCCCCTGGTTTCGGCGCCTGTCTTTCCGCGTCATTCAACTCATTGAGCCGCGCCTTGGAGTTACGCCCCAGTTCGTTGGCTTCGAGTTCCTGCTTGCGGATGCTTTCCATGGTCTTGATGAAAGTCGTCCGTACATCGTCGCGGCAGGCGTTGACCAGCAGCTTGTCCAGACACGCGTTGTAGTCCCGCAGGCGGATGGACTCCGCTTCATTCTGGCGCGCCTTGGCGTCCTTGCGCAATTCATCGGCACGTTTGCTCTGTGCCAGGGCTTCGTCGCGGGTCAGTGGTGCCGCCGCAGCCGATTGAGCAGCATCATTGGCAGCAGCCAGAGTGCAGGCGGGTAGCAGGGCGAGCAAGCAAAGCTTTCTGATCATCATTGTCGGTTTGGCCTTGCGGCCCTGTAAAATAGAGTTTGCCTACAATTGTCCCAGACCATTCAGCCTTGATCCAGTTCCGTAATCTGGCGTTAGCGCGTGGCGCACGCCGTCTCATTGAAAATCTTTCCCTGCAGATCCATCCGGGCTGGCGCGTCGGCGTGGTCGGTGCCAATGGTTCGGGTAAATCCAGCCTGTTTGCCCTCCTGCGCGGAGAATTGCACCAGGATGCCGGGGATCTTGAGATTCCCGCCGCCTGGACAATCGCCCATGTGGCTCAGGAAACCCCGGCCCTGAGCTGTTCAGCCATCGAACACGTGCTTGATGGCGATGCCGAGCTGCGTCAGGTGCAGGCCGATCTGGCTGCTGCCGAGGCAGCGCAGGATGGTCTGCGGATCGGTGAGCTGCATACCCGCCTGCAGGAAATCGAAGGTTATTCTGCGCAGGCGCGTTCCGGCGCACTGCTACACGGGCTGGGTTTCGCCGACGCCGATTTTACGCGCCCTGTGTCGGATTTTTCAGGTGGTTGGCGGATGCGCCTGAATCTCGCTCAGGCGCTGATGTGCCGCTCCGATCTGCTGCTGCTCGATGAACCGACCAACCACCTTGATCTCGATGCTGTGGTGTGGCTCGAAAAATGGCTGTCCGCCTATCGGGGCACACTGCTGCTGATCTCGCATGATCGCGATTTCCTGGATGCGTGCACCACGCATATTGCGCATCTTGACGCTCAGCGTCTGACGCTTTATACCGGCAACTATGATTCCTTCGAAGATCAGCATGCTGCCCAGCTCGCGCAGCAGCAGGCGCTCTACGAAAAGCAGCAGCGTGAAACTGCCCACCTGCAGAAGTATATCGACCGCTTCCGTGCCCAGGCCACCAAAGCCCGCCAGGCACAGAGCCGGATCAAGGCGCTGGCGCGCATGGAGCGTGTGACGGCGGCCCACGTCGACACCCCCTTCGATTTTACGTTTCCAGAGCCGGACCGGGCGCCAGATCCGCTCGTCACCCTGCGTGAGCTGAGCCTGGGGTATGGTGACAAGCTCATCCTTGAGAAGGTCAAGCTGGAACTGCGTCCCGGCGCCCGCCTGGGTCTGCTGGGGCCGAATGGTGCCGGAAAGTCGACGCTGATCAAGCTGCTGGCCGGCGAACTGGCCGCGCAGCAGGGCAGCGCCCTGTTTGGCAAGGGCGTGGTATTGGGCTATTTTGCCCAGCATCAGCTTGAGCAGCTGCGCCCCGATGAATCACCGCTGCAGCATCTGGTGCGGCAGGAGCCCATGACGCGCGAGCAGACGCTGCGCGATTATCTTGGCGGTTTCGATTTTCGTGGCAACATGGCTGATGCCCTTGTCGGGCCTTTCTCGGGGGGCGAGAAATCGCGTCTGGCGCTGGCGCTGCTGATTCGCAACAAGCCGAATCTGCTGCTGCTTGATGAGCCCACCAACCATCTTGATCTGGATATGCGCCACGCGCTGACCAAGGCATTGGCCGAGTACGATGGCAGTATGGTGCTGGTCAGCCATGACCGCACCCTGTTGCGGACTGTCTGTGATGATTTTCTGCTGGTGGCCGATGGCGTGGCCAAGCCTTTTGACGGCGATGTTGACGATTACCTCGTGTGGCTTGAAGAGCGGCGCAATCGCGAAGCAGCGGCGCGGGTCGACGTGCAGGCGGTCGAAGACAAGGCCGCACGTCTTGCCGCTCGTGATGCTGACAAGGCCGACCGCCAGGCACGTTTGCAGCGGCGGCGCCCGCTCGTGAAAGAACTCGAGCAGCTTGAGCGCAAACTAGCCAACAGCCAGAATGAAAAGAAGCTGCTCGACGAGCGCATGGCAGACCCGAGCCTCTATACGAGTGGTGACAGTGCCCTTGTCCAGAGCCTGCTCAAGCGGCAGAGCGAACTCGCGCAGTCTATCGACACCTGCGAAGAGCGCTGGCTCGAGATTCATTCCGAACTCGAGGAAATCGGCGAACCCTGATCGCGCTGATTTGTCGATGCAACCCTATCTGACGGGGGCTTCGTCGAATAGCTCCGGGTGCACCCGCACAATCTCGGGCAGGGTGTGTTCGAGTACATGCAGATGCTCGGCTGTGGCGTTTGCCGCCGCAGTCGGGTTGCCGCTCGCCAGTGCGTCGATGATCTGCATGTGCTGGTCGGCCAGCATGTCGAAGGGCGTCAGCATCGTCAGGCTCAGGAAACGCACACGATCCATCTGCGCCTTGGACTGCTCCACGATCTCCCACGCGTAAGCGCGCCCCACGGCAATCGCCATGGCACGATGGAACGCATCGTCGAGAGCCTGGAACTGCCGGTAATCTCCCTGTGGCACCTGGCGCTGCCGCATCACCAACCCACGTAACCCATCCAGCAGTTTGCTGTCGGCACGTTCTGCCAGCTCTGCCGCGATACGGGTTTCAATGGTTTCGCGTACCCAGCGCGCCTCAAGTACGCGCTTGGGGGAAATTTTCACAACAAACGTGCCGCGTTGCGGCAGGATCACCAGCAGCTTGCGCTCGGCCAGCTTGATGAAGGTTTCGCGCACGAGCTGCCGGCTGACGGCCAGACGTTTGGACAGGTCGGCTTCCGAAAGCGCCAGCCCCGGCAGCAGTTCGCCCTGGATGATGGCCTCGAACAGACGGTTGTAGAGCATTACTCCAGTGGTTGAAGTGTCCTGGCGTCGTGCCAGTTGTGTACTCAGTTCAGCGAGGAGGGCTTCGTCCATACCTGACTTTTGAAAAAGTGTTTGCAATCCATTAGAGCATATCCTAATCTTCACGGAAAACTAGTCAGACTAGTATGACTAGATAGCACTAAATACTTTGATGCTCTCGTGCCCGCCAGATTCTCAGGAGATTTTGATGCGACTTTCCAATGCCAGCCTTGGCCAGCTTCCCGCCCAGATCGGGCGTCCCGCCTACGACCGCAGCAAGGTCACGGGTTCCATCGTGCACCTCGGGATCGGTGCCTTCCATCGTGCCCACCAGGCCATGTTTACCGATGCCGTGCTCGAATCGGTTGGTGATCTTTCGTGGGGCATCGTCGGTGCCGGCGTTATCTCGGCTGACATGCAGAAAGCTCTGGTGCCGCAGGATGGTTTGTACACGCTCGCCGAAATGGGTGCCGACAGTGAAAACCTGCGCGTCATCGGCTCAATCGTCGGGGTGTTTGGTGGCGTGGAGGATGCGCCTGCACTGCTCGCCAAGATGAGCGACATTTCCACGCGCATCGTCAGCATCACCGTGACCGAAAAGGGCTACTGCCTTGATCCCGCCACCGGCAAGCTGCAGATCCAGGCGCCGGCGATTGCGGCCGATCTGGCCAACCCTGCGACACCGAAGACTATTCTCGGCCTGATCGTGCAGGCACTGAAGAATCGCAAAGAAGCTGGTATCCCGCCGTTTACGGTGCTCAGCTGCGACAACCTGCCGCAGAATGGCAAGCTTGCCAAGGCTGCCGTGCTGGCTTTTGCCCAGGAAGTGGATGCCGGGCTGGCTAAATGGGTTGAGGCCGAAGTACGCTTCCCCAGCACGATGGTAGACCGGATTACGCCGGCGACCACCGATGCCGATCGTGCCCGTGTAAATGGTCTGATCGGCCTGGAAGACGCCTGGCCGGTGGTGACCGAAGAATTCTGTCAGTGGGTGATCGAAGATACCTTCACGATGGGCCGCCCGCAATGGGACAAGGCCGGCGCGATCTTCTCCGATGAACTCGAGTCGTGGGAAAACATGAAGCTGCGCTGCCTCAATGGTGCTCACTCCACGCTCTCCTACCTGGGCCAACTGACCGGCCGCGAAACCGTGGCTGATGCCATGCAGTTGCCGCTGATTACGGACATTCTTGATCCGCTGTGGGTTGAAATCCGCGAAGTGCTGCACGCCCCGAAGGGTGTGAACACGGCCGACTACGTCGAAAGCCTGAAGCACCGTTTCCGCAACCCCTCCCTCAAGCATCGTACCGCCCAGATCGCCTCGGATGGTTCGCAGAAGTTGCCGCAGCGCCTGCTGGCACCGCTGCGCGACCGTATCGCCAAGGGCTTGGCCTCACCGGCGATTGCCACGGCGATTGCAGCCTGGATGCTGTTTGCCGTGAAGACCGCCAGCGAAAATGCCGTGATGAACGATCCGCTGGCCTCGGAAATTCTCGAACGTGCGCGCCGTAGTCTGAAGATCGAAGAGATCGTCGGCAACCTGCTGGGGCTGGAAAAGATTTTTGGCACCGATCTGCCCGCCAATGCCGCCTTCCGTGCAGCTGTTGTCGAGAAGATGCGCGTGCTGGCCAAGACTTCTGGTGTTTCCGTGCCTGCCGGACTGCAGGCTTAATGCGGGTTCGCCCGAACGATCAATCCTCCGTTTTTTGAAGGAATCCTTATCATGAAAATGACATTCCGTTGGTACGGCGAATCCGATCCCGTCACCCTTGAATACATCCGTCAGATCCCTGGCATGGATGGCATCGTCTCCGCCATCTACGACGTGCCCGTTGGCGAAGTCTGGCCGCTTGAGAAGCTGCAGACCCTGAAGGCCCGCATCGAAGGCGCCGGACTCAAGTTCGACGTTGTCGAAAGCGTCCCCGTGCATGAAGACATCAAGCTTGGCAAGCCCACGCGTGATCGCCTGATTGCCAATTACCAGCAGAACATCCGCAACTGTGCCGCGATCGGTATCAAGGTGATCTGCTACAACTTCATGCCGGTGTTCGACTGGACGCGCACCACGCTCGACAAGAAGCTGCCTGATGGCTCCTCATGCCTGGCTTTCTCCACCAAGGAAGTTGAAGAAATCGACATCTCCAAGGGTATTTCCCTGCCGGGTTGGGATTCCAGCTACAAGGCTGACGAACTCAAGGCGCTGCTGGCCGAATATTCGAAGATCGATGAAGAGAAGCTGTGGGAACACCTGTCCTACTTCCTCAAGGCCATCATCCCGGTCGCTGAAGAAGTGGGTCTGAAGATGGCCATCCACCCGGATGATCCCCCACGTCCCATCTTTGGCCTGCCGCGTATCGTCAAGAACCGTGACGATCTGGCCCGCCTGCTGAAGATTGTGGATTCCCCGTCCAACGGCCTGACCCTGTGCTCGGGTTCCCTCGGTGCCGGCCCGCAGAACAACGTTGAAGCCCTGATCCGCGAATTCGGTGGCATGGGTCGGATCTTCTTTGCGCATCTGCGCAACGTCAAGGTTTCGCCGAACGGTGACTTCGAAGAAACCGCCCACGCTTCGGCCTGCGGCTCACTGGATATGGCGGCACTGGTCAAGGCGTATCACGATACCGGCTACACCTGGTATGTGCGTCCGGACCATGGCCGCATGATCTGGGGCGAAACTGGCAAGCCTGGCTATGGCCTGTACGACCGTGCCCTTGGCGCCGTGTACCTCAACGGCCTGTGGGAAGCTGTCGACAAATTTGGCGCAGCCGCCAAGTAAGGCAGGCCGACATGGAAGTCTGGGTCGTTTGTCGGATTGGATGTGATGTGCCGCTCGCGGCTTTTTCATCGCGTGCGCGGGCCGAGGATTTCATGTTGCGGCACCCGGACTGGCAGTGCCGATGTATGGTGCTGCTGATCAATCCGGCATACGGGGTGGCCCAGGCTGCCTGAAAAACAGCGGGCAACAGGAGGTAATCCTGTTGCCCGCTGTGCCGTTCAGGACATACTCCTTTGGCAGGGGGCGCGCCAGTCGTTAGAATGGCAGGCATTGCCAGCAACTGCCGGATATGCCATGAGCGAGTCTTACCTGATCAACTTCACCCCGCAGGAAACGCGGGTCGCCTTGCTCTACAACGGTGTCGTGCAGGAACTGCACATCGAGCGTGAGCACTCCAGAGGGTTCGTCGGCAACATTTATCTGGGCCGCGTGGTGCGCGTGCTGCCTGGGATGCAGTCCGCTTTCATCGATATCGGGCTCGAACGCACCGCATTTCTGCACGTGGCGGATATCTGGTTCGATCGTTCCGCCGGTGAAGTGCAACGGCCCATCGAACGGATTCTGAATGAAGGCCAGAACGTTGTCGTTCAGGTGCTCAAGGACCCCATCGGTACCAAGGGTGCGCGTTTGTCTACCCAGCTCTCGATTGCCGGACGTCTGCTGGTCTATCTGCCCCAGGAAAAACATATCGGGATTTCCCAGCGCATCGAGAACGAAGCAGGCCGCGAACAATTGCGTGCGCGCCTGCAGGGGCTGATGCCCGAAACGGAGAAGGGCGGCTTCATCGTGCGCACCCAGGCCGAGCAGGCCAGCGATGAAGAGCTTTCCGCCGATATCGCCTATCTGCACAAGCAGTGGGGTGAAATCGAGCAGCACCGCGCCACCGGAGAGGCTCCTGAACGGCTCTACCGCGATCTGAATCTGGCGCAGCGTGTGTTGCGCGATCTCGTCAATGCGGAAACACGCAAGATCATCATCGACTCGCGTGAGAACTTCCAGATGCTCACGCAGTTCGCCAACGATTACATGCCGCGGGTGGCTCAGCTGCTCGAACACTATTCCGGTGAGCGCCCGCTGTTCGATCTCTTTACCGTGGAAGACGAAATCCAGCGCGCCCTGGCGCGGCGTGTGGATCTGAAGAGTGGTGGCTACCTGATCATCGACCAGACAGAGGCGCTTACCACCATCGACGTCAACACCGGCGGTTTTGTTGGTGCGCGTACTTTTGACGACACCATCTTCAAGACCAATCTTGAAGCCGCCCAGGCGATTGCGCGCCAATTACGCCTGCGCAACCTTGGCGGCATTATCCTGCTCGACTTCATCGACATGGAAAACGAGGAACACCGCCTCTCCGTGCTCGCCGAACTGACCAAGGCCCTGGCGCGCGACCATACCAAGGTGTCGGTGGGCGGCTTTACGTCACTGGGTCTTGTGGAGATGACGCGCAAGCGCACGCGTGAGTCGCTTGCCCACGTACTCTGCGAATCCTGCCCGACCTGCGGTGGGCGAGGGCAGGTCAAAACCTCCCGCACCGTGGCCTACGAGGTCATGCGCGAAGTGGTGCGCGAAGCGCGCCAGTTCTCCGCCAAGGAATTCCGCATCCTCGCCTCGCCGGGCGTCGTCGACCTGTTCCTGGACGAAGAAGCCCAGGCCATCGCCAACCTGCAGGACTTCATCGGCCGGCCCATCTCGTTCTACGCCGAAGCCAGCTACACGCCCGAGCAGTTTGATATCGTGTTGCTGTGACACAAACGGCAATGAGAAGCTGATTTGATTGTGTGTCTTGCTACGTCAAAGACCTCACGTAAATTCGCTTTTTCGCAGCAGGGTAGAGTTGCCTGCCGACAGGGTCGTATTGCCGAAAGAATGGCGCCCTGTTTTTTGGGCTGGTGTCAGAGAACTGGGGTGGTAGTGTGAAAGATTGGCTGAGCGGGCTCAAGCAACGTGTCGGGCTGGATTTCCATATTTTTTTAACCTTGGCTTCCAGACTTTGGACCGTGGTCGCAGGGGCGGTCATGATCATCGGCCTGCCGCACTGGCTATCAGGTGAGGAACAGGGTTTCTATTTCACTTTTTACAGTTTGATTGGCCTACAGGTTTTTTTTGAAATGGGCTTGAACTATGTCGTTGTCCAGTTTGTTGGCCACGAAGTGGCGCATTTGCAATTCAATGACCAAGGGAGCCTGAGTGGCCCGGCGAAAAATCTGCAGCGCCTTGGTTCGCTTGTCCGATTGCTGCATCGCTGGTACCTGGGGATGGCAATTGCCTTTGGAATATTGGTGGCGATTGCCGGCGCATGGTTCTTTGCACGGAGTCACGAGCTACCGGTTTCCGCATGGTTAGGGCCATGGTTGATGCTTGTGGGGCTAGCAGCAGTCAATCTTTACGTAAGCCCTTTTTTATCCGTAGTGGAAGGTGCCGGGTTCGTCGGGCAGGTGGCACGACTGCGGCTCCTGATGTCGATCCTGGGATATTTGCCATTATGGGCTTTGATGAGCGCCGGGGCGGGTTTGTGGGCCGTGCCATGTGCTCAATTGAGCCTCGCTCTGGGTTGTTTTCTTTGGTTACGATTGCGCGCGCGTTTTGTGCTTGACCTGCGATCAGCGGAAAGTGGAGGGGAGGGAATTCGTTGGCGAGATGAAATTTTTCCCTTCCAGTGGCGTATCGCGCTGAGCTGGATAAGTGGGTATTTCATCTTTCAACTGTTCAACCCTATCCTGTTTGCCCGGCGTGGTGCGCTTGAAGCAGGCAGGGCAGGTCTTGCCCTGACCATCTTTATGACACTTCTGACAGTGTCGATGAGTTGGGTAAATGCCAAGGCGCCAGTCATCGCGGGTTTGTTGGCCAGACAAGAAAAACTTGAAGCTCAGAGTCTATTTCGCGGACTACTATTACGCTCAGCACTATTTAATTTGCTTGGCTGTGCCGGTGTACTCGCGGGGGTATGGGGCTTGCACTGGTTTGGTCTGGGTCTGGCCGAGCGTCTGCCGGACTATACCGCCCTGTTCTGCATAGCAGTTGCCACCATCTCTAATCACCTTGTTTCCGCGCTTGCGGTTTTCATGCGAGCCCACAAGGAAGAGCCACTTGTGTATTCTTCCATGGGGATGGCAGTGCTGAGCATTAGTGGAGTGTTTCTGGCAGCAGGATACGGAACAGATATAGTAATGGCGACTTATGCCATTTTGGCTCTATGCGTAGGGCTACCATGGGCGCTATTCATTTTTCGGCGGTATTGGGCTGTGTAATTCAACAAGGCCGTAAGCTTAACCATAAGAATTAGATAGTGAGGAGCGCAATTCGCATGAAGCCTTTGCTGAGTATATGTATACCAACGCTTGATCGTGCAGAGCTATTGGAGCGGGTTCTTTCTTCACTGTCTTTGGTTGTCAGAAATTATCCTGTAGAAGTATGTATTTCAGATAATGCATCCACGGATAATACAGTAGATATTATTCAGAAAATGGCGGGAGGTTTTGAGGATTTCAAGTCTGCTCGACTGACGTCGCGTTCGGTGTATGCCTCTAATCTTTTGTCAGCAGTGAAATTATCTACAGCGGATTTTGTTTGGGTATTGCCGGATTATGCACATGTTGATGTAAAAACACTGAACAAAATATTAAATCTATTGAAGGTGGGGCCGGTAGATGCAATATTCATGAATGTAGGAGATAGAATTCATGATAAATCCGACCTTGATTTGATAAGTACGGCAGATGCTTTTGATTTGTTTGGATGGCATTCAACCCTGCTGGGAAGTGCGGTGGTTCAACGATCGGCTTATCTGATGGGTGTGGAGAAATTTGCAGAATCCGATTTTATCCAATTTCTGGCTTGTTTTACCCATTTGGCAGAAATCAAGGGTAGTACAGAGAGTGCCAAAATATATTGGCTTGGCGAAAATGCATGGTATGCGGATGCCGCAAAAAAAACGGCGTGGGGCGACCGGGCGCTGACTGTATGGATGAAACGCTGGAGAGATGCCTGCTTGTCGATGTCTTATGCGTTTTCCGAAGCTGAATGCAAAAAGGTATTGCGTTCCCATCAAAATAAGTCGGGAATGTTTTCTTTTTCAGCCTTGTGCGCATTCAGAGCAAACAGGGGGTGCTCCTTGCGTGAGCTCTGGGCCTTAAGAGAGTGTTGGTTTGATACCGGACTATTTTGCGTATTCAAGGCCGCTTTGGTGGGATTGCTTCCGAGTAGTTTTTTTAGATTGCTTCGCACGTGCAGGCGTAGTCTCCAATGATCAAAAATAGCGTTGTAGCCGTTGTAGTGACTTATCACCCTGAGCTTTTTGTTTTGCAAAAGTTGCTGGAAGGTTTGAATGGGCAGGTACAGTCAATTGTAATCGTTGACAACGGAACGTCAGAGCTTGTTTTGCAGAGGATGCAAGATCATATTCCGGCTTCCTGTACCGTCATCAGGCTGGGACGCAATCAGGGGATTGGCGCTGCTCAGAATGTTGGCATCAGATACGCTAAGGATGCTGGTGCAACACATGTCATTCTGTTTGACCACGATAGCGCACCGGCTCCTGACATGGTGGAGCGGCTGCTGGTTTGCATGAATAGGATTGAGTCCGGTGGGGTAAAGGTAGCTTGCGTTGGTCCCCGCTATAACGATGAGCGTCAGGATAATCCCCCTCCGTTTATCCAGGTCAAAGGAATCAGCTTGACCCGCCGACTTGTTCCTGAAGATGGGGATGCTGCAGAAGTGGATTACCTGATCGCTTCCGGGTGCCTGATAAAAATAAAGGCGCTGGATGAGGTTGGATTGATGGATGAAGCGTTATTTATCGACTACGTCGATATCGAATGGGGACAGCGTGCGAGGAGTCTGGGGTGGAAGAATTTTGGTTGTTTCTCTGCTCTGATGCAACACTCTCTGGGAGACGATCCTATTGTGTTTTTGGGTCATGCTTATCCAGCTCGAAGTCCTTTGCGCCATTATTACATGTTCCGTAACGCTGTTTTGTTGTACAAAATGCCACATATCCCTTTGGGCTGGAAAATTGCTGATGGGATGCGTGGGGTGCTAAGGTGTGGATTCTATGTGCTGCTTGCCAAACCACGACTGATGCATCTAAGGATGATTGCCAAAGGGATATGGCACGGTTGTTGTGGGGAGAATGGGCAATATGTTTCCTGATGATTCGGGTGGAAATGATGAATGGATTGATTGGTTGATTTGTGGTTTAGGAGTTCTGTAAAAGAAGGGTGGTTGTTGTAAGTGTATTATTTTTATGTGATTTTTAACATAATTTAATGCCACATTATTTTTCAAATCAGCTTGCCGGTTATTTTTAATGGCTTGGTAATTTTTAATAAGTAGTTAGAGTGGCTACGGAGAAAAAAGTGAAAGCAGTGATACTGGCAGGAGGTCTTGGTACTCGAATTTCAGAAGAGTCGGTAGTTCGGCCAAAGCCTATGATTGAAATCGGTGGAAAACCGATCCTGTGGCACATCATGAAAATATATTCCTCTTTCGGAATTAATGAGTTCGTGGTTTGTTGTGGCTATAAAGGCTACGTAATCAAGGAATATTTCGCAAATTACTTTCTGCACATGTCCGATGTGACGTTCGACATGGCACAGAACAGGATGGAAGTGCATCAGCAGCACGCCGAGCCATGGCGCGTTACGCTTGTGGATACAGGCGATCAGACCATGACAGGCGGGCGCCTCAAACGAATTGCCATGCATGTTGGTGAAGAAGATTTTTGCATGACGTATGGTGATGGTGTGGCTGACGTCGATATTGCAGCATTGTTGGATTTTCATCGGCAGCACGGCCGTTTGGCAACTGTAACCGCAACGCAGCCGCCAGGCAGGTACGGGTCTTTGAATCTCGACGGATCGTCTGTGCGCAGTTTCCTTGAGAAACCGGTGGGAGACGGAGGATGGATTAACGGAGGGTTTTTCGTACTGTCACCTAAAGTGCTTGATCTGATCGATGGTGACAGTACGATCTGGGAACGTACGCCGATGGAGCGGCTGGCTACGTCAGGCCAACTGGAAGCCTATTTTCACAAAGGGTTCTGGCAGCCGATGGATACTCTGCGTGACAAAATCAGCCTGGAAGAACTCTGGCAAGCGGGCCGTGCGCCATGGAAGGTGTGGGAATGAACATGGACTTCTGGCGCGGGAAGCGGGTATTTCTGACAGGACACACTGGTTTCAAGGGCAGCTGGATGTCATTATGGCTGCAAACCATGGGAGCTCAGGTCACTGGGTTTGCGCTGGCGCCGAATACCGATCCCAGCCTGTTTGAAGAGGCTCGGGTAGCTGAAGGCATGGTATCGATTATTGGTGACGTGCGAGACCCGGCTTTGCTTCAACGAGTCATGGCAGATGCCAGGCCAGAAATCGTGATTCATATGGCTGCACAACCGCTGGTTCGGTACTCATATGCCCACCCGGTCGAAACCTACGCTACCAATGTGATGGGGTCGGTACATCTTTTGGAGGCTGTTCGACAGGTCGGAGGTGTGCGGGCTGTCGTAATGATTACGAGCGATAAATGTTATGAGAACCGGGAATGGGTTTGGGGCTACCGTGAAAATGAAGCAATGGGTGGGTTTGACCCCTACAGCAACAGCAAGGGCTGTGCGGAACTGGTTACGGCAGCCTACCGTTCCTCTTTCTTTAATCCATCTACGTATGCCCAGCATGGTGTGGCAATCGCCAGCGGGCGCGCCGGGAATGTAATCGGAGGTGGGGATTGGGCTTTGGATCGCCTTGTGCCTGACATCGTCAGGGCAATCGAGCAGGGCCGTGAGGTTGTGATACGCAGTCCTTATGCCATTCGTCCCTGGCAGCACGTACTTGAACCCCTCTCAGGATATTTGCAGCTGGCCCACAAGCTTTATGAAGAGGGCGCCGGTTTTGCGGAGGGCTGGAACTTTGGCCCGGACGAGCATGAATCCAGGCCTGTTGGATGGATAGTCGAAAAGCTTACCGAGATATGGGGAGACGGAGCGTCTTTCCGCATTGATGCCTCACAAGCCAATGTGCACGAGGCACACTACCTCAAGCTCGACTGCTCCAAGGCGCACATGCGGCTTAACTGGCGTCCGCGATGGAATCTGTTTTACACCCTTGGGAAAATTGCGGAATGGCATAAGTCGCAGCAGGCGGGGGCAGATATGCAAGCCGTGACATTGTCCCAGATCCGGGAATACGAAGCCGCAGCATGAAATTACCATCCAGACCGATAGGTACGGACTTCAACAGGAATGAATTGATGGAAAAACTGCAACAGTTGCGCGAGCAGATTGCCGCCCTTGTCGGTGAATACGCAGCCATTCAGTATGCACCTCGTGATTTTGTGCCGGGCCAGACGGTTGTACCGCCGGCAGGTAAAGTCATTGATGCAGCCGAACTCAAATTGATGGTAGAGGCATCTCTGGATGGGTGGTTGACCACAGGGCGTTTTAATGAAGAGTTTGAACGCAAGCTGGCCGCCTTCCTTGGTGTCAAGTACCTGATCACCACCAACTCAGGATCGTCTGCGAATTTGCTGGCGTTTTCTGCCTTGACATCTTCGCGTCTCGGTGAGCGGGCAATCAAGCCTGGCGACGAGGTGATTGGTGTGGCTGCCGGGTTTCCCACCACGGTAAACCCGATTCTGCAGTTTGGCGCGGTGCCAGTGTTCGTCGATGTGGAACTGGGTACCTATAACATTGATGCTTCTAAAATTGAAGCCGCTATTAGCCCGAAGACCAAAGCCGTGATGTTGGCGCACACGCTGGGCAACCCATACAATCTTGGCGTTATCAAGGCTTTGTGCGAAAAGTATGGTTTGTGGCTGATTGAAGACTGCTGTGACGCTCTGGGCTCTACCTATAACGGTCAGCTGGTAGGAACATTCGGTGATATTGCTACGCTGAGCTTCTACCCAGCTCACCACATCACCATGGGTGAAGGCGGAGCTGTCTTTACCAACAATCCCGCACTCAAACAGATCGCGGAGTCTTTCAGAGACTGGGGGCGTGATTGTTATTGCGCGCCGGGCACCGACAATACGTGCAAAAAACGTTTTGCATGGAAGCTTGGCGATTTGCCCGATGGGTATGATCATAAGTATACCTATTCGCACATTGGCTATAACCTGAAAATTACGGATATGCAGGCGGCTTGCGGCCTTGCGCAACTGCAGAAGGCTCCTGGCTTCATCGCCGCGCGTAAGCATAATTTCCGTTATCTCAAGGAAAAGCTTCAGTCGTGCGAGCAATTCCTGATTCTCCCGCAGGCGACTGAGAATAGTGATCCATCATGGTTCGGGTTTCCCATTACTGTACGTCCAGACGCAGGCATTAACCGTGTGGATTTTCAGCAGTATCTGGATCAGAACCGTATCGGTACGCGCTTGCTGTTCGCTGGCAATCTGACGCGTCAGCCCTACATGATCGGGCGTAATTACCGTGTGAGTGGAGAGCTGACCAACACCGACATCATCATGAATCAGACGTTCTGGATTGGCGTTTATCCAGGACTCTCCGAACAGATGCTGGATTTTGTTGTGAGCAAGATTGAGACATTTCTCGGCGTGAATTTTTAATTGAGGCCAGCAGGGGCATAGCCCCTGTCTCCTGCCCGTATTCTTAAGCCTTCGTTCGGACGACCATGGACAAAGTGAAATACAGTGACCTGATGGCAAAGTGGCTGGTTGAGGCTGGCTACAGCAAGTGCTTCTCGCTTGGCGGGGGCAATATCATGCATCTCGTTGAGAGTGTCAGTCGTGCCATGCAGGTCATCCCTGTCGTACACGAGGTTGCGGCGGGCATTGCCACAGAGTATTTCAATCATACAGGTAACGGACAGCGTGCCTTTGCGTTGGTGACGACGGGGCCCGGACTGACCAATATCATCACCGCGCTGGCCGGGGCCTATATGGAGAGTCGTGAACTCCTGGTGATTGGCGGTCAGGTGAAGACGGCCGACCTGTGTCACGGCGAAATTCGTCAGCGGGGAATACAGGAAGTCGAGGGGGCCAGGCTCGTTGAATCTGTTACGAAGAAAAGTGTACGTCTTGATGCGCCGATTTCACGCAGTGCATTCCTCGCACTCGTGAAACTTAGTTGGCAGGCACGTAAAGGGCCCGTTTTCATCGAGATGCCTCTCGATATTCAAGGGCGCATGGTTGACCCTGCCGAGTTTGAAGACGTTTATGATGCGCGTGCCCTGCCCGCATTGCCTACATTGGATGAGGCACGTTTTACTGCCTTGGTGGAACGTTTCCGGCAGGCTAAACGCCCCGTACTGCTGGTGGGTGGTGGGGTTAGTTTCAGCACAGCTCAGGCAATTGGTGCCGATGGCTACGTGCACATGGGCTCCCCAGTTATGACGACCTGGAATGGTGCCGACCGGATTGGAAGTGATCATCCGTTGTATTTTGGTCGCCCCAACACCTGGGGGCAGCGGTATTCAAATCTGTTGATCCAGCAGGCGGACTTTGTGCTGGCGCTCGGAACCCGGCTTGGCATGCAGCAATCTGGTTTTAACTGGCAGCAATTTGTGCCGGTGGGTGAGATTGTCCAAGTCGATCTGGACTCCGCCGAGCTGGAAAAGGGGCATCCGAAAGTCTCTCAGGCTTGGTGTGTCGATGCAGATGATTTGCTTCTGCGACTCAGTCACGAAGTGCTTGGGGAACATGATAAGTGGATCAGTTTCTGCAGGGAGGTAAAGACTGGATTGCCTCTTGTAGAAGAGGGCGTCAATGTCACAGGTGAGGGCTACCTCTCGCCTTATGTTTTCTTTGACGAAATATCCAAGCTTTCCCGGCCAGACGATGTGCTGATTCCCTGCAGTTCCGGCGGCGCGTTTACCTGCTCCTATCAGTCGATTTCGCAAAAGTTTGGCCAGTACTATGTAACTGACAAATCTCTTGCTTCAATGGGTTATGGTTTGAGTGGTTCAATTGGTGCTGCACTGGCCAATCCTGGCAAGCGCACGATTCTCATCGAAGGCGATGGTGGTTTTGCACAGAATCTCCAGGAGATTGGCACGGCAGTAATCAACAACCTAAATCTCAAGATGTTTGTGTTTGACGATCAGGGTTACGCGTCAATCCGCATGACACAACGGAGCTATTTTGGTGGCCGTTATGTTGGTTGCGATACTAAAACGGGCCTAGGCCTGCCTAATTGGGAAAAGCTCTTTCCTGCCTATGATGTCCCGGTTCTGCGTTTGCGTCCTGGGTTTGAACGTGATCCCGAGTTTTTACGATTGTTTGAGCAGGAAGGCTGTGTGGCGTTTCTTGTGACTGTTGATCCGGAACAGACGTATTTCCCAAAGATTACAAGCAGGGTGCGAGCCGATGGCGGGATGGAATCCAATCCCCTGCATCGCATGACGCCAGATTTGACCGAGGCGCAATATGCGAGATTCGCAAGTCATCTCGTAACAGCCGGTCTGTAATTATGCCCACCAAAAAAAAGCGACTGCTAGTCATCGGAGGAAGTGGGTATTTCGGAAAATCCATCCTCGATTCCTTCGCGCGAGGGCAGCTTGAGCCATTTGAGATCGGCAGTGTGATTGCGATGGCACGCAATGCTAACAGACTCAAGACAGAAGTCCCCCAGCTTATTGTTCCAGGTGTTGAGTTGGTTGATGGCAATATCGCAACGCTTGATGATTTGCCAGAGGCTGATATTGTCATTCATGCCGCAGCGTCGACGGACGCGATGCGCTATCTGGAACGTCCGGCCGATGAGCGCCGCAACATTCAGGCAGGAACATATAACTACTGCGACTTGGCTCGCACCCGGCATCGTAACAGCAAGATTGTATACGTCAGTTCGGGGGCGGTTTACGGTACGCAACCAGCGGAGCTGGATCGGATAGCAGAGAACTATATCGTACCGGACCCTGATGACATTCCTGCAGGAAAGCGGGATTACGCGATAGCCAAACGTGATGCAGAAAGCGCAGTACAACAGCTTGCAGCTAGTGGAGTAAGTGTTTCCATAGCGCGCTGCTTTGCCTTTGTAGGGCCATGGTTGCCAAGAAATTTGCATTTTGCCATCGGCAATTTTTTCGCCGATGGTCTTGCAGGCCGAAGTGTTCAGGTCAAGGCTCGAGGTAAGGTATATCGTAGCTACATGCATTCCGATGATCTGGTGGAATGGCTGCTGCGCATTGCAATTGCGGGATCACCAAATTGCGAAGCCTATAACGTGGGGTCCGATGAAGGACTCTTGATGGGAGATGTTGCCACTGCAGTTGCCAGGCAGTTTGGTGTGCAGGCTGATGTGCCAGAAATATCTGAGCTTTGGATCGATAGGTATATTCCATCCATTGATAAAGCCAAACGCGAACTTGGGTTGGTGCTGAGACATGATCTTGTCTCGGCAGTTGCAGCGACTGCCAGAGCGCTTGCCAAAAATTGAAACAATTCTTGCAGTCTGATCGATTACGGTACCTGCTCGCAGGCGGGTGGAATACTCTTTTTGGGTACGGAGTCGGCGTGGGGTTTCTTTATGCGTTCCATGGCCGATTAAATGCAGCAGAGATTGGTGTTGTTTGCAACGTCCTGGGGATCTCGATGTCTTTTCTGACATACAAATTATTTGTATTCAGAACAAAAGGCAATTGGGTGAAGGAATATCTGCGCTGCTACCTTGTTTATGGAAGTGTTGCCCTGATTGGGGTAGGGCTGCTTTGGCTGTTTGTTGACTGCGTGCATATAGCATACTGGCTAGCACAAGGGCTGGTAATTATTTTGACCGTTATTGTTTCGTATTTTGGTCATGCAAGATTTACATTTTTGCACTGACCATCAGGTAAAGGAAGACCTGCAAAGTGGCACAGAAAAGACTGTTGAGCATTGTTTCTCCTTGTTATAACGAAGAAAGCAATGTCGAAGAGCTATATCGCCGGGTTGTCGCTGTGATTGAACAGTATGTTCAATACGATTTTGAGTATTTATTTATCGACAATGCTTCGACTGATTCCACTGTAGAGAAGCTGAAGTTGCTTGCGAAGGCTGATTCTCGCGTCAAAATCATTGTAAATACAAGAAATTTCGGGCACATCAGATCTCCATATTGGGGAATTTTGCAAACCAAAGGCGATGCCACCATATATTTGGCCTCTGATTTGCAGGATCCACCTGAAGTTATTCCTCAATTTATCAATGAATGGGAAGCTGGCTATAAATTGGTCTTGGCGACAAAGCCTGTGAGTCAGTCGAATGTTCTGATGCACGCGTTGCGCAAGCTTTACTATCGGGCGCTTGATTTTATATCAGATATTCCATTGATTGCCGATACAACAGGGTTTGGTTTGTACGACAAGGTTGTGGTAGAAGGCATTCGGGCGGTGAACGATCCTTATCCTTATCTGCGCGGATTAATCTGCGAGTTGGGATATGAGGTCAAGACAATTCCCTTTAATCAACCTCGCCGTCTCAGAGGGATATCAAAGAATAATTTTTATACGCTGTATGATATTGCCATGTTGGGGGTGATTAGTCACTCTCTCGTGCCAATTCGCGTGGCATCCTTTCTTGGTTTTATTTTTGGGGGTGCAAGTATCGGCCTTGCAGCGTTGTTTTTTATTCTTAAATTGATTTTTTGGTCGAAATTTCCGCTAGGGATGGCGCCGATTGTGATCGGTATGTTTTTTATGTTTGGTGTATTGCTGTTTTTTATTGGAATACTTGGAGAATATGTCGGATCGATTCATACCTATGTACAGCACCGCCCTATAGTGGTCGAAAAAGAACGGGTTAATTTTGACGCTGAAATATGATTTCCTTGCTTCCGAAAAAAGAATACGCGCTGCAGACCGGTAATGAGTTCCGTTCGAGCCGTTGTTTTTCGACAAAAACACTGATTCTTGGGGTTTTTCTGCAAATTGTATTTATTGTGTATGCAGTAATACATTTTCGCCAGACAGGGCGCCTGCCCGCGCCTTTTTTTTATGATGCTGGCGATACCTTTATGGATTATTTTAATACCAATTTTTGGGCTTTTCGTGAAGGGCGTTTTGAAGACTGGAAATCAATTTATCCAGTGTTTGTATTCCAGTTCGGTCAGTGGGTGTCTGCCTCTTCCTGCGCTTGGGAAGACCCGTTTCTTTTAAGAAGTGGCAATCTTGCTTCAATAATACCCCTGTTTTTTTTATATCTGGCCGGCGTTATTGTGTGTGAACGGGTTTTTGCGCGGCGCCTGGAGTGGTCGTGGAAGCAGAATCACTGGCATCGCTACCTGATGCTTATTTTTTTAGGGTTTTCAATGCCAGGTCTGTATGCGCTGGAACGGGGAAATTACGTAATCTTAGCGTTTGTTTTTTTGTCGCTCTTTGCTTTGGCTGGGTATGGATGGGTAGGTGCTCTTTGTCTTGCTTTGGCTATGAACGTAAAACAGTATATCCTGATATTGCTATTTGTCCCATTTTTAAAAAAAGATTACGTTTTTATTGTTAAGGCTGTATTGATTTGTTTCTTGATCAATGTTGTGGCGTTGCTCCAAGTGGGAGAAGATCATTACGACCTGCTGTGGACCAATATGACGGATTTTTCAGCGAGTGGTGCTCAGTCATACCTATCGAGAATATGGTTCCCGACTTCGTTCTCAGGGTGGGGCGACTTTATACGGTTTCTGTCAGATGATCAGCGTGTTTTGTCTGATGGCCTAGGTGGGACACTGATGGGCCTGTTTGCCGGGTTTCGTGTCTGTCAGCTTGTGCTGATAACTGCGGTCGGCTGGATGATGTGTCAGCTAAAAAACAGGATTGATCCTGAGTATGCGGCTTTTATTTGTCTGCTGACGCTTATGGCGCTGCTGGGAAATCTGGGTGGATACGCACTGATTCTTGCATTACCTTTCTTGCCTGCAGCATTTCAGCAACGCAATATGAGACCGCTGATAGCAATTTTTTTCCTGTTACTGGTTCCTATAGATTTTCCGGTGCCTCCTGCTTTTCATGTTCCACATATATCAAATCCATTCGGAAAGCCAGTCACTGAAATTGTATATTTGTCAACGGGAGCCTATTTCCGGCCGATTCTGGTTATGGCGGCGGTGTGCTATGTTTTCCGAGACCTATTCTTGGAATTTTCACATAACAAAAAGGGAGTTTGATTGTGGATCTTCTGCTTCACATTCTCCGGTACTGGCGGAGTATTTTGTTCCTGATTTTTATACTGGGGATGGTGGGGTGGCTTGGCACTTCGTTGTTGCAGCCAGAATGGGAAGCGGTGGCGGTTATCAAACCAGGTTTTGTGTTGGGTGAGCAGGTGGAAGCAGCGTCAGAGGTCGTAGACCGTGTTCGTGGACCAGAATTTTTGTATCTGGTCATGGCTCAGACGGGCGCCAAAGACAAGTCAGTTGTTGCCAGACACCTTAGAGATATGAAGGTTGTTGTTATTGGTGATGATGCGGTAAGGATAAGTGTTCGCGACTATAGTCCTGAGGGCGCACGCCTTCTTGCCGAAAAGGTGATTCAACAGTTACAGAGGCGGCATGCGGAAATCATTCAGGCGCGTGTGGCTGAATTTAGAGATGCAATTGGGCGCTATCGTAAGCAGATAGATGCTCAAACAATGCCCCCAGTATCTCCGGGTGCTTTGTCAGGTCACACCGGGGATAGAAGCGCAATTCAAATGGCGAGTTCTTATAATATGCTCTCGGAACTTGAAGCCAAAACCCTGCCACCGAAGACTGTTGCAACGACCATTTCGCAGCAGGCATCTGCTTGGCCTACACCTGTCTGGCCGAACAAACTTCTGTTTTGTGTGCTGTTCTGCACGATTGGTGCCATGTTTGGATTTGCGAGGGCGTTAGCTAGTTTTAAGGCTTGATATTTTGGGAATTGCACAGATTGACCATGTTGAAACTTGTTTGCCCGCGTGCCGTCATTTTTGATATGGATGGCTTGCTGCTCGATTCAGAACGGATTGCGCTGGAGTGTTTTGAAACCTCGGCGCGTGAGTTGGGGCTTCCCTGGGACAGGGAATTTGCGCTGAGTCTGGTAGGCATTACGGCGCGGGAATCTGATCACATGATGCACAAGGCTTTTGGTGAGGAATTTCCTGTGGAACAGCATCGTCAGCGTTGTAGCGAGCTGTATGACGAAGCGATCCGGACCGGGGCGATCGTGCTCAAGCCATTTGCGCGGGAGCTGCTGGACTATCTGAACCGTGCCCAGATTCCCTGTGCGGTTGCCACTTCCACCCAGCGCGTGCGTGCCGAGGTCAAGCTTCATCGCACCCAGATTCTGCCGTGCTTCAAGGCACTCGCGTGTGGTGACGAAGTGACACGCGGCAAACCTGCACCGGACATCTTCGAGCTGGCGGCGCGGCGAGTGGGTGTCGAACCCCGCGATTGTCTGGCACTCGAAGACTCCAACCCCGGTATCCGTGCTGCGGTTTCGGCGAGCATGCCGGCGGTGATGGTGCCCGATCTTCTTACGCCGGATGCGGACGTACGCCGCTACGGGGTGCCAGTGGTGGATTCCCTCAAGGATGTGCTGATTGCATTAATGCAGTAAGGAACCTGTTCACGACCGCTCTTTGCAGGTCCTGAACAGATCCCAATCCCCGGCCAGCTTTGCTCTCGGCCGGGGAAGCTGATCAGGCCAGGGCGCTTTCGATGGCCCCTACCAGTGCCGCATCATCGGGTTTGGTTGCCGGGGCGAAGCGGCGCAGCACTTTCCCGTTGCGACCAATCAGGAATTTCTCGAAGTTCCAGACCACTTCCGGGGCACTGGTTGGCGTGATGCCGTGTCCCTTGAGCATGGTTTCAACCCCTTCGCGACCTTCCGTAGCTGGCTGTGCTTCCACCAGGCTGGCATACAGGGCGTGCTTTTCCGCGCCGGTCACGGTGATCTTGCTGAACATCGGGAACTTCACGGCATAGTTCAGCGTGCAGAATTGCTGGATATCGCTGTCACTCCCCGGTTCCTGACCGGCAAAATCATTGGCGGGGAAACCCAACACGACGAGGCCCTGGTCGCGATACTTTTCATAGAGGGCTTCAAGGCCTTCGTATTGTGGTGTCAGCCCGCACTTTGAGGCGACGTTGACGATCAGCAGCACCTTGCCTTCAAAGGTTTTCAGGCTGGCAGGTTGACCATCGATAGTCTTCAGGGGCAGGTCGAAAATGGATGAAGTCATGAATTTCTCCGCTGAGGTTGGGTGGGTGATTATTGAATTAATTATCAGATGATCTTGGCTGACATCAGCCCGGATATGCCCAGAATGCACAAGACCTGTGCGCACAGCAGTGCGCGGTGATGTCCGCTGCCACTCAGCCACGTCCGCTTGGAGAAGGCAGCAGCAAGTTCGAGCACGATGAAACCGAGCAGGCCAAGATAGGGAAACAGGAAGATGCGCCAGGGGCCGATCAGCGTCAGCCAGAGTCCTGTTATGCCTGCCAGACCGACGGTCGCGCGGTTGACGATGTAGATCACGCGCAGCCAGGTGGGCAGGCGTCGTGTTGCCGGGTTTGGATTCTTCCAGGCGGCGATGACCCAGACCAGGGTTGCAAGCATGGCCAGCCCGGACAGGCCGATGTGCGAATGACGGAGCGCAAGATAGAGCATGGGGGACTGGAATCGGAAAACTGTCCGATCTGCTTTGGGTGGATGGACTGACTGTGTAATCTATCCTCCTCCTTGTGGTATGTCCTGTAGAATTTGTCCTTTCTTATGTACGATCGGACACAAAATGCTGTGGAGCATGGAGGCCGCTCCGAACGCTACCACCGACTGGCATGCCCATGCTGTGCATGAGCTTGTCTACTGTCTGGATGGCAAGGGGGTGCTTGAAACTTCATCGGGTTCTGTCGCACTTGCACCGGGCTGGAGCTTTCTGGTTCCAGCGGGGGTATCCCATCGTTTTGTGTTCATGCCCGGAGAGTCTGCGCGGCTGCGGGTCGTCTGTCTGGACGCCACCGAAACCTCCACCTATCTCTCCCCGGCACAAAGTGCCTTGCTGGCCGAGTTGCGAACGACAGTACCCAGCATGGCGGATCACACAGGGGAGCGCGATACGCTTGAGCAGCTTCTGGACTACATCCTGGCAGGTTCCGGTGCTGCCGCGCAGGATGTACAGGTGCGCTGGAGCAGTGTGGGCCTGCTGCTGGCGCTGCATGGCAAGGCCCGGCTGATTCCTTCCGGACATCTCTGGCAACGCTACCATGCGCGCATGCTGACTGTGCGCAACTGGCTTGACCAGCACCTGGATCAGAGCATCAGCCTGGAGGCGCTTGCCACGAGTTTTGGTCTTTCCCGCAGTTTGCTGACACGGGAATTCAAGCGGCATGTCGGCTACAGTGTGGTGGATTACTGCAATCTGCGGCGTGCCGAGCGCGCCGCGCAGATCCTGGTCTCCGGGACCCTGTCTGTCACCCAGGCTGCCTACGAGGCCGGTTTTACCAACATCAGCCACTTTCACCGGCAGTTCAAGGCGGTGTTTGGCATGACCCCGGCGGGCTTTCGTCGTCAGATCGCAGGCGGCAAGGCCGACGTGGTATAAGCTTGCGCATCACGTTTGCAGGAAGACTTCATCATGATCGGACGCATCGCCGGAATACTCCTCGAAAAGAATCCTCCGCAGATCCTCGTGGATGTCGGCGGTGTCGGCTATGAGCTCGAAGTGCCGATGAGCACTTTCTACAACCTGCCGAACACAGGTGAGCGGGTAACACTCACCACCCACATGGCCGTGCGCGAGGATGGGCACTTCCTGTATGGCTTTGGCAGTGAAGACGAGCGCGCCACCTTCCGCCAGCTGCTGAAGATTTCCGGCATTGGCGCACGTACTGCGCTCTCCGTGCTCTCTGGCATGTCGGTGGCCGAACTGGCGAGTGCCGTGGCAATGCAGGAAACCGGGCGTTTAACCAAGGTGCCGGGGATTGGCAAGAAAACAGCCGAACGTCTCCTGCTCGAACTCAAGGACAAGTTCGCGAAAGCGCTGCCGGGCGTTGCCGCAGCCGGGTTGTCGCCGCAGAATGCCGCTCAGGCAGATATTGTCAATGCGCTCCTGGCCCTTGGCTACAATGATCGTGAGGCCTCTGCTGCCCTCAAGCAGTTGCCTGCAGGGCTTGGTGTGTCCGAAGGCATACGTGCCGCGCTCAAGCTGCTTTCCAAGGCATGAAGCCTGGATTATCTGGCTGCGGGCGGGCTTTCCGGCGCCGTCTGGGCCTCTGCGCTTTCTGAAGCGGGTTCCTTCTGCAGCCACGAATTGAGCAGCGTGTAACTGACTGCGAGCAGAAGTGGCCCGATAAAGATGCCAACCAGCCCCAGGCTGATGATGCCGCCGATCACGCCTACAAAAATCAGCAGCAAGGGCAGGTCTGCGCCGCGCCGGATCAGCCATGGGCGCAGGAAGTTGTCGAGGTTCACGATGATCAGTGTCCATACCACGAGAAACGTGCCCCAGCCAGAGTGTCCGGTCGCGTACAGCCAGATGATGGCCGGCAGGAGTACGGGCATCACCCCGATCTGGGCGATGCAGAGCATGAACATGAGTGCCGTCAGCACAGTGGCAAAGGGAATTCCTGTCAGCGCCAGACCGATGCCGCCCAGCAGTGCCTGCACCAGTGCCGTCACGCCCACGCCGAGTGCCACACCGCGAATGGCCCCGGCAGCCAGTTCCAGAATCTGATGTGCCTTGTCTCCGCCCACCCGCCGCGCAAAGCGGTCCAGCAGGCGGTTGGCAGCTTCACCGTGAAGGAACAGAAATGCTGACATGGCTATGGCCAGCACGATCTGCACCACCACCATGCTCAGCCCGCCCATGCGCACCGCAAACCAGCGTGTCAGGCTCCCGGCATATGGGGCGGCCTTGGTGGCAAGCCCCTGCAGGCCGAGCGCGGCGCCTTGTGCCCAGAGCTGGGTAAGCTTGCTGCCGACGTAGGGCAATCCGGCAAGCCAATCGGGGGGCAAGGGGGCTGCCAGGCTTTTGAGAGAGCCAGCGGCTGTAATGATTTGTTCGGAATTATCCACTAGCGTGGCGATGGCCAGAGTCAGCGGCAGGAGCAGGGCCACCAGCAGGCCCAGAATCATCACGCATACCGCCAGCCAGCGGCGCCCGCCAAGCCGGCGCTCAATACCAAGCATCAGTGGCCAGGCAGATACTACGATCATGATGGCCCAGACAAAGGCCATCAGGAAAGGCGATAACACCCAGAGAGAGCCGAGCACCAAAGCCGCTGTAATCGCAATGGCAAGCAGCGGGCGGGCAAGATCCTGGTGCGGAAGGGAAGTCATGAGTGCGGTCTCGGCAGCATGATGTGGAATCATCATGATACGGGAAGCACGTTGCAGGCAGTGTGATCTTCCGGCCGCAGATGCCTTGCAGAAAATGAAAAGCCGCCACCTGTGGCACACAGGTGGCGGCTGGTTCAAGGCCGATGGAGGAAGGGCAGGCCCTGAACTTGACAACTAATCGTTATTACTTGGCAGCGGAAGCGTCAGCAGCCGGGGCTTCAGTCTTGGCAGCAGCCTTCTTGGCGTGGTGCTTCGGGGCCTTCACAACCTTCTTGGCGGGAGCCTTGGAGGAAGCAGCGGCGGCAGCCGGAGCGGAAGCAGCTTCATCGGCAGCGAAAGCGGAAGCAGCAGCAAAAGTGGCGAGCAGAGCGGCGATGATGGTCTTGGTCATGTTCAGTTCCTCAAAGGGTTTGGTGGCGAACCGGATGTGTTTCCCTGTTCGATGTGTTCATCTTAGGAGTGCAGGCTGAACAGATCCTGAGACCAAGCTTGCAAAAAACTTACAAGTCTTGAGCTGATAAAAAGCTGAACAGCTTTCGAGAATGTCGGGTACGGTACGGTGTGGAAGATGGCCTGCCGGTTGGCAGGGGAAGAATAGAGCGGGCTGCTGGTGCGTATGGCCTAGGTGCGGATGATATGATTCCTCCGTCCCCTGTTTTTACCGCAAACCATGCTAGTCAAAGATCTCATTGCCATGCTCCAGGCGCTTCCCGCAGAACAGCACGAGTTCGAAATCTGTTCAATTGCCGATGCCTGGGCCATTGAAGTGCTGCCGCCGCGCCTTTCCTATCTCAACAGCAATGTTCTGGAGTCTGTCGATGCACAGGGCAACCCGGTGCCGACTTCCCGCCCAGTCATTGTTATCTGACCGCCAGAGTTGTCTGCAGCATCGCTGTTTTGCCTGACATGGCCGTTGGCTGTGTCTGCGCAATGGTGAGCCGTGTTGCCAGTTGCCTGGTCCGAATCGCACGGCAATTCGGGCAGGGCGTTGTGTCGGGTGAAGTGCTGGCACCAGATGCGGATTGCAGGCCCGACGCACATTCCGCTTCGCTTCCCAATATCAGAAGAAGTCCAAGTACGGGGGCTACAGCCAGGCTGCCCAGAAAAAGCGGAAAGTTCAGCGCTGGTCGGGGAATATAGGGTTCAGAGTGGGGGATCTGGTAGGTGTTGGCTTCATGGTGGCAGGCGATGCCCGGTTTTGTGGTAGCAAAACCGGATTGCGGATCTCGTGGAAGGTCCGCCTGAAACTTCGCCGAGGCTTTTGAAAATGACGTATACACTTCCACACTCCTCTGATCTATCACCCTGTGTTTTGGCCAGGCCACGCTTCTGCGGCTCTTTTAGCCCATTGGGTGTTGTATTCCACCGATTTGGTTTGTTATTGGTTTCATGATTCTCATGTCATGATGCCGGAATCCTATCACATGTTAATTTGTTAAAAATGACAAATTTGAAAATATGTTGTCCGTGAGATTTTTTGCGGAGCGTCGATGGAAATGTTTTCTAATGTCATTGCACGCATTGCCGGCAATATCTGATATGCATTGAGTGAGGCGGGGTTTTTGAGCTTTTGGGGAACAGGTATTTCATATTCTGTCGTTTAGGCCTGTGGCACAGGCCTGTGCGGACGTTTACGGAAACCTGGACGGTGTCGCCCATCCTGTTTTTTCGGGCGTGATTCAAATGCATCAAAAATGCATTATGGATTTGGCTTCCCGGAATTGCCCCGCGAAAACTGGTATGCCCTCAAGGGCATGGCTGCAATATGCTCATTTTGTCCGCGGATACGGGGCCGCCGGTGTGGCAGGTGTGGTCTTCTTGCCTCTGGCGTGTGTGAGGGTTGCCTGACACGGGAGAGCTTGCCGAATTGCTGCGGCTGACCTTTCAGGGGCCTTTGGTGGCTATAGCCAGCGTTCCGCGTTATCCAGTTGCAGGCGACGACCATCGCCAATCAGTGCGTGATCCACGCTGATCGGCACGAAGACATGTGCCTGTGGCGGATTGCGGTCGACGCTGACACGGCCGAACTCAATGGCGTTGCCGCCATCGTTCTCTCCGACCACCACGTTCATGTTGTTGATGTGCGGGTGATGCAGCTCGAATTTCACGAAGCGCATCGGTTCGGCGAGAATTTCCGCCAGATAGTCGAGCTGGCGGTCCAGTGTTTCAGCTGGGCTACCAAGGGCTGCAAGGTGGGTTTCGTTGCTTTCGAGCTGGTGTAACAACTCGCCGGATTCTTCCCGGCTGAGCTTGTCGCCGGCTTCACCGAGGAATGAGTCAACACCCGCCCCGCGTTCGTGAAATGTTGCCAGACGCGCAGAGAGGAGGCCGCGATGTTCCTCGAGTTCGCGGCGCTCGTCCTGTTCCGCCTGCATGCGCCCCAGCGCAATGATCGCGAGTTCATCGAGCAGGCGGCGTGACATGGAGTGCAGCAGTTCCTTCTCGCTGTGGGCGAACAGGCGCAGGCGGTGATGGCTGAAATTCAGAGAGGTCTGCACAACGTCGCGTACCATCGTATCCCCCTGCAGCCCGACACCGAAGTGCGTCTGCTCCTCCAGGTTCATGGCCAGCACCGTGTGAATGGGCTCAAGGGCCGAGGATTGTGCGGCGAAATCGTGGAGTCCCTGGCTTTGCGCAAAGGCCTTGAGTAAATCCGTTGGCCGGGCAAAGAAGGCGCGCATGCAGACATCCTGTGACCAGGACTGTGGCCCCACTTCGTGACTCGCAGGCAGGCTCTGCTGCAGCGTTCCCAGATGTTGCAGGGTGCGCGTCACCGGCCCCTGCAGGCGGGCGCGGTAGTTGTTGACCAGCGTGAGCCTGGCATCCGTCATCTTGACGACATAGTCGATGGTGTCATCGATCAGCGCGGGAGAGATACGGCCGGTTTCTATCTTCGGCGTACTCTGACGGAACCAGTCCAGCAAAGCCATGTTGTGAGCACCTTTCTTTTGCGGAATTATAGACCTCGCGGGTTGGACAGCCACGGTGCGGGCAATGTTTCATCCGGAGCAGTCTAATGGTGGCAGCTGCGTTACACTTGGCCTTGGATGCCTTTTGTACATCTTTCACAGCCCCTGCAGGCGCGTAGATTGCCTGAATCACCCGTGTGGGATGCCCTGCGGGTGAGGGTGTGCGCCACTTTCAGCATTCGTAGCCATAGGTTTTTTTAATGATTCATACCGACCAACTCCAGACCGAGCGTATCGTTGCCGCAGATACCAGCACGCCGCAGGAAGACGTGATTGAGCGTGCCTTGCGGCCACGCACGCTGGCTGAGTATGTCGGGCAGCAGAAAATCCGGGCCCAGCTCGAAATTTTCATTCATGCGGCACGCAATCGCCATGAGGCGCTCGACCATGTTCTGTTGTTTGGCCCGCCTGGACTGGGCAAGACCACGCTGGCCCACATCATTGCTGCCGAAATGGGCGTCGGGCTGCGCCAGACTTCCGGGCCGGTGCTTGAGCGGGCGGGGGATCTTGCGGCGCTGCTGACGAATCTGGAACCCAATGATGTGCTCTTCATTGACGAAATCCATCGTCTTTCGCCCGTCGTTGAAGAAATTCTCTACCCTGCGCTGGAGGATTACCAGATCGATATCATGATTGGTGAAGGGCCATCCGCACGGTCCGTGAAACTCGATCTACCGCCCTTCACCCTGGTGGGGGCGACCACACGTGCCGGCATGCTGACCAATCCGCTGCGTGACCGTTTCGGCATCAATGCGCGCCTGGAGTTCTATACGCCCGAAGAGCTCGGGCATATTGTCAGCCGCTCCGCGAGTCTGCTTGGTGTCGAGATCGAAAGTGAAGGCGCCCTGGAAATTGCCCGGCGCTCACGTGGTACCCCGCGTATCGCCAACCGTCTGTTGCGGCGTTGTCGCGACTATGCCGAAGTTAAGGCCGACGGGCAGATCACCAAACCGGTCGCGGATGCTGCGCTGACCATGCTGGATGTTGATCATCTGGGGCTGGACCTCATGGACCGCAAGATGCTCGGTGCCATGCTGGAAAAATTCAATGGTGGGCCGGTGGGGCTTGATAACCTTGCTGCCGCGATTGGTGAAGCGCCTGATACCATTGAGGATGTGCTCGAACCCTATCTGATCCAGCAGGGTTACCTGCAACGTACCCCGCGTGGGCGGGTGGCGACTGCCGCGATCTGGCGGCATTTCGGCCTGCCCATGCCGCGTACGGGCGGTGGCGCAGACCTTTTTGAGCAGTGAGCGCATATCTGCGTCACAATACAAACCTTGGAAATATTGGAATACCTCATGAATCCGGAACTTCAAGTCCCCCTGACAGACGCGGAATTCGACGAGCTGGACATCCTGCTGGATCGCTACCCCGGCTCGTGCGCGCTTGAAGAACTCGATGGTCTGTTCTGTGCCCTGATCGTTGGCCCGGAGGTCATTCAGCCTTCCGAGTGGTTGCCCGTCGTGCTGGGCGAGGAAGAAGATGAAGGGCTGACCGAAGACGAGGTCCGCCGCACTTTCGAGCTCCTGCTGCGCCACTGGAACACCGTGCTGTCCGGCTTCCGCGAAGACTGGTCGGGCGTTTCCGCTCACCAGGGCGCCGAGCAGATGTATTTCCCCTTCCTTGATGATCCGGAAGAAAGCGGCTGTCCGCTTGCTGAAGGCTGGGCCCGTGGTTTCCGCGATGGCCTGGACTGGCTCGAAGACAAGCACTGGGATGCCATGGAGCAGGACGAAGAGTGCGTCGCCGTGCTGAATCTGATCGCCGCCTTCGATACGGGCGAGAAATCCCCCGGCATGCCCCTTTCCGAAACCGAACGCGATGAAGTCATCAGTCTGCTGGTAGCCGGTCTCCAGTACATCTACGTGTTCTGGCGGCGCTATCTGCGTGTGGTGAATGCGCCACGCGAACCGGTGCGCGCCGAAGCGGAACCGGGGCGCAATGAAGAATGCCCGTGTGGCAGTGGCAAGAAATACAAAAAGTGCTGTGGCGCGCCTGACAAGCTGCACTGAGCACCGGACGCCGGTTCCCCTGGGCCGCAACACGAAGTGCGGCCGCAGGCGAAGCTTCTCAGTGCAGGCCGTAACTGTAAATGTCCAGATCCCGGCTGCTGTACCAGTTGCCTTTGGCCCAGATGACGCGGTCGTGAGCAGCATCCATGCCGAGTACGCCGAGATAGCCGTCAATGGCCAGTTTGTGCCAGGATTTTCCCCAGTCTGCGGTATAAAAAACCGCATCCGCCGAGATGCTGTGCTCACGCCCATCCAGCGCCAGCACACCGGGGATGGTGACGTCACTCATCACGTTGATGACCACACTGTGCTGGCCGATTTCGAGTAGCCGTAGCGCCTGACTGCTTGGAATCGGGGTGAAGGCGCCAGGGACTGTTCCTTCCGTTTCCCAAGCCAGTGTCTGCCGGTTCAGGATTGCCAGCTGCATGTCTTCATGCTTGTCTGCCAGCAATGCAACAACCTGCCCGGTGTGATTGTCGCGGATTTCATCAATGGCCAGATCTGGTATTGATTGAGACGCTTCAAACTGCCAGTGGCCGTTCTGGCGGTGCAGACTCACCCGGGTACTCAGGCTGATGCGTTGATTCAGCGTTGTCCCATTGGTGGAGTAGCGGAAGGTTTGGGAGAACCAGGCCACGGCATGGTCAGCATCAAGCTGGAGAATGTGGCGTTTGACGTCACCAAACTCCCCGTTGGCGTCTCCCCAGTCAGTGTCGGCATTGCGGCGCTGGCGAATCTCCGCAAAGCTGACCAGCAGTGGTTTGTCGCTACGGATTTCCTCGACAGTGGCGCCGCCATCGGCCGAATACAGAAGGATAGGCATATTCGCAGCAGAGGTGCCATCCTCCATCGTCGCGGTGTTGTCGCCATCTTTCCAGGCCCACAGGGATTGGCTGTCGAAAAAGTAGAGGTCGAGATTCCAGGCAATGAACCCGGCAGCAGGGAACAGGCCAGGTCGTAGCCACTGCCAGTGCTGGCCCTGATCATCGCTGACGAAAATGACGAACTGATTGTTCGTGGAGGTACTGTTGGCGGTAGGCTCCGGGCGTTTCAGGCCGGTCAGCAGAAAGACCCGCTTGCCGTCGGGAGTGGCACGCAGACAGGCCGCTTCGGGAAGGGTGGCGATGGGTTCGAACTGCCCCTTGTCGTTCCGGCGCGAAATGATCGAAGTCTGCGGTTCATCGTGCAATCCCAGCATGGCGCTGAGGGGATTGGGTCCGGAAGCTTCGGCAGATTCCTTGTCGCGTGGCCCGTAGACCAACTCCGAGAGATCCGGCAGTCCGGAAGCCTCAGGCAGATCCGTGCTGCTTCTCTCAATGCGTCCGACCAGCCAGGTCGCCAGTGGGGTGCTTACCACGCCTGTGCAATATTGCGTCATAGCACGCTGCTCGATAAAGCGGGCGCTTCCCAGGGTCTGTTTGTCAGGCGAGCCGCCCCAGTCAGCCTTGGTACGGATGAGCGGGTAGAGTGGGGCGAACGCCAGCGCGCAGCAGGCACCGGCAGCCAGAAGGAGGGCGATGAGCAGGCGGCGGCCGGTGATGGCAGGCATGGCAGAAATGAGGCCGGCACGGGTGCCGGCCAATCGGATAAGCAGTGAACGCGCATTGAAACATGCAGTCCGGGCTGGCTTACCGCCGCTTGTCTGCCATGTGACGGTATCAGGCGGCCTGTGCGGCAAATACCTCACGGGCAGCGAAGAGTCCGTTGAGTGCTGCCGGAAAGCCCGCATACACGGCCATCATCATGATTGTTTCGACGATCTCTTCGCGTGTCACGCCCACATTCAGCGCTCCCTGGAGGTGCACGCGCAGTTGCGGCCCGGCGTTGCCCAGTGCCGTGAGGGCGGCGACAACGGCGATCTCCCGGCTGCGCAGATCAAGGCCGGGGCGCGAATAGATATCGCCAAAGGCGAATTCGACGAGCAGACGCCCGAAGTCCGGGGCAATGTCCTGCAGCGCGTCGATGACTTTCTGACCGCCTTCGCCGTCAATTTCAGCGAGCTTGGCGAGTCCGTTGGTGAGGCGTGGGTTTTCCTGTGTCAGCATGGTGCTTCTCCTGTTCCAGATCGGTGGGGGAGATGCGTGCTGTATCGCGATACCACTGGACCTTGGCCGCCACATAGCCGGCAAGTTCCTGCAGATGGGCGATCCTTTGCTCTAGGTGGGCAAGGTGGGTCGCCATCAATTCGCCGCGTTCGGTATGGGTGGCTTCGCCCTGCCGACGCAGTTCCGCATAATGCAGCATGTCGGCAATCGGCATGCCCGTATCGCGCAGACGCATCAGGAAACGCAACCACTCCATATCCATCCGTGTGTAGCGGCGCCGGCCACCTGCATCACGTGCCACACCACTGATGAGGCCAATGCGCTCGTAATAGCGCAGCGTGTGGGCGGTGAGACCGGTTTCGTCACATACCTGCTGAATGGTGAATTGCGTATCCATGACGGCATTCTCGAAGTTAGAGTGCACTCTAGGTCAAGCGGATTCTGGTTTATTTTTTGCAGTCGCGGAACGCGTTGATACGATGATGCCGCTGATGATCAGCGCCATGCCGATGAAGTGATAGCCTTGCGGGCGTTCGCCCAGCACCAGTGCCGAGAGCAGCGGCGTGGCGACCGGCATCAGGTGGATGAAGAGCCCGGCGGTGGCGCCGCCGACCTGCGCCACGGCGCGGTTCCAGAAGACGTAGCCGAGGAAGGCCGGCAGGATGCCGCAGTAGGCAATTCCTGCAAAGGCCGTGAAACTGGGATGAATCAGGCGGCCCTGGGTGAGTTCCCAGATGTAGAAGGGAAGTAATCCGACAATCCCGATAGCTGTCAGCAGCGCCAGCAGCAGCATCGGGTCAAGCCCTGCCGGGCGGTGCTGTAGCAGCAGTGTATAGCCGGCCCAGACGAATACTGACACCATGATCCACAGATCGCCCGGATTGAAACTCAGGCTGGCAAGGCGGGCCAGTTCGCCGTGGGCCACGATCACCACCACGCCACCCAGCGAGATGGAGACCCCCAACGCTTCGAGGGCACGCAGTTTGCGGCCAAGGAAGATGCAGGCCAGCGCGATGATCACGATGGGGATGAAGGAATTTAGCAGCACGCCATTCGTGGCGGTGGTGAATTGCAGGCCGAAATAGGCCAGGGTGTTGTAAGCCGTGATGCCGAGCAGGCCAAGTGCCGTGAGAATCGGCCAATGTGCGCGAAGGGTCGGCCAGGCCTGGGCGCGTTGCGGCCAGACTGCAGGCAATGTGCACAGCAGGGCCAGCACCCAGCGCCAGAAGGCCAGTGCCACGGGCGGCACCTCACCACGGAAGCCACGCCCGACGACCCAGTTGCCGGACCAGAACAGTGCTGTGAGTACAAGCAGCAGCCAGGGATTGTCAAAGCGACGGAGAAAGGAGCGCATACCGGAATGATACCCAGATTCCACGCCGGGTTTACAGCTGGTCTGCCGGAATCGGTTTGCCGGTCAGATAACCCTGGATCAGTTTGAAGCCCATGTCGCAGCAGATCTGCGCTTCAGCCTCCATCTCGACACCTTCTGCGAGCGGCACTGAACCCAGATCCAGCACCAGCTTCACCAGTTCCGAGACGACGCGGCGCTTGCGTTCGCTGGCCAGATGAATGTCATGGATAAGGCCCATATCGAATTTCACGAAATCTGCCGGGGCATCTCCGAGTTCCACCAGGCGGGCTTGTCCAGCGCCAAAATCGTCGTACGCGAAGCGGATTCCAATCTCCCGGAAGCGTGCCGCCAGAGACAGCAGTTGGCGGGTCTCGGTGACAGCGGTTTCGTGGATCTCCACCACCAGATCAAGCTCCGGCATGTTGCGACGCAGCGTCACGAGCGAGTCGAAAAACGCATCACTGAAAGTTTCTTTCGGATGGGTGTTGGCAAACAGGGGCAAGCCCTTGAGCCGTGGGGCAATCGTGGAAATGCCGAAATCCCGGAAAGCCACGGAGAGTTCGACTTCACGGTCCAGCGCACTGGCCAGCTCGAACAGGCGGATCGGCGAACAGGGAAGCAGCGGATGATTGGCGCGGCCCAGCAACTCATAGGCAAAGATCTGGCGGCTGTTGGCATCCACTATGGGTTGTGCCGCACCGGATAGTCCGTGTCCATCAAGCAAAGCGAGAAACTCGGCCTCATTGGGAACGAATAGTTCCGAGAGGTTCATGCCATTGGGAACCAGCATGGTGTGCATTTCGCTGGCCGACATCACCCGCGTTTGTTCCGGGGCGCGTGCGCGCAGGCGAAACTCTGCCGTGCCGAAGTGGATGATGTCGTTTTCGTTGATGAGGCAGGAGCCTTCGATACGTTGCCGATTCACGAAGCTGCCATTGGTGCTGTTGAGATCGGTGAGGCGGATATGCCCGCTGATATCCCGACTCAGCAGCGCGTGATGCCGCGAGAGTCCAAGCGTTGTGACCACCAGATCGTTTTCCGGGTCGCGACCGATGCGGAACGGCAGTTGCGTGATGGTGTATGTCACGCGTGAACCGTCTGCTGCGATGGACTCAAGAAACCACTGCCTATCCACAAAAAATCTCCGGCATGTATGGGTGGGGGCGGGGCCTATCGCTGATCCGCCATGCCCTCCCGGGCACTAATTCCGCCCCGGCAGGCAGGGCGCTGATGGTCGGCTCCACCGGGGATTTCAGCCGAGTAACTGGCGTCCTTTCCATTGACCTCTGGAAAACCGCGCCAAATATAGCGTACTGCGAATCATCCAATCTGCAAACATACCCAGCCAGACGCCAGTGACGCCCCACCCGAACATAACACCAAAGACATATCCCAGCAAAATTCTGCAGGTGCACATGCCAATCAGGGTGGTGACCATTGCATAGCGTGCATCGCCGGCTCCTTTGAGGCCATTTGGTAGTACGAAAGTGGCAGGCCAGACGATCAGGAACAGGCAGTTAAGCTGCACCAGATGGGCGCCCAGCGCGATAATTTCCCTGTCGCCTGAATACAGACTGACCAGATGACGGGCCAGCGGCCAGCAGATCAGACCGATGCCGCACATGGTTGCCGTTGAGAGGGTGAGCACGTACCGAATATCGCATTCTGCCTGACGTTCGTCGTGTCGGCCAATGGACTGCCCGACCAGGGTAGTCAGCGCCACCGCAAGAGCATTCCCCGGGATGTTGAGCAGTGTGGAAATGGAAAAACCGATGAAGCTGGCGGCAACTGCCGCCGTTCCCATGCCTACGACCATGATCTGCACGAGCAGCTTGCCGCCATTGAATACCAGAGACTCCACCCCCGACGGGATGCCAATTGCGAAGATTGGGCGAAGCAGGCCCGCGTCAAAGCGGAATCCGCGCAGTCTGGCGGGCAGAAGATGCTGGTGGCGGTGCAGTGCGTAGAGCAGATAGAGGGTGCCGGTGAGCCTGGCCAGGCTGATGGCACAGGCTGCGCCGACCACGCCATGGGCCGAAACGTGGATATCCAGCCATTGCGTGCGCAGATGCATGCCATAGATCAGGATGTAGCCGAGAATCACGTTGGCGACGTTCATGAGGGTGTTGGCCTGCATCGCCATGCGCGTCTCCCCCGCGCCGCGCAGGGCTCCCGAAATCACCAGGGTCAGTGCGGTAAGGGGATAACCCAGCGCGGTGATCAGCAGATAGTCCTGCATGTACGATTCAACCAGGGCACCGGGATTGCCATACAGTGCGGCGAGCATTGGCTGGCGCGTGGCAATCGCGAGTGCGCTGAACAGGATCGCCAGCAGCGTGCACGTGACGGCTGCCTGCAGCATCGCCTTGCCGGCCCGTGCACGCTCGCCACGGCCATAGCACTGGGCGACGACCACCGTGGCACCGATGGCCAGCGCGGAAAACAGCGCCAGAATGGTCTGGTTGATGGCATCCACCATGCCGATGGCGGAGACCGCCTCGCGACTGACACGGGCGGCCATGATGGTGTTGACGATGCCAAGCAGGTTGACGAACAGCTGTTCGAAAAAAACCGGCGTAGTCAGCGCAATGACATCGCGACGCAGGGCAAGCTTCATGATGGAAAGAGGGGGCGGCGACAGAACCGGTTCGCTACCTTATTGATCCGGCCAAGTGAAGATTGAAGTTTTATG
>DBTS01000063.1 GCA_002307175.1 Rhodocyclaceae bacterium UBA1310
ACCGGCCACCTCGTGCTCTCCACCCTGCACACCAACGACGCCCCCTCTGCCCTGACGCGTCTGCAGGATCTTGGCGTGCCCCACTATCTGATCAACGCCACAGTGCTGGGCGTGATGGCCCAGCGCCTGGTGCGAACCCTGTGCCCGCACTGCAAGCAGGCGGTGGAGCCAAGCGAGGAAGAAGCCGACGCCTGGCGCAATCTGGTGCTCCCCTTCAAGGCTCCCGTGCCGCGCCAGATCCACCACCCGGTAGGCTGCCTGGAATGCCGCAACACCGGTTACTCGGGGCGAATGGGGATCTACGAAACTTTCCTGATGTCTCCCCCGATGACACGCCTGATAGCCCAGAATGCGGATCTCGGCGCCCTGCGCCAGCAGGCCTATCGCGAAGACATGAAGCCGCTGCGAATCTCTGGCGCGATGAAGGTGGCGCGGGGCATGACCACGCTGGAAGAAGTGATCCGCGTCGCCCCGCCATCACAGGATGAGCGCCAGGGCTGAATCTCCCCGGATTGCAAAAACTCATGGAACCGGCGGCGCCAGTTTGGCAAGCCGCCGCTTGTGCATTTGCGGCCAAAATACAACGTTTTGCTTGTCCATCGCGGCATGGACACGGATAATCAACGCCCTTTGGCTCAATGATCTGGCGGAACGATTCGTGGCGCGTGATGTAACCGGTTTTCCAGGCCGCCTGCTGGCCTACCTTGAGATGGTTTTTGTCGACCATGGCATCTTTCGCCTGGTCTACAACAACCTGTACGCGCTGTCTGGGGGCCTGTTCCGCTGCAGCCAGCCCAGCCCTGGGCAGATCCGCAAATACCACCGCAAATACGGCATCCGTGCCATCATCAATCTGCGCGGGCAGGATGAATCGGGCCGCTATGCCCTGGAGGCAGAGGAATGCCGCCGCCTGGGTATCCGGCTGGTGGATTTCAAGGGGATTCTCTCGCGCAGCGCCCCCGAGAGCGAACACCTGCTTCGCTTGCAGGCGCTGTTTGATCAAATCGAGTATCCCGCGCTGGTGCATTGCAAGAGCGGCGCAGATCGCGCCGGGTTTGCCGCCGCCATGTATCGGATCTGCCGTCTGCAGGAACCCGTTGCCACAGCCAAGGCAGAACTGGGCTGGCGCTATGGGCACCTGAGGAACTCCAAGACGGGTATCCTTGATATGTTCTTTGACCAGTATCTGGTTGCGGCGCATGAAAAGCCCGAGCTGGATTTCTTCACCTGGCTAAACACCGTCTATAACCGCGACCAGCTCAAGCAGGCTTTCCATGCGCGTGGCTGGGCCGACTTCCTGACTGACCGGGTTCTACATCGCGAATGAAAGAATCTTTCCTGCTTTATCGCCGCCTGTTTGCCTATATCAAGCATTACTGGTGGGTGTCCGTTCTATCCATGCTGGCCATGGCGACAGCGGCGGTGCTGACGCCGCTGCTGATGCAGCAGATCAAGCCGCTGCTCGATGAAAGCCTGATCGCCCGCAATGCTGAAGCTATGTGGCGCGTACCATTGACCATCCTGTGCATCGCCATCGGCAAGAGCGTAGCCGAATATATCGGCAATGTGGCAAGCCAGTGGGTATCGAACAAAGCGGTGGAAGACCTGCGCCGTGAAGTGTTCAACCACCAGATGAAGCTTTCCATTTCATCGCATCAGGCACAGACGTCGGGGCGCATGCTCTCGCGCATCACCTACGATATCCCGCAGGTGGGCTCGGCGCTCTCCACCGCCTGGATCGTGGTGATCCAGGATTCGCTGACCATCGTTGCCCTGTTCTTCTACCTGTTCTGGAAGGCCTGGCATCTGACACTGATCATTCTGGTCATCGGCCCGGTCATTGCATGGGTGATCCGCAAGGCCAGTACGGGCATGCGCAATTCGAACCGCAAGCAGCAATCCCAGATGGCGGAGATGACCTGCGCTGTCGAAGAACAGCTGGCGGGGCTGCGTGAAATCAAGATCTTCGGCACGCAAAAGCATGAGGAATCGCGCTTTGGCAATATTGCCAGGCGACTGCGCCTGGAAACCATGCGGGTGGCCCGTATTTCCTCGCTGAATGTGCCGCTGGTACAGGTGCTTGCCTTTGCCGCTGTTTCAGTGGTGATCCTGATTGCATCCAGCATGGCCAAGAGCAATCTGCTCACACCGGGCGAGTTCGTGGCTTTCCTCGGCACGATGGCCATGATCTTCGAGCCGATCCGCCGTCTCACCAATATCAACGCCACCATCCAGCGCGGGCTAGCGGGGGCACAGAGCATCTTTGAACTGCTCGACATAAAGCCCGAGCCGGATGCTGGTACCCACCATATCGAGCGTGCCCGTGGCGAAATCCGTTTCGAGAATGTGAGTTTCACCTATCCTGAGCAATCTGACCCAGCAATCCAGAACCTCTCGCTAATCATCAGTCCGGGCGAGACAGTGGCCTTTGTCGGCGCCTCAGGCAGCGGCAAGACCACGCTGGTGGCGCTTGTCACGCGTTTCTTCGAGGCTCAGGCCGGGCGCATTCTGCTCGACGGCGTGCCTATCGAGACGATCCCGCTGCAGGAGCTGCGCAGCCAGTTCGCCCTGGTGGGCCAGGCAGCCGCGCTGTTTGACGACACGATCTCCGCGAATATTGCCTACGGGCTCGGTGATGCGAAGCCGGAAGAAATCGAGCACGCCGCGATTCAGGCCAATGCCATTGATTTTATCCGCGCCAAGCCGCAAGGTTTCAGCACGCGCATCGGCACGAACGGCAATCAGCTCTCTGGTGGACAGCGCCAGCGTCTAGCGATTGCACGCGCTTTCGTCAAGAACGCCCCTATCCTGCTGCTGGACGAAGCCACCTCGGCCCTCGACAACGAGTCTGAACGTGTTGTACGCGAATCCCTTGTCGAACTGCGCCGCAACCGTACGGTGCTGGTCGTGGCGCACCGCCTGACCACCATCCGCGATTCACATCGCATCGTGGTGATGGACAAGGGCCAGATCGTGGAAATCGGCACACACGAAGAGTTGCTGGCTGCCAACGGCGCCTATGCCCGCCTGCTCTCAAGCGGTGAAGATGTGGTGGCAGATGATGCCGAAGGCACGCTGACAGAGACGCGCCGTCAATGAGGCGCTGGTGCGTGGCCGATTGATGCGGTTTACGCCGGGCCTGAAGCAAAATGGCCCGGCGATCCAGCCCATTTCGGTCGGCCCCATATTCAATCAGCCGATAACCCGCCACGGCAACAACTCAATCCAGCGCATCCACGCGAATCCAGTAGCCACTGTTCTCCTCGGTGCTGCTGCTATCTGAATTGAGCGGCCCATTGCTGTTTATCTGCCTGCTTTGACTGATTCCCCCCAGGGACAGCCATTCTCCCAGGCGCCCACGTATCGTGGTGCTCAAACCACTACCCGTGATGGTTCCCCTACCCTGAATGCGCTGTGATTGCGGGGCAATGCTCAGTGTGACCTGATCCCCGACCAGTCTTGGCAGGACGGTGAATCCCGTGCCCGCATTCACATATTGCTGGGAACGCATCACCACCGTGCCGTTCGGCCCGGTGACAAGCTGGGCGGCAGGTACGGGCACCGAGCTTCCCAGGAAAATGGTGGCCTGCCCGTTATCGACGGTCTGCACTGTCTGCACGGTACGGCCATCTTCATTGCGGCTGCGGGCGTCAGCCTCAGCACGGATCTGCGCATCCACCTGCCCGTTGCGCATGCCAAGCCTGGCATCCGCCCCCAGGCGGGTATCCTCCTGACGCTTGTTGCCGCCCTGGCGCACCGAGATCAGCAGGCTACGCACCGGCATGTCGATAGCGTCGAGCGCCTGGCGCAACTGCGCAATATTCGCGGGAGACGCCCGCACGATGATCTTGCCACTCATGGCCGAGATGCTCCCACCGGGTTCCACCATCGGCTGCAGCACGGGCAACACATCCTCAACCAGACGGTGCCTGGGCACGAGTATCTCCATGCTCTGCTGTGCAACGGCCATGCCGCTCCAAAGGCACAGCAAGGCAAGCGTGAAACGCAGAATGACTGGCATGGTGAAATCCTTTTGCCGCGTGTTGATTGATCAGGCCGCCTGGATGGCGTACATGCTGCCGAAATGCGTTTTCGGATCATGGGCAAGCTCTGCAAAACCACCCTGCTCGATGATTTTGCCCCGCTCGAACACCAGCACCCGCGTGGCATCGCGCAGGGTGCTGATGCGATGTGCAACGATGATCAGCGTACGTCCCTCGGCAAATTCATGCATCAAGCCTTCTGTCACACGCTGCTCGGTGGCGGAATCCAGCGCCGAGGTAGCCTCATCGAGCAGCAGGATGGGCGCATTGCGACAGATGGCGCGCGCAATACCCACCCGCTGACGCTCTCCGCCAGAGAGCGAGTAACCCTTCTCGCCCACCATGGTATCAAGGCCTTCCGGCAGGCGTGCAAGGAGATCCTGCAGACAGGCTATCCGGCAGGCACGCTCCAACAGCTCCGGATCAACCTCACGCATCATGGTGAGGTTCTCCTTCAGGGAGAAATTGAAAAGCTCCGTCTCCTGCAGTACGACAGCCACATTCGAGGTGAGTTCTTCATGGCGAATCTCGCCGATCTGCGCGTCCCCGATCTTCAGATCGCCTGACTCCAGGTGGTACAGCCCGAGCAGGAGCTTGATCAGCGTGGATTTCCCCGAACCGGATTGGCCGGCGATACCGATGATTTCGCCACGCCGGATCGTCAGCGACATCGGGCCGATAGCCGGTTTGTCGCCGTAGCGGAAAACAGCCTCGTGAATGCTGATCTCGTTCCACTTTTCAGGAAAGCGACGCTTGCCTTTGGCAAGCGGGTTCTTGCCCCAGAGAATGGACATCATGCGGCCGAGATTGGATTTGCGCTCAATCATCAGCTGGATACGATCAGTGAAATCTACCGACGAGTCGCGCAAGCGGTCGAAATAGGCGGCATAGGTGAGAAAGAAACCGGTCTCCAGATGCCCGCGCATCACCATCAGGCCGATTACGATCAGATAAAACCCCCAGGACAGGCTGTTGTGCGTCTGGAAACACATCCATTTGGTATTCGACAGGCGCAGGCGCTCGTAAGACAGCGTGCGTGCCAGCTCCTCGCGCTGGGCCACCGTGCCGGTCATCTTGTCGGCAGCGCCCAATGCCTTTACGGCAAGAATGTTGGAGGCGCTTTCGACAAAACTGCCACTGGCATTCTCCATGGATTTGTTGATACGGTCGGAAAGCTTCGAGATCCGGTAATCAAAGAAGCGCTCGATGGCAATCAACACGCCCAGATAATAGACAAAGAAAAGGATGAAGGCGGGGCTCAGGAAGGCGCAGGCCACCAGCGAGCCGACAAAGGCAGCAACGGCAGAGGCGAGGTTGTTGATGATGTCCATCGTCCACTCACGCACGGCTTCGGCGCCAGTCAGGATGCGCTGGGCCTTGTTGCCGGTGCTCTCCTGCTGATGCCAGGCGAGGGAATAATCCAGCAGCCGTTCAAACCCCCAGACCTTGGCGCGGTAGCGAGCGTTCAGGCTAATGCGCCCGAGCATGCGCTTGCTTGTAAGGCGCACCATGGCCACCACAAAGTGGCTACAGGCGAGAATGCCGATGAGCACGAAGAGCGTGGTCATGGCCGGCTTGGCTGCGGCATCAGCCTTGACGTAGCCAATCAGGAAGTTGGCAATCAAGCCAATCAGATACGGCGGCACCATCGTATAGAACAGCACCGCCAGCAGCACCAGTACGAAGATCAGATAAGTCCAGCGTTCCGTATCCAGAAAAAACCACAGCGCACGGGGCAGGTCTACAAACCGGAATTTTTCGGAATCACTTTGCTGCATGGGGGCTCTCGATTCCTTTGAGGAAAAGACACTACTGACCTATTTTACGCCAGCCGGCGGAACGTGCATTGACATAAGTCCCTTCAGCCTTGCACACTCGCACCCCGACCAAAAGGGAATAATTATTACGGCTTGGCCACGGGAATCTGTCGTCTCCCGGCACATCACACTGGCATTCTTTGTGCACCGCACAATAGCGTCACCTGTGTAAATACGCCGGACGGCGGGCGTTTTTCGGGCCTATCGGGGGCAAATATCATTATGGGCAAAGCATCAAAGCAAAAGCTGCCTGACACCGTCACGACAGAGCCAGAGGCTCCGGTTCAGACGGCGACAGAATCTGACGCGGCTTCGAAATTTCTGGAGCAGACCGGCAATCTCATTCCGGCCTGGCTCAGGTTACCATTGTGTCTGGCAATCGTCCTGACCATCGGTATCTGCATGTATTTCGTCGGGCGTGGTGAGCCGCCCTATCCGTTCTGGGATGAGAACTATCACCTGACCTCTGCCCAGCGCTATATCGACCGGCAGGCCCAGCTTGAACCGCATCCACCATTGGGGCTGCTCTTGATTGCCGCAGGGGAAGTACTCTCGGGCGAGAACCAGGGCATCGACAAGAGCGTGATGGTGCATGTGAAGTACATCGATGGCGACAAGATGCCGGCGAACTTCTCGTTCTCCGGTATGCGCCTGATGCCAGGACTGTTCGGCGCCTTCGGTGCACTGCTGTTCTTCATGCTGGTGCTGGAGATCACTGAAAACAAGCTCACGGCACTGTTGTTCAGCTCGCTCTACCTGTTCGAAAACGCCTGGATCGTGCATTTCCGCGCCGTCCATCTGGATAGTTTCCAGATGTTTTTCTGCCTGGCGGCGATCTGGGTATTCCTGCGCCAATGGAAGCGCAGCACCCCGGTACCCTGGCTTCAGTACGCCTGGATCGGGGTATTGTGCGGAGCAGCCATTCTGGTCAAGGTCAATGCCGTGGTGCTGCTGATGATGTACCCGATCCTGTATTTCAAGGATCAGGGCACCAGGCAATGCCGCGGGATGCTCGCGCACATCGAGCATTTCTGCCTGAAAGCTGGTGTTTCGGTGGCGGGCCTTGTCGTGATTGCGTATGCCGTATTTACGGTTCATGGCATTGTGGGCAATCACCCTGGCAACCCTGCGGACCCGGCCACGCAGAATGACCTGCAGTTCATGTCGCAGCCCTACAAGGATTACCTGAACGGCACGGGCTCGCTCTCGCCCTTGACGGTATTTGCGATCGCCCGAGACTATTACGCCTACATGGATAATGATCACAAGGGGGTGCCCAAGCTTGAAGTCTGCAAGCCCGGTGAAAACGGCTCGGCTCCGCGCGTCTGGCCGCTGATGGAAAAAACCATCAACTACCGCTGGGATTCGGCTGACGGATTCACCAAGTATGTGCAACTCGTGGGCAATGGCTTTGGCTGGTATCTGGGGCTGGCCGCACTGATCTTTTCCTTTCTGGCAATTGCCAATCGCCGCCTTTTCCGCATCTGGGTGGGCGACAAGGAAACCTATGCCCTGATTGAAGTGTTTGCCGCCCTCTACGTGGTGTTCATGGTGCTGCACATGTACCTGGGAGCGCAGCGCGTGATGTATCTCTATCACTACTTCATCGGCCTGCTCTACAGCTACATTCTTATTGTGCTGAACTGGCGCTATTTCTGCCGGATGCACAATCTGAGCCTTTCCAGACGCACTCTCGTGGCTGGCGTCGTTGCCCTGTGTCTGCTGGTCTCCGGCCTGTTCTATCTGCCGCTGAGCAATCACTGGAAACTCAACAAGACGCAGTGCGAGCAGCGCAACCTGCTCTCGACCATTGTCGAGTGCCAAGGCTGAGAAAGCTTCAGCCTGGGAACTGACATGTCATGAAACAAAATGCCGCCCTCACCGGGCGGCGTTTTGTTTATGAGCTCACAGGCTCACGCGGGCGGTGACGGCAGGGCCAGTCACGCCAGCCACCCCAAGACCGCTCAAAGTCTGCCATTCAGCTTCGCTGACCACACGTTCCGCAATCACCTGGATATCCAGGCTGCGGGCAACATCCACAACAGCCTTGACGAAGCGCTGATTGCCCTCATTCTGATCAATATCGGCCACGAAAGCGCCATCCAGCTTGAGATAGTCGACACTCAGGGCGTGCAGGCGCGGCATGGCCGAGAAATGGCGTCCAAAGTGCTCAATACCGAATTTGCTGCCAACTTCAGCAAGCGCCGTGGCAAAATCAGCCAGACCCTCGACACCCCCTGCGGCGCCAATACCACGCTCGGAGAGTTCCACCCACAGACGCCTTGCGCGCTCACCGGCACTCCGCAACATGCTGCGGGCGGAAGAGACAAATCCGGGGTCAGCCAGCGACAAGGCGGAAAGATTGACAGCAATATCGCCCTGCCCGCGCTCCAGTTCAAGCATCGCAAGTTCCAGCGTCAGCAGATCCATGCGTGCTGTCAGCCCCAAGCGACTAGCCGCAGGCATGAACTGGCCGGCTGTCAGCAGCTGGCCCGCAGCGTCCCGCATGCGCAGCATGGCCTCGCGATGCAGCACACTGCCATCGGCACGCACCACGGGGAAGTAGTCGAGGTAGAAATCACGCTGATTCAGGGCTGTTTCAATACGCTCCAGCCAGGTATCGTTGCGTGCGGCAGCATACGGCGTATGCCCGGAATTTCCGGCCAGCGGCGGTTCCGCTGTTTCCGCCAGCATCAGGCAGGCATCCATGCGCAACAGCACGCCGGCAGGATCTTCACCGCGCTGGTAGAGCGTCCAGCCAAGCGCTGCCACCGGATCGTGATCAACATATTCCTGGCGGTAAAGGCGATTGAATTCCCCAAGCAGATGCCGACATAGCGTCTCCGTGGCGTTTGCGTCGCAGCCCGGAAGCAGAATGCCAAATTCGGCACCATTCAGGCGCCCTAGTGTGGCAGCTTCATCCTGCTGCCGCAGAGCTTCCCGCAACATGGCTGCACTGGCCTTCACGAAAGCGTCGGTACGTTCCCGTCCGAGCCGACGGTTAACCCCCGCCAGATCAAATAGGCGAGCAATAATGAGAGCACCGGAAGGTGCTGCCTGTTCATCATTGAGCGCGTCGCGCAGCCCTCCCACAAACAGGCTGCGATTGGCCAGCCCGGTCAGTTCGTCATGATTGGCATCGCGGCGCAGCTGCTCGATACGTGCCGCCTGCTCCGCAAACATGGCCTGCACCCTTGCCACCATGGTATTCATGGCGCGCCCCACGATCCGCAGTTCTGGCACCCGCAGCTCGGGCAGCGTGATGAAGCGGCGGTGCCCGATGGCAACAGCCTGCCCCACGATGGCCTGCAGGGGTTGCTGTGCCCAGCGCAGCGCGAGACCAACAGCCAGGCAAAGCAGCAGCCCGATGATTCCCTGGGTGCCGGCAAGCTTCAAGGTGCCATGCCACAGCTCGGCATACGCAAAGCGCGCACTGGCGCGGACTTCCACTTTGCCCAACTGGCTCCAGCCATCCGTGACATTGGCTTCGCCAGGCGCCACGTCAAGCGGCAGCACGCCGACAAACCATGCAGGAGCATCTGGCGGAGGCGCCTGAGTGTGGCGCTCAACCTGGATTTTGCCCTGCACATCACGGAATATGATGGATTCGAAATATCCTGAATCAAACAGAGCACTCACCAGCGTTTCCCGCATTGCCGTATCCCTGCGCTGCTGCGACATCGACAGCGCCAGCGAGGTGGCACCGTCGCTGGCCTGTGCATACAGTTGCTGCACGAGGTAGCTGCGCGCGGTATAGACACTGATCGCGAAATTGCCGCACAACGCGAGCACCATTGCCACCACGACACTCAACCACAAACGGGTCAGCAACGACATGACGATCCCCTTCCCACGTGTTTATCTGCCACCCTGCCGGTGCGGATCATGGCTCATACCCCTCTTCTTTCATCTTGCGCATCAATTCGCGCCACATCGACAGCTGATTGACTGTTCCCGTCGGCCCTGCCGCCCCCTGACGCCAGATCCCGTCACTGTTGAAGCTGAACACAGGTACCAGATCCGGCCTGCGCGAGGCAGGCAAAATCACTGAGGTCAGACTATCAAGAATCAGGGGTTCGGCAGATGGGTTGGCGTAATAGCCCAGCACCATATGGGCCTCCGTCGATTGACGCCCCCCATTGTTCAATGTTGCCATGACATAGAACCAGCGGAGCTTGGTGCGATCCATTCCCGCTTCGATAAGTGTGAAGTATTTGGCAATAACGTAATCTTCGCAGTCTCCGGCACCTTTTCCGAGTGCCTCTATAGGGGTCGCCCAATAGTCATCCTGATGCCAGTTTTCCTGATCTGTCATAAACCGGATGCGTCGATCAAAGAAATCATTGACATGCGCCAGCTTGTCGCTCTCAGATTCGCTCTTTACTTCAGCAATCAGCTCACGCCACGCCTGATAGCTGCGCACGCCACGCGACCCAAAACGCGAAGACATGGCCTGCTGCATACGATCTTCATCAACGGCGGCCCAGGCAGCCGCAAGCAGCAGCACCAGCGCAAACCCGACGCCCACGCCACGCTGGATAATACGCATGGCTGGGCGGATGCTTGTCACCCAGCGCATGGCTATACGAAGAATGAATGTAAGGTTCCGATGCATTTGCGCCTGTCGGAGATTTAGTCCGGGTAATACATCCTGCGTGGCCGCATGAAACGCGACAAAATTCCAGTTACTATCGGCACTTCCCAGCCTTTGCTGAAGCAATTCGCAATGTCGATAGTCAATTCCGCACAGGGACTTCCCCTGTTTTCACTGTCCGCATGGCGCATGATTCTAGCGGCCTGCCTTGCCGGCATGGGCTTTGGCATCCAGGCTGCGACACTGCCCGACATTGCCGGGCGTGCCCTGGCCCGCTCGCCCGAAATCCTCACGCGTCTCCATGCCTACAATGTGGCAGGTCAGGAGAGCCCGGTGTCCCGCACTTACGGGCAAGGGGGGCTTGTGCTGCAAGGCCGTGCCCGGCTGGCACCGGATGATCCTTATGCTGGTACTGACGAAGCCTATTCACTGACCACAGACACCACGCGGTTTCAGCAAGTGCTGGAGGAAGATACTCCCCTGCAGGCGGACATGCCTGTACAGGGCCTGTTCAAAGCCATGCGCCGCTTCGAGCTCCTTCAGACTGCCGATGATGTGGTTTTGGCAACAGCACTGGCCTATGTGGAGGTGTTACGCCAGCGCAGTCTGGGAGAGCTGGCACAGGCAGACTGGAATGCCTGTCGGGATGTCTATGATCGCCGTCTTGGCGCAAGCAGCACGGCGCGCCAGGATTTGCTGCAGGCGTCCGCCTGCGTCACCAGAGCACAAGCAGTGTGGCTGGATGATACAGCCCATCTGCAGGACTTCAGTCAGCGATTTGAACGCTTGGTCGGAGAAGCGCCCCCCGTGCTGGCCGACATTCCGGATCTGACTGCGAGACTATCCGAGATAGATGACGCCTGGAACATGGCCCTGCACACCAACCCTTCCCTGCAGGCCGCTTACACGCGGCTCTGGATTGCGAGCTTCCGGGCGGCTCTGAAACGTACCACGGCACTGCCGGATATTCCCAGACCGGCTGCATCCGAGGGTTTCGATGCCCGCTACCATCACGACGCCGAACAGGCACTGGATCGGGCCGCCATTGCAACGGAAAACATCCGCCGTTCTATCATTCAATATGGATTGGCTGAAGAAGAACGCAACACAACATGCCGGGCAGTACACGCAAAGCTGGGAGAAGCCTGGGACAAGCTGACCCACCAAAGAGACCTTCTCGCTTCACTGGAAAAACAGGAACGGGATGCGACAGCCGAACTGGCCGCTATTCATGCCGCAGCGGCAAATGATAGCCAGGAGCTTCCGGATGAAATCCCCGTGATGGCGCGGTTCTCGGAAATTCGGCGCGCTGCCGCAAATGCACGCTTCGATTTGGTGCGTCTGCAATTGCAGGCGCTGACCAGCGTCCACCAGATTCTTCCCATTGTGGGGATGAGCCAAGGCATGGTGGCTAAGAAAATGGAACCCAGCGAAGTGGGGGCAAACGTCAAAATGGAAACAAATACTAACAGTGGGTTCCCGCCATTCTTGCCATGCAGGCCGTAACGCCAATCCATACAAAACCGCCGGCCAATCCGCTGGCAACTGCATACAGAGGGGGCCGGCACTTACTCTTTAGAGCAGTTCATGGCCATGTTCCACAGTGACATGGGTTTTATGCTACGGAAGAAGACATCTTGCCAACAATGCTGAACCGCTAAATGAATACAGTACAGTTTCTTATGCAACGAATTCGTAGGCAGTCAGTACGGCCGGAATCATGGCGATGGCGACTGCAGCGGCGAAAATGGCAACATTGGTAAAGCTGGAAACGACGACCTTGCTCATGATGATCTCCTGTGTTGGGTTGTTCGCCATATCAGCGACTACATTTGCATTATCGGAGTTGTTGTCAGACAAATCAAAATGAGCTTTTGAATTCTTTTATCTATCCACTTAATCATTCCGGTAACAGAAGAAAAACCTTTTCCGCCAACAAGATAACTTATACGTTAGCGCCTCCTTCTGATAAATTAAATGCATAGACGTATAATCCAAAACGCTTTAAATGACTTTAATGAAGGCATTTGTAAGGCAAATGCAAAGCCATTTTTCGTCCTGTCTGAAATAGCTGCCCAACCCCCGCCCGCCCTGCGCAAAAGGGGCGTCGGCGATTATTCAGGTGAAGGGATGCAAACCACCGCCGCAATAGTCTGGCGGTGCCGCAAAAGGGACTTGCACAGGGGCGTCAGGCATCACGCGAGCCCGGCAATCTGCCGGGCTCGCGTGACTCAGGATCTCTTAGAAGCCGTTCACGACCTGTAGCGAGAACGCGTCAGCGGGCTGAAGAGCAGCACATGAAGTCCGATCATGCCTTCGCAGTAGGATCATGAGCAGCTTCTTACAGAGAATAACCAAGGACCTTGGCAAAACCCGTATCCTTGGCAGGATGCGTAATGGCTTCCTTGAACAGCCCTGACATGGGAACATGCATGGTGGCCGTATTGAACCAGTGATCATAGATCTTGTTGATTTCGCCAGTCTTATATACGTCAGCCAGTGCCTTGTCGATTTCCGACAGGAATGCCGTATCCCCCTTGCGCACCATGATGGCGTAAGGCTCAATGGAAAGGTAGTCGGAGGACAGTACATACTTATCTTTGTCCGGCAACCCGCTGATCAGGCCCATGAGCAGCACATCATCCTGCGGGAAGGCGGCAACCTTGCCAGTGCTCAGCGCCTTGAAAGCATCGTTGTTGCTGCCAAAGACTTCCAGCTGCATATTACGTTGCTCATTACTCTTGAGCTGACCGAAGAGTTTTTCCGATGTTGTACCCTTGCTGAGTGCCACAGCCTTGTTGCTCAGCGACTGGGCGTCTGTCACGCCGGCATCTGCACGCGAGAGAATTTTCATGCCGGCCACAAACATCGTGTAACTGAAATCCACCTGGGCCTGCCGTGCCTTGGTATTGGTGGTTGAACCGCATTCCATGTCGATAGTGCCGGACGTCAGCTTGGGAATGCGCTCAGGGCCGGATACCGTGACGTATTGTGCCTTGAGGTTGGGCATCTTCAGTTCTTTGCGCAGGCGATCCACCACACGCTGGCAAAGTTCGATGGAATAACCTGTTGGCTGTTTCTGATCATCGAGAAAGGAAAACGGGCGCGCAGCCTCACGATTGCCGATCACAACAGTCTGCGTCTGGCGAATCCGCTCCAGGGTATCGACAGCATGCACCGGTAACGCTGCCAGCACCAGCAAAGCGCAAGCAGCCGATTTAAGCGTGCGTGTTACCAAGAGCATGCTGGAGTTCGCCGGATTATTTTCTTGATAATTAAAACACTTCCCTTTTGCAACAGATAATTCTGCCTCTTTCAAATTCCGCGACATATTCTTCACACCTGACTGATCAATTCAACAATAAATGCTTTTGGCATTCTCTGGACACTGTCACCCAAAAATGCTGATTGGCATAGGCGGTTGACAGACTTCCCTGAAACCATACAAGCAACAAATATTCCAAGTCTTGTCGATTTACGACAGGGCTGGATATTGCCTTTTGCGGAAAGATACGGCAACCACTTTTAATAGAACAGCCTGGATTGATCAGCATTTTCTTTGCGACTGGCTAATTTCTCAAATCTATTGCATTAAATAATGTTATAGGTATATACAAGCGCACACTTGTATATAGCCGAAAATGGCATGAAAACCGTGAACAACAAAATGTTATAGGGATAAAAATACAGGCCAGAAAACTCTAAAGAATGCGGCAGATGAAGAAAAAAACTCTGATAGGCATGCTGCCCTTACCCCGAACCTGCTCTGTCGGACCCCAGCTTCATACCCATCAGCGGGGACACCCAAAAATGTGCAGGCACATCGATTCAGGCCATTCCTCTGCTCCATACTGGTCGGAGAAGACTCTGTCAGCGTAATAGCAAGCACTTGCGTAAGAACACGCGATATGCATGCTCCATTTTGGGTGCATGACCATGATTTTTAAGCAGGAATGAGGAATTTTTGGTAGGACTTTGGTCTTATTGCGCTACGATCCCGATCCGGGGAAACCCACATTGGGCACAAGGTTTGCTATGCCTCTGAACTCACCTGCTAAAAAAATCCTTGCAGCCAATGGTCGCGGAAGTAGAAAATGCGGGGTTTTTCAATTTCATTACATACTTCACGGTATGTAAGGATTGCTTGCTTTTTTGGTGCCAATAGATGTTCTTGGGGACTTATGCACACTTTTGGTGCATACATAGAACCAATTTGGCGCAAAAAACCTACAAAGCACCTTGAAGAAGAATGCAACGGGGAATTCCAGGCAGTTGGGTGCAGTAAAACTAGGCAGCGTTGATGTCTTCCTCTGTGAAGGCAGGCGCTGGCATTTTTTTGACTTTTTCGAAAGGGAAATTGATGCGTAAGCTAAAGATGGCAGTCGGTCTGCTCGCAGGCCTGTTCCTGCTGGCTGGGGTAGCCCAGGCACGCGACTGGAGCGAAATCAAGAAGTCCGGCACGATTATCGCCGTGACCGAAGGAGCTTTCTACCCGTTCAACTACTTTGAAGGTTCCAAGGTAACGGGATTTGAAGTGGATATCGCCGAAGCTGTTGCCAAGCAGATGGGCCTGAAGATCGAATGGCGTGTGGTGCCGTTTGATGCAGAAGTAGCCGCCATCCGCCAGAATCGCTTCGATTTCGCCATTGCTTCGCACGGTTACACGGAAGAACGCGCCAAGGCTGTTGATTTCGCAAACCCCCACTATTGCACCGGCGGCCAGATCGTTGGTCACAAAAATGGCCCGCTGACTGTTGCCGCACTGAATGGCAAGACTGTTGCCGTGCAGCTGGCAACCAGCTATTTCGACCACGCCAAGCAGATCCCCGGCATCAAGGAAGTCAAGACGTACAAGTCTGACCCTGAAGCTTTCGCCGCACTCAAGGCCAACAAGGTGGATGCCTGGATCTCCGACAAGTGGCTCGTCAAGGCAGATCTGGACAAGAACCCCGATCCGGCCATCACGACGGGTGAGCAGGTTTTCGTGGAACGCGTGTCAGCCATCATGGCCAAGAACAACACCGAACTGAAGACCCAGTTCAACCAGGCTCTCGACAGCATCATGAAGAACGGCACCTACCAGGCCCTCTCCAACAAGTATTTCAAGACCGATATTTCCTGTCACTAAGTCATAGATAAGCTGAAATGAATACGCTAAAGAAGTACCCTGGCTGGGTTATTGCAGGGTCCATGGTCGGCCTGCTGGCCTTCCTGTGGATCCTTGCGATCCCGTTGTCGTGGGCGCCAGAACCCATTGGCCCCGCAGCCCAGCAGTTCTCGGAAGGCGCCCGTACCACCGTGGAGCTGACCGTGATCTCGGGATTCTTCGGTATCCTGCTGGGTATCTTCGCAGGTCTGGGAAAGCTCTCGTCCATCCCTCCGCTGCGCTGGTTGTGTGACTTCTACGTCTGGCTCATTCGGGGCACACCGTTGTTGTTGCAGATCCTGTTTGTATGGCTGATCGCACCGGCAGTCCTGTCGCCGGCAATCGAGCTGTCGGACTTTGCCTGCGCTGCCATTGCGCTTGCACTGAACGTTGGGGCCTACAACACCGAATGCGTGCGAGCCGGCATCCTTGCCGTACCGCATGGCCAGATCGAAGCAGCACGGGCGCTGGGGCTCTCTCCCATGCAGACCTTCATCGACATCACCCTGCCGCAGAGCATGCGCGTTGCCCTGCCCGCGTTGGCCAACAATCTGGCCTCGCTGGTGAAGGACTCCTCGCTTGCCTATGCGATCAGTGTGGTAGAGCTGACCATGGTTGGTTACCGGGTTCAGGCCGAAAGTTACAAGCCGATTCCGGTGTTCATCACGATCGCCATCATCTATCTGATCCTGACGACGGCATTTACATCGCTGACTTCCGCTCTGGAAGCGAAGCTGGATGTGGGCCGCAAGCGCTAGGAGACTGAAAAATGAACGATCAATTGCTCAAACCAATCATTGAAGCCCGCGATGTGGAAAAACATTTCGGCAATTTTTGTGCCCTCAAGAAAGTTTCTGCCACCTTTTACGAAGGCCAGGTCACCGCGATCGTGGGGCCTTCGGGGTCTGGCAAGTCCACTTTTTTGCGGACTCTGAACCGCCTTGAACAGCATGACGGTGGCACGATCAGTGTCGACGGGATTGAACTCAACGAAAACATGAAGAACCTCGATGCTGTGCGTCGTGAGGTTGGCATGGTGTTTCAAAACTTCAATCTTTTCTCCCACCTGAACATTCTGCGCAATGTCACGCTTGCACCTATGCGTGTGCGCGGCGCTTCCAAGCTCGAAGCCGAGGCCAAGGCCCTGGCGTTGCTGGAGCGGGTGGGGCTTAAGGATCAGGCGGCGAAATATCCTGTACAGCTCTCCGGTGGACAGCAGCAGCGCGTGGCAATTGCCCGTGCGCTGGCGATGGACCCGAAGGTTCTGCTGTTCGATGAGCCGACTTCGGCACTGGATCCCGAGATGGTCAACGAAGTGCTGATCGTCATGCGGGAACTGGCGCACACCGGTATCACCATGCTGGTGGTAACCCATGAAATGGGTTTTGCGCGCGAAGTGGCAGACCGCGTGATCTTCTTCGATCACGGAGAAATTCTGGAGGATGCTGCACCGGATGAGTTTTTCAATCGTCCCAAGCATGAGCGCACCACAGCATTTCTGGCCCAGGTCAGGCATGGTTTCTGAGTGGTAACTGTGTGATAAACGGAAATTCCCAAAACATATTCAGCCAATCAAAGAAGGAATATCATGAATCGGAATAAACTCGTACAAGCCCTCATTGGAGCGGGCCTGATCGCCTGTATCGCCCCGTCTGCCTACGCTGCAGACACCAGCGCCCAGCGCATTCAGCTGCTGGAAAACCAGATCAAGGTCATGCAGCAGCAGCTCGAAGAGCTGAAGACCACGCTGGTCAAATCACAGGAAGCCGCCAAGCCGGCCCCCGCAGCCGCCAGCAGTGCCGACACTAAGGATCTGGCCAAGCAGGTTGAGGAACTGCGTAATCAGGTTGATTCGCAAGCCAAGGAAACCGTAGTAGCAGGCGACATCCCGAATTCTTTCCGCATTCCGGGTTCGGAAACATCGATCCATCTGTACGGTATCGCCGAACTGAACATGACACACGATTTCACCGGATATAACGGTGATGTCGACTACGCCAGCTTTGTGCCGTACGTTCCTCTGCGCAATCAGGCGGATGACCATAAGTCTTCCACCTCGCTGCACACCCGTACCTCGCGTATTGGTATTGAAGGTGCCACGCCGAGTTCTTTCGGCCTTGTGACGGCCAAGATTGAAGGCGACTTCAACAACGATCCGAAGTCCAACGCAGTGGCAACACAGCAATCCACCAACAGCTACAACTTCCGTCTGCGTCACGCCTATGTGCAGGCCGGCTCCTGGCTGATCGGCCAGACCTGGACGACATTTGCAGATCTGGATGCCGCACCGGAAACTGTTGACTTCAACGGCCCCATTGGCACGACTTCAATGCGTCAGCCGCAGATCCGTTACACCTACAAGACCCCGAACTCAGGCAACTTCACAGCCGCCCTGGAAAACAACGACTCGTACGTGCTGAGCCCCACCAGCGGCAGCGCGTACGACACTACCAAGGCAATCTCCCGCGTGCCTGATGTAGTGTTGCGCTGGGATCGTGGCTTCAACTGGGGTACCCTGAGTTTCCGCGGCGTGACCCAGCAGTTCGCACTGAAGGATTCCACGACAACAGTTTCTACACGTGGCTGGGGTGTTGGCGCTTCCGCTTCGGTGAAGATGTTTGATGCCGACCTGCTGAGCCTGAACCTGACTGGTGGTGATGGCATTGGCCGTTACTTCAACTATATCGAAGGCGCCGGCTATGATGCTTCGGGTAACCGCATTGTGACGGAAAAGACCTTTGGTACAGTGTTGGGCTATCAGCACAAATTCAGCGATGAATATCGCATGAATGTTGCCTATGGTTATCAGCGCAGCTTCAGCAACGAGTTTACGACCTGGGCACGTGACAACGGCCTGGATAGTGGCCGTTGGGCAATGAACCGCAGCGTCTGGCAGCTGCATGTAGGTGGATTCTGGAACCCGACCAAGGTTGTCGAAGTCGGCCTGGAGGCCATCTATGGCCGCCGCACCACGCTGGCTGATGAGAAGGGTGACGCTTCCCGCATCAACTTCCTGACGCGTTACTACTTCAACTGATCTGACTGGATTCATCGGTCAGTGAGCAACAACGCGGCGCCTTGCGGCGCCGTGTTGTTTTAGTATCTGGCAACCGGAAATTTCCATGGATTCAAATTTCATCTCCAGTACCTTTCTGCTGCTACTGCTGCTTGATCCGCTCGGGAACATTCCTGTTGTGATTTCCTTGTTGCGCGGGCAGAGTGTTCGTCAGCAACAACGCATTGTCATTCGTGAATCGCTGATTGCAGGCTTGTTGCTGATCGCCTTTGTATATATTGGCGACTGGCTGCTCGATGCAATGCATCTGTCGGCCCCCGCCATCGAGATCTCTGGTGGCCTGATCCTGTTTCTGATTGCCTTGCGCATGGTGTTCCCGCTGCGCAGCCATGATGATGACCCCGAGTATGATCGCGACCCCTGGATTGTGCCGCTGGCCGTACCGATGATTGCTGGGCCTTCCGCGCTTGCCACAGTACTCATCAATGCTCGTCAGGCACAGCATTCGCTGGTGCTGGTGGGGTCAATCGCAGTGGCGATCCTCATCAACACCCTGATTCTGTGCTCTGCAAGCCGTGTGGCACAACTCTTCGGCAAGGCCGGTCTGGCGGCCATGGAACGCCTGATGGGGCTGGCACTGACCACCCTTTCCATCCAGATGCTCATTTCCGGTATCAAGGTGGCGTTCTCGCTGCCGATTTAATGATGAAACGTAGTTCTGCCAATCTCTTGCTGCTTCTGGCCTCGCTGATCTGGGGCAGCACCTTTGTTGCCCAGTCTCTGGGAATGGCTGTCGTCGGGCCGTTTACCTTTACAGCGGTGCGATTCTTTCTCGGTGCGCTGGTTGTGCTGCCTTTTGCGATTCGTGAATATCGGCAGCTGATCGCCCGTGCCGGGCACGTGACGCGACGGGACTGGTTAAGCTGGATGGGGCTGGGGGTTCTGCTCGCCGGCGGCGTAAATCTGCAGCAGATTGGTTTGATCAGCACGAGTGTGTCCAATGCGGCAATTCTGACTGCCCTGTACGTGCCCGCAGTGCCGTTGTTGGGGTGGCTGCTCTATCGTGACCGGGTGCATGTGACCACCTGGTTCGCCATTGCCGGTTGTCTGTGTGGCATCTTCCTGCTTTCAGGCGGGCGTCTGAGTTCTCTGGCAAAAGGCGACTACTGGGTGCTTGCCAGCGTGGTGTTCTGGATGTTTCACGTCATCTGGATTGGCCGCGTAGCTGACAAACTGGGTTGCCCGGTGCTGGTAGCTATTACGCAGTTTCTGACCTGTGCGGTGCTGTCGGCTTTCCTGGCAGTCACTACCGAGCAGATCACCGTCAAGGGGCTGCTCGCTGCTACGCCGACCATCCTCTACGGCGGACTGCTTTCCGTAGGCATAGCCTACACCCTGCAGGTGGTGGCCCAGCGCCATACCACTCCGACCGACGCGGCAATCCTGCTCAGCTCCGAATTGCTGTTCGGTGCAATTGGCGGTGCCGTCATGCTCGGGGATCGACTCGGGATATTGCAACTGGCGGGGGGGCTGCTGATATTTGCGTCAATCCTGCTCGTGCAGATTCTGCCCACCTTGCGACAATTCCGGCGCATGTAGTGCTTGGAATTCGCGAAACAAGCATTGTTTAACGGGGGCAAACACCTTCAGTACAGGCGCCCGGCCCCGTCTTTCTGGCCTGTTCCGACGAGTCGAAACAGGCTTTTCTTGCGCTTACTGCTCGGATTGATAACTTGGTGAACGCGGCCCGTAAAGCATGCCGTTCGGGTGCGCAAACAGCAGTCTGGAACTCGCCGTTCCGGCTACCGGATAGCTCGAATCCGTTACGTTGTTGATCACCTGATTGACCACTGCCGTGACCAGCATCCCGATAATGCCGCCTGCATTGTTGTTTTTGCCTTCCTCGCTTGATGCACTGGCCTTACCCTCCCACAGCAGATTGCCGGTTTTGAGATCCACCAGCCGGGCCTTGGCACTGACGATCACTTCACTGCTGAGCACTGTGTAGACGGCACCATACTTGGTGATTGTGATATACAGCGCGGCATCGGCACCAAAGATCTCACGCAGTTTCGCGGGCGCAACGGCATGGATGTCACCCGCGGCAGTCAGTCCATTCTGCTTGAATGTTTCATCAACCAGCGTGACCGGAAAAACATAGTAACCGGACTCTGCCAGCGGCAGCGTCACCTGGGCGTAGACACCATAAGGTGCGGCGACTTCGGGGGAATCATTGAGAGGCGGCAGTACCAGGATCGAGTGCGGCCGGCTCGCCTTGAAGGCCGTATAGTCATAGGGCTTGGGCGGGGAGGCACAGCCTGTTACCAGAGCCACAGCGCAACACAGGATACCCAGTTTGAAAAAAATCTTGCGCATCATGTGTCACCCTTTATTTGGAATACTTGGACAACAGGCGGTCCATGTAGGTCGCAGATTCGGGAAAAAGCTCCTTCTCTGTTTTGAATTCAGGGATCGCCTTGTCAGCGCTGCCTACCTGCGCGTACAACATTCCCAGATGCGCATGAAATCCCGGTGGCGGCACGTGCCCCTTGGCCCGAATCTTCTCCAGCGACTCTTCGAGTTTCGCGATCTGCTCTTCAGGCCCCGTCTTGGCCTTGAAATATTCATAGACCTCGGGCTGATAATTCTCCCACTGATAGAGCGAGGTCTGCTTGGTGGCGCAGCCGCCAAGCAGCGCCATGCCTGCCGCCAGGGCCAGTAACTTATACGCCATATTCATAATTACTGATTCCGGCCTTACTTGGTGGGTTTCCAGGCGCCGTTATCGATGGCGGCGGCCAGTTTGTTGACGGCCTCACGAATGGCCAGATCAAGAACCTTGCCGTTCAGGGTGGAGTCATAGCTTGCGGTGCTGCCAAAGCCGACGATTTCGCGGTTGGATAGACTGTATTCTCCTGCGCCCTGTGCCGAGTAGACGACTTCAGAAGTCGAGGCATCAACGATGTTCAGGCTCACCTTGGCGTAGGCAATCTGAGATTTTCCGCGCCCCAGAATGCCAAACAACTCATGGTCACCAACTTCCTTGCGGCCAAACTCAGTAACATCCCCTGTCACGACGAAATCTGCACCCTTGAGATTCTGTGTGCGTTTGGCGATATCCGACTCAGCCTTGATTTCCTGCATATTGTCGCGATCCAGCACGTTGAAACGGTTGGTCTGCTGCAGGTGTGTGATCAGGATGGTCTTGGCCTGACTCCCCAGCCGGTCAACGCCATCGGAGAACAGCCCACGCATGTAGGCGGAACGGTTGTCGAACTTGCCCACGGAAATCGGGCTGCGCACACCAGCATAAGGCCGGCTGGCCGTCTCAACCTGTTGCACAGCAACAGAATGCGAGCTTTCCGTAGCGCATCCCACGAGGGAAAGCGCCAATGCAGCTGAACTCAGCACATACGTGATGGCTTTCATCTTTAAACCCTTTAACAAAATTAGCCGTGGCATGCTACTTCATTACCACACGAGAGAACAACGAATTCCCTGCCGGAAGGAGGATTCAAGGGATCCCCGGGCGGACAGTTCCCAGAAATACCCGGTCCAGGCCTGCACTACAAATCATGCGGTGCAGAACAGTGCATTTCCCATCTGACTGAAAAGACAGTCTTTTATGGCACAAAGCCCCGAGAATGAGCCTGGGCAGACTGAGTGCCTGTCAGAACACCTCTCACGTTGCGTAGTCAGCGCGCGACAAAAGTGGCTTGTTCATCGTGCCAGCCGCAGCGCATGGCTTACTATGGATAGTGCAAGCAGCGGATTGGGTTAGCTCGACACCACGATGGTTTTGGTTTGTATCAGTAACAGCGCGTACCAATGTGGCAGCTAAATTCTCGATTTTTATGCAAATAGATTACAATATCTAGCATATTGCCGACTCTGATCAGGCAGAGTACAGACGGCCCTGCCAGGTCTGCCGTGCGGCAAGGCGTGTTTCCAGACGCTCGGGAAACAACGACAGGCGCATCCTCCAGTCTGGCGACACGAGCAGCGGCGGTGGCACTTCGCTACCCAGGCGCTGCACCTTGATTGAGGGGGGCAAGACTTCGAGCATGTCGATCACACTGTCGATGTAGCTCACCGGATCGAGCAGCGGCACACTAGCCGGATCGCGCTTGTACTGCACGGCAAGGCGGGTATGGGTGATGATCTGCAACTGGTGGAACTTCATTGCGTCGAGTGGCAGGCCTGCCAGCTCTCGAGCGCCCGCCATGAGGCTCTCCTGTGTTTCTCCGGGCAAACCCAGCAAAACATGTCCGGTCAGGAACAGCCCGCGTTGCGCGGCACGGGCAATGGCATCCCGGGTACAGGCAAAATCATGCCCCCGGCCACATTCGGCCAACACAGCATCGGAGCAGGATTCAATCCCGATTTCGAGTTCTACAAGCGTATCGCGTGCCAGCTCGGCGAGGAAATCCAGCACTTCATCCGGCAGACAATCCGGCCGCGTACCCAGCACCAGACCGCAAATATCGGGATGCGCGAGGGCCTCTGCATAGATGTTGCGCAGATGCTCAAGATCGCCATAGGTGTTCGAGTAGGCCTGAAAATACGCCAGGAAACTTTTGGACTCCGGGTAACGCCGACTCATGAACTCGATGCCAGTGTCGATCTGCTGCGTGATCTGGCGTTGCTCGCGCAGATACGAGGGCGTGAAGCCCTCGTTGTTGCAGAAGCTGCAACCGCCCTGCCCGCGTGAACCATCACGGTTCGGGCAAGTGAAGCCTGCATCGACGGACACCTTCTGCAGGCGTCCGCCGTGAGTGCGCTTTATCCAGTCGTTATAGGCATGGTAGCGGCGGCCCGAAAAGGCTTCAGGTATCCCGATAACATCCGCCACGATCAAAGGTCTGCTTCGACCAGATTGCCCTTGAGTTCCATCCAGGCACGCCGGCTGGAGGCTTCGCCCTTGCCCATCAGCAGATCAAACAGATTGCTGGTGTAGGCATTGCGTTCGACTTCGATGGTCACCGGCAGCACGCGGCGCGTAGCCGGGTCCATGGCGGTTTCCTTGAGCTGCGCAGGCTGCATTTCACCCAGGCCCTTGAAACGGCCAATTTCGAGCTGATCAGCGCGCAGCCCTTCCTTGGCGAGGCGTTCGCGGATTGAATCGAGTTCGCGATCATCAAGTGCGTACAGGCGGCGAGCCGGGCGCTTCTTGCCCGAAGCCGGCACATCGACGCGGTACAGCGGGGGTAATGCAATGTACACATGCCCAGCCGCAACAAGCTTCGGGAAGTGTCGCAGGAAGAGCGTCAGCAGCAGCGTCTGGATGTGCGAACCGTCAACGTCGGCATCAGCCATGATGATGAGCTTGCCGTAACGCAGATTCGACAGCACTGCTTCCGTGGCATCCGCCGGGTGGGGGTCCACGCCAAGCGCCACGGCGATGTCGTGAATTTCGGCATTCGCAAAGAGGCGGTCCGGATCAATCTCCCAGGCATTCTGCACCTTGCCACGCAGGGGCAGGATGGCCTGAGTCTCGCGGCTGCGTGCGAGCTTGGCAGAGCCGCCGGCGGAATCCCCTTCAACGAGGTAGAGTTCGTTTTCGGCAATATCACTGCTCTCGCAGTCGGCGAGCTTGCCGGGCAACACCGCCACGCCACCGCTCTTGCGCTTTTCGACCTTCTGCGAATTTTTCAGGCGCGACTGGGCCTGCTTGATCGCCAGCTCGGCAATCGCCTTGCCATGTTCAACGTTGACGTTGAGCCAGGCTTCCAGTGGCGGCATGACCATCGCAGAAACAAGCTTGACAGCTTCGCGGCTGTTGAGCTTTTCTTTCACCTGCCCCTGGAACTGCGGGTCCAGCAGACGTGCGGAGAGCACGTAACTCATACGCCCGCAGACATCTTCCTGCTGCAGCTTGACGCCCTTGGGCAGCAGACCATGCATCTCGATGAAGCCCTTGACGGCCTCAAACACCCCGGCACGCAGGCCGGATTCGTGCATGCCCCCAGCCACCGTGGGAATCAGGTTGACGTAGCTCTCGCCAGCCTGTGCGCCATCGAACCAGCCAAAGGCCCAGGCAGCCCCTTCGCCTTCGGCGAAGTCATCATCATCCGTGGCATATTTCTCACCCGAAAAAAGTGGTGCCAACGGGTCTGCGCCAGAGGTCATTTCTGCCAGATAGCCGCGCAGGCCATCCTTGTAGTGCCATTCCTGGCGCGTCAACGTGCCATCGGCCTGTTCCACTTCCAGATAGACCTGGATTCCGGGCAGCAGCACGGCCTTGGAACGCAGCAGACGCTCCAGCTCGGCGACGGGTACTTTGGGAGAATCAAAGAATTTGGTGTCAGGCCAGACACGCACCTGCGTACCGGTGGTGCGCCCACAGGAACCGGCTTCGACGAGCTTGCCAATCGTGCGACCACCGTCATCGAAAGCGATCTGATGGATCTTGCCTTCGCGGCGCACTTCAACCTCGACGCGGCGCGATAGTGCCGTAGTCACAGCCACACCTACCCCGTGCAGACCGCCCGAAAAGGCATAGGCCGAATTGCCAGACTTTTTGTCGAACTTACCGCCCGCGTGCAGCACGGTGTAGGCCAGCACCACGACGGGGACTTTTTCAATCGGGTGCAGGCCAACGGGTATCCCGCGACCGTCATCGGTCACGGTAATCGAACCGTCGCGCAGTACCAGCACGTGAATGTTCTTGGCAAACCCACCAAGTGCCTCATCGGCAGCGTTGTCGATGACTTCCTGGATGATGTGGCACGGAGAATCCGTCCGGGTATACATACCGGGACGTTCGCGCACGGGCTCCAGCCCCTTGAGGACACGGAAGGATGATTCGTCGTACTGCTTCTGATTCATGGATGACTGACCTGAAACTCTTACCGAGCGCGGATTTTACATCGGTCTGAGGCTTTCGCCTGCGCTTTGAGAACGAAATGCTTTAACGGCTATCATGTTTGCGGTAGCCTCGGCACCACTGATACCTCTCCTGAAGGCTGTTCAAGAACTGTCGCGAGAAGCCGTCAGCAGGGCAAGGACAGCACATGGGCCTCGATCATGGCCTCGCAGCAAGATCACGGACAGTCTATTACGCCCCACAAACATGCCCAAACACCGCATCATTCCCAGACTTCTGGCTATCGATGAACCCCTGCCCTGGGATGTTTACGATGCCAATGGCGCGCTGTTACTGCGCAGAGGCTACCGCATTGCCCGTGCCTCGCAGCGGGACGTCCTCCTGGCACGGGGATTGTATACCGAAGAAGACCTGACGGATGCCGCCACGCCCCCCGCTCCACGCCCCCTTCCCGCAGTGAACATGCAGGACCCCTTCCATCTGTGGGACAGCGTGATGGATGAACTGGGGGTGCTATTGCGCGAGATGCGTGGCATCGAAGACTTTCGTGAGCAGGTGGAGGGGCTGGCAAGCCTGATCCAGGCACTGGCACGCCGCGCTGCCGATACAGCACTGGCCGCAGTGATTCTGACCAACCAGTACCGCTACCCGATCATTCACAGTCTGCACGTTGCCGTGCTGGCAGAGCTGGTGGCAACCCGTCTGGACTGGACGGAGGATAGACGTATCAGTCTGGTCTGCGCAGCCCTGACCCAGAATCTGGCGATGCTTGATCTGCAGATGCGCCTTTGCGAGCAGCGGATGGCACCCACAGATACGCAGCGACAGGAAATCCAGCGACACCCGAAACTGGGGCACGATATGCTGCAGCTTGCTGGGGTGAAAGATGCCCTGTGGCTGCGGGCGGTGCTTGAGCATCACGAGACATCCGGCGGTGGTGGCTATCCGTTCGGAATTGCTGCGCCCTGTGCTGAAGCCATCCTGCTGCAGACAGCAGATATTTTCGCCGCCAAGGTAAGCCCGCGTGCTGCACGCAAGCCGATTACGCCGCAGGAGGCTGCCAGATCCCTGTATCTGGCTTCGGGCGGCGGGGAGCACAACCCCTTCGTGGCGGTACTGATCAAGGAGATCGGCATCTTCCCGCCCGGCACCTTTGTGCGGCTGGCGAATGGAGAACTGGCTCTGGTAACGCGCCGTGGCGCCAGCGCCAATACACCGGAAGCACTGGCGCTCACGACCCCCCAGGGCATGCCCTATGCGGCTCCGATAACACGCCAGACAGCCCTCAAGACCCACTCCATCGTGGCAGTGATCCCACGGGATCAACTCGGCATCGAAGTGAATCTGGCGCGGATCTGGCCAACGGCCTGAAAGTGAAGGACTCGTGGCAATGCGTGCGGTGATGCGGCGTAAAACCCCGTTAGCAGCTCAACTGTGCATGATCTGCGGCGAAAGCGCGACCAGCACTTCAGGACGCCGGCTTGTCAGCTTCCGGTTCGCGGGGAATCCACAGGCAGCGCCCCTTTTTGAAGATTTCCTGGAGCACGCGGTCATGCCCCTCAATCTCCTCGTCACTGGCGCGAACGACCTTGATCTTGTGGCGCTCTCCATTTGCCGAGATAAATCCCTGCAAATTGACGTTATCCCTGTCGTCGATGTCCATCGACAGGCTTTCCTGCCCGCGCGTCATCGCCAGATAGACTTCGGCGAGCAGTTCCGCGTCAAGCAGGGCGCCGTGAAGGGTACGGTGCGAGTTGTTGATGCCGTAGCGATCGCACAGGGCATCCAGCGAGGCCTTCTTGCCCGGCCATAGTTCCTTGGCAACCTTGATCGTATCGACGATCTGCGGACACAGGGCGTTTACGGTCTTGCGACCGACACGCTCCTGCTCCATATTAAGGAAACCGACGTCGAAACTGGCATTGTGGATGATCAGTTCGCCGTCCGCGACAAACGCTTCAAACTCCTCCGCAATCGCCTCATAGGCCGGTTTGTCGGCAAGATACTCGTCAGACAGGCCGTGAATGCGTTCGGAATCTCCGACCGGGCGGCCAGGGTTGAGGTAGACGTGGTAGTTCTTGCCGGTAAGCCGCCGTTCGACCATTTCGACGCAACCAATTTCGACGACACGGTCGCCGGTACGCCAGTCCAGTCCGGTGGTTTCAGTATCGAGGAAAATCTGCCGCATCTGTTTCAACCTGCAATTTCAATAAGTTCGCGATAGATCGTGACAAATTCGCGAGCGTTCAATGCTGCGCCACCGATCAGCCCCCCATCCACATCGGGCATCGAAAAGATGTACGAAGCGTTGCTGACCTTCACCGAACCACCGTAAATGATAGGCAGTTTGGCGGCGAAATCCTTGTCACGAATGGCGATGCGCTGGCGCAGGAACTCATGCTCGGCCTGAACGATTTCCGGGGTGGCGGCAATACCGGTACCGATGGCCCAGCGTGGCTCGTAAGCGAGGATGATATTGTCGTGTGCGGTGCGGATGTAGCCGAAGGCAGCATCGAGCTGGCGTGCCAGCACCTCGTGCGTACGGCCGGAATCACGTTCCTCGGCAGTCTCGCCCACGCAGATCACGGGAATCAGGCCGGCATCAATGGCGGCCAGTGCCTTGCGCCCCATCAGGCCATCGTTCTCACCCTGGTACTGGCGCCGTTCGGAGTGACCAATAATGGCATAACCACAACCGATTTCCTTGACCATCAGCGGTGAGACTTCACCCGTGAAGGCGCCCTGCAGGTGATCGGAGACATTCTGTGTGCCCACGCCGATCTGCGAATCTTTGGTCAGCTCGGCAAGTTGCGCCAGATACGGGAACGGTGGGCATACCACCATGCCGACCCGTTCATCGAGCGTAGGCTGTTCGCTGCGGATACCCTCCATCAGGGCTTTGTTCGCAGCCAGCGAGCCGTGCATTTTCCAATTGCCGACAAGCCATTTCTTCTGCATTTTCTGCATGGTCAGGAATCCCTTTTCCCCGGAGGACTGAAAGATGCGGCGCGAGCTTACTCGCCGCACGCATATGAAACAAGATCAAAGTTCCCGCAGTGCGGCAAGCGCTTCTTCGATTCGCCCTACCGCCACCACCTTCATCCCCTCAATCGGATGCTTCGGCGCATTCGCAGTGGGAATCAGGGCGACTTCAAAACCCAGCTTGGCGGCTTCCTTGAGGCGTTCCTGGCCGCGTGGTGCCGGCCGAATCTCGCCAGCCAGACCGACTTCTCCGTAGACCACCAGACGCCTGGGCAGTGGCCGCGCCGTCAGCGAAGAGACGATGGCCAGCGACACCGCAAGGTCCGCCGCAGGCTCGGCAATCTTCACGCCGCCCACGGCATTGATGAAGACATCCTGATCCGAGCACTGGATGCCAGCGTGGCGATGCAATACGGCGAGCAGCATGGCCAGACGGTTTTGTTCGAGCCCGACGGACAGCCGCCGCGGGTTGGTATAGGCACTATCCACGAGCGCCTGAATTTCGACAAGCAAAGGCCGCGTGCCTTCCTGCGTCACCATCACACAACTACCAGACACGGGCTGGGTGTGCTGCGAGAGGAACAGTGCCGAGGGGTTGCTCACGCCGCGCAGACCCTTATCGGTCATGGCGAATACACCCAACTCGTTAACTGCCCCGAAGCGGTTCTTGAAAGCGCGCACGAGGCGGTAGCTCGAGTGCGTATCCCCCTCAAAGTACAGTACCGTATCAACAATATGCTCAAGCACGCGCGGGCCTGCCAGGGAACCATCTTTCGTGACATGGCCGACCATGATCATCACCATGCCACTGGATTTGGCGTAGCGCGTGAGCTGGGCCGCGCATTCGCGCACCTGGGCCACCGATCCGGGCGCAGATTGCAGCGTATCCGAATACAGAGTCTGAATCGAATCGATCACCACCACATCCGGATGGCTGTCACGCAGGATAGGCAGAATCTTTTCCAGCGAGATTTCGGCCAGCAAAGGCATGTCGCCAGCTTCCAACTGGAGCCGGCGCGCCCGCAACGCGAGCTGTTCGGCGGATTCTTCACCGCTGACGTAGAGTACCTTGCGGGTGGCAACAAGATTGGCAAGCGCCTGCAGGAGCAAGGTGGATTTGCCGATACCGGGATCCCCCCCGATCAGGGCCACCATGCCTGGCACGAAGCCCCCTCCGAGCACGCGATCGAGTTCATCAACGCCTGTGGACATCCGCGGGGCTTCACGCGGATCAATATCCGAGAGTTTCTGAATGCGCCCTGATCCGCCTGCCAGGGAGGCGAAGCGTGAATTTGCCGGAGTCTGCTCCACGACACTTTCAACGAGCGTGTTCCACTGGCCGCAACCGGGGCATTGCCCCTGCCACTTGCTGCTCTGCCCTCCGCATTCGGTGCAGATGTAGGCTGTCTTTGCCTTGGCCATCAGCCTTCCACGATCGGAACGCGCTGGGCCAGCGCACAGAAGAGCTCATAACTGATGGTGCCTGCAGCACCAGCCACATCATCAGCGGGCATGCCTTCACCCCACAGTACAACGCCCGAACCGATGCCGGCCTGCAGATCCGTAAGGTCACAGGCAAGCATATCCATCGATACCCGCCCCAGGGTACGGGTGCGCTGACCATTAACGAGAATCGGCGTGCCCGTTCCTGCGTGGCGCGGATACCCATCCGCGTAGCCACAGGCCACCGTGCCGACTCGCATCGGGCGATCCGCCACAAAAGTGCCGCCATAGCCAACACGGTCACCCACCTTGACTTCCTGCACTTCAATGACGCGGCTGGTAAGCGTCATCACCGGACGCAAGCCAAGCTGCTCGGCGCTTTCCTGCTCTGGCATGTGCGAGCCGCCATACAGAACCACGCCAGGGCGTACCCACTCGCCTTGAACCTGCGGGAAGAAACGGAAGAGTGCCGGCGAATTGCACACGCTGTAGGGCAAGCCTGTAGGTGCTACCGCAGCATGAAAGCGCTCAAACTGTTCTGTCACACCCTGCGGGCCGTCCGCTGTGGCAAAGTGCGTCATCACACCGATGTTGCCAATCTTGCCGGTGGCGCGCAGACGCGCAAGCACCTGGGGCAGGCGCTCGGGTAAAAAACCCAGGCGCTGCATGCCAGTATTGAGCTTAACGAGGACGTCGACCGGGCGATCAATATCGATGAGCTCGAGCATACGCAATTGCTCATCGCTGTGCACCGCCGCTGCAATGGCGTGCTCGCTGGCCATCAGCAGATCGTCTTCAGCGAAAAAACCTTCGAGCAGTACGATTGGCTGCGTGAATCCGGAATCACGCAACTGCATGGCCTCAGAGATTTCAAGCAGAGCAAAACCGTCCGCCACATCGCGGATGGCCTGTGCGCAGCGCATCAGACCATGCCCGTAGGCATTCGCCTTGACCACTGCCAGGGCCTTGGCCCCCGGAGCCCGCTCCCTCGCCAGCAGATAGTTGTGACGAAAGGCTGCGGGCTCTATGCGAGCCAGGATCGGGCGGGTCATATTGTTACTCTTTTGATGCTCAGGCTTGAGGTTTGTCGGAAATTTGCTGGAGTGTGGCGTCTGGCACCAGGAACCCCTGTTCGATCTCGGTGAACAGTTTGACGGTGAATTCGGCAAATGTCGAATGCAGGCGGGCACGGAAGCGGTCTTTCGGCACCAGCACATTCAGCGACGAGTACAAACGCGGCTTGAGCGGAATACCGATCAGGTTCTTGTGCTGGTCACCCAAGGCTGCCTTGGCAACAAGGGCAAAACCAAAGCCACGCTCAACCAGGTACAGAATGCTCGACAGCGAGCCCAGCTCGGCACGACGGTTGAGATTCTCTGGTGGCACGCCGCTATCGCGAAAAAAGCCTTCAGCCAAGGCGCGAATGGCCGCACCCGGGTCGCGATCCACGAAGGGATAGCTCTGCAGTTCCGCCGCTGAGAGCGACTCAGCCTTGGCCAACTCATGACCAACGGGAACCACCGCAAGCAGCTCATCCTGACTGGCGAGCGTACATTCGAGTGTGGGGTCGGTGGACTGCTTCTCCACGAGGCCGACATCCAGCTCATGCGCGGCAACACGGTTTTCGATGTTCTCCGAGTTGGCGACAAACACACGCGGAATCACACGCGGGTGTTTCTTGATGAATTTTTCGAGCAGAAGCGGCAACCAGTACGCGGCAATCGTCTGGCTGGTACCGATAGTCAGTACGCCGGAGAGCTCATCTGTGAGTTCCGCGATGCGTGTTTCCATCTCATCGGAGAGCCCCAGAATACGTTCGGCATAGGCATAAACGATCTCGCCGGCCGGCGTCAGCGTGACGCGACCGTGCCCACGATCAAGGAGGCGCGTGTTGAACTGCTCCTCTAACTGCTTGATCTGGAACGTTACTGCAGGTTGAGTCATGTAAAGCGTATCGGCCGCGCGTGTGAACGACCCCAGCTTGGCGACAGCATGAAACACTTGCAATCGACGGTCAGCCATCTTACCTCCAGGAATAAAACTTGTTTATATTGTACAAAAAACCACGGACTTGAGCCAGTTTTGCTTTCCAGCAAAAGCGGGAACGGGCAGGATGCCCGACGTGCGGTAACGGTGGTATGGTATAAAAGGTGGTGGGGGAGGCTTTTTTGGACAGCACAGAAGGATATTCATGGGTCGGGGTTTCTATATTGTCATGGCAGCGCAGTTTTTCTCGGCGCTCGCGGACAACGCATTGTTCATTGCCGCACTTAATGTTCTCCGCATCTCGCACGCTCCTGACTGGCACGAACCTCTGCTGAAGTTCTGCTTTGCGTTCTTCTATGTCCTTCTGGCAGCCTTTGTGGGGGCCTTTGCGGACTCCATGGCAAAGTGGCGGGTTATGCTGATCAGCAATACGGTGAAGATCTTCGGCTGTCTGCTGATGTTGCTGGATTGTTCGCCCCTGCTCGCCTATGGCATTGTCGGCCTGGGTGCCGCCGCCTATTCACCAGCCAAATACGGCATCCTTACAGAGATGCTGCCCGCCGAGAAGCTCGTTGTGGCCAATGCATGGATCGAAGGCCTGACTGTCAGCGCCATCATTTTGGGCATCTTCCTGGGCGGCAAACTGATTCTGCCCGAATTGACAACCCTGCCCTTCGCGTATGGCCTGCCGACCTTTGGACCGATTTTTGACAACCCCTCTGACATCAGCATCCTGTGCATCAGTCTGCTGTACCTGATCGCCGCCATCTTCAACTGCTATGTGCCAGATACCGCAGTGGATCACAAGCCGCTGAGCAACAATCCGCTGTATCTGCTGCACGAATTCACGCATTGCGCCAGGCTGCTCTGGCGTGACAAGCTGGGCCAGATCTCCCTGGGGGTAACCACCCTGTTCTGGGGGGCAGGTGCCGTGCTGCAGGTGCTCGTATTCAAATGGGCCGAAAACAACATGGGGCTCACGCTGAGCCAGACCACCAACGTCCAGATCGTGTTTGCCGTGGGTATCGCCGCGGGTTCGGTACTTGCTGCGCGTTTCGTGAGTCTGGCGCGTTCGATATCGGTGATCCCTCTGGGCACAGTCATGGGGGTCTGCATGCTGTCGATGATCTTTGTGCACAACGTGATGGTCGCGATGGCGCTGATGGTTTTCATTGGTGCGCTCTCCGGTTTCTTCGTGGTACCCATGAACGCCCTGCTGCAGCACCGCGGGCATGTGCTGATGGGCGCCGGGCATTCGATTGCAGTACAGAATTTCAATGAAAACCTGAGTATTCTGGTGATGACCGCGCTGTACGCCCTGATCATGGGGCTGGGTCTCTCGGTGACAGGGGCCATCGTTCTGTTCGCTCTGTTTGTCGCACTGACGATGATGATCGTGGCACATCGGCACGTGCTCAATCAGCGCGCCCTCGGGCAGGAAGCCACAGTGCCTGCCGGTGTGATGCTCAGCAGCCGGCTCGTGGCGCTGGCAGGCCGCCATATCTATCGCCCCACGGGCTGGATCGGCATCGCCCTGTTCATCGGCTTAATGGTGTTTCTGGTTCGGAATTTCTGAGAACCTGTGCCGTGATGACTAAAAAAAGCCACTCTGCGGAGTGGCTTTTTCATTCAGTACAGGCAATGCAATATCACGACCACTGCTCTGCCTGTTTGCGCATGAGACACAGATCCTCCCAGGCGCGGGCCTTGTCTTCGGGGTTGCGCAGCAGATAGGCAGGGTGATAGGTAACGACCACCGGAATGTTCAGGTAGCTGTAGAGGTGCCCACGTGCCTGCCCGATGCGCACTTCTCTCTGCAGTAGCGTCTGTGCAGCGGGTCGCCCGAGAGCAATGAGCAGCCTGGGCTTCACAAGCTCGATCTGGCGCTCAAGGAACGGCCGGCACGCTTCGATTTCGGAAGCTTCTGGGGTGCGATTGCCGGGCGGGCGGCACTTCACAGCGTTGGCGATATAGACGTTTTCGCCACGCTTCAGGCTGACCGATTCAAGCATGAGATCAAGGAGCTTGCCAGCCTGCCCGACAAAGGGTTCGCCACGCGCATCTTCTTCTGCCCCCGGCCCCTCACCAACAAACATCCAGTCAGCCTCACGATCCCCTACGCCAGGCACAACCTGTTTGCGCTGTTTGCAAAGCCCGCAGGCCTGGCAATCGCGGATCGCGGCATGAAGCTGATCCCAGTCCATACTGGCGACCGGATTATCTTTCTTTTCGGGCTGAATCGTTGCAGAAACCTCGGCAACTATTTCTGCCGCTGGCCGCAAGGGAGTCGGCGTCGGGCGGACAATCCTGGGCTGAGCCGGTGCAGGTTCCGGCTTTGTCTCAACCGGAACCTGCTGAATTTCTGTGATGGTCTGCACAACCGCTGCAGAGGCTTCTTCGGTCTGTCGGATGTGCCAGAGGGGTTTGATACCCATTTCGGCAAGCATGCGTGCGTGCAGATCCATCATAGCTCCCGTCTCATGACAATAGCATCTTCACGACACCCGTCAGCGTCTGGATAATAGCCTTTGCGGCGCCCGATTTCAGAGAAACCATGGCGGACATACATTGTTTGTGCGACCCGGTTGGAGACTCGCACTTCGAGAAACATCTGGGTGGCACCGGCAAGCTTCGCACGCTCTGCAGCATGTTCCAGAAGTTTGGCCCCAAAACCCTGCCCTTGCCAGGAGGGCCGGATTGTGATGATCAGCAGGTGTGATTCGTCGAGCACGGCTAGCAGTACCGCATGGCCAACAAGCATGCCATCCTTGCGTACTACCCAGCTGCTGTAGTGCGGCTTGAGCGCATCGTTGAAAAGCTCGCGCGACCAGGGGTGCTGTGTACTTTCGGCCTCAGCTGCGGACACTGCATTCAGATCCTCTTCCTGCATTGGCGCGATGATCGGGCGGTCTGAAGCTCTCACGCACGCCCCCCAGCGGCCAGCCTTTCCGCCACCGTCAGGGCAACCCGATCACGCACATAGAGCGGTGCCAGCCGGGCGGCGTCGATCCATTCCACACCACCCGCCAGCTGAGCCACACCCACGGCAGTGGGCACATGCCCCTGCTCTGCGAGCTTGCCATGACTGGCCGCGCGGGCAGCAAGCGCCGGATAGGCAGCAAAGGCCGTGCCGGCAAGCTGCCAGTCTGCGCCTGAAGGCAAGGGGGCCGCGTCAGGCGTCACGCAGACCGGGCCAATCACCTCATGCCATCCGGCATCCGTCCGCTCATACGCGGCCACATAGATCTCGCTCATGCGGGCATCCATGGCGCAATAGACACGCCCGGCGGCCTGTGTCTGCGCCAGAGCCTGCAAACTGCAAACCGGGGCTATCCGCAGGTCGGCGGCAAGCGCCAGGCCCTGAGCCAGACTGCAGGCAAGGCGAACCCCCGTGAATGCGCCGGGGCCGATGCCACAGGCGATTACATCGAAATCGGAGATGCGTAGACCGGCTTCGTCGAGCAGGCGGTGCAGTGCCGGAAGCGCAGTAGCTGAATGCAGCGGCGGGCTTTGTAGTGAGACGGAAAAAACGGCATCTCCACTGAGAATTGCCAGTGATGCCGTTTCGGTCGATGTTTCAAGCGCCAATATTTTCATGGTGCGTGATTCTACCGCAAGCCTCGGAGTCCCTTGCAAATAGAAGCAGCGCGCAGCGGCGACTGTGGCGAAGAGCACACCTGCAGCACCCCAGCCAGTCTCAAGCGTCCGGCTTGTTTAATGCCGGAAGGCGTCGCGCATTTCCTGCCGCATACGCCGGCGGTCTTCCGGGCTCAGGCGGCGCAGGTTATTGTGCCCATCATCATTGGCGTAGCGGGAACGCGGTTCTTCATAGTGATTGTCCTGCCGGTCATCACGCGATGAAGCATCGCGCAAATCCCGTCGCTGCTCCTGCTGCTGCTGCTGGCGCATTTCATCACGAAAAGCGCGCAGGCTCTCGCGTCGGTCACGCAGATCATCCGGACTACGGCCCGGGTGACCTTCCTCAACGCGGCGCGGGGCATCCTCGCGTGGCGCAGGCCCCTGTCGGGGCCGTGCCTGCGCAAAGGCGTCCGCACACGCCAGGCAGCTCAGCAGGATGATCAGAATACGCATTCGTGAAAACCATTAGCCAGTCTTATGCGCTGAGTATCGCGCACTCACTGCCATTCAGGAAACAGGAGTTGTAAGCACATGTTTCATTTATGCACAATTTAAACAATTACTCACCATTGAGGAAACAGGCAGGGCTGACTTTGCCTGAACCACCCGTTACGATATGGCCATGGAAAACAAGGAACGTTACCGAATCCTCATCGTTGATGACGATGCGCGCCTGCGCAATCTGCTCGAACGCTACCTGGACGAACAGGGCTTTGCCATCAAAGCCGTGGCGGATGCCGCGCAGATGGATCGGGCACTGACCCGCGAACATTTTGATCTGATGGTGCTCGATCTGATGTTGCCCGGCGAGGATGGCCTGTCAATCTGCAGACGCCTGCGCGGCGGGGGTAGCGAGTTGCCGATTGTAATGCTCACCGCACGGGCAGATGAGGTGGATCGCATCATCGGGCTGGAGATTGGTGCTGATGACTACCTGCCCAAGCCATTCAACCCGCGCGAGCTGCTCGCACGCATCAACGCCGTGCTGCGGCGGAGGCCACGCACCCTGCCCGGCGCTCCGGCTGAGGAAGCGCAAGTGGTGGCTTTCGGTCAGGTGGAAGTGGATCTTGGCGCAAGGCGGCTGACTCGCAAAGGAGAGGATCTGCCGCTGACAACCGGCGAATTTGCCCTGCTCAAGGTGCTGCTGCAGCATCCGCGCGAGCCGCTCTCGCGGGATCGGCTGATGGAACTGGCGCGCGGGCGTGAATACGACGCCTTTGATCGCTCCATTGATGTGCAGATGTCCCGCCTGCGCAAGCTCATCGAGGATGAACCCACCAAACCACGTTATCTGCAGACAGTCTGGGGTTTTGGTTACGTGTTTGTGCCAGACGGCAGTTCGGCCAAGTCATGATCGACTGGATTGCCCGGCATGTGACGTGGCCACGCACGCTACTGTGGCGCACTTTTTTGCTGATTGTGCTGTTGGTGGCTATCTTTTTTGTATCGTGGACCCAGATCAGCCGTTATTACGCCATGCGTTCGCGAGCCACACAAGGCGCGCAGATGCTCGTGAGCATGGTGAACCTGACGCGTGCAGCGCTAATCGCCGCCGATGACAGCCAGCGCTTTGCCCTGTTGCACAACCTCAATAGCCTTGAAGGTATCCAGGTGCTGCCAGCGGAAAGCACCGACCAGGTCGTACGTATGCCCGACAGCAGCACCAGTCGGCTGCTGCGGGAGACCGTGCGCAAGCGCCTGGGCAACAACACCCGCTTCGCCGTTGAGGTGAATGGGCATGAGGGATTTTTTCTAAGCTTTCGCGTTGACCTGGACGACCCGGAGGATGAGTACTGGCTGATTTTCCCGAAAGACAGGCTGGCCGTTCCCTTGGTGGCGGAATGGATCGGCTGGGGCGCTCTGGCGGCACTGGTGGCGTTGCTCGCAGCCTATCTGCTGGTGTTGGGTCTAAATCGGCCACTCCAGGCTCTGGAAGCTGCCGCGCGCAGCATCGGCCGGGGCGCTACGCCCCCTCCCCTGCGCGAACAGGGTGCACGCGAGATTGTGGCTGTAGCGCAAGCCTTCAACCAGATGTCACGTGATCTCTCTGAGCTGGATTCAGACCGGGCGCTTATTCTCGCGGGCGTATCTCACGATCTGCGTACCCCGCTGGCGCGCCTGCGCCTGGGAATCGAACTCTCCGGGGCCCAGGAAGAAGATATCCAGGCGATGGGCCAGGATATTGACGAAATGGATCGTATCATCAGCCAGTTCCTTGATTTTGCCCGGGGCAACGACTCTGAGCCCACAACGGAATGCGACATCGTAACGCTAACCCGGGAAATCGTGCAGCCGTTCGAACGCCACGCGCAGGTACACCTCGATACACCAGAATCGCTTCCCCTGCTATGCAGCCAGAAGGCGCTGCGGCGTGCCATCACGAATCTGGTCGATAACGCGCGGCGCTATGCCGGAGCTGACAAACCAATCACTGTGTTGTTGCGTGAAGCGGGAAACCTTGTTGAAATCGAGGTGGCAGACCGCGGCCCCGGCATCCCGGAAGATCAGGTGGAACGTCTGAAGCGCCCGTTTACAAGGCTTGAGGCGGCGCGAACAAACGTTCAGGGCTCTGGCCTGGGCCTGGCCATCGTTGAGCGCATCGCCCGGCAGCACGGAGGCACCCTGCAACTACTCCCGCGCGAAGAAGGCGGTTTGCGTGCAATACTGCAACTGAAAGCGCGAGATGCCAGTCAAAGCGCCTGAACTGGGATGTTTCATCGTCGGCAGACAGTGAAACACCTCACCCCGAACCTGATTTGTGCATTCAATTCGTACCGGCCAGACCAGACAGTCAGCTCCCAGTCAGGTTTCAGCGGTTGTATTTACCCAAGTCGTCTATAATCTGCCCCCAATGAAACAATTCTTCGACTTTTTCCCGATAGCGTTGTTCTACGCCACCTTCCAGTTTGCCCGGCATTTCAAGGAGCAGGCTGCAGTAAAGGCGTCAGAATGGCTGGGCTTCATGGTCTCTGGCGGAACAGTGGGTCCGGCGGAGGCGCCAACCGTACTCGCCACCGTGGTCGTGGTGCTGGCGATTGCCGCCCAGATCATTTTTCTGCTGGCCCGCCGTAAACCGATCAGCACGATCCTGTGGATCACGCTGGCGGTGGCGATTGTATTCGGGGGCGCCACCGTATGGTTCCATGATCCTTTGCTGATCAAGTGGAAATTTTCAGTCCTCTACTGGGTCATGGGGGCTGGTCTGCTGATCAGCCATTACGGCTTTGGCAAGAATGGCATCCACAAGCTGGTCAGTGAAAATATCAGCCTGCCTGACGCTGTCTGGGCCAAACTGAATGTGGCGTGGGCTGCGTTCTTTGTCTTCGTGGGCACACTGAACATTCTCATCGCCTACCATTTTTCCGAAAACGTCTGGTACAACTTCAAGTTCTTCGGCAGCTTCGGACTGTTCCTGCTGTTTGGCGTCGCCCAGGCTGTGGTGCTTTCGCGCTACATCGAAGAAGAACCTTCCACGCGCGACTCATGAATACGACAGAACAACTACGAGCCCGGCTTGCAGAACTGGCGCCAAGCTATCTTGAACTGACCGACGACAGCGCAGCACATGCCGGCCATGCCGGTGCTGGCGGCGGTGGTCACTATCAGCTGGTGATTGTGGCCGCAGCGTTTGCGGGCAAAAGTGCTGTCGAACGTCATCGCGTCATCTATCAGACCCTAGGCCCCCTCATGCAGGGAAGTGTCCATGCCCTGAGCATCAGAGCCCTGAGCCCGGAAGAAGCGGCGCAGGACTCACTTGTGATCAAAGCGGATTCCGCAAACCAACCCTAATGAACAGGAACTCATGATGAAATTGCAATTTGCCTGTCTCGCCATGACGATGGTCCTGGCGTCCTCCTTCGCCAATGCAGCAGCTCCCAAGCCCGCTGCCAAGGCAGGCGCCTCCGAAGCGAGTACCGGCCCGGCTGTCGCCAAGGTCAATAACGTGGCGATTCCGACAGCGTTTGCCGAATTGCTGATGAATGACCAGATTGCCCAGGGTGCACCGAACAACGAAGATCTGCGCAAGGCGACGCGTGACGAGCTGATTCGCCGCGAACTGCTGGCCCAGGAAGCCAAGAAGAGTGGCCTGGACAGGCGTGCAGATGTGGTAGCGCGTATTGAGCTTGCCCGCCAGGGCATACTGCTGGGGGCCTATGTCAATGAATGGAGCAAGAGCCACCCGGTCACCGAAGACAAGATCCGTGCCGAATACGACCGCCGTGTAGGCCTGATGTCGGGCACCGAATACCATATCAGCCAGATCCAGACGGACAAGATCGAAGATGCCCAGGCTGTCATCACCAAGCTGCAGAACGGCGCCAAGTTCGCCGATCTGGCCAAGGATGTGTCGGTCGATGCCGGTTCCAAGGAAAACGGCGGTGAAATGGGCTGGTTTACGCCGCAGGTACTGCCAAAAACGATTGGCGACGCGATCACCAAGCTCGAAAAGGGCAAATTCACCACGGTTCCGGTACAAAGCCAATATGGCTACCACGTGATTCTGGTGCAGGATACGCGACAGGCCACCCCGCCTAAGTACGAAGATCAGAAGGAAAATCTGCGTCAGGCCCTGGCGCAGCAAGCCCTGGTACAGTACACCGATGAACTGATAAAGAAGGCCAAAATCGAGTAACGGCCGTTCTGAAACTGACATACCGGGCTGACTATCCGCCAATAGGCTTTGGCTGGAAGCGTTCGCCCGGTATAATCACACCATTCTTGTAAGGGAGATTTTTGAAATGGGTTTTCTGGCAGGCAAACGTATCCTTATCTGCGGGCTGTTGAGCAATCGCTCGATTGCCTATGGCATCGCTAAGGCAATGCACCGCGAAGGGGCTGAACTGGCATTTACCTACCAGAACGAGCGTTTTCTTGATCGTGTAGCCGAAATGGCCAAGGATTTTGGCAGCAGCATGGTGTTCCCTTGCGATGTGCAGGAGGATGCCCAGATCACGGCGCTGTTCGATTCCATCGGCAAGCAGTGGGATGGCCTCGACAGTGTCGTCCACTCCCTCGCTTTCGCGCCGGGTGAAGCCCTGCGTGGCGATTTTCTAGACGGTTTCTCGCGCGAGGCGTTCCGCACCGCGCACGAAGTCAGCTCATACTCGTTTGCGGCTCTGGCCAAGGCTGGCCGCCCGTTGATGAAGGGCCGCAACGGCTGCATGCTGACCATGTCGTACCTGGGGGCGGTTCGTACCATGCCCAACTACAACGTGATGGGGCTGGCCAAGGCCAGTCTGGAAGCAACCGTTCGCTACATGGCCGCCGCAGTTGGACCGGAAGGTACGCGTGTGAACGCGATTTCCGCCGGGCCGATCCGTACGCTGGCCGCATCGGGTATCGGCAACTTCGGCAAGCTGCTTGGTTTCAATGAGCGCAATGCTCCGCTGCGCCGCAATATCACGATCGACGAAGTGGGTAACGCCGCAGCTTTCCTGTGCTCGGATCTGGCCTCCGGTATTACCGGCGAGATCATGTATGTGGATGCCGGCTTCAACAACGTGGCAATTGGCGACGAAGAGCCGCTGTAAGTCATACACACTCGTTCTGTCTAAAAGGGGCACCGTTGGTGCCCCTTTTTATTTGCCCTGCCACGGCATCTTCCTCTTTCTCAGGCAAAACTCAAGGTAAGCTTGTTGTCGGCAGGGGCTGCATCGTTCCACAGCGAGAGTGAGCTTACCCCAAAATTTCGTCCTCCAACGGTAACGTAGAATATCAACGAACCAAGGAAGCCCGAAATGAAGATACCGAACCGTGACTACACCCCCGAATTCAGAGAACTGGCCTTCAAGCGTGTGCGTGACGGGAAGTCCATTAGCGCAGTCGCCAAAGAACTGGATCTGGTTAATCAGCCTCTGAAGTCAAGGCTGCAGAAGCGAGCGAGCCCACAGGAATCTGTTCTGGTAGCAAGAAAGTCACTACCACAAGGGATATAACTCTAACGGCTGCGTACTTGTTTAGATCCGTGTGATCATATTCCTGTTCGTAGCCTGCCTCTTTTCAAGGCGCGTTATGTGATGCAGCATCTGTTTGACGTTCCCATCGCACAGACTATTTCATGACTCAATCGCTTCACAGCTAGGCCTGTACCACTCACCGAATCCGCGAGGAGATCCGCAATTCCGATCTCTCGCAGGCCGAGCTTGCCCGACGCTACGGTGTGAGCCGTCTGACGATTGCGAAGTGGCAAAAGCGCGAGAGCGTGGAAGATAAATCGCATCGCCCGGATACCCTGCATACAACGCTGTCTGCTGCTCAGGAGATGATCGTGGTAGAACTGCGTCTCACGCTGTTGCTGCCCACCGATGATCTGCCAGCCATCGTAACGGAGTTCATCAATCCGGCAGTGTCCCGTTCCGGGCTGGGACGTTGCCTGCGCCGTCATGGCGTCTCTAATCTGAAGGCTTTGATACCGCAGAGCGAATCGGAGGTTGCTGGAAAGAAGTCCTTCAAGGACTACGAGCCAGGATATTTGCACATTGATATCAAATACCTGCCCAGAATGCCGGATGAAGAACAACGACGCTACTTGTTTGTCGCCATCGACCGGGCCACTCGCTGGGTCTTCATCGACATCTATGAAGATCAAACCGACAAGAGCAGCACAGACTTCTTATCCAAAGTTATCCAGACACTCAAAAAATGGCATACTAAAAAGCCAGCGTTATTTGTTAAACGTGTCTATAACCAGGCGGGTCTGGACACATCAGCAACTTCCGCATCCGTGTTGACACCAAGATAATCATCGAGACCTAGGGGCAGCATTACATGTCCCTGAATGGATTGACGTCTCATGAGCTCAAGTCGTAACATTCCTCCCATGTGCATAACCCAAGCGTCCTCTGGCAATAACTGGCTAGAAATTCCCCGGTGCAGGCTACAACAATGCGTACAGAAAAGGAGGATGCACTTTCTACATATTAAAATGGCATTTTACGCATCAACTACTAGATTACACAAAATAATAAACAAACCCCTTCGAAAGGCTCGCAACATGACACATATAATTTTCGGCGAGAAATTGGAAAAACGAATTAATTTCAAGAAATTATAATGAAAATAACATATTATAGAGCCTTGTTTGATTTTATGGTTGCCGCCTATATTTTGTGTTCCATGGTGATCGGCGGAATTACAATAACGCCTGCAATTATATTACTCATTTTTTTTCTGGTGGTTATACTATCAGAAGCAGGCAAAATAGGATTGGATCTAGGCCACTTAACAGTGATTAAGGCAAGACTCCCTGCTGCGTTCACAGTTGGTTTTGTAGTTCTTGCCTTACCAATGACGGCTTTGGTTCTTATTTTAAAAATATCTCCGTTACTAGCTCTTACAATAAGTGCCATATTGGTTTTACTTTCAAGTCATTTTTTCGCTATAAAAACAGCTTCCTCTCAAAAAAATTGGTTGCTTGACATAATTATATTACTTGTTGCAGCAAGTGCTATATTATTTTTTTCAAAAGTTCCCATATCAAGTCAAGTTATACTAGGAAAAACAGGGACACTGCCTGTCTGGAATGACTACTTCATTCACGGAGCAACAATTGCATCTCTGGGTAGTCCGCTTTCTTTAGGCGGAAACATAGAATTTGCTGGTAATGGTTATCAGTTTTATCACTATGCTTCTTTCATTTTTTCGGCCATTTTTCATATTTTCCCAGACATATCCGGACTGGCTCTTTCTACGTCAATGTTGTTACCTATGGGTTTATTGTTTGCCGTCTTAGGTGGGTATGTATTGGCTGTAGAGTTAAGTGGAAGAATTGGTGGCGTGCTCGCTTTAACTGCGCTACTTTGTATTCCAGCATATGCTGCATTTATTCAGTCAGGATGGTTTGATTTCTATTGGCTATTATTTACGGCCCCCGGGTCTGGATATGCAATTGGCGTAGCGTGTGTTGCATGCGCCTCAGCTGGCATTTATCTAGACACCAAAGATATAAAAAATTTATTTTTGGTGATGCTTCTGTTGTTTTCGCTCATTTTAATTCGAGCGCATATGTTTATATTGCTGACTCCGGCCCTTGTAACAATGATTATTGTGGAGAACTGGCTAAATAAACTACGACACCCATATTTGATGCTCCTTAGTATGATACTTTTTGCGACACTAGCGCTTAAGTTCTTTCCGAATTTGCACGAAATATGGATGAGTTTTTCAAAGCCATATAAATATTTAAATTTTGCACAAAATCAAATGTTGTTTCATGAACACAAAATTGAATTGTTCAAAATACCATTTTTAACGATATTTACTCAGCTAAATTTAATACTGATTTCTGTGCTTGGAGGCTATTTTATTCTGTACCCAATACTCGCACTTCTGCATGCTAGGTATAATGGTACAAGCGCGGTAGATATACTACCATTATTGCTGATCGTGTGCTTTCTCTGCCTCATGCTTTTTTCTCCGGTGGCACGTAACGGGGACGCATCAGAGTATAAGCACCGCCATTTTGTATTGCTGTACGCAATTATTGCAATTTACACGATGAGCTACGCTTGTAATTTATTGGAAAAATATGTTGGCACAAAACTGCAGCAGTGTTTCGGGTGCGCTCTCGCAATCGTTATACTTGCCATATCAATGTCGCTGAATTATTTGAAAAATCCATCTAGTCCCGATACTAAGTCGATGCCTTGGGCAGGGGGTCTGCATAATCAACCAATCACGCCGGGTTTAATTGGCGCTGCAAGTTACATGGCAACACACTCGAGGCGCGGAGATATTTTTTCTATGGACGCGTCGTTAGCTTCTGGAGTGTTATCAAATCCGATTATTGAGGTTATCTCTCTTTCAGGGGTGCCTGCATATATTTCGCGCCCAGAACTGTATTTAAAAGGCTCTGAATGCGCTCGCAAAATCACAATAGATCGTTTACATCGTCTTGAAAAACTATCAAAAATAGACAATTGGCCAGAAGCAAAAAAATATTTACAAACATATGGCATCAGATGGTTTTTGGTGCCGGCCGGACAAAAAATAGCATGGGATATCACTTCTAAGTACGCAGTATTTTCGAATGAAGGTATTTCTGTTTATGATTCCGGTTATTTGGATGGATATAGACATGAGCCGCAATGCTAGGAAGCACTAATTAAATCTCATTTTTGCGCAAGTACAAGATGTAACAAATTTATTTACCAACACCCAGAAGCATGCTTTTGATTTAATCAGTGTTTCCCTAATCAGAGCGTTAAGGGCATAGGATTACACACAACTCACC
>DBTS01000086.1:0-8458 GCA_002307175.1 Rhodocyclaceae bacterium UBA1310
CCTCATTCGACCCATAGGCTGCTCGAAATCCTCATGTATTCCAATACACTCCGGTTTCTGTGCTGCTCTTCGGCCCACTGACGCCTTCTCGCTACTGATCGTGAACAGCTTCTTAGAGCCAATGAGCAGGTAGTGGTAAAAAAAGGGGCAAATCGGATTTGCCCCTTTTTTTGCGTGCTCAGCTACCCTTCCAGCGATCCATCACGCGACGGTCGCGTTTGGTGGGGCGTCCGTGGATTTCCTGTGAGGGCTCCACCTGCAGCCGGCGATTCTCCATGGCCTGTTCGCGTCGGGCCGTCGATGCTTCTGATTCACGGTACAGCTTGCGGGCCTCTGGTGCGGGGCCGCGCTTGTCCGAGAGCCCTTCGATGTGCAGCTCCCAGAGTATGTCACCGATGCTGACTTCAACCCTGTCACCAATGCGGATTTCCTTGGCAGGCTTGGCACGCAAGCCGTTTACCTGAACGCGGCCACCCTCGGCGGCATCTGTTGCCAGAGATCGGGTTTTGAAAAAGCGTGCGGCCCACAGCCATTTATCCACACGCACACTGCTCAGTTCATGACTCATGCAGATAGACCATCAGGACGCGCCAACCAGTTCTTCTTCCACCAGAGCCCCGTGCTTCCATTCCAGCATGTCCGGGTGGGTCAGCATCACATGTAGATATTCTTCGGCTGAGGGAGAGAGTGTTACGCCATAGCTCTCGAAGCGGAAACACACTGGCGCGAACATCATATCGGCAATACTGTATTCGCCAAACAGATAGGGTCCGTGTGTGGCGAAATTGCGGCGGCAGTCTGTCCACAGCTGATCAATGCGGCGAATGTCTGCGGCCACGGCAGCCGGGTAATCCTGCACAGGTGCCAGCAATTGCAGATCCATCGACATGTGCTCACGCAGCGCCTCGAAGCCGCTGTGCATCTCCGCTGAAATCGAGCGCGCGATTGCCCGCGCGGCACCATCGAGCGGCCACAGATGCGGGCTTTCTTCCGCCAGATACTCGCAAATGGCCAGAGAATCCCAGATGGCCAGGCCACTGTCGATCAGGCAGGGAGCCTTGCCGGAGGGGCTCCAGCGCAGCAGATGTGCCTTGGTATCCGGTTGCCTGAGGCGGATGTGGATTTCCTCGAAAGCATGTCCGCTGGCCTTCACGGCAAGCCAAGCCCGCAATGACCAGGACGAATAATTCTTGTTGCCGATGACGAGTTTCATTGCAGCTCAGGAAAGTGAGGGTATGTTGCCAGCGATTCTGGAACCGCCACGAAGGTTTTGCGCGGAACTATTGCACGCAAACCATATTTGTTTGCTGTAAAACAGTCCATCCTTGTGGGCAGGTAGCGGGGATCTTCAAGATCAAAGGTAGCTCATTCCTGACGAACGTTTGCCCAACTGGCACCTGTCAGTGTCGAAAGCTCCCCCGGCGTCAGCGGAAAAACCGAGAAAGGGGTGCCGGCTGCGGCCCAGATCCGGCGAAATTGCTGCAGATCTTCGTCGAGCAACAGATGCACGGGCCGGGCATGCCCGACGGGTGCGACACCGCCGATCACATAACCAGTGGCATCGCGCACGAAGTCGGCATCCGCACGCTCAAGTTTTTCACCAATCAGAGTAGCCACCTTCTTCTCGCTGACACGGTTGCTGCCACAGGCCACCACCATGATGGGTGTGCCGCTCTGGCGTCCGCGAAAGAGAATTGATTTGGCGATCTCGGCAACACTGCAGCCGATGGCCGCCGCAGCTTCGGCGGAAGTATGGGTGGACTGTTCGAATTCGACCACCTGCGATTTGATACCGCTGTTCGTGAGGATGGATTGCACGCGCAAGGCAGATGGATGGCTTGCCGGTTTTATGATGAATGAATTTTCTCTATGGAGAAGAGTGGTCAAATGCCTCTAGGGCGGCAGGCAGTGCGCCGATCACGGTGTTACCTGCGGCGGGCAATCCGATGAGGATGGCGCTGAGCACCTCCTCGCGCGTTGCACCGGCAGCTTTGGCCTGGGCTACGTGGAAAGAAATGCCTGATTCCAGGCGCATTGCCGCAAGCACGGCAAGATAGGCCAGAGCGCTCGTCTTGGGATCAAGCCCGCTGGCGGCACCCAGCCCACGCACTCCACCAAGCCAAGCCTGGGCATGCGCGGGTGCGGAGGAGAGAAACAGCTTGAATGCGTCCGACGTATCGTTGCTCATGTCTGCTTCTTCCTCCGAAGGATCAAGGTTCGTCCGGTGCCAAGGCAGCGTCGACGCCTACTGCGGGTATCCGCCCGAGGCGTGTGCCCAGCGAGACAGGGCGCCGGTCAAACAGCGTGGCGTACATTTCTGCGTTCGCCATCACGCGTTTGACATATTCGCGCGTTTCCGTGATCGGGATGGTCTCGGCGAAGATTGCACCCTCCATCGTCCGGCTGTCCCGCCAGCGCCGCGGTCGCCCTGGCCCGGCATTGTAGGCCGCAGAGGCCATCACGGGATTGTTGGAAAGCAGATCAAGCACATGGCGCAGGTAGGCGCAGCCGAGTGTCACGTTGGGTTCCACACGCCCCAGCCAGCTCGGGTCGAAATCCTTGAACCCCTGTTTGCGCGCAATCCAGCGTCCGGTAGCCGGCATGATCTGCATCAGCCCCTGGGCGCCCGCTCCGGAGCGGACAACTGGCTGAAAGCGGCTTTCCTGGCGCGTCAGGCCATAGACCCAGGCGAGATCAAGATTCTGGGCCTGCGCCTGGCGGGCGAAGACGTCGTAGTACGGTGCGAGATAGCGCAGGCTGAAATCGTGTTCATTGCGTGTGCGTTCTGCCGTATTGATCGCCCGGTCATACATGCCGTTGCGTCGCGCAAATTCCGCCACCGCGAGCAGAAAGCGGTCGTCGGCGCCACGCAGCACCCAGTTCCATTCGCGCATGCCTTCCACGCGCATGTCCAGGCGGTAGAGCGCGATGGCGCGCTGCAGTTCGGGCGCTGTCTGGGCACGGGCCAGTTCCTGGGAAGTCACCGGTGCGGCGGCTTTTGGCCAGGCATACTGCCGGCCAAGTGCCTCGGTGGCCAAAATGCCGTAAAACTGGGGCTGATCGGCGATGCGCTGGAACTGGCGCTGCGCCTCGGCAGTACGTCCTTGCGCCTGCAGGGCCCGGCCCAGCCAGTAAGTCCAGTCCGGCAGCTCGCGCTGTTCCTGGGGCATGGCTTCGATGGCGGCACGTACACCTGCCCAGTCGCTGTTGCGCAGGGGGACTCTGGCGCGCCAGGCGCGCTGCTCGTCCGTGAGCAGGGTGCCATTGGCCTGGGCAAACCAGCTGCCGGCTTCCGGCATTTGCGCGGCCGCTGCCATCCAGGCCAGCTGCCCCCAGGCGTAGGCGCGCTCTTCGCTGCGGAACCCACTGTTTTCGAGTGCCCGCCAGCGATTCGCCGCATCGTGCACGTCCGTGCGGGCGAGCCGGGCAATCGATATCAGCACCGCCTCGCGTGCACCACGACTGGCCGGAATCTGGGCTGCTGGAGAGGCTAGAAAGCGCGCCGGATTATCCAGCGCAGCATTGATCACGGCCGGATTGGGAACCTGCGATTCGGGCACCAGCCGCAACAGATCGCGAGCCTGCGAAAAGCGCTTGTTTTCAGCCAGACGCCGGAAGCGATACCACACATCATCCGCCGACTTGCTACCGGTGCTCACCAGTGTCTGCATGGGGGCATCACAGGAGCCCGGCAGATCAAGCTGTGTCATCCATGCAGCATCCAGGCCACGCAGTGCATCGTTGGCAAAACTGCCGCCGGATTGGGCAGCCCAGCACTGGGCTTCCTGATCGGGCTGGAGCAGCTGTGAGTATTCGGCGTCGAATTGCGCCCAGCGCTTTTCATTGGCAAGGCGTTTCACCCAGGCCATGCGCAGCCGTTCCGCCAATTGGCTGCCCGCATGGCGGCGCAGGAAATCGGCGACAGCATCGTTGGGTGCAGGCTCGGATGTGCGTGCAATCCGTGCCGAGAGCAGCCAGAACTGTACGTAAGGCTCCAGCACATGATCAGAAGGGGAGGCGGCCAGTGTGGCCAGACGTTGCAGGTCGCCGCGGCTGGCGGCATCTCGCGCGGCGAGAATGCGCTCATCGCCGGGGTCGGCGCGCACAACGGTGGCAATCGCCAGCAATGCCGCGCACAAGATGAACTTCGTCACTTAATACGTCCTGTCAAGTTTCCGGCAGGTCATAATGTCTTCTGTCTGTCTTCTGTCTGTCTTCAGTCGGACACATCATGATCAACTCAGCCTCAAAGCATACCACATGAACACCCCCTCCTCCGACCGCCGGGCCCTGCGCAAGCAGTTGATTGCGGCGCGCGAAGCCTTATCCGGTGAGGATCGTGCGCTTCGCGAAGTGGCGCTTGGTGGCCACCTCCGGAGTCTTCTGGAAAGGCTTGAGCCCCGTATTATCGGGTTCTGCTGGCCCTTTCGCGGGGAGCCTGATCTTGTGGGCATGTTGCAGCAGTGGCGTGATGCGCAGCCAGGGCGGCAATTGGCACTCCCCATGGTGCCAGCCGAGCCGGGGCCGCTGGCCTTTCATCGATGGCAGGCGGGAGACTTGATGAGCGCTGATCGCTACGGCATCCCTACACCCGAGGGTACTCCACGACTGGAGCCCGATGTGTTGCTCGTGCCAGTCAACGGTTTTGACGCTCGCGGTTTTCGCATCGGCTATGGCGGTGGGTACTTCGATCGCACCCTGGCCCTGGAGCCTCGGCCCGTGAGCGTCGGCACAGGCTTTGAGTTGGCGCGCCTCGACGATACACAGCCGCAGCCGCATGATTTGCCGCTGGACTGGATTGTCACCGAGGCGGGGATCGTGGTCGGCAGTCGCTAGGCCGGGCTTCACCGGTATGCCGAACGAATTCAGGGGGCTGTAGCGGGGAATGCAAAAGGCCCGCCTTGCGGGCGGGCCTTTAAAGCTGTCTGACAGCCGGATTACTTGTCGCTCAGGGCAACCACGCCCGGCAGAGCCTTGCCTTCGAGGAATTCCAGCGAAGCGCCGCCACCGGTGGAGACGTGCGAGACCTTGTCTTCCAGGCCAGCCTTTTCCACAGCGGCAACCGAGTCACCACCGCCAACCACGGTGATGGCACCCTTGGCGGTGGCTTCCACCAGCGCGTGGGCCACAGCATAGGTCCCCTTGGCCGAAGCGTCGATTTCAAACACGCCCATCGGGCCGTTCCACAGCACCGTCTTGGCGTTGCGGATGATTTCGGCGTAGCGGGCGGCAGTCTTGGCACCGATGTCCACGCCTTCCTGGTCAGCCGGGATGGCAGTGGAATCCACTTCCGTCAGGCCGTCCAGGGTGCGGGCACCGAAATCCAGCTTCTTGGTGACGGCGGTGTCGATCGGCAGTTCCAGCTTGTCGCCGGCCTTGGCCATCAGGCTCTTGGCCAGTTCAATCTTGTCGGCTTCACACAGCGAGTTGCCGACTTCGTAACCCTGTGCCTTGAGGAAGGTGAAGGCCATGCCGCCACCGATCAGCAGCTTGTCGACCTTCGGCAGCAGGGCTTCGATCACGTCGATCTTGCCGGAGATCTTGGAGCCGCCGATGATGGCCACGAGCGGGCGCACCGGCTTGTTGACGGCTTCACCCAGGAAATCCAGTTCCTTCTTCAGGAGGAAGCCCGCAGCGCGTTGCAGCTTCACACCCACCACCGAGCTGTGGGCACGGTGAGCGGTACCGAAAGCGTCATTGACGAACACATCGCCCAGACGCGACAGCGCATCGCGGAAAGCCTCGACGGCAGCCGGTTCGGCCTTGGTGACGTTGCCTTCCTTGTCCTTGACCTTGCCTTCTTCTTCAAGGTGGAAGCGCACGTTTTCCAGCAGCACCACTTCACCAGCCTTGAGCTTGGCGCAGGCGGCTTCTACTTCGGGGCCGACGCAGTCGGCGAGGAACTGTACCGGGCGACCCAGTAGATCCTGCAGGCGCTTGGCAACCGGTGCCAGCGTGTACTTCAGGTTAACCTTGCCATCCGGGCGGCCGAGGTGGGACATCAGGACCACGGAAGCGCCCTTGTCCAGCGCATACTTGATGGTGGGCAGAGCGGCACGGATACGTTTGTCGCTTTCAACCACGCCGTTGTTGACGGGTACGTTGAAGTCCACGCGGATGAGCACGCGCTTGCCAGCAAGATCCAGGTCTTCGATGAACAATTTGGTCATGGTGTAATCCAGTATTGAAAGATAAAAAGGGGATCGGCAACCTGCCATTCTATTATTGGATTGAAGCAAATGTTCACTGTTCGCACGCATATCTGTCGTGCGGCAAAAAAATGGCGCCCCACAGGGCGCCATTGTTCATTGAAAAACTAGCAAATCACTGCAGGATGCCGTTTCTTCCCAGCCAATCGGTGAACATTACCGGCCATTGCGTGGCTGAGTCGCGTGCAAAGCGGACGCCGAAGCCGTGCCCGGAAACGCGGAAGACATGCATTTCTGCCGGCACGCCGGCTGTGTGTAGCGCAGCATAGAACAGCGTACTGTTGGCGGGTGACACCTCGTTGTCATCGTTGGCCAGTGCGATGAAGGTCGGCGGAGTGTTCTTGCCGACATGCTTCTCCGCCGAAAACGCGTCGATCTGTGCTGCCGTGGGCTTGTTTCCGAGCAGTTTCTCGCGCGTGAGCGGATGGGCCAAAGCATCCTCCATGCTGATCACCGGATACAACAGGCCCACGAAGTCGGGCCGTGCGCTGAGCTTGTCGGCATCGTTACGCGGCGCGTAAGTTTGCTGGTCAAACTGCGTGGCGAGCGTGGCTGCCAGATGTCCACCGGCCGATGTACCGACAGCGCCGATGCGGCTGGCGTCGAGCTTCCATTCTCCCGCGTTGGCACGGACCAGGCGCATGGCACGCTGGGCGTCCTGCAGCGGCACCACCTGCCGGTTTGCATGACCTTCGCCGGGCAGCCGGTACTTCAGCACGAAAGCCGTGATTCCGCTTTGGTTGAGACGCCGGGCAATGTCCGTGCCGCCTGTGTCGATGACCACCTTGGCGTAGGCGCCACCAGGAATCACCAGCACCGCCACGCCATTCGGCTGTGCTGGAAGGTAGGCCGTGAGCGTCGGGTTCTGCACATTCGTGATAGCCCGGTCAGGCATCTGCGTGACGGCAGTGCGCTCGGTGACGGTTTCTTTCAGTGCCAGCTTTTCCGAGCCTGGCGCCGCGCCACTCCACAGGCGGATTTCCTGTTGATCCACCAGCGCCGCAGCGTGAGATGCTCCGGTAAGAATCAGGAATGCCAGCCCGCTCAGGCATTTGGCATACAATTTCATGTTGCAATCCTTTCTTCGAGGTGGCGCGTCAGTTCAGCACACCGATGGCCTTCATCCATTCGGAGGCGAGCTTTGGCCAGTTCGAAACCGGCAGCTGTCGTGCATCGCGGATGCCGAAACCATGATCGCCTTCCTTGAAGATGTGCAACTCGGCCTGGACGCCGGCCTGATGCAGGGCAACGTAATAGCTCAGGCCATTTTCCGGATTGACGGCAGAGTCGTTGTCGGCCAGCGTGATGAAGGTCGGCGGATTGTTCTTCGTGACATGCAGGTTCGGCGAATAAGCTTTGATCTGGCTTGTGCTCGGATCCTTGCCGATGAGGTTGGTGCGCGATTCCATATGCGCGATGCGCGGGTCCATGCTCACTACCGGATACAGCAGCATCAGGAAATCCGGGCGGGCAGACACCTTGTCGGCATCATCAATCTGGGTGTAGACCTTCTGGTCAAACTCGGCCCCGAGGCTGGCCGCCATATGTCCGCCGGCAGAGCAACCGAGGAAGCCGATGCGATCCGGATCCAACCCCCATTCCTTGGCATGGCTGCGCACGATGCGCATGGCACGCTGGGCATCTTCTAGCGGTACGTCGGCACCATTCTGGTGACCTTCCGCAGGCAGGCGATACTGCAGCAGCAGCACCGTGATGCCATACGGGTTGAGCCAGCGCGCCATCTCTGAAGATTCCTTGTCGATGGCAATCCGCGAATAGGCACCGCCAGGGGCGACGATCACGGCGATCCCGTTGGGTTTGTCAGGCACAAACGCGGTCAGCGTCGGCGTCTTGATGCCGGTCAGCGCACGATCTGGCCAGTAAGGGATCTTGCTGCGTTCGGTAACGGTCAGGGTGGCGGTCGAGGTTTCCGATCCCGGCGCCACTCCAGGCCACAGGTTGATTACGTCACGCGTATGCAGGGGTGCCGCCAGGGCGCTCCAGGTCGACAGAACCAGCGCTGCCGAGAGACAGGTCTTCCAGACTTTCATTGCTCCTCCTGAGTATGCTTGTTGTTCAGTCATGGACAAATTGTCTGACAAACAATATGCCACCCTGCTCTAGGTCAGCATTGGTACAAACCCTAGTTAGAAGCTGTTCACGATCTGTAGCGAGAAGGCGTCAGCGGACCGAAGAGCAGCGCAGAAACCGGAGTTTATTCGTATAAATGAGGATTTCGAGCAGCGCAT
>DBTS01000086.1:8732-19581 GCA_002307175.1 Rhodocyclaceae bacterium UBA1310
GTAAGATCATGAACAGCTTCTTAGAAGCTATCTGAGTATCCCTGCCAAGTCTGCCTGTGCAATCAGGCGGTTCGCGATTCCACCTGCCCGGTCAGCAGCATTTCAAGCAGTTCGCGCACAGGGCGGATTTCATTGCCAAACGGCAGCAAGCCCTTGCCACGGAAGAACAGCCCTTGCGCGATGTCTCCCATCTGCGCCGCAGCCAGCTGCTTGTCGATGCAGAACTGGCCGAATTTGGCGAGCTTGTCGCGGAGGCCGCACTGGAACAGGCAGTCAAAGTGTTGGGAGCAGGCACGTCCCTGGGCTGCGCAGGAGGCCGCTTTTTGCAGCACACCTTCGCGCGAGAGGTAGCGATCGAGCCAGGTGGTGCGTACGGCACGCGCCGGCAGACCGGCCACACTCATGAACTCCACCACGTCCTCAGGCCTTGCCTCGGCGAGTACGCGCTTGAATTCCGGGGCAGCATCGCATTCCTGGGTGCACGCGAAAGGGGTGCCAATCTGCACGCCACTGGCGCCCATGCCGAGGAGTTCGCGGATGCGTTGCAGGCTGTTGATGCCCCCGGCCGGGATCAGTGGAATCTCGCCATTTTTCAGGCCAAGTTTCTCCAGTTCCTGCTGGCATTCCGGCAGCACGGTTTCCATGTCGAAACGTTGGTTTGCCGTTTCGCCGATATTCGTAGCGCCCAAATGGCCACCGGCCCAGCCCGGATGCTCCAGCACAATGGCATCTGGCAGGCGGTTCTTGCGCATCCAGCGCTTGATCACGATGCTCATGCCACGCGCATCAGAAAGGATGGGGATCAGCGCCACATCCTTGAACTCATGTGCGAGTTCCGGCAGATCGAGTGGCAGCCCGGCGCCGACCACCACCGCCTGGGCTCCCGATTTGCAGGCCTGGCGCACCAGATCGCCATACTGGCTGACTGCCTTCATGACGTTTACGGCGACCAGCCCGGCACCCCTGGCCTTGTCCAGCGCGGCCTTGATCTCGCGGTCCAGTGCTTCCAGGTTGGCCTTGTCGATCAGCTCACGGCTGGCGTTGCGCGTGCGCTCCATCAGATCCCCGTGGAGGCGACGCAAATCGATGCTGGCAATGGTGCCAACACCCCCCTCGGCGGCTACCGCTCCGGCCAGTTGGTGGGCCGAGATGCCGACACCCATGCCGCCCTGCACCACTGGCAGGAGACTCTTGCCACGGATCGTGAGGGATGGAAGTGAATGCGTAATCATGAAGCCACCTTTATGTTTTGATGGATATAGCTTATGGCACACACAGCATACGCTGCTTGACACGCCACAAATCCGGGTGACAACAGTAATATTTGGTTCGAGATCAAGACTTTGTGAGATTGGCCCAGTCCAGCCCAAAACGCGCCAGATACTTGCGCAGACGGTCAGCATCGTTGGCGACTTTCTTGCCTTCCCGTGACACGGCAAACAGCTTGCGCCCCGCTTCGGAAAGGCTTTCACTGTGCCGACATGTCTCGATGACAGTCGCAAGCTGGCAACGATCAAAGAGATCCAGCCCAGCAGCCTCCTCGCCGAGCACCTCATCGACGCAATCGCTGCCTGGCGTACGCACCCAGGCACGCTGCAGACGGCTGATTTCCTCACTGGCGAGCGCTTCCGTGATGCGCCCGGATTCGGCCAGGGTGGCCATGCGCGTCACCGAGGCGCCTAGCTCACGGAAGTTGCCGCGCCAGGGGGCCACTGCCGAGCATGCGAAGGCCAGATAGCGGCGGCGGGCCTCCACATTGAAGCGGATGAGTTCCCCGCTGTCACGTGCGAAGCGCTCCAGTTCGTAATCCAGATTGGGTTCGATGTCTTCCGGGCGCTGGGCGAGGCCGGGCAGATCAAAAGTCCACAGATTGATGCGTGCAAAGAGATCTTCACGGAAACGCCCTTCTTCCACCCATTGGCGCAGATCGCGGTGGGTGCCGGCGATGAGCTGGAAATCGCTGGAAACCTCGCGGTCACCGCCAAACGGGAAGAAATGTTTCTCCTCGATGGCCTTGAGCAGCATCGCCTGTTCGTCCAGCCCCAGTTCGCCGATCTCGTCGAGGAACAGCAGGCCGCCATCGGCCGCGCGTAGCAACCCAGGCCGCTCGGTCTGCGCGCCGGTGAAGGCGCCCTTGACGTGGCCGAACAGCGTGGACATCGCCGAATCGCCGCGCAGCGTCGCGCAGTTCACCTCCACGAAGCGCCCCTTCAGGCGCTGCCGGCCATGCTTGAGTTCGAACACGCGGCGGGCAAGGAAGGATTTTCCGGCACCCGTCGGGCCGACCAGCAGCATCGGCGCCTGCGAGCGCCCCGCCACCTTTTCGATCTGCTCGATCATGGCATTGAAGGCGGGGTTGCGCGTGGCAATGCCGGATTTCAGAAAACTCACCGTCTCGCCGCGCTCATGCTCGAAACGTTGTGCAATCTTGTTATAGCGCGACAGATCCAGGTCAATCAGCTCATAGCGGCCCACCACCTCGCCAAGTTCCTTCTTGCGGGGCGGCGAGGTCTGGATCAGGCGGGCCGGCAGATAGTGCGCCTCGGTGAGCAGGAACCAGCAGATCTGTGCCACGTGCGTGCCCGTGGTGATGTGGATCAGATAGTCCTCGTTCTCTGTGTCAAAGGCATAGCCACGCGCAAAATCGTGCAGCAGCGTGTAGACCTCCTCGAAGTCCCACGGATTACGCAATTCGATCTGCACCAGGCGTACTTCGGTCTCCGGCGACACGCTGCAGATGTCATTGCGAATGCGCTCGGCCAGATGCAGGCTGCGTGCATCGTGCAGCAGCTCAAGGCGGTCGATGACCAGATCCTCCTGCTGGCACAGGCTCACCGTCGGGCGCCACTTCTCCCAGCGGTTGCTGCCGCGCCCGGCGTAGTCGAGCTGGGTGCCGAGAAATCCAATGACGACGGTTTTCTTCATGATTAACTATCCAGATTTATATATACATAGATTTTACGCTAGAAAAACAAGATTTTTCTTGAAGGGGAAAAACCATCTGTTTTTTTAAATCCCGAATAAAAACAGCGACGTAAATTTCTAGTTAGAGGTGTTTGCAAGTGCTGGCACGCTATTCGCGTTATAGACAGTGTCACAAGCTGAAGCACTGGCCCACGAGCCGGGGTTCCAAAGCCCCGCTGGTGCCGATGCGCCGGGAATGTCCTGTCGCGTGCCGGTATGCCGCCGCCAAGGTTTGAGGCAAGGGTGATTTCATCGGGAATTCACCGGGTTCGATCCCCGGATCACCACCTAATTGGATAGCTCAATCAGGTAGAGCAGCTGACTTATAGCCAGCGTGTCGCGGGTTCGAATCCCGCTCCAGAACTGTCTTTGGACAGCTATTGATGCAGTACCCGTCGGTCGCGGTGTGCGCAAGCACCCGTCACCGACCCGATCGGCCTCCGGCCTGCGTATCTGGCAGGCGGTCCGGTGAAGAAGTGGGCAGCACGGTGTCACCTCCGCTCCTGAGGGCGGAAGGCCTGAAGCCGGCAACCTGCTGATCTCCGGCCTGCCCCCCGGATGGCGTCGAATGGCAGGCCCGTCGGGTCGGTGCTGACCGGCACATATAAAGATGAACAGGGGAATGAAAATGTTGAAGCGATTTGTGGTGAAGAAAAATGAACGTGGTGTGTTGTTGCGCGATGGCGATTACGAGCGGATTCTCAACCCCGGTCGCCACCAGTTCTTCGATCCGCTGAATCGCCTGTCATGCACCACCTGGAAAACCGATACGGTGATGAGTGACTGGGAACTCGTGGATTATCTTGAGGCGAATGAGAAGGCCACGGTTGAGGAAAATTTCGAAACCATGCTGACGGCTGAAGATGAGGCTGGTTTACGCTATGAGAATGACATGCTCGTGGAAATCCTGCCGCCGGGATCGCGCCGGGTGTTCTGGAAAGGTGTCTGTAAGCAGCGGCTGGAGAAAGTGTCGTTGCAGAACGAGTACCGTCTGCCGCAGAAGCTTGCGGCCCGCCTGCAGCGTCCGGCGCTGAACGGGCATGCAGTGAATGGGCTGGAAGGCGTGCTGATGGTGCAGACGCCGGCCTACAACGTCAGCGTGCTGCGTGTGGATGGGCATGTCGAGCGCCTGCTGCAACCGGGTGTGGAAGCCTTCTGGCGCTACAACCGTGATGTGCAGGTGGAGCGTGTGGATATGCGCCTGCAGAATCTCGAAGTCAGCGGGCAGGAGATTCTGACGCGTGACAAGGTTGCCTTGCGTTTGAATCTCACGGCCACGTGGCGCTATACCGATGTGCTGGTGGCTTTCGAGAAACTGGCGAAACCGGCCGAGCATCTGTATCGCGAGTTGCAGTTGGGCTTGCGCGAGGCAGTGGGTACGCGTTCGCTCGATGAACTGCTGGAAGACAAACAGGTGATCGACGAGGTGGTTGGCGCGCATCTGGCCCGCAAGCTTCAGGGTTTCGGCATGGAAGTTGGTGGTGTGGGTGTGAAAGACATCATCCTGCCCGGCGAGATGAAAACCATTCTCGCCAGCGTGGTGGAGGCTTCCAAGGCTGCGGAGGCCAACGTGATCCGCCGGCGTGAGGAAACTTCGGCGACGCGCTCGCTGCTCAACACGGCAAAGGTCATGGAGGATAACCCGGTGGCTTTGCGCCTCAAGGAGCTGGAAACCCTGGAGCGCGTGGCTGCGCGGATCGACAGGATTTCTGTATTCGGTGGCCTGGATCAGGTTTTGAACGGACTGGTCTCGCTGAAGGCTGGGTGAAATGAAAATACGGGCCTGCTGCTGCGAGGGTGGCAGCAGGTTCCCGGACGAATAGGTAGTAGAGGAATAAAATGACTTACGAACAAGTGGAAACCCACAACGGAACCCCCATCAAGATGTGGACGCATGGTGTGCCGGTGGAAGACGATGCCCGCGCACAGCTCCTGAAGACGGCATCCCTGCCCTTCATCTTCCACCATATGGCGGTGATGCCGGATGTGCATCTGGGAAAAGGCTCCACGATTGGCAGCGTGATTCCCACGCAGGGGGCGATCATTCCGGCGGCGGTAGGGGTGGATATCGGCTGTGGCATGTCAGCCGTGCGTACCACGCTGAAGGCTGCGGATCTGGCAGATCTGCCGGCGCTGCGTGCGGCCATTGAGCGTGCCGTGCCACATGGCCGTGATGTGACGCGTGGTGGCCGCGACAAAGGTTCCTGGCAAAACCCGCCGGATAACGTGAATGCCCTGTGGGCACAACTGGAACCGGGTTTTGCCGCGATCACCGCGAAGTATCCGCGCCTGAAGAACACCAATAACCATATGCACCTGGGGACCTTGGGAACGGGAAACCATTTCATCGAGATCTGTCTGGATGAGGCGGAACAGGTCTGGTTCATGCTGCATTCGGGCTCACGTGGTATTGGCAACGCCATCGGTACGCTATTCATCCGGCTGGCACAGGAAAACATGGGAGATGCTCTCAAAACCCTGCCGGATGTGGCATTGGCGTATCTGGAGGAAGGCTCGGAACTGTTTGCCGACTATCTGGAAGCCGTGCATTGGGCGCAGGAATTTGCGCGCCTGAACCGTGTGGCGATGATGCAAAACGTGGTGGCAGCGGTCTCATCCCTGCTCGCCCGTCCGGTGGAGCTGGCGTCCGAGCAGGTGGATTGTCATCATAATTACGTGCAGCGCGAACATCACTACGAAAATGATGTCTATGTGACTCGCAAGGGTGCAGTCTCGGCCCGCCAGGGAGAACTGGGGATCATTCCGGGGTCGATGGGTGCGCGCAGCTACATTGTGCGTGGCCTGGGCAATACGGAGGCGTTTACCTCGTGCAGCCATGGTGCCGGGCGTGCCATGAGCCGGACCCAGGCGAAAAAGCGTTTCACGGTGGAAGACCAGGTACGAACCACGGCGCATGTGGAATGCCGCAAGGATGCCGATGTGATTGACGAAATCCCGCTGGCGTACAAGGATATCGATGCGGTGATGCAGGCCCAGAGTGATCTGGTGGAGATTGTGCACACCCTGAGACAGGTGGTGTGTGTGAAAGGTTAGGGAAATGGGTTTCGATGTGAAGGAGTGGTTGGACACGCTGTCGAGCAAGTCACCGTACGAGCTGTCGGAAGAGCGTCTGCACGAGCTGGCAAGCGACGGCAACGGTTACGTGCGTGAAAGCGCCACGCGTGCGCTGGTCGGTGCCCAGTCACCGGAAGCCCTGCGTGTGCTGCTGGAGCGCCTCAATGACTGGGTGCCTCAGGTACGCCAGGCCGCACGCGAGGCGGTGGAAGCGTATCTGCAGCCAGCCCGTCTGCCCGTGCTGCTCGCCAATCTGGATGCCCTGCTGGCGCTGACCACCAAGGGGCGTGCGGATCATGGCGAAGTGCTGGAACGGGCCGGTGCGCTGCTGCGTTTGCGCGAAGCGCGTATCGAAGTCATGCGTCACGCGATGATCCGCCATGGTGCGGCAGCGCGCTTCCTGTTTGCGCAGCTGGCCGAAGGCTGCGAAGAGGCCGTGCGGGCCAGGGTGTTCGGGCGTTTTCTCGAACATCCGGATGTCACGGTGCGTTTGCAGGTGGTGCGGGCATGTGGCGAATACGCCGCAGATTGGAGTACCGAACTGTTGCTGCGGGGATTGGACGATGCACATTTTGCGGTGCGGCGTGAAGCCCTGCATCTGGCGTTTCCGCGCTGTACTGAAGCGGCTGCACGCCATGCATTGCTGGCGCGCTGTCTGCTTGACCGTTGCACGCCGGTGCGGGAATGGGCTGTGTGGCTGGCGCACAAGAGTGGTTTCGACTGCCCTGCGTTCGTCCGCACCCAGGTCGAGATGGCCCGTCTTTCAGGCCAGACTCCAGCCGAGTTGCTGGGGATGATCCATGCCCTGTGCGACAGCGCCCAGTTGCTCTTCGTGCAGGCCGCGCTGCGGCATCCGCAGGTGAAGGTGCGGCGTATGGCCCTGCTGGCCTTTGTCCGGCTGGCTCCGCAGGCCAGTGATGAAGCAGTGGCAAAGGCGCTGGCTGATCCCGCGCCCAAGCTTCTGCAACTGGCGCGGCGGTTTATTGGTGAGGGGACGGTGGCCCTGTCGACGAAGCAGTTCCAGCAAGCCTTTGCGGAAGCCATTGAGCGGTGTGGCATGGCGCGCGCCGTGCTGATTGCAGAAATGATGATGTACTGGGAAAGGCTCGATAGCCTGCTTGTCTGCGCCAAGCTGTGTGCTCCCGGGGAGCGCCGCATCGTCAGTCAGGCATTCCAGGCCTGGGCACGTGTCGGCATGGTGAATGCCCAGCCTGATCCGGCGCGGCGTCTGCTGCTGCAGGCAAGGTTGCGAGAGCTGAAACGCCTTGGGGTGTTGCCGGAAACGCCGGAAATCCGTTTCACATTCGAAGTTTGGGGCATTTTTCCGGGAAACGGTTAATGAAAAATACCGTGCGTCGTATTACAGACAGATACTGCTGAAAACGCTGGGCCTAAATGCTGCAGCGTGTTTCAGCCGAAAGAAGAAACATGTTGCAGACAGAAACACTGAGTGCCCATCCGGTGGATGAGGCCGTGCGTGAGAGCGTGATGAAAGCTCTCGCCGAAATCGAAGAAAAACATGATGTGCGCGTGCTTTTTGCGTGCGAATCCGGCAGCCGGGGCTGGGGTTTTGCCTCGCCAGACAGCGACTATGATGTGCGTTTCGTCTACGTGCACTGTCTGCCGTGGTACCTCACCGTCGGTGAGCAGCGCGATGTGATCGAACTGCCAATCAGCGATGAGCTGGATGTGAGCGGCTGGGAGTTGCGCAAAGCCCTGCAGCTACTCGGGAATTCCAATCCCACCTTGCTGGAATGGCTTGATTCGCCAGTTGTGTACCGGCAGGATGACGCTTGGGTCGGGCGCGTGAAGGCAATGCAGTCTGGGTTTTTCTCTGGTATGCGTGTGCGGCATCATTATCTCGCCATGGCGCGCAAGAATTTTCGTGGCTATCTGCAGGGCGAATCGGTACGCCTGAAGAAATACCTGTATGTGCTGCGCCCGCTGCTGGCGGCCCAATGGGTGGATGAAGGGCGCGGCATGCCACCGATGCGCTTTGCCGAACTGGTCGAAGGTCTGGTCACGGATGCTACTTTGCGCGCCGAGATCAATGCCCTGCTGGCAGCCAAGATGCGCGCCGGTGAGGCCGAATACAGCCCCTGCTGGCCCGGTATCCATGCATTTATCGCAGAGCGTTTGGCACGGGCGGATGCAGAAATCGAGCATCCACGCCCATGGGGATGTCGTGTCGAGCTGGACCGGCTGCTGATGCAGACAGTGACGAGCTGATCGCTTCAAGAAGAAAGAAAAGGAATGATAGAACTTGATGGTTCCCAGGGCGAAGGTGGCGGCCAGATTCTGCGCACCGCACTGACCCTGTCGATGATTACGGGGATTCCCTTCCGCATCGCAAAGATTCGTGCGCGCCGGCAGAAGCCGGGGCTGTTGCGTCAGCATCTGACGGCAGTGCGCGCGGCGGCTGAAATCTGCGGCGCACAGCTTGCGGGGGCCGAGGCTGGCTCGCTAAGCCTGGAATTTGTGCCGGGGAAGATCCGTGGTGGTGATTATACGTATGCCATCGGCACGGCCGGATCATGCACGCTGGTGCTGCAGACTGTGCTGCCGGCGCTGTGGTTTGCCGATGCACCGAGCACGGTGCTGGTCAGTGGCGGCACACACAACAGCATGGCGCCGCCCGCTGATTTTCTGATTGAGGCGTGGTTGCCGCTGATGCGCAGAATGGGCGTGACGACGCAGCTGGAACTGCTGCGGCATGGTTTCTATCCTGCCGGGGGTGGTCAGTTGCGCGCCACGGTTGAGCCTTCTCCCAAGCTGCAGCCGCTGGATCTGCATGAACGTGGGGATTTGCGCGAAGTACGTGCCGTGTCGGTCGTGGCGGGTGTACCGGCGAATGTGGCCAAGCGCGAGCTCGGCGTGGTGGCAGCCGAACTGGCGGATCTGGGGCCGGCATTTGTCGGTATGGAAAGCGATCTGCGTGGCCTGCCTTCCAACGAAGGGCCTGGCAACGCCTTGCTGCTGGCGCTGGGGTATGAGCATCTCACCGAGATGTTCACCACGTTTGGCGAGAAAGGTGTGACGGCGGAACGGGTGGCGCAGCGACTGGTGGCCGGAGTGCGGGCGTATTGTGCGGGGACTGCTGCCGTTGCGGAGCATCTGGCGGATCAACTGGTGTTGCCGATGGCGCTGGCAGGTGCTGGGGCATTCACGACAACGCAGCTGTCGTCGCATCTGACAACCAATTGCGAGGTGATTGCAAAGTTTCTGCCCGTGGAGTTTGCCATTGAGTCGGCGCCGGGGCGGCATACAATCCGGGTTACCTGATACTACAATCAAGCATTCCCATGACCGAGAATCCTGGTACTCCCCTCAATCCATTCGATGAATTCGGTGGTGAGGCGGTGGTGCGACAACTGGTCGATCGCTTCTACGACCTGATGGATGAGTTGCCGGAAGCCTACGTGATCCGCAAGCTGCATCCCGAAGATCTCTTCGGCTCACGCCAGAAGCTTTTCGATTTCCTCTGTGGCTGGCTCGGCGGGCCGCAGTATTACGTCGAAAAGCATGGCCATCCACGCCTGCGCGCGCGTCACCTGCCGTTTGCCATTGGCGAGGTGGAGCGCGACGCGTGGCTGCTGTGCATGGAGCAGGCGATGGGGGAAATACTGCCGACGGGGCGTGCGCATGAGCACATTCTGGTGAAACTGCGCGAACTGGCTGATTTCATGCGCAACCGGTGAGCTTGCGCCAACCCTGCCGGGCAATGGCCCGGCAGCGTCTGTGCAGGATCAGTTCAGGCCCTGGCTGGAGAGATACTCTTCGTAAGTGCCGCGATAATCGATGATCTGGCCGTCGGCCTTGATTTCGACAATGCGCGTAGCCAGCGAATCAACGAACTCGCGGTCATGCGAGACGAAGAACAGCGTGCCTTCGAACTTTTCCAGCCCCGCGTTGAGTGCCTCAATGGATTCCATGTCGAGGTGGTTGGTCGGTTCGTCCATCACCAGCACGTTCTTGCGCTGCAGCATCAGCTTGCCGAACAGCATGCGGCCCTGTTCGCCCCCGGAGATCACGCGCACGGATTTCTTCACGTCGTCGCCCTGGAACAGCAGGCGGCCCAGTGTGCCGCGGATCAGCGTGATGGCGTCGTCGCCCTCGTAACCGCCTTCACGCACGTAACTGGAGATCCAGTCGGTGAGGTTCAGGTCGGAATCGAAATCGGTCGCGTGATCCTGTGAGAAATAGCCATAGCGCGCCTTTTCTGCCCATTTGAGGGCACCACTCTGCGGCGTCAGCGCGCCAATCATGAGCTTGAGCAGGGTGGTCTTACCGACGCCGTTTTCACCGATGATGGCCACGCGGTCACCGGCATCAAAGGTGATCGTGAGCTTCTTGATGATGGTGCGATCGGCTTCGTAGCCGAACGTGAGGTTGTCGATCTCCACGGCCTGGCGGTGCAGCTTTTCCTTCTCGTCGTAGTCGAAGCGGATCCATGGGTACTGGCGGCTCGAAGGCTTGAATTCGTCGATCTTGATCTTGTCGATCTGCTTGGCGCGGCTGGTGGCCTGGCGGGCCTTGGACTTGTTGGCCGAGAAGCGGCGCACGAAGTCCTGCAGTTCCGCCACGCGTTCCTTGGCCTTGGCGTTGGCGGCCTGCTGGCGCTCACGGGCCTGTGTAGAGGCCTCCATGTAATCGTCCCAGGTGCCCGGCCACACCTGGATGCGGCCATAGTCAAGGTCGGCCATGTGGGTGCACACCTGGTTCAGGAAGTGGCGGTCATGGCTGATGATGATCATCGTGCTCTCGCGGTTGTTGAGCACCTGTTCGAGCCAGCGGATGGTGTTGATGTCGA
>DBTS01000086.1:19867-28858 GCA_002307175.1 Rhodocyclaceae bacterium UBA1310
CGTCGAGCAGCAGGATGTCCGGGTTCGCGAACAGGGCCTGGCACAGCAGCACGCGCAGCTTCCAGCCGGGCGCCACTTCACGCATCGGGCCGTTGTGCTGACTGGTGGGGATGCCCACGCCGAGCAGCAGCTCACCGGCACGCGCTTCGGCCGTGTAGCCATCGTATTCGGCGAAGCGGGCCTCGAGTTCCGCTGCGTGCATGTAATCGTCTTCGGTGGCCTCAGGGTTGGCATAGATCGCGTCCTTCTCCTGCATACAGGCCCACATCTGGTCGTGGCCCATCATCACCACGTCGAGCACACGCACGTCTTCAAAGGCGAACTGGTCCTGGCGCAGGAAGGCCATGCGCTCGCCCGAATCGAGCGCCACATTGCCGCCACTGGGCTCCAGTACCCCGGCGAGAATCTTCATGAAGGTGGACTTGCCGGCGCCGTTCGCGCCGATCAGGCCGTAACGGTTACCGTCGCCGAACTTGATGCTGACGTTTTCAAACAGGGGCTTGGCCCCGAACTGCATGGTGATGTTGTTGGCGATGAGCACAGCGGAATCCTTGATAGCCTGCGCCACAAGGGGAAGGTGGCGCTGAACACTCTATTTTACCGTAGGAATGTAAACCCTGATAGCTCAAAGGCTTAACTGTGTCACACAAAAGGAAAGCAGTCCGTCCCTGGGGGACTGGACGGCAACCTGCAGGCAAGACTACGTCAGTATATGTCGCATAAAAAACGTTTGCGATTCAGCCTGCTTAGCCAAAAAACTGTTTTTGTATTTGCAGGCATAAATTCCTTGATATTTATACAGAAAGAATAGTTTTTACGCATAATCTATGCCATTTCGAATAGAAATTCATTCGAAAAACAAAAACAGCTAAACCCTAGGGTTTCCCTGTATGTGCCCGGTAACAAAATGTGATAATTTTCGCTGGGATTAGGTGAAAGAGTGTATGTACAGAATATTCCCATGCAAAAATCTGGAAGTGCAAAATTATCTCATCTTCATGAATTTGTGCGCAGACTTTGGGTTACTGGAAGTGCATGGTGACCAGATGTTTTTGTATCCGCAAAAAGCGGAAATCTAATTAAAACAGGAGGACGACAGATGTACCAGATTCAAGGAATCAACCAAAAGGCCATTGCAGTGCTGATTGCCAGTTTGGCCCTGGCAGCGTGTGGCGGCGGTGGCGACGACAATAACAGCAGTACGACGACCACGACGACGTCGACTTCATCGTCTTCCGCAGCAACATCGTCGGCGGCTTCATCTGCTGCCACGTCTTCCGCTGCATCTTCGGCTGCCTCTAGTGCCGCTTCGTCGACAGCCTCCTCAGCAGCGTCGTCTTCTGCAGCTTCTTCAGCGACGTCGTCGTCAGCGGCTTCCTCGGCTGCATCGTCTTCAGCCGCCAGTTCTTCTGCGGCTTCCTCAGCATCTTCGTCGAAAGCGGCTTCAATTGCCTGGAATGTCTACAACGCTTCCTCGAATCCGGTGGTGGCAAATTCTGTGACGCTCGCAGACGGAACCGCCTCCACATTCACTCAGGGGACGACTTCTGGTTCGACCGCTTCAACGGATTTTACGGCTGCAAGCGGAATCACAACATTCAATACGACCGCCGCAACGGCCAACAAAGACACCGTTTACATTGCATCCGGGGTGCCGACTGCCTATCCGAAAACCTTTACGCTGCTGGCTTATGTCAAGGTCAATGATACGACCAATCGTGGTATCGAGCTGGACATGAATACCGGCAGTGAACGTGTGAAGGGCGTGATTTATAACGACCTTAACGGCTTTGGGATTGAGAAGGTGGCAGACTCCACCGCGACGATCAAGGATGGAGGCTCCTACGGCGCCACTGGTTCCTATCACGTGTTCCAGTATGCAGTGAATCTGACCGCAGCTTGCACCGGTACGGTCAGCCTGTGGGTTGACGGTGCTGCGATTACATTGACCAGCAGCGCGACGCTTACAGCTGGCTCATATTCCGGCAATGTCATCACGCTTGGAGGTTCCGGTTGCCTGACTTCAACCGCCACCGGCTTGTACCTTGGTGATGGTGGATCCAGTGCCTATAACGCCAACATTGACTGGATTGTGTGGACTTCTGCAGGAGCCTACAGTCCGTCGGATGTGAAGGGTACTTTGCCGACCACCATGGGAACTATCCCGAGCAACTTCCAGTAAGCTCTGGAAATGGAAGACGGAACCCTCACCTGAAGGCCACAGGTATCAGGCGGGGGTTTTCTCATCGGATTCGGAATTGGTGTGCTGAGGATTTGCCTGAAGACGCGCAGTAATCAGGCCATTCACTATTCCAAAGAATGTTGCCGTGGCCGAAAACACCGGCCACAGCGCCCACAGGCCGGCATGTGGTACCAGCCACACACGCGCCAGCAGCATTTGGCCACCGATATGGGCAAAGGCTGCGAGCACCGACAGGCTGACCGGGCCGAACCAGCGCCGGGGCAGATGCACGATGGCCGCCAGCAGTGCCAGGGTGGCGAATGTGCCCGCAAGGCTCAGAAAGAAACCCGGTGCAAACAGCTGGCCCAGCAGCAGGCTGGTGGCAAACACGCGCAGCAGGGCCACCCAGGCCGCCTCGCTCCAGCCGTGGCGCAGCAGCACCAGCAGCACGACGATGTTTGCAAGGCCGGGTTTGACGCCCGGCAGTGGTGTCGGGATGGCCGCTTCGGCCACCGAGAGCACGATGGCGGCTGCCGCATAACGCGCTACGCGGTGGTCGGAGGCATCGCTGCGGATCAGGCGTGGGGCGGAGGGTTCGACCATGCTCAGTAACTCATTGAATCGTAGGCGGCGCGGCGGCCTTCGAGCTGCAGCGTGACTTCGTTGGGGGCACAGATTGCGGCAGCGCCGCTGCGCGTCAGCCAGCCCTGCTTCACACAGTATTGTCGTGGCCCGGGATCAGAGGCGACGCGGGCGCGGCCGGGCTGGATTTCCACATGGGTAAGGCCGAGCGGGCCGCGCACCGTGAAATTGGCGGGCCGATCCAGCGGCAGGCGCGCCACTTCCTGGCCGGCGGCACGTACCACGGCAGTCGTCGGCTGGTCGCTGCTCCACAGTGTCATGCCCGCAAGCAGCGTGGCGCCGATTGCCGCGATGATGACCAGATAATCACCGGGGCGCAGCAGCGCAAGCCATTCGCGGGTGTGCATTCAGGCCTTTTTGAGCCCGGCATCCAGAGCGCGGTGGCGAACCAGCACATTGCCCTGTTCGGCGAATTCGTGTGCCAGCCATTCTGCGAGATAGACCGAACGATGCTGGCCGCCGGTACAGCCGATAGCCACGGTGAAATAGCTGCGCCCATCGTGCTGGAATGATGGCAGCCAGTTCGCAATGAACTTGCGGATATCCTGCGCCATGCGTGCCGTGTCGTCGGACGCGCGCATGAAATCGATCACCGGCTGATCCAGGCCGGTGAGTGTGCGTAGGGCCGGATCGTAATAGGGATTGGGCAGGCAGCGCACGTCGAAAACGAAATCTGCGTCGACCGGAATGCCGTGCTTGAAGCCGAAAGACTGGAACATGAGCGTTGGGCCGTGGCTTGGTGCGGCTTCAATGAGCGCCCGGATCCAGGCGCGCAGCACGTTCGGGTGAAGTGAGCTGGTATCCAGGCGATGGCCCAGCTCGGCGATGCGGGTGAGCAGATCCCGTTCCCGCGCGATGGCTTCCTGCAGGCTCAGATGGCCTTCGGCCAGCGGATGGCGGCGGCGGGTCTCCGAGAAGCGTGCGATCAGCGCGTCATCGCGTGCGTCAAGGAAGATGAAGAGCAGGCTGGCAACCTGGGAGCGGATACTTTCAATGATTTCCGGCAGCGCCGCGATCGAGGTTCCGGAGCGCACGTCGACGGCCACGCCGACGCGCTCGTGGCCCTCTTCACGCAATTGCTCGATCAATTGTGGCAACAGGCTGGCCGGAAGATTGTCGACACAATAGTAACCCGTGTCCTCAAGCAGTCTGAGGGCGATACTTTTGCCAGAGCCCGAAAGCCCGCTAAGAAGAATGAGTTGCATGCCTATGACTCGCGACGGACCCGTTCCGATGAGCACGAAACGTTCCAGACGCAAGCATAGCGAAAATCAGCCCTCAGGTGCATGTTGTCTTGCGAGGCTCTCGGCCCGCCGCTGCTTGCAACACTCGAGAATCTGCCAGCGCGCGGCACTGTCTGCGGTATACCAGTCGCGAATTTCGCGCAGGGTGCGGAAACAGCCGACGCAGACATCCTGCTGGTCAAGGCAGCAGTTGCGCACACAGGGCGAAGCGGGTAAATCTTCCGGCATGGCGGGCCTACCAGTCCAGGCGGTGGCCTGTGTAGTCAAGGAAACTGCCGTTGTCGTCGGGGCCAAGGCCTGCAATGACCTTGCGCAGCCCTTCGACGGATTCGCTGACGCCCACCATGGCATTCGGGCCACCCATATCTGTGCGCACCCAGCCCGGATGCAGGCATACTACGGTGGCACCGAGCGGGCCATATTCATTCGCAGCCACCCGCGTCACCATATTCGTCGCAGCCTTGGAGCAGCGGTAGGCCAGCGCGTCCTTGCCCGTGGTGGAGCCGATTGCTCCCATCTTTGAGGACATGACGGCGATGACGCCACCGGTTCTCGCCACGTTGGCACCAAAAGCCTGAATCATGCGCATCGGGCCCAGCACATTGGTGTGCATCACCTGGTCGAAAGCGGCGTCGCCGGGGGCGGAAAAGCTGTTGGTGTCGGGCCCGAGCACGCCGGCATTGACTACCAGCAGATCGAGTGGCTCATCATCGAGGTGCCAGCCCAGCGTGGCAATCGAATTGGTGTCGGTGATGTCCAGCACCTGCAGATCGACCTTGGCCGGCATCCAGCCCTTGGCTTTTTCTGGCGAACGGCAGCCGGCAACCACCTGCCAGCCCTCGGCGGCATATTGCACGGCGAATTCAAGGCCGATGCCGCGACTGGCACCAGCGATCAGAACAGTCTTGCTCATTGGGGGCTTCCCCTTGGGTAAGATGAATCAGATTGTAACTGCGTTCGGCGCGGATTATGTGCCCAGGCTGCCGCAATGGGTAGGGGTCATCCGCACAGGTACTGGTCTGCTGGTCCGATTGTGGGAGCCCTGCCCGAATAGGGAAATAGCCTGCCCGCCAGGGTGGCTGGAATGCAACAATGACGGGCGTGCCGGCAGCTTGGGTCGCCGGCACGGATTGCTGTTCCAGAAAGCGCGGAATATCAGACTGGGGCATGGTGGCAGGCGTGGTTTGCCTCCGCACTTCCAGGCGGGATATCCGATCATCCAGTCCAGGAGTCGCATCTATGGCAACACCGCAGAACGAGACGGCCGAGGCCGAAGTGCCTGATCCGCAGGAAATCGCCAAGACCTATGCCGAGGTGGCCGAGCGCGCCTCGCATCTCTTGACGGATTTTCTGCAGCGTCAAGCCTGCAAGGGCATCGAGCCGCCGGAGGATGAGCTGGGTGTGGCCCACGCCTTTCTCGACATGACCAGCAAACTGCTGGCCAATCCCTATCGCCTCGCGCAGGCCCAGATGAATCTGGTGTGGGACTATTTCTCCCTGTGGCAGAACTCCATGCAGCGCCTGTGGGGGCTGAATCCGCCGCCGGTGGCAGAGCCCCCCCGTGGGGACAAGCGTTTCAAGGATGAGAGCTGGCAGGATCACTTTCTCTTTGATTTCATCAAGCAGAGTTACCTGATTGCGGCCCGCCATGTTCACGATACGGTGGCAGGCATCGATAACCTTGATCCCGATGTGCGCAAGAAGGTGAATTTCTTTACCCGGCAGTACGTTGACGCGTTGGCGCCCTCGAATTTTGTGCTCACCAATCCCGAAGTATTCCGTGAGACCATGCGCACGCGGGGCCAGAACCTCATCAAGGGCTTCAACAATCTGTTGCGGGATATCGAGGATGGGGATGGTCAGTTACGCATCCGCATGACCGATACCGAAGCTTTTGAGCTGGGCCGGAATGTGGCGACGACGCCCGGCAAGGTCATCTTCCAGAACGACATGATGCAGCTTTTGCAGTACAGCCCGAGCACCGCGAAGGTTGCCGCCCGCCCGCTGCTGATTATTCCGCCATGGATCAACAAGTTTTATATCCTCGATCTGCGTGAAAAGAATTCCTTCATCAAGTGGGTGGTCGATCAGGGGCATAGCGTTTTTGTGATCAGCTGGATCAATCCAGATTCCCGGCACGCCGACAAGGGTTTCGACAACTATCTGTCCGAAGGGGTATTGACCGCCCTGGATGTCGTGCTGGAGCAGACCGGCGCCAAGGATCTGAACGCCATCGGATACTGCCTGGGCGGCACATTGCTGGGGTGTGCCCTGGCCTGGATGGCAGCCAAACGCGACAAGCGCGTCGCCTCGGCCACTTTTCTGACCTCCCTGCTGGATTTTTCGATCCCCGGCGAACTCGGGGTGTTCATCGACGAGGAGCAGGTGCAGTCGCTTGAAAAGAAGATGGCCGAACGCGGCTACCTCGAAGGCAGTGACATGGCGGTGACCTTCAACATGCTGCGTTCCAACGACCTGATCTGGTCTTTCGTGGTGAATAACTACCTGCTGGGCAAGGACCCATTCCCTTTCGACCTGCTTTACTGGAACTCCGATTCCACACGTCTGCCGGCACGTATGCACAGTTTCTACCTGCGCAAGATGTACATGGAAAATGCATTGTGCAAGCCCGGTGAAATCGAACTGTGTGGCGTAAAGATCGATCTTTCGAAGATTAAGATACCTGCCTACTTCATCTCCACCATCGAAGATCACATTGCCCCCTGGAAGAGCACCTACAAAGGTTCGCTGTGCCTTAGTGGGCCGGTACGCTTCGTGCTGGGAGGTTCAGGGCACATCGCCGGGATTGTCAATCCACCCGTAGCCAACAAATATGGATTCTGGGTACAGACAGATGCGGATGCACGCCCCGAAACGCCCGAGGCATGGCAGCAGACCGCCACCCAGCACCAGGGCTCGTGGTGGGTGGATTGGCAGGCATGGGTGCATGAGCAGGGGGGTGGTGCGGAAGTGGCGGCCCGTGATCCGTCTGCCGGGAAGCATGCCGCCATTGAGGATGCGCCTGGCTCCTATGTCAAGGCACGCTTCGACAAATCGGTACGCTGAGACTGACTCAGAAGGAGAAAGGCCGGCTGGGGCATGGTGTTTTCGTGCCCCAGCCTGCAGGTCGATCTCTGTGACGTGCACCTCATCCGGCAGCTAACCCGGATTGTCAGATGTCATGGCCCGGAGTAGGGTGAAACGAAAACTAGAAATCACTTTACACCCGACAGAGGAGACTAGCCGTGACAGATATCCTGTTTCAATGGTCCAATGAGTATTCGGTAGGCGTTGAAGAAATCGACGAGCAGCATAAGGAGCTTGTGCGCCTGCTCAATGCTCTGCATCAGGCGATTCATGAACGCCACGGCAGTGAGGTGTCGCGCCGGATTCTCAACGAACTGGTGGCCTACACGCAGGTACATTTTGCGGTGGAAGAAAGCCTGATGCGTATTTCTGCCTATCCGGATTTTACCAACCACAAGAAAATCCATACATCATTGATTGAGCAGGTGCATGAGCTGCAGATCAAGCTTGATGAAGGTGCCGCAAAGATCTCGTTTGAGCTGCTGCATTTCCTCAAGCACTGGCTGATGCATCACATCCTTGAAACCGACAAGCAGTTCGGCAGGCACTTCGCCGGCACCGGCATGTCGACTGCATGGTCTCCCGCAGTCAAGGCCAGCATGGCGGATCAGCGTGCATGGTGGCGGGTCTGGTAAGCGGTCAAATCTGGCTGTGCATGCTGTCGGTTTCGAGGAGCAGGCTGGCGAGTGCCCGTGTCGTCGAGCCGGTGCGATCATAATCCGAGAAATGCAGCGTCAGCGGGATGTCGCGGGTTTGCCCTGTGCCCAGCGGCAGGGGCAGCAGCAAACCATCGGCGAGCGCCTGCTGGATTGTGTGGCGTGGCAGCCAGCCAAAGCACAGGCGGCTACGCACGGCCTCAATGGCAGCTTCGACGGTGTTGACCATCCAGTTCGGGCGGGGGGCACCACTCAGTTCGTGTGCCGGCAGGGATTCGTCTCCCAGGCGTACCTGCAGATGGTGTGTCAGGTCGGCAAAACTCAGCACGGTTTTGCCTGTGTGATGCAGGGGATGATCCCGATGCGCCACGGCGATGAGCTCCACATCCATGAGTTTCTGCCCGGCCGTATTTTCGGCCGACTGCAGGCAGATGGAGAGATCCGCCAGGTTCGCGCCGCGTGAAGGGCTCAGGCGGATCACCTCATTGAGCTCCACCCGCGTATAGGGATAGCGCTGGGCGAATCTGGCCAGCACCCCGAACAGGTGATCCTTGGGATAGATGCTGTCGACGGCGAGACGCACCTTGGCTTCTGCACCCTGCGCCAGCGCATGGGCGCGTAACTCCAGGGTTTCCAGTTCGGTGATGAGCAGGCGGGCATCCTGCAGAAGTGTTTCGCCGATAGTGGTGAGGTGCGCCCTACGCCCGTCAATGTGCAGCAGTTCCACGCCAAGGCGTTCCTGCAGCCTCGCCACGGCGTAGCTGACGGAAGACTGGCTGCGGTGCAGCAGCTCGGCTGCCTGGGCGAAGCCGCCGGCATCGACAACTGTCTGCAATACCAGCCATTGTTCGAGTGAAGTGCGGTGCATTGGGTGCTACCTATCGAATTACCGGATCAATATAAAACAATATGTGAATTTATCAATTGGTTCCTTACCGCTTGAGCTTCTGGCAGGCCATGCTGGGTCACCGATCAGCAGGTGGTGGTTAGAAGCTGTTCACGATCTGTAGCGAGAAGGCGTCAGTGGGCCGAAGAGCAGCACAGAAACCGGAGTTTATTTGTATAAATGAGGATTTCGAGCAGCGCATGAGGCCTAATCACGCCTTCGCAGTAAGATCATGAACAGCTTCTAAGCGCTGCGACCCGGAAAGGAGGCACATGACTTGGCCACATTGCCCGC
>DBTS01000143.1:0-7501 GCA_002307175.1 Rhodocyclaceae bacterium UBA1310
GCTGCTCGAAATCCTCATTTATACGAATAAACTCCGGTTTCTGTGCTGCTCTTCAGCCCACTGACGCCTTCTCGCTACAGATCGTGAACAGCTTCTTAGGCTCAGGATGCGCGCAGACTGGTCAGCATCGAATGGCGTGCTGCCAAATCTGCCGCAGTCGTCTTTTCCGGTCTTTGCAGAACGCTGCCGGGAAGGGCCGGCGCGGCAGCAAGGACTTCTTCCAGCCACTGGGTCAGTGGTCGCCATTCCTTCAGATAGGTTTCGACTTTTTCTGTCGGGAAATCGAAAATTGACAGGCCTTGTTCCAGACAACGGATATAGGCTTGGGCGAGGCGCACGCAGCCCAGGTATTCAAGCCCCTGTTCTTCCGCCCAGCGTTCGATGGCGGCACCATTCTTGGTTCGCCCGTCCACGCGCATGCCGACACAGGCCAGACGGCATTTGCCTGCAGCAACGCGTGGCAACTGCTTGAGTTCCTGAACATAGTTGGTGCTGGCCTGCCGATCAAAGAGGCTGGCCCCGGTGGGGATCAGGATGGCATCGGCAGACATGGTGACTTTCATGAGGCTGAAGCCGTGAAAGCCGCCCGGTGTATCAAGCACGATATGCCTGACTCCGGCAGGAGGGCGTGCGAAATTGTTTTCATCCACTGACCAGCCGTGGATCTTGGGCAACTGCTCCGGCCGCAGACTCAACCACAGGCGCGCAGATTGCTGCCTATCCACATCGCCAAGCATGACCTCGCTTTTGTGCAGCGAAAGATAGGCGGCGAAGTGGGTGGCGAGCGTCGATTTACCGCATCCACCTTTGGGATTGATGATCGCGATGACTGTCACGATAGAAAACCTTCAGGAGGGATGAGGGGAAACCTGGGCATTTTCACGCTCGAATGATTGCAGGCAAATTCAATTCATTGTAGATAAGGGGGGCCGCACTGCAAGGAGCCGTGTCTGTGCATGCCTGTACAGACGCTCTTGCAGGCTCCGCATCCCTGCCTTTTCCCATTATCGGCTCCGCACACTGCAGAATATCTGCAGGACAGGATGAGTAAAACCAAAGTGATAATACCATCTGATTTGTCGGAATTTTTCTTACAGGTGGACGGGGTGGCGAATGTGGAAACCTGGCAGATAAGTGGCAGATTCAGGCAGGAAAATGGGGTGCGACTGTCGCTCAGAGGTGTGCCGGAAAGTTAGGTCCGGGCCAGCGCGCAGCGCGCAATTTTCATTGATTTCAATGCTCTCTGGCGTAGACCAGGCAAGCATTGCAGTCTTTGTCCAAAGTTTTCCAGGCAGTGGTTTGAGCGGCGCTCTGGTGGCCTGCCAGCGGAGCAGGCCAGGCTGAGAGGCCGCTTAGCCGATGAAAGCAAACCGGGGTATCTGTTTCCCATCGATCTCGACGGATTCCATGAACATCGGGTAAGGGCGTACCCACATGCCAGAATCGTTATAGAGGGGGCGGTACACGACCATAACCTCTTCTGATTCGCTGTGGCGGGCGAGCCCGACGACCTCGTATTCATTGCCCTTATAGTGGCGGTAGCGGCCGGTTTTGAGTTCGGGAAGTGGAGCAAGTTCTGTGCTGTTCATACACCAGTATCTCGGGTATTGCGGGAAAACCAGTGTCCCAGAAAATCCACAAAGCTGCGAACTTTTGCGGATAGATGCCGGCGGCTGGGATACACCGCACAGATGGGCAGAGGCTCGGGCTCCCAGTCGGGCAGGAGAATCTGCAGTCGACCATCTTCGATCAGCGGGGTCGCAATGAAATCTGGGGCAAAGGTAATGCCCAGGCCGGCAGCTGCAAGCTCGGCCAGTACCGTTCCGTTATTTGCCAGCACCGGGCCGGCGACCTTGATTTTCTGCTCAATGCCTTGTGGGTTATGGAAAATCCAGGTGTTGTTGTCGGCAGCATAGGAATAACTCAGGCAATCGTGCTGCGTGAGGTCTTCCGGTGTGGTGGGAGGGTTGTGACGGGCCAGATAGTCGGGGCTGGCGCACAGCAACTGGCGGGCACTGCTGATTTTGCGTGCCACCAGATTGAGATTGCCGATAGCTCCGATGCGGATGGCCAGATCCAGACCTTCTTCGACAAGATCGACGACGCGGTCGGAGAGCATGACTTCGAATTTCAGGTCCGGATGTTGTCGTGCAAACACACCCAGTGCCGGCGCCAGATGGCTGGCGCCAAAACTCAGCGGTGCCGTCAGGCGCAGCGTGCCACGCGGGCTGGCTGTGTTGGTGCTGACCATCTCCTCGGTTTCGGCCAGATCCGCGAGTAGTTGCAGACTGCGCTGATAGTAAGCCTGGCCACTTTCGGTGAGGCTGATACGCCGGGTGGTACGGTTGAGCAGGCGGGCTTCCAGCAGATTCTCAAGCTGCGCCAGCATACGTGAGACGGCTGATGTCGACATGCCCAGGCGATCTGCTGCCCCGGCGAAACTGCCGACTTCCACAACCTTGCAAAAGACCTGCATTGCCTCAAAGCGATCCATTTTTATCCTCTATTGTTGCTGGATTGGCAATAAAAAATTCGTTTTACTGCAGTTTATCTCTTTTCTGGTGGTGTGCAGAATGTGGCTGTCGAAATGAGCTGCCGAACTGTGCAATTCCAGGCATGGGGCAGGATCGAAATCAAAACCTGTGAGGAGTAAGTGTCATGGCTGAGGCTGTATTTCCGGTGCTGTTTGTTTCGCATGGCTCTCCCATGCACGCCATCATGCCGAGTGCCGCAGCCAGTGCCTGGGCAGAGATGGTGGCGGATCTGCCACGGCCTCGCGCCGTGCTGATGGTGTCAGCACATTGGGAGACGGAGATTCCTTTGCTGGGTGGTGCTGTACAACCGGAGACCATTTACGATTTCCGGGGGTTTTCAGAAGCCTTGTACGCCCTGCAATACCCAGTTTCCGGGGCGCCGGAGATTGCCCGCCAGGTTCTCGATATATTGCGGAAATCCGGCTTCATGGCAGGGATTGACGGCTGCCGGGGAATTGATCATGGTGCCTGGGTGCCAATGCTGAGGATGTATCCACGGGCGGATGTACCGATGCTGCAGCTGTCGATCCAACCGGATCTGGGGGCGGCGCATCATTTCCAGTTGGGCCGCGCTTTGCAAGCGATTCGGCAGGCAGGTGTGCTGATTATTGGTTCGGGCCACATGACGCACAATCTGCGTGACTGGAGCTGGCGTGCCGGGAACGCGGATATCGAGCAATATGCCCGGGAATTTCGGGATTGGGTGGATGCGCGGGTGCAGACCGGCAATATCGACGAACTACTGAACTGGCAGAGCAGAGCACCCCATGCAGGGCGTGCCCATCCCACGCCGGAGCATTTTCTACCCCTGTTCGTAGCTCTGGGGGCTGCGGGCGCGGGCTATCGCGTTGAAACCGCGCATACCAGCTACGATCATGGTGTGCTGGCAATGGATGCCTACCGTTTTGCATCGGCAGGGGATTAAACATTTCCCTGCAGCCTGCTTGAGTTTGCAGGAAGGCTGCAGGCAGGCCCTGGGAGCGGGCCTGATATCTTCAATCAGTGAAAATCACGCCCGTGGTCATCACGATCATGGGATTCACCACGACCGTGGTCGTCACCATGATCCGGACCGCGATCACGGCCTTCGTGGTGTTCCGGACCGGGCCCGAAGAACGGAGGGGGAATACAGCCAGTCAGCAGGACGAGACCGAGCGAAAAGCCAATTACCAAACGTGCTATCTGTTTCACTTTGCTTCCTTTGCGAACAACAACAAATTCCCCGGCAGCGCTTCGATTCCCATGGTCAGGTCTGAGGTGTCGAGAGGTTTTCACCTTACTACACAGCAACGTCGTCTGGGGTGACCATTCCGACAGTGGGTTGGAATGGCTGTCGGTTCGATTCGCCGTGAGACGCCAAGCCTGATCTGCCCAGAGATTGCCGGAAGCTTTTTCTGCCAGCCAGAGGCTTCGGGGGGTCAGCCGGCCCGGCGTTCTGCGTCGCTGGCGGCCGGATGGATGGCGGGCAATTCAGGTAAGCCGATCTTGGCCCGGACTGTTGTGCAGGCTCGATTGGGCCTGCCATCCTCCAACCATACGGAGAATTCCCTGCATGGGCTGGGCCGGTGGCTGTAGATGCTGCAGTTCACTGACTGGCCGATCTCGCCCTGCAGTGCGACGCAGCGAAGGGGAATCGGGTGGGTGCCTGCCATGGCGCGCAGGAAAGGAGTCACTTTCTCGGTCAGATGCGCGGGTACGTAACCCCCCGGGGCATCGTCTGCTTCGCCCCAGTAGAATGAAACGCGAAACTTGCTGCAGCAGGCGCCGCAACTGATACACGGGTTGAATGCTTCTTCGCTCATGGCATGGAATTCTACAAAACCTGCTCACCCTGGAAAACCGGGGAAGGCCAGTCAGGCCGCTGCATTGCAAACGAAGCGCGGAGGCTTACTCGCGCAGCACGTAGGCAGCGATGCACAGCCCGATGCCGATCAGGCAAAGCAGCCAGACATTCGAGATGAAGTAGGGGTAGGCCCCCAGCGTGAGGCCCAGCAGAATGTGCGGAATGTTTGCTGTGCGTTTGCCGTAAAGAAACAGCGCCGTTCCCACCAGACTGAAGAAAAGCGAAAAAAAGAGAGTAGCGGGCGTGGGCATCGGGGCAGGCAGGCAGAAGCGGAGTAGACATCCTAATGCACCTACGGGCTGATGAGAATTAGCGAGTCTCCGGACGGAGCGGTTTGTGATCCGGGCGTCTGCTATCGGTTGGTGGATTCTGGGGTGCGGGAGATGTAAATTGAAATAAAGGGAGCTGAATTTTGCTGTTGCAGTTCTACACTGGCAGTGAAATCGGAGGTGAGTGTCATGAGTTCGATCAGCAGCCTCTCCAGCCTGTATTCAAGTCTTCTGGGCACAAGCGCAGGGACGACTGCGGCGAGCCAGTCCGTCAGCAGCTATACCGGATCAGCATCATCACTTTCGAGCTACGCGTCCGAGGCGGCCCGCCTGTCCTCCACTTCCGGCATTCTCGCCAGCCTCAATTCCAGTGCCAGCCAGAGCAGCAGCGCGACGAGTGCGAGCAATGATGCCGTCAGCTTGCTGAATGCACTTATAGAAGCCAGAAACAGGTCTGAGCAGAGTGTTACGGCAGCTTCCTCCTCGACAACGAGCGGAAGTTCGACGGACACCAGTACTGCAAATTTGTCGAGTACGGCCAGTTCTTCTTCTACCTCAGGATCATCGGGCAGCCGCTATGCCGATGCCTATTCGGCAACCGCCGCAGTCATGGAATCGAACCTGTTGAGCAGTCTGTCGACCTGGGCGTGACTGCCGCAAGATCCAGCACCCAACAAAAAACCCGCACAAGGCGGGTTTTTTGTTGGGTACGAACAACCTGGCTGCCAAAATTCAGTTGCTAAAGAAGTCCCGTACCTTGTCCATCCAGGATTTAGCCTGCGGATTGTGGCTATCCCCCTCGGCCTTGCAAGTGGCGTCGAACTCCCGCAGTAGTTCCTTCTGCTTGTCGTTGAGTTTGACTGGCGTTTCGATCAAGACGTGGCAGTACAGATCGCCGTGGTAGCCGCTGCGAACGTTGCGGATACCCTTGCCGCGCAGGCGGAAGACCTTGCCCGTCTGTGTTTCGGCCGGAATCTTGATCGAAGCCGCACCATCCAGTGTCGGGATATCGATTTCGCCGCCAAGTGCTGCCGTCACGAAGCTGATCGGCATCTCGCAGTGCAGATCATCACCATCGCGCTCAAAAACCGCGTGCTTGCGGATATGGATCTCGACGTAGAGGTCGCCCGAAGGGCCACCGTTTACCCCAGGTTCGCCCAGGCCGGTATGGCGCAGGCGCAAGCCTTCGCTGCTGCCGGCCGGGATCTTGACTTCCAGGGTCTTCTGCTTTTTCACATGCCCCGCGCCGTGGCAGTCACCGCACGGGTCAGTGATGATACGGCCAGAGCCATGACATTTAGGGCAGGTCTGCTGGATCGAGAAGAAGCCCTGCTGCATGCGTACCTGACCTACGCCACCGCAGGTGGGGCAGGTTTTTGGTTGCGTGCCTGGTTTGGCGCCCGAACCATGGCAGGTGCCGCATTCTTCCTGGATCGGGATACGGATGGTTTTCTCGACGCCGCGTGCAGCCTCTTCGAGAGAAATTTCCAGGTTGTAGCGCAGGTCGCTGCCGCGATATACGCGGGAGCCACCACCGCCGCCACCACGTCCGCCACCGAAGATCTCGTCGAAGATGCCACCAAAGGCGTCTCCAAAGCCTTCGAACCCCTGCGCGCCGCCAAAGCCGCCAGGCCCGCCGGCAGCCGAGGGATCTACCCCGGCATGGCCATAGCGGTCGTAGGCTCCGCGCTTCTGGCTGTCGGAGAGCATCTCGTAGGCTTCCTTGACCTCCTTGAATTTCTCTTCCGCGCTCTTGTCATCCGGATTGCGGTCCGGGTGAAACTTCATGGCCAGCTTGCGGTAGGCCTTCTTGATGTCATCATCCGAAGCATCCTTGGCAACGCCAAGCACTTCGTAATAATCTCGTTTTGCCATCTTTGATCCTCAAGGCAAGAGCGGGCAAGAGCGCAAAGAGCGCCTTGGATGTTGCCGGGCCCTTTGCGCTCCTTCCTGATGCCTGCGTGATGCGGGGGAGTTACTGCTTGTCCTTGACTTCCGTGAATTCCGCATCCACCACGTTGTCGTCGGCCGGCTTGGCACCTGCGCCAGGGGCTTGCTGACCGGCGGCATCGCCGGCACCCGCCTGTTGCTGGGCATACATGGCTTCGCCGAGCTTCTGGCTGGCCTGGGCCAGGGCCTGAGTCTTGGCTTCGATGACTTCCTTGTCGGAGCCTTCCATGGCTGTCTTGGCTTCCTTCAGGGCTGCTTCGATCTTGCCCTTTTCGTCGGCCCCAACCTTGTCACCATGCTCGGAGAGTGCCTTCTGCGTGGTGTGGATCAGCGCATCGCACTGGTTGCGGGCTTCCACCAGCTCGTGCTGGCGCTTGTCCTCTTCGGCGTGAGCGGCAGCATCGTTGACCATCTTTTCGATCTCTTCTTCCGCGAGACCCGAGTTGGCCTTGATGGTGATCTTGTTTTCCTTGCCCGTTGCCTTGTCGGCAGCCTTGACGTGCAGGATGCCGTTGGCGTCGATGTCAAAGGTCACTTCGATCTGCGGGATGCCACGCGGTGCCGGCGGGATACCTTCCAGATTGAATTCGCCCAGCAGCTTGTTGCCTGCAGCCATTTCGCGTTCGCCCTGGAAGACCTTGATGGTCACGGCAGGCTGATTGTCGGCAGCAGTGGAGAACACCTGCGAATGCTTGGTCGGGATCGTCGTGTTGCGCTTGATCATGGCGGTCATCACGCCGCCCTGGGTTTCGATCCCCAGCGACAGCGGGCTCACGTCGAGCAGCAGCACATCCTTCACATCACCCTGCAGCACGCCACCCTGGATCGCAGCACCGACGGCCACGGCTTCATCAGGGTTCACGTCCTTGCGGGCTTCCTTGCCGAAGAATTCCTTGACCTTGTCC
>DBTS01000143.1:7786-8376 GCA_002307175.1 Rhodocyclaceae bacterium UBA1310
CGGGTCTGGCCGCCGACGAGGATCACATCGTCAATGTCCGAAACGCTCAGGCCTGCATCCTTGAGGGCTTTGCGGCAAGGCTCGATCGTGGCGTTCACCAGCTCTTCGACCAGGGACTCGAACTTGGCACGCGTGATCTTCATGGTCAGATGCACGGGCGCGCCGTTGGCCATGGTGATGTACGGTTCGTTGATTTCGGTCTGCTGCGACGACGACAGTTCGATCTTGGCGCGTTCAGCGGCTGCCTTGATGCGCTGCAGGGCGATGGCGTCCTTGGAGAGATCCACGCCGTTCAGCTTCTTGAATTCTTCAACGATGTAGTCGATCAGGCGCTGATCGAAGTCTTCCCCACCGAGGAAAGTGTCGCCGTTGGTGGCCAGCACTTCGAACTGCTTGTCGCCATCCACATCGGCAATTTCGATCACGGAGATATCAAAAGTACCGCCGCCGAGGTCGAACACAGCGATCTTCTGGTCTTTCTTGCCAGCCTTGTCGAGGCCGAAGGCCAGTGCGGCGGCCGTCGGTTCATTGATGATGCGCTTGACTTCCAGACCGGCGATACGGCCTGCATCCTTGGTGGCCTGGCGCTG
>DBTS01000109.1 GCA_002307175.1 Rhodocyclaceae bacterium UBA1310
GAGGCCCAATCACGCCTTCGCAGTAGGATCATGAACAGTTTCTGAAACGATCCTGCAACGCCGTGAAACGCTCGACCTGGCTGGTAATAAGATCACGGTTTTCTTCCCGCCCGACAAAAATCTTGAACATGGCCTCACCGCGACGATTGAAGAAACTCACCGAACAGCTGTCGCTGCCCATGAAGGCGCGGCGCACAAAGGCCATTGCAGCGCATTGATCAAGGCGGAAGTGGCCCCCAATCGGACTGCCATGATCGAGATTGTAGAACCCCCGGGCAGTCTTCCCTGCGGGGAGTTTCCCCTTGCACTCCAGAATGATGTCCTGGGTATGCACAAGAACGGTCACGATGCCCCAGTCCGCAATATCCGCCATGACTGCCTCGGCAAATTCGCCGGGGGCAAAAACCCGGTTTGTCTCCGGTAGGCATTCAACTACCGTTTGCAGGCTGACACCATGCTCAGCGGCAAACATTTCGAGAACCACGGAGGGCTTTTCTGCCAGTTGCGCGCGCAAGGCAGCGAGTTTTGTAGAATCAGTTTCAGGAATGCAAATGTTGTTCATGTGGTTGTTCCGGTTTGGAAGAAGAAGAGGAAGACATGGCATGTGCGGGCCGCATCGGAATACCGGCGGGATGCCCACCATGCGAAGGCCGTGAAGCATGGGCAGCCTGTGGACCGTCCAGATAAAGGGAGATTTGCGCAAACAGGGTGGCGGCAATATTGTTGTGCCAATACCGGCCGCATGCAGTGAGCGTCAGGCTATCGGCGTCCAGCACCATCAGCCCCAGCTGCGCCCAGTGCTGCAACAAGGGGGCAAGAGCCAAGACGAACCCTGGCCCCACGAGTGTCTCCAGCACCGCAAATACCAGACACCCCTCCTCCATGCCCTGCATCACGGCATTGCAGGCACGCTGATGGGGGGCCGGTGCCAGCAAGCCGGATATTGGTTTGCCCGCAGCAGCCACACGCGCCTGAAATGAATCGACAGCAGCATCGAGCATGAAGCGATGCCCGGCAAGCATCCCTCCTGCCCCGGCACCAAAAGCCAGACAGTCAGCCCCCGCCTTGGTGGCGTTGTTGTAACGGTTGCGCTCTCGCCCGCTACGCCCCCAATGGGCCTGACTGAGGCGACGCCAACCCGCAGCCTCAAGGATCTCACCGCCTTCGCGATAACGCGTCTGAGCCTCGGCATCGGTAGCTGCCGGGGGAAGTGCGCCCTTTTCGATGGAAAGTGCCAACGGACTGCCCGGCTGTAGCGACAGGCAGTACAGATCAACGCCATCCAGACCGATCTCGTTGCACAGCGCCACATCGTTGCGCCAGATCTCATCAGTCTGGCCCGGTAGCCCATAAATCAGATCACACACGACGGCAGCATCCTGCCGCGCCACCAGGCCAGAGAGAAAGCTGACGGCCTCTTCGCGACTGGCCTTACGCCCCATGCGCTGACGCAGACGCGTATCAAAAGACTGTATGCCAATGGAAAACCGGTTGGCCCCCGCCTCGACGCAGGCGGCCACCTTTTCGGCATCAAAACCGGCAACCCGCCCCTCTACCGTGATTTCGCAATCATCAGACAGGGGAAGATTGGCGCGCAACGCGCCAAGAAGGCGCTGCAGATCCCTGGCGGACAAGGCACTCGGCGTGCCCCCACCAAGAAACACCGCCTCCACCGGGCGGGCAGCCATGCCTTCGCGGGCCGCATCCTGCTCAATCTCGGCAATCAGTGCATCAACGTAGTGGCTCATCGCTGCCTCGTTGGACTTGTTGCGATAGAAACCGCAGAACAGGCAGTGATTGGAACAAAAGGGAATGTGCAGATACGCCAGACGCGGCGCCGAGGTGCGAGCCAGAAGCGCAGGATACACGCGCTCTGGCTCTGGAATGGGAGTAACCCCCAGATGCATCCATGGATGCAGCACACGGCGAGCAAAAGGCTGTGCGCCCTGCGGAGAAAGCAGGTCATCAAACGATAGTGGGTGCGGCATAAGTCTACCTGACGATAATGATCTTTTTGAGAATAGTTCTCATTCGTACAAAAGGTCAACTTCGCCACAATGCTTTTTTCCATTCTTTACCTGGCGCCGGCAGTAAATCCTTAAACTCATTGTCTGTAGCCATATGTATACAAATAATAATTCTATTTGCATTATCCGTAAGTTGCAGGCATGGCAATGCTACACGATCATCAAGTTACGTAAATGTAAACGAGAATCATTCGCATTATGTGCTATGCTTTGGCTCCGTCGCAACCCGATGAGACCTCGTCAACACCCAAGCCGTTTCCACGGAGAAGCTTCCATGCACTTCAAACAGAACCTGCTGAAATACACACTCCCCGCGCTCGTCGCCAATGCCTGTGCCCTCCAGGCCAGCATCGTGCACGCCGAGGCGCCGGACACGGCAGGCGCCCAACAACCCGCGAGCCAGCCCGAAGCAGCCAGCAAGGTGGATAGCGCAGCCCCAACATCAACCCCCCAAGCTCCGACCAAGCAGCTCAGGGAGGTTTCAGTCACCGCCTCGCGCGGAAGCCCGGTCGATATCGACCATGCCGCCGCCACGGTTTCCGTCATCACCAGCGATGACATTGATCAGAAGAATGCCCGCGACATCAAGGACGCCCTCAAGTACGAACCGGGGGTCACCGTGCGCCGCGAATCCTATCGCCCCTCCGGCATCACCGGCACCTCAGGCCGTGCCGGCAATGAGGGCATCAACATTCGTGGGCTCGAAGGCAACCAGGTACTGCTGCTCGAAGACGGCATCGCCCTGCCTCAGTCGTATGCCTTTGGATCAGGCTCGGCGGGGCGCGCAGATTACCTGAACACCGATCTGTATGAACGCATCGAAGTATTGCGTGGCCCGACCTCGGTGCTCTATGGCAGCGACGGCCTCACCGGTGCAGTGAATTTCGTGACCACCGATCCGGCCGACCTGCTTTCGATTTACAACAAACCAAGCTATTTCTCGCTCAAGAGCAATTACGACTCGACTGACCGCAGCTTTGGCTCTACAGCCACCACTGCCTTCGGTGGTGAACGCCTGCAGGGCATGCTGGTGGTAAGCGGACGTCATGGCCACGAAACCGACAACATGGGCACAAATGGCGACAACGGTGCCAACCGCTCGGAACCTGATCCGCTCGATTACACCAAGCGCAGCGTGCTCGGCAAGCTGGTGTTCAAGGCCACACCGACGGATACCTTCAAGCTCACGGCAGGCACGCTGAACAACGTCAACGACAGCGACGGGCTTTCCCAGCTCAATGGCGCCTATACCTGGACGGGCACCGCCAAATACACGGCAACCGGCTACCTGACAACCAACAAAGTCACCAGCGATCACGTCAAGCTCGACTATGAATACCGCGACGATGCCAATCGCTGGCTGCAGCAACTCAATGCCGCGCTCTACTTCCGCGAAGCCTCCACGCATCAGACGCTGGAGATCGACGGCACAAGCACGACTGGGGCTACGGCCAGCCGCTCACGCATCAACGACTATGACGACACCGTCATCGGGGCAAACGTTGTTGCTAACAGTGCCTTCCAGACCGGCCCGCTGCAGCATCGCCTGTCCTATGGCCTGGACAGCAGCGTAGCCTACTACCGCACGGCCAGTTCAGCAGGCACGGAATGGGCCACTGGCGACGGCTATCCGGAAACTTTCCCGAAGACCACGCAGACCACGCTGGGTGCCTTCATGCAGGACGACAGCCGACTCGGCAAGCTCGGCATTATTCCCGGTCTGCGCTTCGATTATTTCCGCATGAGTCCGCATACCGACTCCACCTATGAGACTGCCGCCAGCAAATCAACAGAACCGGTATCAAGCTCCAGCGGCCACGCCGTCTCCCCGCGTCTGGCCTTCCTCTACGAAGTTTCTCCGGCACTGATTCCCTACGCCCAGTATGCACGTGGCTTCCGCGCCCCCTCTGCCTATCAGGTCAACAGTTATTACAATCCGGTAGGTTCGTATGGGCTTTACTACCAGCAGATCGGCAATCCGGATCTCAAGCCGGAAACCAGCAACTCATTCGAACTTGGTCTGCGTGGCAATCTGGCAATGCCTTATGGTCACATGAAGTACAGCTCCGCCGTATTCTCGGGCAAATACAATAACTTCATCGATACCAAGGTCATTGGCGGCTCGCTGACTTCGGCTACCAACCCCTACACCATCCAGTACGTGAATTACGCCCGCGCCCAGATCCACGGTGCCGAGGCCAAATTCGACTGGCAGCTCAACGAGAGCCTGGAGTTCAAGACGGGCATGGCAATCATCAAGGGCAGCAAGAATGATGGCAGCACCCAGACCGGGCTGGATACGGTGCCGCCGCTCTCCGTGGTGGCAGGGCTGCAATACACGGCTACCCGTGGCTGGTTCCTCGGCAGTGATGTGACTTACGGTGGCCGCAAGAAGACCTCCGACATGTCGAGTACCTCGTACTACGCAACCCCCTCCTTCACCGTGGTGGATCTGCACGCGGGCTATAACATCACTCAGCACGTCAAGCTGACCGCCGGCATCAACAACCTCTTCGACCGCAAATACTGGGTCTGGAACGATGTGCGCGGACTTGCCACCAGCGATGGCGACGCCAAGATCAATGCCTCCACTGCGCCGGGGCGCAATTTCAACGTCGGCATGAAAGTCGATTTCTGACAATTTCGTTTCCGACCATTTCAATGGTTTGAATAATCAAAAAGCGGCGGCTTTCTTGCGAAGGTCGCCCTTCCTCCAGCAGCGGGAACCATCACATGACAGACAATCTATCTCCCATTTCGCATGAAAAAAACGAGAGTACGCTCGGAGCGCGTCCCTCCACGACAGGCGCCATTCAGCCCACCCTCTCTTCACCGCAGATCTATAGTGCGGAAGGGTTTTTCAACCTGATTGGCGAAAATGTCGTGCGCCTTGATGGCGAGCACATCGCATTGTATGAAGCCATGCCACTGCTCGGCCCCGTCTCCGTGAGCACCGGAAACCACGTGACACATATCACCAAGGCCGGGCAGTTCGCGAAGGTAGGGCGGGAAGGTGACGTTGGCCTGGTGCTGGGCAAGATTGATCTGCGTGTTTTTTATTCGAAATGGGCCTACGCCTTCGCTGTGCGCCACACCCAGCAAGGCATGCCGCCAGCCGGCTTCCATTTCTTCGATGCGCATGGCAAAGCCATCACCCAGATCCTGCTGAACGCCTCAAGCGACCTCCAGGCATTTGAGACCTTGATTGACCGGCACGCTGCGCAAAATGCAGACCAAGCGCCAAAATTTTCCGCTCCACCAGAGCGGTCGTCACCGACAGCCAAAAAGGTTGATGCTATCGAGATTGAGGCTTTTCGTGCTGCCTGGGATGCAATGACCGACCCGCACGAATTCTTCGGCCTGCTGCGCCGCTTTGGCATCTCGCGCATGCAGGCCATGCGGCTGGCACGCGCAGATCAGGCACACGAACTTTCTGCCGATGCCTACCGGGCACTGTTCCAGGATGTCGTCGCGAGTGGCCTGCCTATCATGGCGTTCATCGGCAACGCCGGGCAGATCCAGATTCACACCGGGCCAATCAGCGAGCTTGAAACCGATGCCCAGACCCTGCTTGCCCTGTCGCCAGACCTCGCCCTGCACCTCAAGACCGGCCTGATCGCAGAGACCTGGGCGGTTCGCAAGCCCAGCCCGGACGGTACAGTCACCTCCGTCGAACTGTATGACGCAGCAGGCGAGAACATTGCCATGTTGTTCGGCGCGCGCAAGCCGGGACGCCCCGAACTGGAAGACTGGCGCGCCACGGTGGCACGGCTTGAAGCTGCCGTGGCGCAGTCCACCAAACCCTGAGGAGATTTTGGTTCATGAGTCAGGCTTTCAACCCAACCCGTCGTGCCGCCCTGCTCCAGAGCTGCGGAATTCTGTTGCTGGGAATTGGCGGCGTACGGATTGCCAATGCTGCATCACGTCCGGCCAAGGATGCTGTTCAGCGCGTTGTGGTGGTCGGCGGCGCGCTCGCCGAGATCGTCTATGCACTGGGCAAGGAGACGACACTGGTAGGCGCCGATACCACCTGCACTTTTCCGGAGGCAGCCAACAGGCTCCCCAAGGTCGGCTACCAGCGGGCGCTGTCGGCAGAAGGGCTGCTCTCCCTGAGGCCTGAGCTGATCCTCACCTCCGCAGAAGCGGGCCCACCGGGCGTACTCCAGCGCGTGGCCGACAGTGGCGTGAAAGTGGTGCGTTTCGAAGAGCAGCACAGCATGGAATCCGTTCGCGAAAAGATCCGCGGCGTTGCTGCCGCACTTCAGGCCCAGGTCGCCGGGCAGGCGCTGCTAAGGCACTTTGATGCCGACTGGCAACAACTCCAGGCCGAAGCGGCAAGCCGCCCCCTGCCACCACTGCGTGCGTTATTTCTGATGAATCCGCCTGGTACGCAATCCATGGTCGCCGGCCAGCAGACGGCTGCTGATGCCATGCTCCGCTATGCTGGCGTGAGCAATGCCATGCAGGGCTTTACCGGCTATCGCGCACTCACTCCGGAAGCGCTGGCGACCGCCCAGCCGGATATCGTGCTCACCACCAGCGATGCCCTGCAACTTGCCGGAAGCAAGGCCAAGCTGCTCGCTGCGCCGGGGTTTTCGCTGACTCCCGCAGGTCGCAATACACGCGTGGTGGCACTCGATACGCTGTTCCTCCTCGGCTTCGGTCCACGCCTGCCTGCAGCCGTAACGGCGCTGCGCCAGGGCATCGCCAGCGCGATGGCAAGCGCAGCTTGAGACACATGGAATCCATCATCCATCCCGCCACTGTTCGCAAATCCACAGCACGCATACCAGGGGAACTGCGCCGCCTTGGTATCCTGCCCGGTTTCCTGCTGCTGGGCTGCCTGCTTGCGTTGGCCATCATCGCAGCGATATGCCTGGGCGCCTACCGGATCTCCCCGGAGGCCGTTTGGCAGACCCTGCTTGGCGGCGATGCCGGGGCCGACCGTTCGGCGCGTGTGCTGATTGAACTGCGCCTGCCACGCATCGCCCTGGGGCTGCTGGTCGGCGCGGGATTCGGGGCTGCCGGCAGCGCCATGCAGGCACTGTTGCGCAACCCCCTTGCTGACCCAGGACTGATTGGCGTGTCCAGCGGCGCAGCCCTGGGTGCGGCCATCATGATCGTGATCGGCGCACCGCTGCTCGCTGCAATCCCTGCAGCGTCGGCAGGATTCGCCGTGCTGACACCCCTGGCCGCCTTTGCCGGAGCCCTGGCCGTGGCCCTGCTCGTCTATCGGCTGGCGGCGGCGGATGGCCGGGTGGTGTTGCCACTGCTGCTGCTTGCGGGGGTGGGCGCAAACGCCCTTGCCGGGGCGGTGATCGGCCTGCTCAGCTACGTCGCCTCCGACACCCAGCTACGCTCCCTGACTTTCTGGAATCTGGGCAGCCTCGCCGACGCCAACTGGCAGACGCTCGGCACCATCACGATCCCGGTCGCCCTGGGGATTGCCATGATCGCCGCACACACCCGCTCGCTCAACGCACTGCAGCTTGGCGAGACTGAGGCGCGCCATCTGGGCGTACCGGTGCGCCGCGTCAAACACTGCGTGCTGCTTGCCGCCACCCTGAGCGTCGGCGCGCTGGTCTCCTGCACCGGACAGATCGGCTTCATCGGGCTGGTCGCGCCGCATTGCATCCGCCTGCTTTTCGGCCCGGATCAGCGCATCCTGCTGCCGGGTTCGATCCTGCTCGGCGCGCTGCTTGTGGTGAGTGCCGACGTCGCCGCCCGCACCCTGGCGGCCCCCACCGAAATCCCGCTCGGCGTACTCACCGCGCTTCTTGGCGCGCCCTTTTTCATGCTGCTGATCCTGCACAGCCGGCGCCAGTTCGGCATCTGACCCACTCTCCACACCGCATGCTGAGCCTCGAAAACTTTCATCTATCATATCTCCACGCCACGCTGTTCAATGGATTCTCGCTGGCGGTGGCGCCGGGCGAGTTTGTCATGGTGCTGGGGCGCAATGGCGTGGGCAAAACTACCCTGCTGCGTGCACTGGCCGGCGACTTCGCCCTTGAGCACGCTTCCCGGAAAGATTGCCGGAGCACCCTCAGGCTCAACGGCACAGATGTGCGCCAGCTCGGCGCGCGCGAGTTGGCCCGTTCACGGGCCGTGCTGGCGCAGCACACACCGAACACATATCCCGCCAGAGTGGAAGAAGTGGTACGCCTCGGCCGCTATCCGCACGCAGACCTCACCACGCCTTACCCGCCGGATCTGATCGTAAGCGAAATGCTCGCCATGGCTGATGCCACGACATTGGCCAAACGCGACATCAGCCGCCTCTCGGGTGGAGAATTCGCCCGTGTACAGTTTGCCCGAGCGCTCACCCAGATCTGGCTACCTGCCGCCGAGCAGGCGGATTCCCCACGCTACCTGCTGCTTGACGAGCCCACCGCCGCGCTCGACATTGCACAGCAACACCGGCTATTTGCCACGGTGCGGCGCCTCACACGGGAATGGAACATCGGAGCCTTTGCTATCTCGCACGATTGCAATCTGGTAGCTCGCTATGCCGACAGGGTGGTGATGCTTGCTCCAGGTAGTTGCCTGGCCAACGGCGCACCGAAGGAAGTCATGACAGACAGCCTGCTGGAACAATGCTACGGGCTGCCGATGCGCCTGCGCGGCGACTGGGCGGAGAGCATTCCCTATTTCGAGCCGGCATGATGCTTCCCTCGCGGCCATGCCACCAACATCACGCCCCATATTGTCTGCCCGCTCTGATTCCTGGGCCCTTCAGACTTTCTTGGGGTAAGTAGTACGCTCTCGCGTATCACCCCGCAGGGAACAAAGTGGAGTGAAAGGGCGCAATGCGGCATAACAAAGCGTTGGGAGACGCCTGCGGCTTTCCCAACCTACGCCATTGGCCTACCGTGCCGGTTTGCGGAGGGCGCAAACCAGGATCGGCATGCCAAACATTAACCCACACTAAAGTCGGCTGAGCCTATTCCTGCAAAGCAACCCCAGCAAAGCCAGCAGGGAAAACCCCGCGCCGGCATAGAAGGTGAATGTGGCACCAAGACCGTCCCAGAGCAGCCCGGCCACCACACTGGAAATCAGCATGGCAATGCCGCTGAGCAGATTGAAAAAGCCAAACGCCGTACCGCGCAGGTCGGCTGGTGCGGTGTCAGCCACCATCGTCGCCAGCAGGCCCTGGGTGGTCCCCATATGCACGCCCCATAGCGCCACACCCACAACCAGCGTCAGGACATGCGCATTGGCGGCCAGTACAACATCGGAAACAATCAGCACGCCCAGCCCGAGTGCCAGCAGTGTCGTGTGGCTGATACGGTCAGCGAGTTTGCCGAAGGGATAGGCGGTGGCGGAATAGACGAGATTCATCGCCACCATCACCAGCGGCACATACGCCACAGCCACCCCGCTCTGCTGCGCACGCAGGACCAGAAAAGCCTCGGAAAACCGCGCCAGCGTAAATATTGCGCCAATGCCAACCACCCACCAGTAGGCAAGCGGCAGCCGCCGCAGGCTCTCGCGGCGAATCGGATTGCGGCGCACCTCGCCAACATGCTGATCAGGTTCATGCACGCCCAGGGCCAGCAGCGCTACCGCGCACATTCCGGGAATCACCGCCACCCAGAACACGGCACGGTAGTTGTTGTGCCACAGCAGCATCAGCCCCACCGCCAGCAGCGGGCCAAGAAATGCGCCGACGGTGTCCAGCGCCTGGCGCAGGCCAAAGGCCGCACCGCGTATCTCGGGCGGCGCAAGATCCGCCACCAGGGCATCGCGCGGGGCACCCCGAATCCCCTTGCCAACCCGATCCGTGAGGCGAGCAGCAAGTACCACGCCAGTAGTCGGTGCCAACGCAAACAGTGGCTTGGTGAGCGCCCCCAGACTATAGCCCAGCAGAGCCAGTGCCTTGCGCTTGCCCAGATAGTCACTGAGCACTCCCGAAAAAATCTTCACGATCAGCGCCGTAGATTCCGCCAGCCCCTCGATCAGGCCAACCTGCAGCGCACTGGCCCCAAGCGTGCCAACCATGAATAGCGGCAACAGACTATGAATCATCTCCGAGGAGATATCCATGCACATACTGACGCAACCAAGCACCCAGACCGCAGCGGGAATCCGCAGCCGGGTAAGAGGCGCGTGAAGATTTTGAGGGTTGAAAGACATACAGACTCCAGAAATAGTCTTCAAACGTAAAAAGATAACGTTATCAATTTACATTTTCTCATCTTTCAGACCCTGGCTCGCTGATTTTGTTTGCGCTGGCAAAACCGGCAACCATGCACCACATGGCTATAGCTTGCCGCCACAGGCGTCGGATTACGCTACAATCTGCGCCACGGAGATGGCATTCCTCCCTGAACCGCCCGCAAGGGCTGATGATGCCTGGCTGGTCCTGGCACGACGCGGGGCGGTTCAGGCATGTGTGCTGCTCTGCGAGTGTCCAGGTTGTTTCCCTGCAATCCCTATTGGATACTCATGAAACCCGCACTTCCCCACGTCTTGCCGATTCCTGTTGCCATCCTCTCTACACCGCAGGAGGCATGCTGATGTTGCCCTCCATTGCTGCCATCTCGATTGGCGCCGCGCTCGGTGCGCTGCTGCGCTGGTTCCTCGGGCTGAGCCTGAATTCGCTGTTTCCCACCATTCCACCCGGCACACTGGCTGCGAACTGCATCGGGGGCTACCTGATCGGTTTCTTCGTCGCGTTCTTCGCCAACCACCCAACGCTCTCGCCCGAGTGGCGCCTGTTTGTGATCACCGGCTTCATGGGCGGACTCACCACGTTCTCGACTTTCTCGGCTGAAGTCACCACGCTGTTGCAGCAAGGGCGTTTTACCTGGGCCGCCACCGCAATTTTCACGCATGTGGGGGCCTCCCTGCTGCTGACAATCCTCGGTATGGGCACCTATGCCCTGATCAAGCAGAACTGACACTGGCGCTTTCGCAACACAGGGCGTATCAAGTAGCCCATGCCGCTTGGCCCCAGAGGCCTGGGTGTGGCAAAGTAGTGTTGCCAACCTCTGGGAAACTGTGCCATGAAATTCTCCTCCTGCATTGCTGCCTGCCTGCTTGCCACCATGGTGGGCAGCGCGCACGCCGATCTCCAGGAGGGCCGCACGGCCTACGCGGCGCAAGACTGGCGCACGGCTTACCGTGAATTTCTGCCGCTAGCCAAAGCTGGCAACCCTGAAGCCCAGACCATCATCGGTTTGCTCTATACGCAGGGGCACGGCGTCTGGCGCAACAACACGCAGGCCGCCCAATGGCTGCAACTGGCTGCGGCGCAGGGGTGGGCAGAAGCCCAGGAAGCTCTGGGCAAGCTGTATCACGACGGCATTGGGGTGCCGAAAGACCCGGCCCAGGCACTCCAGCTCTTTCAGGCGGCCGCAACACAGGGCCTGGCTTTGGCCCAATACGACCTGGGTGTGTTGTATGCAGCCGGAGACGACGTGCCCCAGGATTTCCACGAAGCTGCCCACTGGTTTGAACTTGGCGCCAGACAGAATCTCGCCGCAGCCCAGTACAACCTGGGGCTGCTCTATCAAAATGGCCAAGGCGTGAAGCACGACGACCAGGAAGCACGCCGGCTGTATCAGGCAGCTGCAGCGCAGGGCCACGCACTGGCGCAGAGCAATCTTGGAGCGCTGTATGAAGGCGGAATCGGCGGGCTGCCACGCAATTTCGTCGTTGCCTATGCGCTGTATGATCTTGCCGCCGCCCAGCCCTCGCCCGCTGTGGCGCTGGCTCTCAAAAACCGTGACCTGCTCGCCAGCCGGCTATCCCCCGAAGAGATCAGGGCGGCACGCTCACTGCGCCGGGCGATGGCCGCAGGCCAACTTTCCGCTGCCATCGAACAATACCTGGCCGGTACGGCGAAACGCTGACGCACTATATGAGCAAAGGGCATATTGCCCGGAGCATCACTGTATATCCTCGATATCGCCCGATGCCGATCCGCTACTCTCTCCTCCAGTCACCATGAATCGTGAGGAATAAGTTCGTGCTGCGCGCAAAACACCCTGTCAGTTTGGGAATGTGGCCTCACACTACGCAGACATGTGTCTATACTCGCTCACGACAAGGAGTAGCGGACAGATAGATTCTTTTCAGGGAGAAAACTTCAAACCATGTCAGACACCCTGCGGGACAACATACCCCACACATCCGCCCGGCACGGTCTGCTGGTTTGGCTTACCGGGCTGTCCGGCTCCGGCAAGACCACTCTCGCGCAGACACTTCAGGCAACATGGAACACATCACACCACCCTGTCATGCTGCTGGATGGTGATGTACTGCGTCGTGGGCTGTGCGCGGATCTCGGCTTTTCTGAGCAGGATCGTTCCGAGAACATGCGCCGTGTTGCCCATGTTGCCGAGCTGTTCCTGCAACAGGGCTTTCTCGTGCTCGCCGCCTTCATCTCCCCCTTGGAACAAGATCGCGCGCGCGTGCGCCAGATCATCGGCGCATCACGAATGCTGGAGGTATACGTGAGCTGTTCCGTGCAGGAATGTGAGCGGCGCGATGTGAAAGGTCTCTACCGGCGCGCCCGAGCGGGCGAAATCCCCGCATTCACAGGCATTTCTGCGCCTTACGAGGCACCACAATCTCCCGATCTCATCCTGGATACCGAAACCCAGAATACTGCCAGCTGCGTTCGCCAGCTACACCATACGATCCAGGCGAGGCTTCAGATCCCACCTGGGCCGCTGGAGGCTGTCCAGGATCTGTCACGAGAAGACGGCGGTACGACTAGAGGCAGCGCAGAATCCAGAGTACGCTGGAATTCATGACGATTTCGGATAACACACGAGGCGCAGGCCAAACACTTCCGGCACCACTGCTCATTGCTCCCCCTGCATGAGTTTTTGCAGCAGCGCCTGCCCGCCTGGGCCCAGCCGAATAGCCTGCAGATGCACGGCGTACAGAGGGAAAAAATCCTCCGCCTTTTCCTGCACAGCAAGGCGCTTCAACTGCCCCCCGCATATTGCCTCTGCCACCATGCACTCGGGCATGTAACACCAGCCAAAGCCTGCCAGCAGGAACTCGCGCCGCGTATAGAGATCGGCAAACCGCCAGATCCTCGGGCTCATGAGATTGGAACTCCAGCCGCCACTATCCCCTGTGCTGACTACAAGCTGTGTGTGCTCGGCGAGTTGCTCGCGCAGTACCGGCCCACTGATGCACGCCAGGGCATGACTGGTGGCTACCACCGGAATCAGTTTGACGCGTGTGAGAAACTGTACCTCAAGATCTTTCGAGCGCAGAGGATCATGCGTGTAGATCGCAAGGCTCACCTCTCCCGCCCGCAGGCAACGCTCCGGCTCGCCAATCACGCCCGTGACAAGGCGGATGGCCATTCCCGGAAACTGCTGTTCCACCGCGCGAATAGCCTCGATCAGGGTGGTGATGGGAAACAGGGGGTCTACCGCAATCGCCAGTTCCGGCTCCACCCCATCGGCAAAACCCGCCGCCCTCGATTGCAGACTCGAAGCGGAGCGCAACAAGGCCCGTGCATCGGCCAGCAAAGCCTCGCCCGGTTCGGTCAGCCTGGGCAGCCGCCCGGAGCGCTCGAACAGTTTCACCCCAAGCGCTGTTTCTAGCCCTTGCACGGAATGACTGATTGCCGACTGCACCCGCGCCAGACGGCGTGAAGCGCCTGAAAAACTGCCGGTATCGACAACCGCCACGAAAACCCGCAACTGGTCCAGCGTCAGCGCATCAAGCATGGAAAAGGTTATCTATATTTTAGATTAAACATATCTCTATTATATCAATTCTCAAGATAACCCATCACCGCTAACATGGTTTCCAATCCGCATCGTGCATCCCCGGAAAATCCGCCACGCTGCATCCATTTTTTTACTCACACAGGCACCCACCATGTCAAACGCTTCACGTTCGTACACAGCGACAGCCAAATGGCTGCACTGGATCATGGCGACACTGATCATCGTAGCCTCAATCATCGGCATCTATGCCGCCTCACTGCACTATGGAATCGATGCTGCTCACGACAAAGAGAAAGGCAGCTGGATCACCATCCACAAACAGATTGCCACCATCACCCTGTTCCTCATCGTGGTCCGCATCCTCTGGCGCGTCACCCACAAGCCGCCCGAGTTCCTGGGCATGAGCCCGCTGATGGCAAAAATCGCCCATCTGGGTCACTTCGTGCTTTACCTGTTGATGCTTGCAGTACCCATCTCTGGCTGGGCAAACAGCTCCGCTGCGGGATATCCGATTCCTGTTGCCTGGCTGTTCACGATTCCCGGCCTGCTCGCCAAGAACCCCGAATTGGCACCGACACTGTCCAAGCTTCATGAGGTGCTGGGCTGGACGATTGTGGTGGTTGTCCTTGGTCACATCGCCTTCGCCGTCAAGCATCGTCTGATCGACCGGGATGGCTCCATGGAGTCGATGTTGCCCAACCGCAAATAATCGATCTTCGCACTGCCTCCGGCCCCGACATGAGAGAAACAATAACGGAGGGTAGACAATAATCAGTCATACGTCAGACATCATGACGGCAAAAACGGGGGGGCGAAACGCCCCAACCGCAACAGAGAGAATCACCCGATAGCAATAGCGCGGGGCACAACCATTCAACTGCGCTCCAGCCATCCGGAAAAATGCCGGATATCGTCCAGTCTCTCCGCATCGAGCCTCTGCAGCTCATCAGGCATCAACGTGCGCCAGGGCGGCCAAGCACTGACCCAGAACAACTACTTCGAAAACTCCGTCACCCCGGTGACCTGCCGTTATGACAGCCACAACTGCGGGACCTGGGGGCTGCGCAACAACAACATCACCCACGCTGCAGATAGGCTCCTGCGCTCAGCCCCTGTTTGAGTTGCGCGCTGACCTGGTCGGCAAGGACTTCGATCTCCCCCTGCTGCAGCGCCTGCAGGGTGATCTGCGCAACCTCCAGCGGCGAGGTTTTCGGCACATCGAGACCGCGTGTCATTTCCGTGTCCATATAGCCAACATGCAGCCCCAACACTTGGGTTCCCTGCCCACGTAAGGCCTGCCGCAGCCCATTGGTCAGCGACCACGCGGCGGCCTTGGCGGCCGAGTAGGTTTCAGTGCCAGGCAGGGACAGCCAACTCAGGGCGGAGAGCACATTGATGATTGCGCCCCCACCGTTGGCCGCTAGCGCTGGCACCAGCGCCTGACTCAAGACCAGCGGCGCGAACACCAGTGTCTCGAATTCCTCACGGGCAGATGAAACTGCCTCGGGCATCAGAATACCTACGCCGCGATTATGGATTCCAGCATTATTGATGAGCAGCGCGACGTCCGCGCATTGGGCCACAACCGCCTCGATATCTTCCAGGCTTGTCACGTCCAGGCGCAACGGCACAATTCTTTCATCATGCGCAGCCACGGTCTCCGGCCGACGGGCTGTGGCGTAGACCTTTTTCACGCCCTGCTGCAGCAGGACATCAACAAATGCCTTGCCAAGGCCACGATTCGCGCCGGTCACCAACGCAACACTATTCTCGATCCGCATTATTTTCTCCTGAGGAGGCCGGCAGGGCAGCCGGTGATATGCCAAAAATCTAAGCCAATCAGCCGTGCAGGGCCACCGTTACGCTCGCGGAGAGACCCGGGCGCAAACCATCCAGCACCTGCCCCGGCGCCAGACGGATACGCACCGGCACGCGCTGCACAATCTTGGTGAAGTTGCCCGTGCCCGGCTCGAAGGGCAGCAGCGCAAAACGGGAGCCCGAGCCGGGTGCCAAACTTTCGACATTGCCCAAAAACACCTTGCCGGGGAGCGCATCAAGTTCGACCCGGGCCGTCTGTCCCTTGCGCATATGCTCAATCTGCGTTTCCTTGAAGTTTGCTGTGACATAACGTTCCTGCAGACTCACCAGCGTAAGCAGGCGCGTGCCCGGCTGCACGTAATCTCCAGGCTGCACCTGACGATTGCCGACGATGCCATCGATAGGCGCCACAATCACCGTGTGGCGTTGATCCTGGCGGGCCAAATCGAGCGCTGCGGCAGCACGCAGGCGGGTAGCCTCGGCTTTCTGCAGTGAGGCCTGCAAGCCAGCGCGGCGCGCCTGTGTGACGGCAAGATTGTTCTGCGCCACGTCGTAGAGCGCCATCACGCGCTGCACATCCTGCGCGGCATCGACTGCAGCAGCGTGGAATCGGTCTGCATCGCTTTTCGCCACGGCACCGCTGCCGACAAGATTCGCGTAGCGGCTATCGTCCATGGCGGTGCGCCCGGCCTGCTCCTGCGCGCCGGGAATGGCAGCCTGCGCGGCATGAATGTTCGCTCGCGCCAGTCGCTCTTCGGCAGCAAGGCTGACCAGCGCGGCGTCCGCAGCCGCCACGCCGGCCTGGGCATCTGCAAGATCGGCTACTGCGCTAGCCACCCGCGCATCGAACTCCTCGGTATCGATACGCACCAGTGGAGCACCGGCGTGCACAATCTGGTTGTCCTGCACCAACACCTTCGCCACCAGACCGCGTACCTTGGGCGCCACAGCAGTGGCATCGGCGCCAACATATGCATTGTCAGTCACCTGCGTACGCGGCGGAGCAAGCACCCACGCCACACCAGCGCCGCCTACCGCCAGGGCCACAAGCCCGGCTATCACTGCGCGCCTGCGCCCAATAGCTACGGAGAGCGTGGCAGACACGCCGGACTCCTCTTTCTGAGCACTGGAATTCATTTCATACATCCCGGGGTTGCATAAGATGACGGTCATCATATAATGTTTGCAAATTGAATCGCAAGCGCGTTTTTGCATTTGGTTATGTTTTGATAATCATTTAATTAGACCCCAGCAATGGATACCGTCACACCCTCCCGTCCCGACCCAGCTCAACTTAGCAAGGCCCGCAGATTCCTGATTTTTGGCATCATGGCCTGCGGGATGTTCATGGCTCTGCTCGATATCCAGGTAGTGGCCGCTTCGCTCAGCGATGTACAGGCTGGCCTCGCAGCTGGCCCTGACGAAGTGAGCTGGGTACAGACGGCCTATCTGATGGCCGAACTGGTGATGATTCCGCTCTCCGCCTTCCTCGCCCAGGCCATGGGTACGCGCCTGCTCTTCGCCTGCTCGGCGGGCTTGTTCACGCTTGCCAGCATTGCCTGTGGGATGGCCTGGAACATCGAATCGATGATCGTATTCCGTGCCCTCCAGGGCTTTACCGGTGGCGCAATGATCCCCACGGTATTCGCCACCGGCTTTGCCCTGTTCCACGACAAGGAACGCGCCGCCATTCCGGCGATTCTCGGCATGGTGTCGGTACTGGCCCCCACGCTGGGCCCCACCGTCGGCGGCCTGATCACGGACACCATCAGCTGGCGCTGGATATTTTTCATCAACATCGCACCCGGAGTGGCCGTCACCGTGGCAACCCTTTCACTGCTGCATATCGACAGCCCCAATCCTAGCCTCTTCCGTCGCATCGACTGGCTGCATCTGGCAGCCATGGCTATCGCCCTGGGCTGCCTCGAATATGTACTGGAGGAAGGTCCCCGGCTCGACTGGTTCGGCGACAACGGCATCCGCATCTGCACCTGGCTGGCTGTGGTGGCATTCATACTGTTCATCGAGCGCTCCCTGTACTCGGCCAATCCCGTCGTGCGTCTCACGGCATTCCGTCGCCCCAACTTCGTGTTTGCCAGCGTTTTCAATCTGGTCATCGGCTTCGGCCTCTTCGCCTCCACCTACCTGATTCCCGTCTATCTGGCACGCGTGCGCGGCTTCAACAGCCTACAGATAGGTACCACGGTATTCGTAGTGGGAGTTGCCCAGTTCTTCAGCACCCTGATTGCCGCACGCCTGTCACAGCGTGTAGACCAGCGCCTGCTCTTCGCCATCGGCCTGCCAACGTTCGCCTACAGCCTGTGGCTTACGGCGCAAGCCAATACACAGTGGGGATTTGGCGAGTTCATCGTACCGCAACTGGTACGGGGTCTCTCTATCATGCTGTGCATCGTGCCCAGCGTAAACCTGGCACTGACAGGTTTTTCCGGTGCCGATCTGCGCTATGCCTCCGGGCTATTCAACCTGATGCGCAATCTCGGTGGCGCCATCGGCATCGCCGTGGTCAACACCTGGCTGCAGGACAACACCCGAATCGCCGCCGCCCGCTTTGGAGAAACACTTGGCCGCTCCCCGGAGACGTTCACCGCGGTCGCGGCCACCCTTGCCGGAAACCTGGGGACGCTGATCCCCGATCCGGCCATTGCACTGCAGCAGGCGCAACGTCTCCTTGCCAACAACGTGGCACAACAGGCACTGGCGCTGGCTTTCGACGATGTATTCCGGATTATGGGCTGGATGTTCCTGCTGGCCATGCTCATGGTGCCTTTCGCCAAGGGATCCGGTACCGGCACCCCGCCGCCGGCGTCCGAATCACATTGAATGGCCCCTGCGCTTGGCGTACATCAGGGCGGATAATATGATGCGGAGCACCAAAGCTGAGGACATACATGCGCTACGACCCCGAACACAAGCAGCGTACCCACGAGAAAGTGCTGCACGAAGCCGCCGAGGCTATCCGCCTGCAGGGGCCGGACAGAATCAGTATCGCCGAACTGATGACCAATGCAGGCCTCACCCACGGTGGTTTCTACGCTCATTTCAAATCCAAGGATGAACTGATTGCGGAGGCCGTGGACTGGATGTTTGCCGAACGCCGCGCCGCCTTTGCCAAGAACCTTGAAACCAAGGCGCCTGCCGATGCCCTGGGCACCTACATTGATCTGTACCTGAGTCCGCGTCACCGTGATCATCGCGAACAAGGCTGCCCCGTGGCCGCACTGGGGAGCGATCTCGTGCGCCTGCCCAACCTGGCACGTGAGCGCTTCGACGCAGGCATCCAGCGATTCACGATCAATCTCGCCAACCTTCTGCAAGAGTGCGGCCACAAAAATCCCGACACGCTGGCACGCTCCGTTTTCTGCGAAATGATCGGTGCGCTGATTCTCTCCCGCAACCTGCTCGAACGCGAACTATCCGGCCAGATTCTCGTCACGGCACGCACCAATCTGAGAAATCGCCTGGGTCTGCCCGACTGAATCTGCCAACCCCGATACCGGGCTCACAATTGCGCCCGATCAAGACATTTTGTGCCACTTCCGATCACCCGCATGGCATTCCAGCAAACTCTGGACTACAGATAGAGGAGCGCAATGCCTGCGGCGCTCCTGGGCACCGGCGCAATCCGGTAACACCGGTGGTGCAATTCCCTCGTCGCCGCACGGCGCGGTCTATGTCACGTTTTTTGCATTGCAGCATAGATCGCGAAAAGGGCGGCAGAAACCACGACATCCTGAACATGTTTGCGGCGGAATCTGGCTCCCTGATCCAGGCATCCGGGGAATTCCGCGCTGACTCGTGGCACACCGAATGGGTGCCACGAATTGTGGCTCAGGAGAGAATCATGACATTCACACAAAACGGAAAACAGCACATCACACTCATTCACGGTCATCAACCAATTGATGCAACACTAGGAGCCATTCTGACCGCCCTGGTCATACTCAGCCTCTGCGTAGCCATCAACACACTGTTCTCGCGACCTCTCGTATGGACGGCGGACGTCGCCACACCCGTCGCTGGTGGCACAACGCTGACAATCACTCCAACAGCACCCGCGACACCCGGCAATTCGGCCAGCCCGGCAGACAACAACTGAACATCCCCCGAAGCATCACAAAAAGGCGCCTGAAGGTCTCTGGCGCTTTTTTGTATCTACGGCTCGCGTTTTTCCTCGCATGCGAACAATGATCTTCGCGCGGAATATCCGCAATTCCTGCAGACTGTTCCGCACTTTCTGCATCGTATCGCAACGCCCTCGCTTGGGCTGATCACCCCGGGCATTCTTCGCTTCACCTGCTGCAACGCCAGAAACGAAGACTCCCCGGTCCTCCCGGTGGTCCGGTAGCCACCACAAGGCATTGCGGCAGGTATTCACCCAATGCCGTGATACCCAGGAGAACGCCATGCTGCATACACTGACCACCTCAAAGACTCGCCTGATCGCCATCGGGGTTGCCGCCCTGATGACATTTGCCATTGCTGTCGGTGTGCCGGCACTCGGACACTACGAAGCAGATCGGGCCAGCATTGCCATCAACATGGAAAAAACCCCAATAAGCAATGATGTCATCACCGTTATCGGCCATCGCAAGCATCGCGGCGAAGCCACACACCTGGTGGAGCTTGCAGACTCTACCGGCACAGGCCTCTCGCAACCCTGCGCAAAGTGAAAGGACGCCGGAGACCACCCGCCGAGCCAGGCACCTCCCGCAGTTTGCTGCGCAATGTTCGCGCACATCTGCAATAATCAGCTTACATCATGAGTCCAGATCAGCCTTCGCGCAGCCCATTCCCGGCCCTTAACTTCCTTGGCCGCCATTCGCTGTTCCAGCTTCTCCTGGGCAGCATTCTGCTTACGCTCGCATTACGAGCGGCATTCCACATCGTGCAGGTGAACGATGTGCTTGCCCGCATCGTCGCCAGCCTGGTGTTTTTCGCCATTCCGGTTGTCCGCTTTGCCCTCCCCGGCGGGCTGGATGCCGCCAGCGCAGACATCGCCCGGGGGTGGGAGCACAGCATGCGCTGGCTTGCCCTGGTCGGCTGGTGGCGCCTGCTATTCTTCTCGATACTCGCCGATATCGGGGTTAACGCCGGATTGCACGCCGCATTCCTGCATTACACCCATGAAGATGCTTTCATCGCAATCATATTCAGCCTGCTAGCCGCTGTGGTGGCTGCACGCATACGCTTGCCTGAGGCAGCCACGGAATCCGCAGTCCCCATCGCCGCTCAGTCACAACCGGCAGGCAGCGGCGAGGCAAAAACCGGGACACCGATCAGTCTTGTACGAATCATTCTGATCGTGACAGCAATTCTCGCTGCACTTGCCATCGGTTTCACCGCTGGCTGGAGCGCCAAGTTCGCCCCACACGCACGCCTGTCAGTCAGTGAGAAGGGTATCCTGATCCAATCCACTGATTCTCCGCGCCATTCTGACGCCAGCAACGATACCCAGGATGAGGATGACGACGATGCTGATGAGGACACTTCCAGCAAAGACGAGCCAGCCAGCAAGGATATCCTCATCGTTCAGCCCAACGGCCAGCGTGTGCAGGTGCACAAGAGTGCCGACGGTAAGTCACGGGATGTTCTGATCACTGACGAGAACGGGAATCCGCAGGTCAGCGTCCACAAACAGATCGGCGCACCGGACGCTTCGGCGCCGGCTGCCCTGCCTGTGCCAGCACAGAACGTGGCTGCGTCCGCTGTTCCGGGTGGCTCGGTGCCGGCCCCGGCAATATCCGCCCCACCTGCGGCACAGAGCGTACCCGCTTCTACCGCCACGCCTAAACATAAAGCCGATGTCGATCTTGACCTGGAGCAGGATGAAGACAAAGCAGCGAAAATGTATTTCGCTTTCCTTCTGTTCCTGGTGGTGTGCAAATTCATGGCGCGCGACAAATACCGCGCCGAGCTGAATGCTGCCTCCGCCTGGAGCGTGGCCGACCGCTCGATGCTGGACCGGGAAATCGCAGACGCCAAGCTCGCAGCCATGCAGGCACAGATCGAGCCGCATTTCCTCTTCAACACCCTGGCCAGTATTGACCAGCTCATCCAGAGCGATCCCCCTCGTGCATCCAGGCTGCAGAAAAGCCTGATCCAGTACCTGCGTGCCGCTATCCCGCAGATTCGCAGCGACGCTCATCGGAGTACTCTCGGGCGCCAGGTCGACATGTCTCTGGCTTATCTTGAAATCATGCAGATGCGTATGGAAGAACGTCTGCACTATGAAATCAACGTTACCGATCCGCTGCGCAGCGCAGAATTTCCTTCAATGATGCTGCAGACCCTGATCGAAAACGCCATCAAGCATGGCCTTGAGCCCGCGCCTGAAGGGGGCAGACTGATCGTCACCGCCACACGGGATGACAAATGCCTGACGATCAATGTATCCAACACGGGCATCAACTATGCCCCCTCGCAAAAACCCGACTCCGGCACAGGGCTGGCGAATATCCGCGACCGTCTGCGCCTGCTCTACGGTGACAGGGGCGCATTCACCATCGGCGCCCCGGCCTCTGGCGGCTGCCTCGCCATTATCAGCATCCCCTACACCATGCAGCCCTGATCTGGAGACCCCCGTGCCCACAGCCCTTATCGCCGATGACGAACGCCTGATGCGCGAACAGTTGCGTGAAGCCTTGGGTAAGGTCTGGCCCGAGCTTGACATCATTGCCGAAGCACGCAACGGATTGGAAGCCATCAGCCTGAGCCAGGAAAAGCAGCCAGACGTTGCCTTTCTCGATATCCGCATGCCAGGCTGTGATGGCCTGGAGGCTGCGCGCAGCATCAGCCGGCATGCCCACGTGGTCTTTGTGACGGCTTACGACCAGCACGCTGTTGCTGCTTTCGACCAGGGGGCCATCGACTACCTGCTCAAACCTACCGAACCGGAGCGCCTTGCGCTATGTGTGCAGCGGCTCAAGGATAAGCTCGCAGCCAGCCCAACCGACATGGGCCAGCTCCTCGCTCTGCTGGGTACCAGGCTGGAGGCGCGCCACCCGAACTACCTGCAGTCCATCCAGGCAGGCGTCGGCAATTCCATCCAGCTGATTCCGGTGGGCGAGATTCTTTTCTTCACTTCCGACGACAAATACACCCGCGTTTGTACCAGCACCACCGAAGTGCTGATCCGCGCCCCCATCCGCGAACTCGTCACGCAACTCGACCCCGGCCAGTTCTGGCAGATACACCGCGCCAGCATCGTGCGGTTTGATGCGATTTTGCGGGTAACGCGCGATGATCGCGGCCATCTGCTGTTGCAACTGCGCGGCCACTCCGAAACGCTGGAAGTCAGCCGCAGTTTCCAGCACCTGTTCCGCCAGATGTAATACACGGCCATTCACGCTGACGCAACAAACAAGATCCTTCTGGATACACCCGATGGGGCAGAACACCTTAGTCAAACCGGGTATTGTTGCAACTTTACAACAGAATATTTTTTCAGGGACCCTTGGCTCACCGGGCAGGTAACCGGTCACCTGAAAAATCCAGCCCATATAGAACAGTTTTTTTGATTGCGTTATTCATTGATTAAATTTGCAACATGAATACACTCCATCTCCGCACGGGCATACCGTTGTCAAATCAGCTCCGGTCTGTCCGGTGCGCAAGAAAACAAATCAACGAATAATTACTGGAGACATCCATGAATCACGCTTTCAACGCCTGCGCGGCAGCTGTCGCCCTGGCATGCAGTTCAATCGCCATGG
>DBTS01000132.1 GCA_002307175.1 Rhodocyclaceae bacterium UBA1310
TCCAGGATTCCGGCACCGGCTCTCTTCTCAGTTGCTCCGGAATCTTGGTCAGCATGGCCGAAGAAGGTGGGGGAAATAGCCGGGTGATAGTAATGCAAATGCAACTCTATTGCATTAGTCTGATTTTCACTTTATTCTGTAAATACAGATGCAACATTGTTGCACATGCCCACATTTCCCTTACGGTTGATTGTTGTTGGTTCTCTGTCTGGCTTTTGGGTATGTGATTGCCATAAAAAAACACAAGGAGTGAAATTCCGATGTTGAGTTTCAAAAGACGCCCCCTGTTTCTCTTGCTTGCCGGTTTGTTGCCGCAGATTGCAATGGCAGAGACAGCCGCAGAGAATTCTCCGGGTAAGACAGTTGAACCGGAAACGCTGCCAACCGTGCAGGTAACGGCGCAGCGCCTCAAGAGCGCTCAGATACGCCTCTCACCTTCGGTCGGCACCACCGTGTATCACGTTGATCGCAGTCTGATCGATTCGCTGGGGCAGGGCGATTCCACTCCGTTTGACCAGCTTTTGCTGCACCTGCCAGGCGTGGATGCCGATTCCAAGGGCTCCGGCTCCATTCATGTGCGCGATGATCATGGCAATGTGCAGTATCGTGTTGACGGTGTGCAGTTGCCTGATGCAATTTCCGGCTTCGGCAGCATGTTTGACACGCGTTATATCAACTCCATGGATTTTCTCACCGGCGCGCTGCCAGCACAGTATGGCCTGCATACCGCCGGGGTGGTGGATATCCACACGCGCACGGGCGATATCGAACCGGGCGGATCGGTGGGCATCATGGTGGGTAGTCACGACACCGTACAACCGAGTTTCTCTCTGTACGGAGGGAGCGGTCGCGTGAGTTACTTCCTCACCGGCTCCAATCTGCAAAGCTCGCAGGGTATCGAGAATCCGCAGGCCACCAGCACTGCAGCGCATGATGAGACGACGCAGTCCCGCGTCTTTGGCAATGTGCAGTATTTCGTCGATGACAGCACTCGTGTCGGGCTCATGTTCGGTGCCTATCGTGGGCGCTACCAGATTCCCACCAACCCGGATCAGGATGCTGCTTTTTCGCTCAATGGTTACAGTGATGTATCCAATGGGGTGAACAATTTCTCCTCCTCCGAAGTGGATGAGCATCAGACGGAGACCAGCCGTTTCTTCGCGCTCTCGCTGCAGCGCTCGGTGGGTGATTGGGATTATCAGGGCACCCTGTTCAATGCGGCGTCCACCCTGCACTACTACCCTGACGCTGTCGGCGATCTGATCTTCAATGGCGTTGCCTCGAACAGCTACCGCTCCAACGCCACCAATGGCCTGCAGTTCGATGCCGCCAGGAAACTCAATGCCCAGCACACCTTGCGGTTTGGTACCGAACTGCAGGTGGTCCGTACTACCAACCGCAATGAAGTCTCGTTGTTCGCGGCCGATGAGGATGGTAACCAAAGCAGCTCCACCCCATTCACCTTGCACGATGATTCCTCCAAGACCGGTACCGAGGAAAGCCTTTATGCGCAGGACGAATGGCGTCTCACTCCGGAACTGACCCTCAACTATGGGCTGCGCTTCGATCATGTGAATGCCTACACCAACGAGCAGCAGCTTTCGCCGCGCGTCAACATTGCCTGGCAGGCCACCCCTGATACGCTGCTGCACGCCGGCTACGCGCGCTATTTCACGCTGCCGCCCCAGGAACTGGAATCACAGTCTGCCATCGATACCTATGCCGGCACTACCAATGCCCCGGCCATCAGCCAGTCCGACAACGTCAAGGCCGAGCGCACGCACTACTTCGATATCGGTGCCAGCCAGAAGCTCACCCCCAGTCTTACCGTGGCGGCGGACATGTATTACAAGATCATTCGCAACCTGATTGATGAAGGCCAGTTCGGTCAGGCCCTGATCCTCTCCCCGTTCAACTACGAGAAGGGATTCGCGCGTGGTGTAGAGCTGTCTGCCACATATGCTCAGGGCAACTGGAATGCCTACGCCAATCTCGCTTTCCAGCAGGCAAAGGGCAAAAACATCGTCTCCGGGCAGTCGCTTTTTGAAGCCGATGAATTGGCCTACATTTCAAACCACTACGTCAATCTCGATCACGACCAGACCTGGACTTTATCCACGGGAGTGAGCTACAGGTTTGGTGCCAACCGTGTCTCCACCGACATGCTCTTCGGCACCGGCATGCGCGCCACGCCTGATGGCGGCGCCCCTAATAGCGCTTCCCTGGCGGATTACACGGTGTTCAACGCAGGCTACACGCACACCTGGCAGTATGGTGAAAAGAGCGAAGTTGAGGGCCGGCTGGCGGTGCTCAATATCTTTGACCATTCTTACCTGCTGCGCGACGGTACCGGTATTGGCGTCGGAGCACCACAGTATGGTGCGCGCCGTACGCTCTATTCTGGTGTCACCCTGAAGTTCTGACCACCTGTTCGGGAGAAAGGGGCTGAATCACCTGTGGTTCAGCCCGGTTGCTGCCAGCGGCTGATCAGCATCGCGAGATTGTTGCGTGCAGCCGGCTCTCGCAGCGCGAAAGCCGGGGAAAGGTAGATTTGCTGCCGCCCCAAAAAGCCCTGCAGGGCCAGGATTCTGCCTGCGGCAAAATCCGCATCGGCATACTGTGCAAACTCCGCCCGCACTCCGGCGTCAAACGCCAGCAGCTGCTTACGTGGCTGCGCCAGAATTGCCAGATCCAGGTCCAATAGCACGCCGCAATCTGCGCAGGCATCCGGATGATTGGCAAAACCGTCCATATCCGCGTGATGACGTTTCGTGGCAAGAATCATCTCCGATGCAAGCGCCAGGCAGGGCAAGCCATTTTCGGTTTGGGTCAGTAGTGCCGGGCAATCCTGCTGCAGTACCCCGGCAAGGGCGGATGCACTCAATGTTTCATTGAGCGGATAGCGATCCGCCTCTGTGTGATAAACATAGTCATGAAACCAGATCGCCCAGCGCACCGCGCGTGGATAAGTGAGCTGGGCCGCCACGTCAGCATAGTGCCCGAACATGGCCTGCAAATGTGCCAGGGTGTGATAGCGGCGGTGCGGCTCGGAGTATGCCAGCCGTATGCGTTCCCACACGGCAGGGCTGGCAAAATCTTTGCGGCATTCCGATTCAAGGTACAGGGCAGGCATGTTTACATTCCACGAAGGGAAGTGTCATCTCAAACCTTAGCACGGATTTTGTTGCGGCAGATATGCCCGCTTCAGATAGCACATACATGCAGGCATCACCGCTTTGCGCCTGAGGAGAGCGTGTTTTTTCAGTGCTAAAAGGATGTCCATTTTATTGACGCTTAGAAAACCACCTCCTCTGGAGGTGGTCATCGCCTGATTGGCTTTGCCTGTCAGAGCACCTGCGCATGCAGGTTACCTTCGAGACGTTGTCCCCACAACGTTTTAAAAGGAAACGAGCATGAGCAGGTTCGCAAGAGCAT
>DBTS01000013.1:0-120 GCA_002307175.1 Rhodocyclaceae bacterium UBA1310
GGAATCCGGACAAGTTCGTTGGTCCCGCCGGACTCCTTGCAGCCTATCGTTTCATTGCGGATACTCGCGATGAAGCCACCAACGAACGCCTCGATAACCTTGAAGATCCGTATCGCCTGT
>DBTS01000013.1:391-20919 GCA_002307175.1 Rhodocyclaceae bacterium UBA1310
GCCACACCATCATGAACTGCGTGGATGTGTGCCCGAAACACCTGAATCCGACCAAGGCGATCGGCAAGATCAAGGAACTCATGCTCTCGCGGACAGTATGAAAAAAGACAAAGCTCATATGAAGGAGCGCATCAAATGGGCCTGTCGCCGCGGGCTACTGGAACTGGATCTGTTTTTGGCGCGCTTCATCAGTAACGAACTGGACAAGCTGGATGCTGTCGAAGAAGCTATCCTGCTGGATCTTTTAAGTGCCGAAGACCATGAACTCTGGGCTTGGTTGTCTGGCAAATCGGAATGTGGTAACGACAAATGGAAGAGGATGGTCGAGCGGCTGAGGCAGAGCGGACCAGAGCTACCCCCCGATATACTTTCTTCTAGTGAAGGGAAACAAGGCATGAATACACCGAAAGTGGCAACCCTGGGCATCAATGGCCAGTCCTACGAATTCCCCGTACTGACCGGCTCCATCGGGCCGGAAGTCGTCGATATCCGTGCGTTGTACGGCAAAACCGGCGCCTTCACTTTCGATCCGGGGTTCATGTCTACGGCAGCCTGCAAATCCTCTATCACCTACATTGACGGGGACAAGGGCGAGTTGCTGTATCGCGGCTATCCGATTGAGCAGATCGCCGTGAATTGCGATTACCTTGAAACCTGTTTTCTGCTGAAAAACGGAGAATTGCCCACCCGTGACCAGTACGACCTGTTCGTCGATGGGGTGAAGAAGCACACCATGGTGCATGAGCAGCTCACCCGCCTGTATCAGGGCTTCCGCCGAGATGCCCACCCGATGGCCATTCTCGTCGGCATGGTCGGTTCGCTCTCCGCCTACTACCAGGATTCGCTCGACATCACCAACCCCGAACACCGCACGATTGCCGCCATGCGCCTGATCGCAAAGCTGCCGACGATCACCGCGATGGCCTACAAGTATTCCATCGGCGAACCTTTCATGTACCCGAAGAACGAGTTCGATTATTCCGCGAACTTCCTGCACATGATGTTTGCCACGCCGTGCGAGAAATACGAGCCGAACCCCGTGCTGGCCCGCGCCCTGGACCGGATACTGATCCTGCATGCCGACCACGAGCAGAACGCTTCGACTTCCACTGTGCGTCTGGCCGGCTCTTCCGGCGCCAACCCGTTTGCCTGTATCGCCGCCGGTATTGCCTGTCTGTGGGGCCCGGCACACGGTGGCGCAAACGAAGCCTGCTTGGTGATGCTTGATGACATCATGAAGCAGGGCGGCGTGGCCAAGATTGGTGAATTCATCAACCAGGTCAAGGACAAAAATTCCAACGTCAAGCTGATGGGCTTCGGACACCGTGTCTACAAGAATTACGATCCGCGTGCCAAGCTGATGCGCGAAACCTGCCATGAAGTGCTCGGTGAATTGGGTCTGCAGGACGATCCGATGTTCAAGCTCGCCATGGAACTCGAACGTATCGCCCTGGAAGACGACTACTTTGTGTCGCGCAAGCTCTACCCGAATGTCGACTTCTATTCCGGCATCGTGCAGAAAGCCATCGGCATTCCAGTTTCGCTGTTTACCGGGATTTTTGCCATGGCCCGCACCATCGGCTGGATCGCCCAGTGGAACGAGATGATTGCCGACCCTGAGCAGAAGATTGGCCGTCCGCGCCAGCTCTATACTGGCGAACCGCGTCGCGATGTGTTGCCGATGGCCTTGCGCCAGACAGTCTGAGGATCTTTCCCCTACCAACAAAAAGTATTTGCCCGATATCCATGGGCGCCGCCAGTGAGGCGGCGCCTGGCAGAAAGAGGCCCACCAACATGAGACAGTTGCAACTCAACTCCTACCTGTTCGGAGCCAACGCCCCGTTCATCGAAGAGCTCTACGAGACCTACCTCGAAAACCCCGCCAGCGTGCCGGAGCAGTGGCGCGACTACTTTGACTCTTTGCAGAACCTGCCCGGCGCCAGTCGTGATGTGGCGCATGCGCCTATCATTGCCTCGTTTGCGCAGATCGCCAAGCAGGGTAAGCCTCTGGCAGGTGCTGTTACCTCAACAGGGACGACGGACCGGCGTCAGGTGGCCGTGTTGCAGATGATCAACGCCTACCGTTTCCTCGGCAACCGCTGGGCGTTGATTGATCCGCTCAAGCGCCAGGAACGTCCCCCGGTATCCGAGCTGGAGCCTTCGTTCTACGGTTTTACCGAAGCGGACTTGTCCGCCAGTTTTGCGGTGGGCTCCTTCCAGTTTACGGAAAGCTCGCAGGCATCATTGCGTGAGATTCTCGATGCCGCCCGTCAGACCTACTGTGGTTCGCTCACGGTGGAGTACATGTATATGGCGGAGGTTCAGCACAAACGCTGGATCCAGAGCCGGCTCGAACCGATCCGTTCAACCCCTAGCTATGATGTTACCCAGCGTCGCCGCATTCTCGAACGCCTGACTGCCGCCGAAACGCTGGAGAAATATCTGCACACGCGTTTTGTCGGGCAGAAGCGCTTCTCGCTCGAAGGTGGTGAATCCTCCATCGTAGCGCTGGACGCGATGATCAATGCCGCTGGTCGCCTGGGTATGCAGGAAATCGTGATCGGCATGGCCCACCGTGGGCGCCTGAACGTACTGGTCAACACCCTGGGCAAGGCGCCGAAGATGCTTTTCGAGGAATTCGAAGGCAAACACCCGGAAGATCTTACCGCGGGTGACGTGAAGTACCACATGGGTTTCTCCTCGGATGTAACCACTGAAGGTGGCCCGGTGCATCTGTCTCTGGCCTTCAACCCGTCGCACCTGGAGATCGTCAATCCTGTGGTGCAAGGCTCGGTCTATGCACGCCAGCAAAGGCGTGGTGCCGAAGGCAAATCCCAGGTGCTGCCGCTGCTGATTCATGGCGACGCGGCAGTGGCCGGCCAGGGGATCAACCAGGAACTCCTGAATTTTTCGCAGACACGGGGCTACGGCACGGGCGGCGCGGTGCATCTGGTGATCAACAACCAGATCGGGTTCACCACGTCCGATCCCCGCGATTCACGTTCTTCACTGTATTGCACGGACATCTTCAAGATGGCCGAAGCGCCGATCTTCCACGTCAATGCCGACGATCCGGAAGCCGTTGTACTGGCCTGCCAGCTTGCCATCGAATTCCGCCAGACCTTCCAGAAGGATGTGGTTGTCGATCTGGTGTGCTACCGCAAGCTTGGTCACAACGAGCAGGATGAACCGATGGTCACGCAGCCGCTGATGTACAAGAAGATCGGCGCGCATCCTGGCACCCGCAAGGTCTATGCCGACAAGCTTGTCGGCCTGGGGGTGATCCCGGCGGAAGAACCGGATCACATGATTGAGGAGTTCCGCGAACATCTGGATCGCGGCGAACTGCTCTACAACCCGGCCTTGTCGGGCCATTCACGCAAGTTTGCGCAGGACTGGTCGCCGTTCGTGAAGAAGGTTTACACGGATGAGGCCAAAACCGGTGTGCCGCTGCCCGAACTCAAGCGTCTGGCGCAGCGCCTGACCGACGTTCCTGCTAACTTCACGCTGCATTCGCGCGTGGCCAACATCGTGGAAGCCCGCCGGGCCATGGGCGAAGGCACCCAGCAGCTTGACTGGGGGATGGCCGAGAACCTTGCCTATGCTTCACTGGTGGCTGAAGGTTACGGCATCCGCATTTCCGGGCAGGATTGCGGGCGTGGCACCTTCTTCCACCGCCACGCAGTGCTGCACGACCAGAACCGTGAAAAGTGGGATGCCGGCATTCATATTCCACTGCAGAACATTCAACCCGATCAGGCGCCATTCGTGGTGATCGATTCGGTTCTCTCCGAATCCGGAATTCTCGGTTTCGAGTATGGCTACGCCACCGCCGAGCCGAATCAGCTCGTGGTCTGGGAAGCCCAGTTCGGCGACTTCGGCAACTGCGCCCAGGTCGTCATCGACCAGTTCATCGCTTCTGGCGAAGCCAAGTGGGGGCGTCAGGCCGGCATTACGATGCTGCTGCCGCACGGTTATGAAGGGCAGGGCCCGGAACATTCTTCCGGTCGCCTCGAACGTTACATGCAGCTCTCCGCCGAGAACAACTGGCAGGTCTGCGTACCTTCCACTCCCGCGCAGATTTTCCATCTGCTGCGGCGCCAGATGGTCCGCCCGCTGCGCAAGCCGCTTGTGGTGATGACGCCGAAATCGCTGTTGCGTCACAAGGAAGCCGTGTCTTCGCTTGATGATCTGGCCAACGGTACCTTCCGCACGGTGATCGGTGAAGTTGATGATATCGAGCCCAAAAAGGTCAAACGCATCGTGATCTGCTCCGGCAAACTCTATTACGAGCTGCTGGCAGAGCGGCGCAGCCGCGAGCTCAAGGACGCTGTGATCATCCGCCTCGAACAGCTCTATCCGTTCCCCAACGACGCCCTGGCGGCGGAGTTGGCAAAGTATCCGAACGCCAAGGAACTGGTGTGGTGTCAGGAAGAGCCGCGCAACCAGGGTGCGTGGTACTGGATTGCCTCGCGGCAGCACTTTGTCCGTTCCATGAGTGACAAGCATGAATTGCATCTGGTGAGCCGTCCCGCCTCCGCGTCGCCTGCTGTGGGCTACTACGCGGTCCATAACGCGCAGCAGCGCGAAGTGGTCGAAGGGGCGTTCGGTCCGCTCGGACAGGATCAGGCGCCGCGCTTCTGAGGCCGGCCCGACAGGAAAAACTGGAGAATCAGAATATGATCATCGAAGTCAAAGTCCCTCAACTGTCTGAATCGGTTTCCGAGGCCACGCTGGTGAGCTGGCACGCCCAGGAAGGTGAGGCCGTCAAGCGCGACCAGAACCTCATCGATATCGAGACCGATAAGGTTGTGCTGGAAACCCCGGCTCCGGCAGATGGTGTACTCATCAAGATCATCAAGAGCAACGGCAGCACCGTTGCCAGCGGTGAGCTGATCGCCCACATTGATACCGAAGCCAAGGCGGGTGTTGTTGCCTCTGCTTCCACCACTCCGGCACCCACTCCCAAGGCGGCTCCTGTGGCAACTGCCGCACCGGTAGGCACTGGGCCGGCCGCTCGCAAGATTCTGGCAGAGAAGGGCGTTGATCCCGCCAGCGTTCCTGGCACCGGCCCTGGCGGTCGTATCACCAAGGCCGACGCGTTGGGCGTATCGCAACCCGCACCGGCCGCAGGCAGTTCTGTATCCGTACCGTCCACGCCTGCTGTGGTGGCTGCGTCCGCCCGCGCACTGCCGCAGCCCCCGGTACCCCCGGCTGTCGAGATTGCACTCTCCGACCGCCCCGAGCAGCGCGTTCCGATGAGTCGCCTGCGTGCCCGCGTGGCCGAGCGTCTGCTGCAATCTCAGGCCACCAACGCCATCCTGACCACCTTCAACGAGGTGAACATGGCGCCGGTCATGGAACTGCGCAAGAAATACCAGGACAAGTTCGAAAAGGAACATGGCATCCGTCTGGGTTTCATGTCCTTCTTCGTGAAGGCTGCTGTTGCGGCACTCAAGAAGTATCCAGTCATCAACGCCTCCATTGATGGCAACGACATTGTCTACCACGGCTACTTCGACATCGGGATTGCGGTCGGTAGTCCGCGTGGTCTGGTGGTGCCTATCCTGCGCAACGCTGATCAACTGAGCATCGCGCAGATCGAGAAGAAGATTGCCGAATTCGGCGCCAAGGCGAAGGATGGCAAGCTCTCCATCGAAGAACTCACGGGTGGGACTTTCTCCATCTCGAATGGCGGTGTGTTTGGCTCGATGCTTTCGACGCCGATCATCAATCCGCCGCAGTCCGCTATTCTCGGCATTCACGCCACCAAGGATCGCCCGGTGGTGGAGAATGGGCAGATCGTTATCCGCCCGATCAACTATCTTGCGATGTCGTACGACCATCGCATCATCGACGGGCGCGAAGCCGTGCTCGGGCTGGTTGCCATGAAGGAAGCGCTGGAAGATCCGGCCCGCCTGCTGCTGGAAGTCTGAGCGCGCCAACAAGCCAATGAGGGGTTCGGTGGGTAGCCCGCAAGGCAGCCCACCGCACACGGTGGAATCCAAGAGGGAGTCGTTATGAGTCAGGAATTCGATGTAGTGGTGATCGGCGGTGGCCCCGCTGGTTATGTGGCAGCAATCCGCGCCTCGCAACTGGGCTTCAAGACGGCCTGCTGCGAATCCGAAGCCTATGCCGATCCAAAGGGCGAGCCGCGTCTGGGAGGCACCTGCCTGAACGTTGGGTGTATTCCGTCCAAGGCCCTGCTGCATTCGTCAGAGCTGTTTGATCAGGCTAATCACTCGTTTGTCATGCATGGCATCAAGGCTGATGGGGTCAGCATTGATGTGCCCTCAATGATCAAGCGCAAGGACAATATCGTCACCCAGCTCGTCAATGGCATCAAGGCATTGTTCAAGAAGTACAAGGTTACGCTGATTCCGGGGCATGGCAGCTTTGTGGCCCAGGTGGATGGCAAGTGGCAGGTGAAGATCGGCGAAGAAATCGTCACTACCACCCACGTGATCGTTGCTACCGGTTCGCAGGCCAGACATCTGCCGGGCATTCCGGTGGACCAGAACCTCATTCTCGATAATGTCGGAGCGCTCAATATTGCCAGTGTTCCTGCCCGCCTGGGGGTGATCGGTGCCGGGGTGATCGGTCTGGAGATGAGTTCGGTCTGGAAGCGCCTGGGTTCGGATGTCACGATTCTTGAAGCCATGCCAGATTTTCTGGCGGCAGCGGATACGGCGGTTGCCAAGGAAGCCTGGAAGACTTTCACCAGCAAGCAGGGTCTGAAGATTCACATGGGCGTACAGATCAAGAAGGTGACGCCGCAGGAAAAAACCGTTCTTATCGAATACGAGAACGATGAGGGCGACCAGAAGCTGGAAGTCGACAAACTCATCGTTGCCGTGGGGCGCGTGTCCAATACTGCCGGGCTGAACGCCGAAGGCGTCGGCCTCAAGCTCGATGAGCGTGGTCGTGTGGCGGTGGACGAATACTGCGCCACGAATCTGCCCAATGTCTGGGCCGTGGGGGACGTGGTACCCGGCCCGATGCTCGCGCACAAAGGCATGGAAGAAGGCGTGATGGTCGCCGAGCGGATCGCTGGGCAGGCCACCAGCATCAACCACGACACCATTCCCTGGGTCATCTACACCCATCCGGAGGTCGCCTGGGTGGGCAAGACCGAACAGGATCTGAAGGCTGCCAACATCCCTTACAAACAGGGGCAGATTCCTTTCCTGGCCAATGGGCGCGCACTCGGGCAGGGTGACACTACCGGGTTTGTGAAAGTGCTCGCGCATGCCGAAACCGATCAGATTCTTGGTGTGCATATTCTCGGCACGAACGCTTCGGAACTGATCTCCGAGGCTGTTGTTGCCATGGAGTTTGGTGGTGCCGCCGAAGATCTGGCGCGTATCTGCCACGGCCATCCGACCTTGTCGGAAGCGGTCCATGAAGCCGCACTGGCGGTTGACAAGCGCTCTCTGCACTTCTGATCTTTCCTTCGCCCGGCGGCAGAGTGCTGCCGGGCGACATGTTTCATCTCCGCCGGATTGACGTAAGCCATGGCACCTGCCCATCAGATTCTCCAGGTTCCCGAATTCGGCGTTTGCGATGCCTACAATGCCTTGCTCGCGGTGCGTGGCTACACAGCTGATCCCGCCCAGCTCGTGGCGATTGAGCGATTGCAGCGGCTCTATACCGAACTGCTCGAATTCAAGGCCCGCCGTCGCACACAATTGCGCAAGCTTTTCATCCACCCAGATCTGCCACGTAGCGTGTTCCTGTGGGGCGGTGTGGGGCGTGGCAAGAGCTTCATCATGGATTGCTTCTTCGATGCGGTGCCGTACAAGCGTAAACGCCGTGTGCATTTCCATGCCTTCATGCAGGAAATCCACGCCCAGTTGCGCACGCACAAAGCCGAAGATGATCCCCTGGCGAAAGTCGCCGACGATCTGGCCAGACAGGTGCGACTCCTCTGTTTCGACGAATTCCACGTTTCCGACATTGCCGATGCAATGATTCTCGGGCGCCTGCTGCAGGCGTTGCTGGAGCGCGGCGTGGTGTTCGTGATGACCAGCAATTACCCGCCGGACGGCCTGTACCCCAATGGTCTGCAGCGGCAGAACTTTCTGCCCACCATTGAACTCATCAAGCGCCAGTTCGATGTGCTCGAAGTCGATGTCGGTACCGATTACCGACTGCGTACGCTGGCTTCCCTGAACATGTACATCGTGCCGGCTGATGCCGCTGCCGAGCGCGAGCTGGCCGGGCATTTCGGCAAGCTCGCGGGTGCTGCCGGCGTTAGTGGCGAGGTTACCATCGAGGGGCGCCAGATCCCTGTTAGGCTTGTTGCGCCTGGCGTAGTCTGGTTCGATTTTCCGGCACTTTGCGATGGCCCGCGCGCACAGGCTGATTATCTCGCCATCGCCCGCGAATTCCATACTGTGATTGTCTCCCATGTGCCTGTGATGGCCCGCACCGAAGCCGACCGGGCACGCCGCTTCACGTGGCTTGTCGATGTGCTCTACGATTGCCGTGTCAAGCTCATCCTGAGCGCCGAGGCAGAGGCCCCGTTGCTGTATCGGGAAGGGGCGAATGCGCAGGAATTCCCGCGCACTGTGTCACGCCTCATTGAAATGCGTTCCCGTGAATATCTGGCTGAGCCGCATCGGCCGCAGTAATGTCTTCTCAGGCGAAACCAGTTTTCACACCGCGCGGCAGTGGCGTCAGGCGCGAAGCCAGTCCCAGTGTCGCAAACGCTGCCGCGAGTGCGTCGGCAGATTCCTGAAAGTGCACCCAGCCTTCGTTGTGCACCGCCACAAGCTTGGCGGCGGAAAAGGCATGTGCCGCTTCCAGCGCATCGTTCGCATCCATCGTCATATGAAAGGCTCCGCGTGGTTCCGCCGAGCCAGTGAAGAGTATCAGCAGACGGGGTGAAAACCGTTGCGCAACTTCCGCCGTGCCGGCATACCACACGGTGTCTCCCGTGATATAGAGGGCGTCTCCGGGTTGCTCCACACCCACCAGAAAGCCGATCACATCACCCAAAATCGGTTCAATTCCGGGAGGGCCATGGCGGGCCGGTGTGGCAGTGATGAACAGGCGCTGACCATTGGCCCCGACGATGGTGCGCGTTTCAAATGACGCCATTCCCTGTGCATTGTTGCCTAGCCGTACGGCACCCGCCTGAGTTGTCAGCACTTGCGGCACATGAGGCAGATAGGCGCGGCCGGCATGATCCAGATTATCAAGATGCTGGTCGTGGCTCAGCAAGACGGCATCGACCAGGCCGATTTCCTCGGGTGACAAAGCCGGAGCGCTGGTTTTTTCGAAATGCACCGGGGTTTTCTGATAAAGCCCGGGAGGGTCGAAGGTAGGGTCGGTGAGCAGGCGCACACCGGCAATTTCAATCAGTACACTGGGGCCACCAATCAGAGTGAGCTCAATGGGCATGGCTGGGCTTGCTGGTGTGGCCGATTTGGCCGATATGGCAGACATGGCAAAACTCCTGAGAGAATGAAACTGGAATGCAGGATATAGCGTCGCCATCTGTGTGGAAATTCACTAATATTGCACAATGACTGATTGTTTTCGCACAAGCACGGATTGGGAAGACATCCGTTTCTTCATTTCTCTGGCGCGTCACGGTAGCCTTTCCGCTACCGCCCGGGCGCTTGCCGTCAACCATGCAACCGTGGCGCGCCGGGTGGCTTCGCTGGAAGCCTCTCTGGGTGAAGCGCTGGTTGAACGGCGCCCGGACGGCTACGTTCTCACTGCCGCCGGGCAGCGCGTGCTGGCCACGGCTGCTGGCATGGAAGAAGCCGCTGCCGCGCTCAATCGAGGGGCGAATGGAGAAGCGATCAGTGGGCTGGTGCGCATCAACACCACTCCAGGGCTGATGCAGGGGTTTCTGGCAGCACGCCTGGCGTACCTGGCAGATCAGCATCCGGGGCTGGATGTCGAGATGACTACCGACGTGCGCCCTGTAAGCCTTGAGCGGCGTGAGGCTGACATCGCACTGCGTCTGGGTCGCCCGCAGGATGGGGCTGTGATCGTCCGTCCGCTGGCCGCACTTGGTTTTGCCTGTTATGCCTCGGCGGGCTGGATCAAGCGTCTGGAAGCGGGAGGCGTCCCTGTCTTTGTCGGGTTTGACGAAGCCAACGCCCATCTGCCGGAAGCCCTCTGGCTTGCCCGCCATTTACCGCAGGCTCGCCTGGCACTACGCACCAGCAATCAGTTTGCCCAGGGTACAGCAGCGGCAGCAGGCGCGGGCGTGGCACTCCTGCCACACTTTATTGGCCGGCAACTGGGGTTGGCGCCTTTTCCGCTGATGCCACTGCCGCCTGCACGTGAGTTGTGTCTGGTGACCCGCCGCGAGAGTCTGCAGCACCTGCCCACACGTACTGTGATTGATCACCTGGAGGCATTGTTTGCCCGAGAACAGGCCCTGTTTGTCGGGTGAGTCCGGCAAAATCGCGCACCAGTTGGCGCAAAGCCTTACCACTGCAGGCTGAAGCTGCGATAATCGCAGGCTTCGATCCAACGCCAGTGCAGTGTAATGAGTGACACCAACGATAAAGAGCCCGATCTGTTCCCCGACGTCGAGGCCGAAGAACCCCTGATTGCCCAGGCTGACGAGTCAGTACCTCCGGTTCCGCCGGAGCCGCCCAGTCTGGAAGAATTGCCGGATGATCACCTGCCGATCGCCGCGTTCGCCGAGCGTGCCTATCTGGCCTATGCCATGAGTGTGGTGCGCGGACGTGCCCTGCCGCAGGTGCAGGATGGCATGAAGCCCGTGCAGCGACGTATTCTCTACACCATGGGCCTGATGCGGCTTGCCGCTGGCGCCAAACCCGTGAAGTCTGCCCGCGTGGTTGGCGAAGTCATGGGTAAGTTGCACCCGCACGGCGACTCCTCGATTTACGACGCATCGGTGCGTCTGGCCCAGGATTTCTCGCAGCGTTACCCACTGATTGACGGGCAGGGCAACTTCGGTTCCCGCGATGGTGACGGTGCCGCCGCCATGCGTTACACCGAAATGCGCCTCACCCCGCTTGCCGAACTGCTGCTCTCGGAAATCGACATGGGTACGGTGGATTTCGTTGCCAACTATGACGGCACGCAGCAGGAACCCGAGCTACTGCCGGCACGCCTGCCGATGCTGCTGCTCAACGGCGCCTCCGGGATTGCTGTGGGGATGGCCACCGAATGCCCGCCGCACAACCTGCGCGAAGTCGCAGCGGCGGCCCTGCTGCTGATCAAGAAACCTGAAGCCACGCTTGAGGAAGTTCTCGAAGTGCTGCCGGCGCCGGATTTTCCGGGTGGTGGCCAGATCATTTCGCCGGCTTCCGTGCTGCATGATGCGTATGAAAGTGGCCGTGGCTCGCTGCGCATGCGTGCCCGCTGGCGTGTTGAACAGCTTGCCCGTGGCGCCTGGCGCATCATCGTCGAGGAACTGCCACATGGGGTTTCCTGCTCCAAGATCCTCTCCGAGATCGAATCGCTGACGAATCCGCAACCACGTGCCGGCAAGAAGGAAATCACCCAGGACGAAAAGAACACCAAGGCTCTTGTGCTCGGCGTGCTCGATACCGCCCGTGATGAATCCTCTCACGAGGAAGCGGTGCGCCTGGTGCTTGAGCCCAAGACGCGCACGCAGGATCAGGATGAACTGATGCGCGTGCTGCTGGCCCACACCAGTCTGGAATCCTCTGTGCCGATGAACTTTACGGTGATCGGTCTGGATGGGCGCCCTGGGCAGAAGGGGCTCTGTGCAATGGTGCGGGAGTGGATTGATTTCCGCTTTACCACCGTGGAACGTCGTACCCGTCATCGTCTCGGGCAGGTGGATCGGCGCATCCACATCCTCGAAGGCCGCCAGATTGCCTGGCTGCACATCGACAAGGTGATCAAGGTCATCCGTGAATCCGATGAGCCCAAGGCCGAGCTGATGGCCCGCTTCAAGCTCACCGAGATGCAGGCTGAGGATATTCTCGACATCCGCCTGCGTCAGTTGGCTCGCCTCGAATACATTGCGATTGAGCAGGAACTCGCGAAGCTGCAGGACGAACGCAAGGGTCTCATCGAACTGCTGGAAAACCGCAACGCGATGACGCGTCTGATCGTCAAGGAAATCAACGAAGATACCAAGAAGTTCGGTGATGATCGCCGCACACTGATTCAGCCTGCTGTCGCCGTGGTGCCGACAGAAGCCCCTATGCTTGATGAGCCTGTCACCGTGCTGCTCTCCAAGAATGGCTGGGTGCGTACGCGCCAGGGGCATGGCATTGATCCGCAAACGCTGACGTGGAAGAGCGGAGATGCCGAGTTCCTCGTCGCCGAAGCCCGCACTACCTGGCCGCTGATCCTCATTGATACGCTGGGTCGTGCCTATTCCCTGCGCATTTCTGATCTGCCAGGTGGGCGTGGTGATGGCGTGCCTGTCACTACACTGATCGAACTCCAGCCAGGTGCCCGCGTGGCGCAGGCGGTGGTGGATGATCCTGCCAGCGAGTACTTCTTTGCCAACTCTGGCAGCTATGGCTTTATCGCCAAGCTTGAAGATCTCGTGACTCGCCAGCGGGCCGGCAAGGCTTTCATGACCATGGAAGACAAGGAAACGGTTCTGCTTCCCGCCAAGGTTTATGGTGACTGGCTTGCCTCTGTCTCCGGCAACGGGCGTCTGCTGTATTTCCCGCGTGCGGAAATGAAGGTGATGCCGCGTGGGCGCGGCATGATTGTGATGGGACTGGACGAGAAAGAAGAGCTCGTGGCTATCTGCTGCCCGCCGCAAGATGCCGTGATCGTGCGCGGGATTGGGCGTGGTGGCCGGGAAACCGAACTCATCGTCAAGAATGGCGCGCTTGATGCCTGCCGCAGCAAGCGCGCACGCAAGGGGGATACCCTGGTGCCCAAGGTCAAGCCGACCCAGTTGTTGCCGGTGCTTCCGGCGCCGGGCAAAGCCTGATTCTGTTTGTCATTCTGTCGTATGCAATGGGCGCCGCTTGGCGCCCATTGTTTTTTGATGCAGCGCAGATGCGTTGACATGCGCTGTGTGGCGGACACATTTATGTCATCTTCAGGTAGTCCAATGGCCTATCCGACGAATACGAAAAAAGGCAAGAGGATGACAGTGAAGAAGCCGAACAATGGCGAACCCGCAATGACTCGCCGTATCTTTATCCAGCGCAGCCTCGTGGCTGCTACCGTAATCAGTTTGCCGTCTTTGCTGGCCGCCTGCGGTGGCGGGAGCTCCGGCTCGAACGATAGTGCGGATGCTTCCACAAGCAGCAATGCCACCAGCAGCTCCAGTTCCAGCAGCTCAAGCAGCTCCAGTGTCGCCAGCACCGCCAGTTTTGCGGTGCTTAGCGACGTCCATCTGTACGATCTCGATACCCTTGGCAGCAATGCGGATCTCACCACCTATCTGACTCAGGATCGCAAGATGCTCAAGGAGAGCGTTCCCACCTTTACTTCGGCACTGGCGGATATTGCCACCTGGAATGTTGATTTTCTGCTGATTTCCGGCGATCTCACCAAGGATGGGGAGCTTGTCAATCACAAACTCATGGCCAGCAAGCTCAAGGCTTTTGGCAAGCCCGTCTACGTCATCCCCGGGAATCACGATATCAACAATCCGGATGCCAGGAGCTATAACGGCACCACCACGGCCGTCGATCAGGTAACACCAGCAGCATTCCAGAGTATTTACGCTGACTACGGCTACGGCAAGGCCATTTATACCGACAGCAATTCGCTGAGCTATATCGCCGAGCCAGTGAGCGGTGTGTGGCTTTTTGCCATTGATTCCTGCAAGTACAGCAATAACGCCACCCTGGGTTATCCGGTCACCTCCGGGGCTATCAGTTCGGCTACGCTGAGCTGGATCACTGACAAACTCGCCGAAGCCAAGACCAAGGGCAAGACCGTTATCGGCATGATGCATCACGGGCTCATTGAGCATTTCGCCGGGCAATCATCGTTGTTTGCGGAATATCTTGTTGATGACCGTGCCAATGTTGCTGCCACGCTTTCGGCTGCTGGACTCAAGGTGATGTTTACCGGGCACTTTCACGCCAACGATGTGGTATCCGCCACCTATAGCGGCAATACCCTCTACGACGTGGAAACCGGCTCCACCGTGACGGCACCGTGCCCTTATCGCCTGTGCAAGTTCGATCGTAGTGCTGCCACGCTGGCGATCAGTACTTCGGTGGTCTCTGCCGTGACTGTGACCAACAGCAATTCGGATTACACCAATAGCAGCAGCCAGACCTTCCAGGCTTTCGCCAAGGACTATCTCACCACAGGGTTGAACACGCTCGTCACGGCAATCCTGGTTGCCGATTACGGCATTACCGACAGTACCACGCAGCAACAGTTGTTGGCGTTGATCGTGCCTGCCATGGTGGCGCACTACGCCGGAGATGAGAGCCTGACGGACAGCACGACGCTTGCCACCCTCAACTACATGGCGGCCAGCACGAGCGCCACAACCAAACTCGTGGGCCAGATGGTGCTCTCGCTGTGGAACGATGCGGCACCTGCCGACAACAAGCTCACCTTGAGTTTCTCAGCCTGAGAAAGAGAAGATGCCGTGGCAGGGCAAGTGACAATCCCCCGGCTCTGCCCTGATCTTTACCCACAAGTTATTCGTTCCGCCGCATGATTAGAAACATATCGGTGATATAGGGCAAGTGCTGAAATCTGCGCCAGAGAACCTGCGGCCCCAGGTCTCCATCACTTTTTCTCGCCAAGAATCCACCAAGTTTGGCAATCCACAGAACAGCCTGCCGGAGTGAAGGTGGGTCAGCAGTTGGTTCGGATATTCGGTTGACGCTGCATTACAGCGCCTGCCATTCCTCTTTACCGAGGACGACCGTAAATGGCAAGTCCGAGGCAGCCCTCGCCAGCATGGTGGCATACAAGATGCGCCATGCGATGATGGAATACAGTGTCAGTGCAACCGCCAGCCTGTCTGCTGTTTCCAGCTGACGTGACTCTATCCGACATCCCGTCTTGAGTACGCGGTGCCAGACTTCAATGGCCCACCTGCAAGTGAACCAATGCACACGTTCGATCACATCCTCTATGCCGGGTGACGGTACTGTCGTCAACAGAAGCCATTCAATCGCGGCCTCCCCTTTCGGCGGAGACGCTTCTTTCGCCAGAATTCCACAGACTCACTGCGCTGAGCCGCTTTCCCGCCTGCGGCGGTTTGAGCGTGATCGGCATGCTGCGTAAGGCCAGCGTGTATCTGCGTATTGGTTCTCCCGGCCGACGTGGCACATGCACTTCGACGGCGCCCAGCACGCGGGCTGACTGCAACGTCTCCCATAGATAACGATGGGGGCTATCGACGACGCGGTTCCAGGACGCCCGAATCAGTAACTCGACTCCGACGGGCCGCTTCATGGCGAACAGCTCGAACACGTCGGCTTCGCGATCCCCGATGCTTATGAAGCACGTCTGCGGCGATACTTCTCGCGCGATGGTCAATGCCTCGACGCTATCCAGCCATTTGATGCTTTCCTTGTCTTCGAGCGAACGCTTCTTGTGCGATGGCAACGTACCAAATGTTTCGTCATCGCGCACCCAATTGCGTTGCGCGAGCAAGCCCAATGGCAAGCGTTCCGGCGCAACCGCCAGGGTGCTATGACGTATGATTCCTCGCCCTGCACCCGACAGCCTGCCTAGTCCCTTCGTTGCCGGGTGGCGTTCCCAATTGAGGTAAGTTGTATCTGGCACCGCCAGAACGATCGGTACAGTTTGCGTGCGCAAACGCGTGGCCTTGATGTGCCCGGACAGAATGTGCTCCGGGACAGCTTTGGCGTTGTCGAAGAACCGATAGGCTGCCTTCAGATCACTCCATTTCGGCAGTGCCTGCGGCAAAGAGGTGTCTGGGGCGCGTGCGAGAGATCGCGCCAACTCGACCAGGCGCGAAGTCAGCCGAGCGTCGCCCAGTGCTACCGCGCCGAGTTCTTCCTCTGCTCAGTCACGGCCATCGCCCTCGTCTTCTGCCAACACCTCAGATCAATCTCGATTCCATAGCGACCCGAGGTTAGGGAAGCACTGATTACTAACTTTTCAGAAAGTAAATTCGACACTTGTATATGTCATAGAAAGATGTGGGTAAAGATCAGGGCAAAGCCAGGGGATTTCTCGAATGGTTTAAAAGGGGGCACCACTCGGTGCCCAGACTGCTGACGAACCCCCGAAATTTTCGGGGGTTCGTTTTTTTTGAGATCGTAAAAAGGGATGTCAGTGGATATCAGAGAAAGGCGGGTGTGAAACAAGACACTTGGCCTGATGTAGTGCTGGAGCCCAGAGAAGTGCGTTCGATAGCGCGGTAAAGACGTAAAAGTGCCTCTTTGGCCCTTTTCCTGGCCTTGCGTTCGAGTACCAAAGCCATTTTCTTCATGTTCTGACAGGCCGCCGAGAGCAGGCACTGAGCCTGCACTTTGGACAAACCTCTGAAGCGGGTATAACGGTGCCCGTGCAGCTCCTTTGCATCGACAAAGCTGCGCTCAATGGTCTCTTTGCGTGGCGCATAGAGGCGTTTCCCCAGAGGGGTTAAGCGGTTGGCATCGACCTGGTTTTTGAAGTCTTGCCAGAGGTACTGGGTAATGAGCTTCTGGTAGTTTTTGCTCTGCGTACATTGGGTGAGCATCGGACAGTGCTGGCATTTCCCCGGCGCTGAGACGTATTCTCGGTAACCGTTGCGGTTGGTGCCACGATACGGAAGGATCTGGCCGGCAGGGCAGCGATAGCAATTGGCCTTGGCGTCGTAGAGGTACTCACGCTTGTGAAGTACCCGTCCCGATGAGTGGGGCGACGATAGCCCATGACTGTGTAGAGGCTACGCTTGATGATGCCTTTGCACACCCAGGGCGTGAAATAACCCGCGTCCAGCCCTACCGCGCGACCTCCAGCCCGAAACGCTCACAGGTGCGGTCTAGTCTTGCTAGATAAGGGGTGGCATCATTGACGTTGCCGGGTGTGACATGGGTGTCGAGGATCAATGCATGTACCCCGTCGACTCTGAATTCGGGGATGTAGTCACGGTTTGGTATCTTAATTTCGGGCTTCCTTGGTTCGTTGATATTCTACGCTACCTCTGGAAGACGAAATTTCGGGGGAAGCTCAGTCGCTGACTGGCCTCAATGTAAAACCATCGGCCGCGTCGACTCTATCCGCGTTGTCGGAAGCAAAGAATCTGAGCTGGAGAGGCGCTATTACATCAGTTCCCGCAAACTCAGTGCTACCGAGCTGACCCAGGCGGTGCTCGGCCACTGGGGTATCGAGAATCGCCTCCACTGGGTACTTGACGTGAGCTTTGGCGAAGATGGCAGCACCTTCTACAAGGACAACGCCCCCCAGAATCTCTCGCTGCTGCGAAAGATCGTGCTCAACCTGATTCGTCTGGATACTCACGCCAACCCCAAAACCAGCCTGCGTCTGCGACGCAAAAATGCAGCCTGGGATGACGAACTCAAGATGAACATGCTTGGGCTTGTTCCGCTATGATGTCCGAGTGCGGAAGCCCTGACCCGAAAAGGGAGGGACTAAGGCAGGTCGGGTGAGCTTTTGGCGATATTTGAGGCGTGCTATTTCCTATTTATTGGGTGACGGCGTTTCGCAATGAAGGCATATTTTGATCTTGCTGCAGCTTTTTTATGCTTAATGCTGTTTTATATAAATTATTTATTTCCTATACCGTCTAGCAAGGCTACTAACGATGAATATTAATTTGTCCGATATTGAGTTTCAACGCTTTGGTTTAGTGACAGCAAGAGCTGATGATTTTGATTCCATAGAAGATGTTGATGAGGCAGTGGATTTTTGTGTTGAAAATAAAGTTGCCATGCTTGTCGCGCGCGTCAATGCAAATCGTCTAGATGTGGTTCAAACTCTTGAATCACTCGGAGCTTGTTTGTGCGATACATTGATGTATTTTGAAATACAAACAATGAAGGCGAGAGGGCACGAGGAGGAAAATGCAGAATACTCAGTACGCCGTATAAAAAGTGAAGATCGTCTAGTTGTTCTCAATATAGCACGGGAGGCATTTTCGGGATACTACGGTCACTATCATTCTGATTCGAAATTAAACAAGAAAGACTGTGACGATGCTTACGTTTCTTGGTGCGAATCGACGATCGATAGTGTGGGAGATGTTTACGATGTACTTGTTATTGAAGATGCTTCTGGTGTGTGTGGGTTTATAACCACCAAAAAGCACAGCGACGGAAAGATGGAGTTAATGCTATCGGGGATCAAAAAAAACTATTCTGGACGAGGCCTGTTTAGGCGCTTAATGCTTGCCAGTATTCGGCTGGCTAGTAATGATAATATAAAACGAGTTTTTACGTCGACTCAAATATCTAATCTTGCAACTCAAAAGCTCGTTACGACTTTGGGATTTTCTCCAATAAAAGGAGTGTATACGTTTCATATTTGGTTTAAGTTGGCCCAATAGAAATATTTCTCGCCGCGTTTGTATTGTTGTTGCCGCAATTTTGTTTATAGTTATTGTGAATATCTTATGCGCTCAAAACAGTTAGCAAAAACTATATTTTTTTCTATTATTGTCGCTATCGCGTTTGGAGCGGTTACGACGCAAATTATATTTAGCCCTAATCATCTATACAATGAATTCGAGGCTCATCTCAAGATAGCTGCTGACATGGAGGCATTGCATGAGATACGAGCCCCCCACTTCTTGTTTCATGCGGCGGCAATCGTTGTGCATGGGATTTTGCGGCAGATTGTTGACGGATCTGGAAATCCAGGCAATGGCCATATTGTGGATAATGGATGGATTGTGTCATGTATTTTTATAATGGCATTAACGTATTTTTTATCTTTTTATATACTTTATAAGTACTTAATAAAATCTGGGATTGATGACAATTTATCAATATTTTTATCTGTGTCTCTTTTGATTGTTGCGCCAATATTTATTCTGTCAATTTTTGATGGTAGATATTATTTTGGGTATCTTTCTCCGACTATTTACAATATACCAACTCAGTCGCTGCTAAAGCTGATGACGATTGCTGTATTTGTGTTTTCGCCGTGTCTGGCTGCAAGGTTGGTGCCGACCAAGAATTTGGTTTTAATGTCATTGCTGGTTGTTTTGAATGGTTTGTCTAAGCCTAATTTCCTGATAATAATGCTTCCTGCGTTAGTTGTTTTGTCAATATGGAGGGTGTGGCGACGTCAGGAATTGAATTTTTCGCCTGTTTTGTGCATGGCGTGCGCTGCTATCTTGGTTTTGTCGTGGCAATATTATTTTAAATTCATAAATCCAGACGGGCGAATCTATGAGAGCTCTATTACTTTAACTGCACCGTTTGAAGTGTGGAATCATTTGACTGGTTTTGTATCACTCAAGTTTATCCTTTCCGTTGTATTTCCTTTATGTGTTCTTCTTTTTTACTGGGAGAGCGTAGTTGTTGAGGTGGAAATGCAGTATGCCTGGTTGATTTATATATTTGGCGCTTTTTTTTCGGCGTTTGTGGCAGAAACTGGCATGTATAGATATGCAGGAAATTTTATATGGAGTGGCGAAATAGGGGTTTTTGTTTTGTTTGTTGCTTCGGTTCGGTTTGTGTTCTTGTTGCCAATGAATTGTAAAAAGTGTTTTAAATATAGGCTGTCCGTGTTGTTATTTGCGATGCATGTTCTGTGTGGTGTTATATACTATGTAAGGTCTTTTGTGTACCAGGCTTGGTAAGTGGTTGTATGTCATGTTGTAAGTTAAGGATGCGCTGAATAATTCAAAATTCTGAGCAGACGGCATTTTTACGTGCAGATAGCGGGCTATTTTTTGCCTTCCGCACCTCCCGAGCAGATCTTTTTGTCGACCTGCGCGCCTCATTTGGGCGATTTTCTTCGCCCAGAGGCTTTTCAGCCACCCTGTGCCTGCGCTTTGGCACGCAGTTCAAATAGTGAGCGCTTGGCAATGAGCAAATTGGCCAGGCCGAACAGGGTCATCAACTGCGCGTGGTTTTTGGCGAGCCCTTTGTAGCGGACTTTGCGCAGTCCGAAGAGGTTCTTGATGATGTGGAAGGGGTGTTCGACCTTGGCGCGGACGCTGGCTTTGACTTGCTCACAGAACTCCTGCATGCGGCCCGCTTCAGTGTCTGGCACCCGAGTTCGATAGTTAAACTTGTAAGTCATTGATTCTTTTGAAGTGGCATTTCAAACGCTCCACTACAAAAGGGTCAGTTGGACGTTTGAGGTGGGTTTCTTGACCCCGAGCGCCGAGAGAATGCTGCCTTGTTCTGAGGTGATGGAAGAGACCCCCGTTATTGCCTGGATTTCGTTGAGGGTGCCACAGTGATATTGGATCCGATGTAACTGCGCAAGCGCGCGCTCGGGCGAGAGCGGGCTTTGATGGGCTTTAAGGCGCGCACGCATGACCCGATACAGGATCAGTGCCATAAAGCAGATCGCCGCGTGCGCCCGGATGCGTTGAGGCAAACGGTGATAGACCGGCCCGATCTCAATCTCCGACTTGAGGACACGAAACCCACGTTCAATATCCGCCAGTGATTTGTAACGCTCCAGAA
>DBTS01000048.1 GCA_002307175.1 Rhodocyclaceae bacterium UBA1310
TGATCTACGAAGAATTCAAGGGCACGGGCAATATGGAAGTGCACCTGGATCGCCGCATGTCGGAAAAGCGCATTTACCCCTCGATCAACGTCAATCGCTCAGGCACCCGCCGCGAAGAACTGCTGATCGAACCGTCGATGCTGCAGAAGATCTGGGTGTTGCGCAAGCTGCTCTATGGCATGGACGACCTGGACGCGATGGACTTCCTTCTCGACAAGATCCGCCAGACCAAGAACAACGCCGAGTTCTTCGACGCAATGCGTCGCTAAGAGGCTACATGGGGCTTTGGGTGGCTGGCCATGTTCGCCACCCGACGCTCACATGATGTTCACCTTATGCTCGCCACCTTGTAAGGCAGCGAAAAACCTGCAATAATTTACGTTTTACCCAATAGGGCGGTCACACTCGCCGTCCGTGTAAACAAGGAATCCAAGATGAAGACCGAAGGCCATCCCCAGTACGCTGAACTGCAGGTCAACTGCTCGTGCGGCAACACCTTCACGACCCGTTCCACGCTCGGCAAGCCCGGCTACCACGTTGAAGTCTGCTCCGAATGCCACCCGTTCTGGACCGGCAAGCAGAAGATCGTCGATACCGCCGGCCGCGTTGAACGTTTCCGTCAGAAGTACGGCAAGCGCTAATCCCACAGCATGGCTACATGCCATGTTGTTCGGTGCGAAAAAGGCAGCCAGACAGGCTGCCTTTTCTGTTTTTAAGGCATTCTGACACCGAACTGGCCGTTTCAAGCTTTACAATTCTGTCCCATGCGAGAAAAGCCTTATACCGAATTCCCGACCACAGCCCCTTCCATCAATGTCCCTAACTGGGCGTTGATTCTTGCCTTCATTGCTTACGCCCTGCCCGGCAATCTGGGGCATGCACCCTGGCGCGGCGATGATGCATTGCATATTGGCGTGGCCTTCAGCATGCTGCAGGATGGCACCTTGCTCACCCCGCAGATCGGTGGGACACCCTATGTCGAGTGGCCACCCCTGCTGTACTGGCTGGGGATGCTGACAGGCAGGCTTTTTGGCTGGCTGCTCCCGCTGCACGACGCGATCCGGCTGGCTGGCGTAATCGCGCTGGGTACGCTGTTCGTCGCCCTGCGCTATACCGCACGCGAACTCTATGGCCGGGAGGCAGCTTCAGCCGCCGCCATGCTGGCACTCGGCTCGCTGGGCTTGCTGGTGCATGCCCATGAAATGCAGCCCCAGGTATTGTTTGCAGCCTGTATCGCGACAACCCTGTGCGGGCTGGCCTATATGCGTACCAGTGCGGTACGTGGCGCACTGATTGCCGGAGCGGGCACCGGCGCAGCCTTTCTGGCTGCGGGTTTGCCGGCAATCGCACTGTGTCTGCCCCTGTGGTTCGTACTCCCCCTGAGTGACGCCGAATGCCGGAGCAAGGCCTTCCTTGGTGCCTATCTCCACGCCCTGTGGCCCGCTGCGCTGCTGATCGCTCTCTGGCCGCTGGCTCTGTATCTGGGTAACCCGGAATATCTGGGAATGTGGTGGGCCCGTGAATGCCTCAACATCACGCCGCACACAGGGCATCTGCAGCGCTGGAAGGAACTCGCCAATCTGTTCGGGTGGTTCACCTGGCCGCTGTGGCCGGTTGTGCTCTGGTCGATCTGGTTCCGTCGCAAGAACCTCATCGGCTTCGGGCATATCCTACCCCTGGTTTCCATCGTTCTGGCCCTCGTTCTGATCACCAGCACGGGCACCATGCGGCCCGCCAATGTCGTCCCGCTACTGCCGGCACTCATCGTGCTGGCCTCGGGAGAATTGAGCCGCCTACGCCGCGGCGCTGCCAATGCATTTGACTGGTTCGGCTTAATCACTTTCACACTCGTCGGCGTTGCGCTATGGATTTCCTGGAGCGCCATCAACTTTGGCTGGCCGGCACCACTAGCGCGCAATATCCTGCGTCTGGTGCCAGGATTTCGGCCGAGCTGGAATATCTACGAGCTCACGATTGCAATTGTTCTCTCGGTCGCCTGGATCATTGCGATCGTGCGGCTGCCGTTCTTCCCCCTGCGCGGAGCTGTGCACTGGGCACTCGGCGTGACACTGATGTGGGGCTTGACCACCACGCTGTGGCTACCCTGGTTTGACCATGACAAGAATTACGCGCCCGTCGCGCAGCAGTTTGCACAGCAGGTCAAAGCCCAAGGCGACGGTTGTGTGGCCGGACTGGATACCGGCGATAGCCAGCGTGCGGCACTCTACTACTTCACCGGCATCGGCATCAAAACCGGGCCCGAAGCCGAAAGTTGCAAGCTCCTACTCGCCTACGCCAGCGGCCGGCACCCTCTGCCCACAACCGGGGCACAGTGGGTGCCTGTATGGCAAACCGAACGCGGCAAAGGCAGGCTGATGGAACATTTCGGCTTGTACAGGCGGACCACCACAAACTAAACCACGATAGCCGGATCCAGGAAAATGCAGGCAAGCTCAAAAGTCATGCAATTCAGCGTTTTCCTGGCCGGCATACTGGGTTTGCCCCTGCAGGTCCAGGCAAACATCAGGGCACCCAGATCGGTCGTTTTTCCAGCGTCTTCCGCACTGGAAGCCCCCAGGCAATCCTCTGATCTTGTCGTTAGCGAGGAAAGTCTCAGCTTTTCCCTCGCACCCTATACCGAAGAAATCCCTTTCACGGATAGCAAGCCTGGATTTGCAAGTGTTCGGGCCATCTATACCATTGAGGCAGAGCGGCAGGGGCAGTACGAGCTGTCTTTTGTCATGCCTGACGCCACACCCGCCACCGTGGCTCTCAACGATTTCGAAATCCCCGCAAGCTCCCCCACTCCGCTTGCACGCCCCGGCGAAGCCCACCGCAAAACATGGGAATCCCGCTTCCAGGTATCTCTGGCGCCAGGGCGCAATGTCATTACGGTGAACTACCGGCAACCGGTCAGTGCGTATGAATGGAATGTCGGCTACTTCAGGCATCCCAAATGGCACAGCCTCATTCACTATGAACTGTGGCCACTCAAGGAGTGGAGACTTGCGGCGAATTTCCGCCTGCATGTCGACATCAGTGTAGAAGATGACACAGGATGGTTTTCGCGCCTTTTCAGCGGCCCACGCTGGAAGATCAGCGCTTGTGAACAGACTGGCGACGAACATTCAGGTGGGAACTGCCTTGTACCGATAAGCATCGAGACCCCGGAACACCAGATTCTGCAGCACTACAATTCAGGGCCTGACTTCCCGGATCGCCTGCGCATTCGCATCAGCGAATAAATCGCCGTGCGCCAGGAGCGCAGAACACCCTGGCGACTTGCCTCGTACCGATGGCAGGGGGCATGATGCTGCATCCACATGCGGGCGCTCACCCGGCGCATCAAATACCATGATCAGCCTTGGCTTTCTTCTGACTTCGCTTGTGCTTGTCCTGATTCCGGGCACGGGCGTGCTGTTTACCATCTCCACCGGGCTCTCTCAGGGACGGCGCTCTGCAAGCTTCGCCGCGCTGGGGTGCACATTGGGCATCCTGCCCCATCTGCTGGCGACCATCGCGGGGCTGGCGGCCGTCATGCACACAAGTGCCGTTGCGTTCCAGGCCCTACGCTATGCGGGCACGGTTTATCTGCTTTATATCGCCTTCAGCACCTGGCGTGATCGCTCTGCCTTCTCACTGCAGGGCGAAGCGCCTGCACAGAAAAATTCGAAGCTGGTACTCAAAGCTTTTTTGCTGAATATCCTCAACCCGAAACTGACCCTGTTCTTTCTCGCATTTCTGCCGCAGTTCGTTCGTCCTGGGCCACTTTCTGCCATGGCACAGAGCCGGTGCCGGAATCCT
>DBTS01000047.1:0-166 GCA_002307175.1 Rhodocyclaceae bacterium UBA1310
CCATAGAGACGGGCGTTTTACTTTGTTCAGCGCCACAGATGCACACCGCCGAAATCCCGCATAATCCCCTGAAAGATTTCTGGCGCATTCTGCCCAAGGGGCGAAAGCCGGATTCTCCTCAGGCTGAAGGAAAGTTCATGCAAGTTGTGGCGGTAATCGACTTTGA
>DBTS01000047.1:566-36478 GCA_002307175.1 Rhodocyclaceae bacterium UBA1310
GCTGACGGGGATTTCGAATGCGATGATCCGTAGCGCGCCGCCAGCAGCAAATGTGATGCGCGAAGTCGCGGATTTCGTGGGGGATTATCCTTTGATTGCCCACAACGCCTCTTTCGACAGCAAGTTCTGGGATGCCGAACTCGCGCGGATCGAGCGCAGCCGGAGCCAGGTGTTTGTCTGCTCCCTGCTGTTGTCACGCAGGATCTTTCCCTACGCCCCCAGTCACAAGCTCAGCGCCCTGGTTGATTACATCAACCTGCCCGTGGCGGGCCGTTACCACCGGGCCCTGGCAGATGCCGAAATGGCCGCAAGCCTGCTGCTTCGGCTCGAAGAAGAACTGCGGAAACGGCACAGCCTGAGCGATGTTTCAATTGAACTGCTGAGCCAGATCCAGCGCGCGCCCAAGAGCCAGCTTGAAAAATGCATCGCACGGCAGGCGGATTCCCATAAGCCTTGATGCGGGTGTAGCGATATACGGGGCGTGCTTCCCCCAAGCGGAAATCCGGGCACTGATTCGCCGGAATACTGACAAAAGACAGAGCGCGTTTACACTGCGGTTAAATGCAATAAGCATTTATCGGAGGTGTGGCAGATTTTTTTACACTGAACCATCCAGCTTCATGCGAAGCAATTTCCCCGCGTGGCATTGATAACCCTCACTGGCCTACAGCGCCGGCTTTTCGTAGGGCACGGCGAAGCCGGAACAATGGAGCGCAGCGCAATTGCGCCGATCAAGCCTCCGCCCGGAGGGCGCAGACCTCACCCATCTCCGTCACATTACATCTGAGTTATAAGCATGCCAATGAAGGTTGGGAAAGTTGCTGGCGTCTTCAGTGCTTTGTTACCGCCGCGCCACGCCACATGACGAATAGTATTGTTGCTATGGGGATTTGTGTGACATGTTATTCCTGAACCCTCACAATGCTTGTGCGCTTGCAGGATGATTCGGAAAGGGCAGGGATTGTACGAATTCAGAGACGGCGCTGATTGTGATCGAAGCGGTGAGAAAAACGCAACCATGTATTATGGGGACCTGGGTGCGGTGGCAATTTACATGAAATAAACATAATATTATTATGGCAAGCTACAGCGTTTTCGCCAGGCCGTCGCGCCAGTCTGGCGTGTCCGATTTATCGATCAGACCCAGCTTCTCGTATTGCCTTACTCTCCGTAGCATGAAGCTGTCGTCCTTTCCCTTTCCGAGACACATCAAGGCGCGCACATCCAGGATTGTTGCGATTCTTCCATGGCTGCGCGGAAATTTCGGGCTGACAATGATAGGTGAAGGAGTCACGGATGAACGACAAGAAAATCGCCAGACTGGTCTGTAACCGTAAAGCCACAGGAAGTAACTGGAGCAATGTGTACGTTCTCTCGCGTCTGGCGGCAGGATTCGTTGCGGTGGGCTCTGCCGTAGGCGTTCCGTTTGCTGCTGCCTCAGCGCCAGAAGGCGCACCCCTTGCGGCCACTTGGGGAGGCGCAGAGGTTCATGGAGGCACAGCAGAGCAGCGTTCTGTTGCCCGTGATGTTGCAGCACACCTCACCGGAAAGCCCTTTGTGATGGATGTCGATACACTGCGCACTGTGTGCGCGGGTGTCCGGGAGCGCCTTGCCCGACCTGAGGTGAAATGTAGCCTGATTTTTTCCAATGCCGGGCAGGCACACTATCTTGTCGAGGTCCCGGTTGAGGCCGTCACCCCCGCTCAGACGCCCCCCGAAGCCTTTGACAGCGCAGACCCTGTCCTTCCCGAATTTCTCGTCAAACTTCATGATAGGTTTAACGAGACCTACCAGTCCAATCTGAGCGCCTTGAATACTAAACACTATGCGGTGCGTGGTGGCAGGGTGTATTTCGGCGTACCAGCGCTCGATCAGATCTCGGTGGAAGCTGCCAAGGCCGTGCCAGCGAATACAGATGCCATACGGAAGGTCCTGGTGCACGGCAACAACCCAGAACAGCGCGCACTTGCCGCTTTTCTGATCGGTTGGTCTGCGCATCCGGAGGATACGCTGAAGCAGTCGCTGGCGGCGTTTCACGATCCGGAAGAAACTGTCCGCAACAACTATTCGATGATGGCCGCCATTATCGCACCCTCGCTCTCTGAGCCGTTTCAGCAACAGCTCGCGACCTACTGGTGTGAGGGTGTCGCCAGACCGGTCTTTACGGATCGCTCCAAAGCGCTGCTTGGCCTTTCCCGAATTCAGCCAAAGCTACGCCGCACATTGCCCGGGCAGTGCAAAGACACCATCGCTGTGATTGGACGAGAAACCGCGCTAGCTGAAATACGCCACATGGCGGAAGCGATTATCAGCACACCTTGAACCAAGGATTGCAGTGCGGAAAATTGATATCGTCTCTAGCCTTGTCTTGAGCGGAGCCATTTCATCCTCTCGTTGTTGTGCATGGATCACCTGTTCTTGAGGAATATGCGGCGTGGGTCTGCTAGGCGTGGAAGACGTAGGCAAAAAACCCGGGAATGGTGGTGATTCTTGCTTTATATCTCTTGCAGTGTGATTCGCCAAGCCGCCAAACCTGACTCTCTCTTTTGCCTGGGACACTTTACAGGACAATTTTGGGACAGTTGCCGCGAGCATTCCAGAGAATAAACTGGACGCGGTGAGGCTTGGAATGGCGTGAAAGCCTTGTGCTGCGGAGGGGGCGGAGGATAGCGGGGTTTTCAGACAATACGGAAAGCCGCGAAAACACTTTGCTGGTGCCCAGGACGGGAATCGAACCCGTACTCCTTGCGGACGCGGATTTTAAGTCCGCTCACGGATGGGCGTCGCCGCAGAGGCCGTACCAGAGGCCGGTGCTGCGAGCGTGACAGGGAGAAAGGCGGGGGCCGGCGCGGGAAGGCAGACAGGTGCAGGCGCACCAGTCGGTGAGCCAGCGTCCCGTGCCTCACGCTCGCGCAGCCAGCGGCGCACCATGTTGGCGTTGAGCCCGTGCGCCAGGGCAACGCCTGCAACAGAAGCACCGCTCTGGCGACAGGCTGCAACCACCGTGCGCTTGAGATCCTCGGTGTGATGCCGACGGGTACGCTTGGGAAGAGTCGTTTCGTTCATCAAAGTGTCCACTACGCGTTGTAAGTGGACACTATCCTCGACGCTCAATTACCCAAGATAAAGATGACTTGGCCGGACGCTTAGTGCGGCTGCAAAGCCGGTAAAAGATAGTCGATGAAAGTTCGATACGGAGAAGGAATGGCGAATCACTCTGGCCCCGAGTCATGCGGCATGCCCCGTGAGGTGTATGGCGAAGCGTTGACAGGGGAAACCGACAGGCCAGCCATTGAGCCGCGAAATCAGGAATCTGGGATGCCGACGCTGTTAAGCGAAGCGGAAGGCAACATGGTGCGTGGCGACAATCGCAAGTCGCGCACTGATCCCACGCGGTCGGAGACCCTGTGCATGTTGGGAAGTCTTTTACACGGAAGCAGCGAGATCTTATCGGTGTCCGACGCAAGCTGGCCGGACGGAGCTGGGAAGGTCAATGACCGCAATCCAGCTATCTACGCCGATGAGAAGTCGGATACACCCATAGTACCGAAGAAGTCGCCGAACAAAGGGATGCTCCCGGCGGAGGAGATGGAGGGAGGGGGGTAGCCAAGGGGAACACCGGCCCGTCCCCCGCATCCCGGACGCAGGGCCGGATACATGATGCGTCGATAGGACTGGAAGGTGTGCGTGAAATAGCGAAGCGAAACAGGAAGTGCCAATTCACGACATTGCTGCATCACATCACGCCGTCGTTGCTGGTAGAGAGTTTCTATGCTCTCAGCAAACATGCGGCAGCCGGCGTGGATGGCGTGACTTGGCGGGAGTACGAGGATCGACTGTACGTACGTGTGCACGAACTGCACAGAGAAATTCAGTCTGGCGCATATCGTGCGCAACCGTCTCGGCGGGTCTACATTCCCAAGAGTGGCGGGAAGTTACGTCCTCTGGGAATTGCTGCACTGGAAGACAAAATAGTGCAACAGGCGGTTGTAACGGTACTGAATGCGGTCTACGAACAAGACTTCCTCGGATTCTCGTACGGCTTTCGGCAGGGCAAAGGTCAGCACGATGCGCTGGACGCCTTATCGGTCGGCATCGAGCGGCGCAAAGTTAACTGGATTCTGGATGCGGACATTCGCGCGTTCTTCGATGAAATCGATCACGCGTGGATGCTCCGGTTTCTTGAATACAGGATAGCGGATCGCCGAATATTGCGATTGATCCAAAAATGGCTGACGGCGGGGGTGATGGAAGATGGCAAGCGCGTTGCATCAACGCGCGGCACGCCCCAGGGGGCGGTCATCTCTCCCTTGCTGGCAAACATCTACCTGCACTACGCGTTAGACCTATGGGCTCATCAGTGGCGTAAGCGATACGCAACTGGCGATGTCATCCTTGTTCGCTATGCAGACGACAGTGTGATGGGGTTCCAGTATGAAGGAGAAGCAAGGCGATTTCTCACTGCAATGAGAGGGCGACTGGCGGAATTCAGGCTTGAACTTCATCCGGAGAAAACGCGGCTGATTCGGTTTGGACGATTCGCTGCACAGCAATGCCAGGTGCGCGGGCAGAGAAAACCGGAGACATTCGACTTTCTCGGATTCACGCACTGCTGTGGTCAGTATAGCGGCGGTTTTAAACTCGTCAGACTGACGAACAAGAAACGGATGCGTGCAACGCTGGTGAAAATACGCCAGACGCTGATGAGACGAAGGCACGAGGCTGTGCCGGTGGTGGGACGATGGCTAGGTAGCGTGGTCAGGGGGTATTTCAACTACTACGCGGTACCGGGGAATATGCGTAGGTTGTCTGGATCTCTCAGCGAAGTGTGTCGCTCATGGCGACACGCACTGCTGCGCAGAAGTCAGAGACACCGTCTCTCATGGCCTCGGTTCAACCGCCTGACGAGAAAATATCTCCCGCCGTGTCGTGTTGCCCACCCATTCCCAGTGGAGCGATTTTACGTCAACACCTTTGGCAGGAGCCGTATGCAGTAGTGCTGCAAGTACGGATCTGTGCGGGGGGCGTCAGGTAACTGACGTCCCTACCGCGACCAGATCCACCCCCGCAGTACCCACCCAACAGCTAACCGCACTGGACCGGCGAGGCCGCCGGACGTAGATTCCGTCTCGCCTTTCAATGCCATGAAACTGCCAAATTGGCTTGTGCGACGTAAAAAAACACGCGGAAGGTGCAATTCTCTGCGCTCATTTGCACCCTACGAAAATCATGGCGCGAAGGTATGTCAGTGGCGTAGGTTGGGAAAGCCTAGGGCGTCTCCCAACGCTTTATTACGTAGCGTCGCGCCACGTTGAATAGGGCGTCGCGAAGCGGGAACAATGCAGTGCAGCTCAATTGCGTCGGTCAAGGCTCCGCCCGGAGGGAGCAAACTTTTGCCATGGTCTGGCGATGAATACGGGCACGGCGCTACAGGTTGGCGTGAGTGCAACATGGTTTTTCCACATCGGCCGTTGTGGGGGCGGTGAGCGAAAGAGCACGAATTGCCCACACGAAAGTCTGAAGAACCACTTCTTGGGTGATGGTGCGATTGCATCGTACGTGGTACGCTTCCTATTGACATAAACCACGCTTCCCCAGTTATGGCCTTATCCCGTTATTGATTGGCACGGTTGTGGGATCGAGTGCCGTTTAGCCAGGGATTGCTAATGAGCAAAAGGCCAGCGAAATCGTGGGTGTTGTGGGTGAGTGAAACAAATCGCGGCCAGCTTGGCGATAGTGGTAGCGACAGCAAGCCCATCTCTCGCACGGCCCCATCTTGGTTGGCATGGCGAATTAACGGGACATAACGCTAGGATCGTGCAATACGCTCCATATGATCGTGCAGCAAAGCGAGAAAAATGCAGGAACATCTTGCTTGCCATTTTGACCTCACTTGTTTTGCATGCTGGTATTGTGTTCGTTCTTCATGGTCCCAGATCCGGTCAAGTCCGAATGCCTGAAAAGTCGCTTAAGGTGCAACTGATGGCGATTGCAAAGCAAATTTCTGCACCGACTCCTCTCGTGGCTCAACCCATTCCTGTTCGCCACTATCACTCTGAACCAATTTTGATACCTGCCAAGCGTAGAGTCGAGAAAAGCGCACCAGCAGTCGGTCCTGGGACGCCCGCTACGAATACAACGGCCAATGCTGCATCCGATCCCGGAACCGAAAAGATTACTGAATCCAATACAGGTACAGAAAAGACCACCGCACCCAATATAGCGATCCAACCCGAGAGCATACAGCGCGTCGTTCGACAGATCGCGCGTGAAACTCAGGCAAGCGCCGAGGCCCAAGGCAAGCACCTGGAACGCTTGGAGGAAAAGGAATCTCCCCTGGCGCGGGAAGTTAAAAAAGGAGACCCAGGCGATTGCCGCACTGCCTACGCAAACCTTGGCTTACTGGCCGTGCCATTCTTGCTACGGGATAGCGTTTCGGAGTCTGGCTGCCGCTGGCGACACTAACGGAATACATCACAAACTGCGGGTCGGATAAGCCGCAGGCAGCATCCAAGGCATGCCCCCCGACCCCTCGTGTTTGAGTGCGTTTAATAGCGCGGCACGTTAGGTGTCTAACAGTCGCGGAGCTTCAGGCGGTGTGGCTGCAAGTGGCTGGGATCACGTACTGAGCGCACTGAGCGGGACTTCTGTGCAGACATTGGCAGGGATGGCTGGCGGGAGGCCATACTCTGCGAGGGTGCGGTTACCATAGCGGCTATCGTGCGTGACTTCCTGACCAATCCAGGCAGGAAGAGGGGAACTGATGAGCTGAAGAAGATTGTCGAGCTCCAGTTCTGCTATTACCAGGCCGGTCAGTGGACCGGCAAATAGGTCGACTTCAAAGACAAGGTGGCGGAACGGAACCCGGTATCGTGTTTTCCGGATCACTCGCTTACCACAGTGCTGTTCGATGAGGATCTGCGCGTCCGGCAACGGAATGGGGTACTCGAATTCGGCACGGGAAAACCCCTTGCGTGGTGACTTCAGTGTTAGCCAAGCATCCTTGCCTGAAATTCGCACCCGTGTCGACATTTCTCCGCGTTCCTTGGCCAGATAACCCTGGATAATAGGTGTGCCTTCCAGCGAATCGAGCAACGGGCGTTCCTTGACCAGAAAACGTCGTTCGAGTTCGATTCCCATGCTGGCACCACCATTTTCCGAAAAAACTTTGCTATGTTACCAGTTGTCGTTGATTGGCGCCCGCTTGTCCCCGAATCTTCCGTACGACTGCCCCTCTGTCTGGATTCGTTCCCGTCAGAACTTCTGCTCTGCGCAAGAGGAAGGTGCTATCAAGAGATCAGCTTGTTGAGAATCGCTATGAACATCCGCTGTTCCTCGCCGCTCAGGGCGCCGAACATTTCATCGCGCACGGAAGCTTCATGTGCTTCTGCAGCCCGGAGTTCCTCGCGCCCCGCATCGGTGATTTCGAGTAGATTGCGGCGTCTATGACGGGGATCATCAATCCGCCGCAATACCCCCTTCTTTTCCAGGCGCGCGAGCAACTCAGCCAGTGTTGCTGGATCGATGGCTGTAATTTCGCTGAGGCGTGACTGGTTGAGTCCTTCAATCCTGCTGATTGCCAGCAATACCGCGAATTGAGGGGCAGACAGGTTGGGTACTGCGTTCTGCCATGCGCGGGTATATCGTTGCAGGGTTCTACGCAACAGATGCAAGGGCGCATCATGCATGGCCGCAATGACTGCCTGAACCGACTCTTCGTCGATATCGCCTGAATTCTCGGCAGGATGGGAAACCGTCGATTTCATTGTCGTCTTGGGGTTCTGACTGTGAAGATGGCTGGAAAGTGCCGACGGATCAGTTGTTCGACGTATTGTCGTCGAGAATGATTTTGGTGCCGAACCCGAGTGTGTTGTCGGTGAACTTACCATAGTCGATCTGCAGTCGCCAGATTGGTGCTCTCGCAGCGAGGGCGATGGGGAAGCGCCGGCAATAAAGTCCTTTTGCGGCCGACCGTTCAGCCCCTTCGAGTTGACGGGATGTGGCGGAAAACTGGAAGCCACGTATCTTCGCCACGTTGGCCGTCTGATCTGCAACGGTGCCGGAGATCCGGGGCTGGGCCAGCATCAATTTGGCGTGGCGGGTGCTGTCTTCTGTCATGATGAAGAAACTGCGCTGTTCTTCCGAGAAGACATAGAAACACGAGGCACACCATAGATCACCATCGTGTGCGGCTGCCAGCGTCAGCACATGGTGATCGTCGAGATAGGCAAAAACCTTTGCGTATCGGGGGTCGGCGGGGTTTGTAGTGGTCATGGCGGGGCTTTTGGTCACTGCCCGGAATTGTATCCTGGAGCAGTGACGAGGTTCAGGGGCTTACTTGCCCCACAGCGCAATCACACGCTCCTGGATTTCCTTCGGATAGGCCCCTTCGAAGGAGCTGTGTGCCAGTCGACCATGCCCTGGTGCAGGCAGCAGGCAGTCGTGTGCGATGCGTTCGGCGTGGTGATGGTGGCGTTCCTCTTCTGTATAGGCTGTGATCAGCGGCAGCACCGGCCCTTCGGAAATGTATGCACGCTTCGTCGGATGGCAGCGGGTGGCCAGTGCCCACAGATAGTCTGCGGTTTTGGTCGGGTCGATGTCATCGTCGAGAATATAGATGATGGGAACAGTCAGGCCGAACTTTGTATTCCAGATGACTTCGGCAATCATCGCGGTGAATTTCTCGCTGCTTATGCCTGGAAGTTTTTCGCGCCAGTCTGCGGGCACTGTCACGAGCAGCCAGTGGTTGGCCATCTCCAGCGGTTGCCAGGCAGCTGTAACGGGGATTTTGGCGTCTTGCAGCAGGCCGATGACTTCGGCACTGTCAGCAACAGCAATGGCCGTATGGAATTCATCAACAGGGCGACCTTCCGGAATGAAAGGCCAGATTGCGCCATTCCGGTAGGTGATGCAATCAACATGATAGACCGGCTGCATGCTGGTATCGGTGACGATATAGCCTGGGTATTCGCCGAAAGGTCCTTCGACGGCTTCACGTTCCAGCGAGAGATGGCCTTCAATGACAATTTCTGCGCTTGCCGGCACTTCCAGGTCTAGCGTTTCGCAGCGTACGACTTCGATAGGCTCGCCAAAATGGCCGCCGAGGTAGTCGGCCTCATTGATATAGTCTGCGAGGGGCATTGAGGAGACGATGGGCATCGCCGGCTCGCAGCCCTGCACCAGGGCATACGGCATGGGCTTGCCGATCTTGCGCCATTCTTCCCAGATCTTGGCGATATGCTGTGGCAGCATGATGAGCCCGGTCATGCGATGGGCATCAATTTTCTGGATACGGGCGATGGACCAGTTGGTCCACTTGCCATCAGGCGTCTTGGCGACGATGGTACCCCAGGTGTTGCAGTAGGGGCCACCGTCACCTTCGTGCAGGTAAGGGATCGGGAACAGATCAAGGCTGGCGTCCTTGCCATGCAGAATGTTTTCCTTGCATGGGGCAGTTGCCACCCGCTTCGGCGGCACCGGTTTGGCTTTGCGTGAGCGGGCGAGACTATCCACGATCTCGCGCCACGACGCCGATGCCGGAAGCCCCACGGAAAGCGCGACACGGGCGGCAGGCATGCCGGCCACCGAACTCAGGGAGGCCGGTGCGCCCATGGCACGCATGCCTGGCGCGGCACTCTTGATGTTGCTGAAGAGCGGGGCAGGGGATTGCAGGTCGTAGCTGCGGCGTGCAACAGCAGCCATTTCCAGGTTGGGGTCGACTTCGCGATTAACGTCCTGGATGTCGCCGAGTTTGCGTAACTCTTCGATATATTCGCGAAGATCCTTGATACGTTTCATGTTCTTCCTTTCGGGAAAGGCGATTGAAAATGGGTTGCGAACTCGCTCAGTCCCCAGCCTGATCCAGACCCTGCCAGCGCTTTGACAGCTCATGCTCGACACCGAGTGAGTCAAGAATGCGTGCCACCGTATGCGTGACGATGTCATCAATGCTGTGGGGCCGGTTGTAAAATGCAGGCATTGGCGGCAGGATCACCACGCCCATCCGGCACAGGCCCAGCATATTCTCCAGATGAATCTCCGAGAGTGGGGATTCCCGCGCCACGAGCACCAGCTTGCGACGTTCCTTGAGAGTGACATCTGCTGCACGCAGTACGAGATTGTCGGAATATCCCGAGCGGATGCCGGCTAATGTCTTCATGCTGCACGGACAGACCACCATGGCGTCGATCCGTACAGAGCCTGAGGAAATCGAAGCGGAGACGTCTCCAGAGGCGTGAACCACATCTGCCATTGCCGCCACTTCGGCGTAAGAGAAGTCAGTCTCCTGCTCGATGGTGACACGTGCCCACTTGCTGACAATCAACTCGGTAGTGACACCTGCAAGCCGCAGGGCCTGTAGCAGGCGAATGCCGTAGATGGCACCCGTAGCGCCTGTAATGGCAACGACGATTCTCATGGGCGGAGTACGCACGCATAGTGCGTCCGGAGTTATCGATAAATGTGAGTGTATATGAATATTCGTATACGAACAATAGGTGTTGAAAGGATAAAAAGGGTCTGCCGGGATGGCTCAAACCGAAGCGGTTTTGTCCTCCCGTCCTTTGATTTGTCCGTCGGAAAGGTGCCTGGAGACTGCTTCAGGGGTGCTGAAAAAGGATGTTACGGGATTCAGCCGCACCCAGTACGCAATCGACGTTGTGGCCGCATGCAGGGACGATGGTCATGGAGTGTCGGCCATCGGTAGCCAGAAACTGGCGGTCATAGGCGGCATAGGCGACGCCGCGTTGCAAGCGGTAAGGGCCTTGCTGCTGGGCTGCACAGGATTTGTCGAGAATGGGGTAAAAGCTGCCTTTGCGATCACTGCTATCCAGCTCGCCCTCCAGGTAATGGATATCGGCTGCTGCATAGTGCGCACGGGCCTCGCTGGCGCTGCGCTGCAGATGGGAGGGGAGGTGATTCGTGCCATATTTCCAGTTGTTGCTGGCCGCACAGTTGTCGCCGGCAGGCTGTACGAACCTTATGCTGCAGCTTCCCGGAAAAACGGCTGGGGTACCACAGTCTGCGGAACTGGCAGCCTGCCCACCGAGCTGCAGTCGCGGGCGCTCCGGATCAAAGTAAAGCCACGTTCCGGGGTCTGCCACCACATAGCGCAAATGCATTCCCGCTGGAGCTTCGGCCGCAAAGCCGATCTGCCGCTGCAGCATCTGGGCACCCGCCGAAAATCCTGCAAACGTGATCGTAGTCAGGCTGGGCCACTGCTTTTTGAGTTCGCCGACAAGCGCGTCGAGCGCGGCAAACGAGCTGATCCCGTGTGGGCCGGCAGACACGCCACCGTCGAGCCAGCTCTCGCAGCTCCATAGTGCGTCTTCTGGCTGCGCAGGAGGCAGGCCGGGGGTATTGCAGTGTCCTGAGGCTTCAGAAGCCACTTGGAACAGCGGCGCAACGATCAGTGTGTCGGCAAGTCTGCCAGCCTTGCGGGCTGTTGATATGCCCGCCTGAAAACTAGCGTTGGCGTCGCGTGGATGCCCGTGAATGACGATGAGTGCGTTCTGTGGTCTGGCAGGGGCGGGTTCGAGCGAAGCGTAGTAATGCAGGCTGCCCGCGCGATCAGGGAGCTCTAGTGAGCGATAGCAGTCCGCTGATGCTTCGATGCACGCCTCATTTTGTATATGGCCAGCTGCCATGGATATAGCTGGGAAGCACACTAGAAGGCTCGCTGCAATCAGCAGGCTGTAGCAGGTGTGCGGTGGTTTCGTGCTGGCTTGGCCGATGTTTTTCACGTGCGGGCTCCTGACGGCATGGGTCTTCGGTGCAGTGTTTTGCCTCAGCCGGATTAAGAGGCCAACCGGGAAATGGGACCAAGTTCGTGCGGATTATGAACAATGTTCATATGAACGTCACTAGCCCGTAACTTTCGGTGTCGAGAATGTTCATATGAAAACGAATTCGGACATTCCGAACCAGCCTAGAAGCGACTGTGGTAGTGATGTGCGTCGCCGCATCATCCATCGGCAGGTTCTGGCGGAAGGATATCAATCCATTGAGTCGCTTGCGATGAGTTTTGGTGTCACTACGCAGACGATCCGCCGCGACGTCAATGTTCTCTGTGAAAACGGGTTGTGTCGCCGTCTGCACGGTGGTGTTGATGTTTTGCTGGGTGATGAGAATCTGGCCTATGCCGCGCGGCGGACCATGCACCTCGAAGCCAAGCGCCTGATTGCACGCTGTGTCGCCGCACGCATTCCGCAGGGAGCATCGCTTTTCTTTGGCATTGGAACCACGCCTGAACAGTGTGCCCTTGCGCTTTCCCGCCACGAAGGCTTGCGCGTGATGACGAACAATCTCAACGTGGCAATGGCTTTGCGCCATAGCAGCCATTGCGAGCTGACCATTGCGGGTGGGCGGATGCGTAACTCTGATGGCGATGTCATTGCTGGTGAAGCGCATGATTTCTTTACCCGCTTCGAGGTGGATGTCGGGATCTGCGGTGCCGGAGGGGTCACAGCAGATGGTGGTCTGCTTGATTTCAACCACGACGAGATCCGCATGCGCACGGCGCTTGTAGAGCATTGCCGGAAAAGCTTCCTGGTTTTGGATGCGAGTAAGTTCGGGCGTGGTGCGACAGTACGCGGCGGTCATATCACGGATGCCAGTATTGTTTTTACAGACCGCCCGGTCCCCGAATCAATTGCACACATGCTGCAGTGTGCCGGGGTCGAATTGGTGGTTGCAAACCCTGTTACTCCGCCTTTGAGTGCGGAATCAACCTTATCTTCCCTGAGGAGTACCCATCCATGAGTCGTTCCCTTCTGCAACATACGCTAGCCTGTGCGGCGTTCTCGATTGTCGCGTTGGCGGGCGTGGCACCGGCACATGCCGAACAACGCGCGATCTGCTACAACTGCCCGCCAGAATGGGCAGATTGGGGCGGTCAGCTAAAGGCAATCAGCACACGCTTGGGTGTGGTAGTGCCGCCAGATAACAAGAACTCGGGGCAATCAATTGCCGCGATGATCGCCGAAAAGGCCAGCCCGGTGACTGACGTGGTCTACCTCGGGGGTATTTCAGCAGATGCGGCAGTCAGTGCTGATGTCCTGACTTCTTATAAACCGAAAGCGTGGGACAAGATTCCGGCTGCACTGAAAGATCCGCAGGGCCGCTGGTTTACGATTCACTCTGGCACGCTGGGGCTGTTCGTGAATACCGCTGCACTTGGCAAGCTGCCGGTTCCGCAAAGCTGGAACGATCTGCTCAAGCCGGAATATAAAGGCATGGTGGGTTATCTTGACCCGACTTCCGCAGCCGTTGGACAGTTGAGTGTGATGGCGGTGAACCTTGCTTTAGGCGGGAGTTACGAAAATCTGGACCCCGCGGTGAAGTTCTTCAAGGCGTTGTCCAAAAATGACCCCATCGTGCCAAAGCAGACATCTTATGCACGCGTGATTTCCGGTGAAATCCCCATTCTCATTGATTATGACTTCAATGCCTATCGCGCCGAATACACGGACAAGGCTCCCGTACGTTTCGTGATCCCCAAGGAGGGGAGTGTTGTGATGCCTTACATCATGGGGCTTGCGAAGAATGGCCCGAATGCGGCAAACGGCAAGAAGGTGCTCGATTTCGTGCTTTCTCCCGAGAGTCAGAGAATGTGGGGGGAGGCTTATCTGCGTCCGGTCTTTGCGGAATATCTGTCGGCTCAGGCCAAAGCTCATTTCCTGCCAGACAGTGATTACGCCCGCGCCAAGCCGGTGGATCTGAAGCAACTGGCTGCCGCCCAGAGCAGGATCGTTGATCGTTACAGAAACGAAGTGCAATAGGCGCATCAAGGGAAATTGATTCCGGTGTTGGGCAACCCTTTTGCGGGTGACGCTTCCGCCGGAGTCAGGTGGACTGAATTTTTCAGCGTATCAGGATTTGTCGGGCGGCGTCGCAAAACGCCGTCCATTACTGGTTTGTCATCATGATTGGAATGCTTGTACCGGCTGCGGCATTTTTCGCGGTTTTCTTTATCCTGCCGATGTTCCGTTTGTTCCTGGTTGGGGGCAGCGGTGCTTCCGGCTGGGCTGCGTATATGGCCATTGTTACCGACCACAGCTACTTTTCGTCTCTGCTTGCCACGTTTGGTGTGGCACTGATCACGACACTAGCCTCCCTGCTCATTGGCAGTATCGTTGGAGTGTTTCTGCAACGTCACCGTTTTCCGGGGCGTCGTGCTCTGGTGGCCTTGATCACCTTGCCCATGGCCTTCCCCGGTGTGGTGGTGGGCTTCATGGTGATCATGCTGGCGGGGCGCCAGGGGTTGATCAGCCAGCTGAGCATGGCACTTGGTGGGGGGCGGGTGGTGTTCGCCTATTCGCTGGTGGGGCTGTTTCTTGGCTATCTGTATTTTTCCCTGCCACGCACGATCCTGACCGTCATGGCTGCAACAGAGAAGCTTGACCCCAAGCTGGAGGAAGCTGCACGTTCGCTTGGTGCCGGACCCTGGCATATCGTTCGGGACGTGATTCTTCCAGGGCTCAAGCCTGCGTTGATCTCGGCGGGGGCGATCTGCTTTGCCACTGCGATTGGCGCATTTGGTACGGCTTTTACCCTGGCAACCCGCATCAATGTGCTGCCGATGGTGATCTACACCGAGTTCACACTCTCGGCGAATATTGCCATGGCGGCGGCGCTGAGTTTCGTTCTTGGCGCCTTGACCTGGACTGTACTGGCGCTAGCCCGCAGTGCCGCCGGGAATACTGTGGCGGCTGCCGCATGAGGAGGGAACACATGTTTCGCAAATCCCTGTTCGTCGCCCAGCTCTGCCTGACTCTGCTGGTATGCCTGTTCCTCATTGTGCCGATGCTGCTATCCGTGTTGGCCGGGCTCACTGAAAACTATTTCGTTGGTTTGAGTAGCGGCCTTACTTTCCGTTGGGTCATCCAGGTCTGGCAAGACTACAGCGATACCATTTTTCGCTCTGTCTGGATTGCTCTGGCCTGTCTGGCCGTGAATCTGGTGCTCGGTGTGCCGGCTGCGTACGCGCTGCGCCGTGCGAATAATCGATGGGCACGTGCATTCGAAGAATTGCTCGTGTTGCCGATTGCGGTACCGGGGTTGGCGACCGCATTGGCATTGATTGCCGCGTATGGTGGCTGGAGCGCATTGCGAACTTCCTGGCTGTTCATTCTGATCGGGCATGTGTTGTTTACGCTGCCCTTCATGGTGCGCTCGGTACTCGCAGTGCTCGGCAGCATTGATCTCGAAACGCTTGAGGAAGGGGCCGCCTCGCTGGGGGCGCGTTTCATGCAGCGCTTTTTCCATGTTGTGTTGCCCAATTGCCGCGAAGGCATTCTCACTGGTGCTCTGATGGTGCTCACACTATCGATGGGGGAGTTCAACATGACCTGGCTTTTACATACCCCATTTACCAAGACCCTGCCTGTCGGCCTGGCGGATGCATACGCCTCGCTACGTCTTGAAATCGGCAGCGCCTATACCCTGCTATTTTTTCTGATGATCGTTCCCTTGTTATTGGCCATGCAGTTCCTGGCGCGCCCGCGTGGGAAATCCCGCAATGCGGCCACAGGCAAGCCCGAATCTCAGTCCATTATCAAGGAGCCTGTTACACCATGAATTCCGATCGCGCCATATCTATTTGCCTGCAGGGCTGTTCCAAAACATTCCTTGATGGTACCCGTGCGCTTGAACCCCTGAATCTGGAGATCGTGGCGGGAGAGACGCTTGTACTGCTAGGCCCCTCCGGTTGCGGCAAGACTACTACGCTGCGCATGATTGCAGGGCTCGAGCATCCTGATGCCGGAGGCACGGTACTTTTTGATGGTGAAGATGTGACTGCGCTGGGAATCGAGGAGCGCAATATCGGCATGGTGTTCCAGTCGTATGCCCTGTTTCCGAATATGACGGTAGCCGAGAATGTTGCCTATGGGCTGCGTATTCAGAAGATGCGCAAGCCACAGATGCAGGAGCGCGTGCGCGAGATGCTCGCCATGATGCGTATTGAAGCGCTTGCTGAGCGTCGCATCGACCAGATCTCCGGTGGTCAGCGCCAGCGCGTGGCCCTTGCCCGGGCGTTGGCGGTGCGCCCGCGCGCTCTCCTGCTTGATGAGCCACTCACGGCCCTGGATGCACAATTGCGTGATGTGCTACGCGTGGAGATCAGCCAGCTGCTGCATGATCTGAAAATGACAACGGTTTATGTGACGCACGATCAGGCGGAGGCCATGGCCTTGGGAGATCGCATCATGGTGATGTCTCATGGGCGTGTTGAACAGCTTGGTGCTCCCCGCGAAATCTATCATCAGCCGGCATCGGCATTTGTGGCCGGATTTGTTGGCAGCATGAACAGGTTGCGCGGCCGTGTTGGAACTGATGGATTTGATTGCGCCGGGGGGAGATTGTCGTGGCATACCCCAGGTGTTGAAGAGATTCTCTTCCGTCCAGAGGATGTGCGCATCGTGGAAGCGCCGGTTGCCGACCTGACCGGGCGTGTGACGGCCAGCGTTTTCCTGGGTGAGCGCACCCAGCTTCTCGTCGATGTCGGAGACGCCGCACCACTCGTCGTGTTTGCCGATGCGCGCAAGGCCCATCGCGTTGGAGAGACCTTGCACATGCAGGTTGATCCATGTGGTTTGCTGACACTTTGAGCGGATTGCCATGCTTGTTGCCCAGATTACTGATACGCACATCAAACGTCCTGGCCATCTCGCCTATGGCGTTGTTGATACCACTGAAATGCTGGAAGCCTGCGTCGCGCATGTGCTGGCGCTTGATCCGCAACCCGATCTGATTGTACTGACGGGGGATCTCGTCGATATGGGGACAGCAGAAGAGTATGCCCATCTGCGCACTCTGCTTGCCCCGCTGCTGTCCCGGCTGTTGGTGATCCCTGGCAATCACGACGAGCGGCATGCCCTGGCGGAGGCATTTCCCGAGCAGGAGTGGCGCAAGGGAGCACCGTTTCTGCAGTATGTGTGCACTCGTGGCCCTTTGCGCATCATTGGGCTGGATACCGTGGTGTCTGGTGAGGGTAGGGGAGAGCTGTGCGAGCAGCGGCTGGCGTGGCTTGAGCGTACCTTGATGGCAGCGCCTGAGGCGCCGACGCTGATCCTCATGCATCATCCGCCGTTTGTGACAGGAATTTCGCATATGGACCGTATCGGCCTTGCCGGACGCGAAGCCTTTACGGCAATCGTTGCGCAGCATCCGCAGGTGCGCCTGATTCTATGCGGGCATTTGCACCGCAGTATCTCCACGCAGGTGGGTGGGCGTCGTGCCCTGACATCACCGAGCCCGGCGCATCAGGTGGCCTTCGATCTGCGCGCCGATGGCCCGAGTTGTTTCCGCATGGAGCCACCGGGATACATGCTCCACGCCTGGAACGGGGAGGACTTTGTCAGCCACGCCGTGGCAATCGGGGATTACGTCGGCCCCTATCCTTTCTTTGATGCGCAGGGGAATCTTCTGGATGGCTAAATTCGGCTGGTTCAAACAGAAGCGTATCGTCGAGCGGCCACATGACAAACCCTGTCAGTCCGCCTGGGCAGCCATCATGCGTGTTGTCAAACGCGCCGCAGCGAAGTTTGGCAGGCGCCGCCATCTTCATCGGACCCGGCGTCGCCGATGATTTCCGCTTAGCCAGCGTGGAACGGTTCGGCGATCTCGATGAGATTGAGGTCCGGGTCACGCACATAGACCGAGCGGATCTTTCCTGTGGCGCCGGTGCGCTCAACCGGGCCTTCTACAATCGGGCAGCCGCAGGCCGCCAGATGTGCCACGACTTCCTCCAGTGGTACACCAGCCATAAAACACAGATCCAGCGCGCCCGGAACAGGGAGGTGCGCTTTCGGTTCGTACTCGTGCCCCCTGACTTGCAGATTGATCTTCTGGTTGCCGAAGCGGAAAGCCAGCCGGTCGCCACGGAAAACATCAAGTTCCATCTGCAGAACTTCGGTGTAGAAGCGTTTGGTTGCTTCCTTGTCGGTGCAGGTCAGGACAAGGTGATCCAGATGGTCGATCAGGGGCATGCGCATCTCTCCGTGTGGCGTCCATGCTGAACGCTAGCATGCCGGGGCGGCTTTGTCAGATTTCCCACGTGCAGGGAGGCTCACCGGAATATAACAACGCCCGCAGGTTGTGCGGGCGTTGAGACGCTGTTCATGATCTTGCTACAGATCATGAACAGCTGCTGCGGAAACCCGGCGCAGGGAGGAGGGCGCTGGGTGTGCTTACCGCATGTGCTTATTTGGCTGCCGGTGCGGAGGCGTCTGCCTTGACTGCCTTCGTTGCCGTCTTGGAGGAAGACTTCGCGGCATGCTTGGCGGGGGCCTTCTTCACGTGCTTGGCTGCGGGCACGGATTTGGTGGCAGCGGCGGGCGCGCTTGCTGCAGGAGGTGTGGCAGTTGCGGGCGCCGGGGTTTCTGCGGCCAGAACGCTGGCTGAGGCAAATACAGCGATCAGGGAACCCAGAAGTGTTTTGGTCAGCATGGTGATGTCCTTATCTTTGCAGAGGTCTCACGGTACCGAAGGGCGCCGTGTGTCTTGGTTGACGATTCCATTCTGGGACGCGAAGCTGAATACTGCCTGAACCGATATTTGCAGCAAGCTGACGAAATGGTTTCCTGCCGTATTGCATCATGGAGTGGCGGTTCAGGAAGATTCCTGATCAGCCTGGACGGCTCTCCGTCTTTCTCCAGAAAACGCCCGACCAGTCTATTTCCTCCAATGGGGCCGTGATGCCATGGGTGTCGCGAAACTCGGTGATGGCTTTGTGGCACGGCTCGAAATCGCCGTAGTCATCGACTATCACAAATCCTCCAGGAACCACTTTGTCATAGAGAGCATTGAGTGCATCCATGGTCGATTCGTAGAGGTCGCCATCCAGCCTGAGCAGGCTGAGTTTCTCGATGGGAGCCTGGGGGAGCGTGTCGCAGAACCAGCCCTTGAGGAACTTCACGGATTCATCAAGCAGATCGTAGCGGCGGAAATTTTCCTGCACTTCCTCCAGGCTCACAGCGAGAATCGGTACCTTAGCCGGGCTGAAATCCCAGCCAGCATCTTGCGGCAGGCTTGGTACCGGCATGCCTTCAAAACTGTCTGCCACCCACACATTGCGGTCTGCCAGTGCGTAAGCCTGCAGATAGCCCTTCATGAAAATGCTGGCTCCACCGCGCCAGGCTCCCGTTTCCGCGACATCGCCGGGGATATTTTCCAACCGGATGACATCCAGACACTTTTCGAGATTTTCCAGGCGCAGCCTGCCGACCATGGTGTGATTGAAATCACAGACACTGCGCAGGTTCAGGGTTTGTGGCTGGGCATTGGAATCCGTGTAGTTGATGAGCCACCAGGGGCGACCTTCCCTGCGCGCATCCTTGACTCCGTTTAGCCAATCGGCCTTGTGACGACCTATCTGGCGTACGACATTGCCATCGATATTGCCGTGCACCGACATGGTGGCAAACAGATACAGAAAGCGCACATCATTCTCGATGTAAATCTCATTGAGAAGCGTGCGCCTGAGAAGTTCAAGATACCTCTTTTCGTCCAAGTCCGTCTCCCTTGATGAATGATGTTGCTCTGTTCCGCTATTGCTCTATGACCCGCGCAGAATCAGAGCTGAAAGCGTGATACCGAGTGCTTGAGCTGGTTTGCCAACTGATCGAGTTCACTGACACTGATATTTGCTGATTCGGCCGAGCTGGCTGATTCCTCCACCATGGACGCAATCTTCTCCACGTTCTGCGCCACCAGCGTGCCTGCGTGGCTTTGCTCCGAAGTGGCCACCGCCACTTCACTGATCTTGTTGAGCGTGTCGGTGGCGCCTGCGCTGATTTCCCGCAAGGCATTGACGGCCTGGGTGGCGTTGCTGACACCTTGGGTGACTCGCGGCGCCACGGCCTGCATGCTTTTCACCACGGCATTGGTATCTTCCTGGATCGCCAGAATTGTATGCGTAATCTGGGTGGTAGCCTGGCTCGTGCGTTCGGCAAGCTTGCGCACCTCGTCTGCCACGACGGCAAAACCGCGCCCTTGCTCACCGGCACGGGCGGCTTCGATGGCGGCATTAAGCGCCAACAGGTTGGTCTGATCCGCAATTTCGCGGATGACGCTGGCAACCTTGTCGACTTCCTTCGAGCGGGTGACCAGGCCCTCTATGCGACCGGAAGCGGCGGTGATATCTTCCGAGATCTGCTCAATCGTATTGCAGGCCTGACTGACCAGAGTTTCTCCTTCTCTGGCCAGATCGCTGGAACGCGAGGAAAGATCTTCAGTTTCGCGTACGCTGGCCGAGATGTGGTCGATGCTCACAGACAGTTCCTCGATGGCGGCAGCAGAAGATGTGGTAGCCCCTGATGAGCTGACCGCTGCTTCCTTGATTTGCCCCATCTGTTGCGAGAGCTTGGAGGTGGATTCGTGCAGCTGAACCGCACCGCGTTGCACGTTCTCGATCATTTCGCGCAGGTTCCGCTGCATCTGCGCAACCGCTGAGAGAAGGCTCTTGCTGTCTGTCCGGGTTTTGACCTGGCGTCCCAGATCACCATTCGCGATGGCAAGCGCAATTTCAGCTGCATAGTCGGGCTCACCACCGATGTGCTGGTAGATCTTGCGCGACATGGTCAGCGCGAGCGCAATCACGATGGCAATCACGATCAAGCCGACGATCAGGAAGTTTCGCGCCAGCATCCAGTATTTCGTGGTGATGTCATCGACAAACACTCCGTAGCCGATGACCCAGTCCCAGCCCTTGATCAGCGTGACACCATTGATCTTTGGCACCGCAGTGGTGGTTCCGGGGCGCACCGACATGTCGTCGAACAGTGCAGTTTCCTTGCCCTGCAGCTCGTCGAGATAATTCTGGAAATTGCTTTTGCCATTGGCCAGTGTGTTGCCGAAATCCACTTTGCCGATCACATTCGGGTTGGGATGGACAAGGCCCAGCGCGCCAGAGGTGCGGGCCCAGATATACGTTGAGGGGCCATTGCGCATTGCCGTCAGCAGTGCGATGGCCTGTGCCTGTGCGGCTTCATGGCTCAGTTTGCCGCTTTGCTCCTGTGCCTTGATTGCTTCAATCTGGTTGGAAGCCAGTTTGAGGACATTCATGATTTCGGCACGCCGGTCATCCATCATGTTGGAATACAGCGCACTAAGGGAGAATGCTGCAAGGATAGTCAACCCTGCCAGTGCAGACAGAACGATCAGGCCAAGTCGATGGGATAGTTTCATTTCAGGTTTTCATTTTTGCTACTCGGAGAATGTCTTTACGGCAAGCATGTAATCTGACTTTAGTGCTATTGTAATAATGCTTTTAAAATATTATTACGGGAGATTAATTGGTTGGTTTGTTATCGGGAACATGTTTTCCGCGCATATTTCCTGACAAAGCTTGGGGGCTGAGTCTCTTTGCGGCAATACGGTAGAGGATTTTGTAGTTTTAGTGGAGTGCTTCGTCAACGTGGCTAAAGAGGCACAAGCGTCCGGGCTGGCATCAGCATCCCGTGGCTTGGTTTGTGATCTTCAGAATGCCAGGTTTCTGACGCCGAACGGCTCCACGCAGGCCACTGCTGCTCTTGCGCTGGTTGTATTCCGCTTGGACAGGGTGTGGGGGCGTAAGCCTGAAATCTACTGTTTGCTGCCCCGCTCTCCAAGCAATGCTGCGCGCGTGACGGGAGAACAGAGTTGTTCCAGCCACCATTGCAAGGCCCGACCCTGGCCCGCCTGGCTCGTTTTGCGCCAGGCATAACTGGACTGCACGCTATGCACTGTACGGGCAACAGTTCTGGCAACCAGGCGTCCGGTGTCCAGATAGGGTTTGGCCAGTGACGCAGGCAGATAGCCTACCCCCATGCCGCGAATCTGGGCGTCGAGTTTTGTAGGCAGATCGGCGACGGTAAACACATCCTGCGCGCTGAGCAGGCCGATTGAAAGGCCCTGTCCATTCAGAGTGGAGTCGGCGATTGCAACGGCTCTATGCTGGCGGATGGCATCGTCAGAGAGAGGTTCAGGTTCCTGGGCGAGTAGGTGGTGGGGGGCGATTGCGAAGACAAATTCCACGGTGCCTAGGGTTTCGCGCTGCAAACCGGGTTTGGTGTTGTCGTCCATCACCACGCCAATGGCCAGATCCGCCTGTCCCGAGGTGAGGGCCTCAAGCGTGCCGGCAAGGGTTTCGGCACGCAGCTTGAGGCGCGTGGGAGGGTTAAGCTCAAAGAATGCCGAGCATAGCTCCATCATTGTGCGGTGGTCGATGATGCTGTCGACGGCAATCGTCAATTGTGGCTCCCAGCCAGTGGCGATCCGTTTGACGCGGTTGGCGATGGCGTCGAGCTCCACCAGCAGTGCCGAGCCTTCAAGCAGTAGTTCGGTACCCGCCTCGGTCAGCTTTGCCTGCCGCGAGCTGCGGTCGAAGAGCAAAACATCCAGCGCATCCTCAATCTGGCGTACCCGATAGGTCAGCGCACTGGGGACCATGTTCAGGCTACGCGCCGCAGCGGCAAAACTGCCTGAATCCGCGATGACCTGGAGCATGGCCAGTGCTTCGGGCGTCAACGCATCACGAGGGTTGGGCATGAGAATCTCGGTTTTCCAGATTCTTTGGATCATGCGCCAAACCCTCGTTGTCTCACAAGCTACCTGCGCCCACGGCGGGGCGCCGGGAGATCAGTTTTTGCCTGCGCGGCGGGCGTCAAGGCTCCAGCCACCGGCGCCCAGTGCTGCGACGAGCAGCAGGCCGCCAGCCACGGCAACGTTCTTGTTGAAGAGGAGCTGCGTAACCATCTGCTGATCGGCAGGCACAGCCCAGTAGGCGTGGAAGAAGATCGACGCAGCCACCGTGAAGATAGCCAGGATGATAGCCGCAATGCGGATCTGGAAGCCCAGGATCAGGGCCAGGCCACCAAAGATTTCCACGAGCAGCGCAATCACTGCACCAACCGCTGGCAGTGGCAGGCCGGCAGAGGCAATGTACGCAACCGTGCCGGAAAAGCCCAGAAGCTTGCCGATGCCAGCCGGCAGGAACAGCCAGGCCATCAGCAGACGGCCGATCAGGGATAAGGGCATACTGTTACACACAACTCATAATGCATAGTTCTAAACCTGCGTAAGTGCTTGTTTTTGCAAGATACAGACAGAGAAGCATCAAAAATAATGACAAACACTTACTTGTTGTTTATTAAAGACTTTTGCGATGCCAATGGACTTGTGTGTAACGGAATGGGATAAGGGATCTTGAATGGATTTGGACATTTTAGGTTCTCCTGTTAAGTCAGTAAGGGGGTGTTGGGGGGGGGGAGGAAATCAGGCCGCCAGATCGAACACCAGTACTTCGGCATTCTCCCCGTTGACCAGATGGACTTTTGATTCGTGTTCCAGCAGGGCAGCGTCACCGGCAGAGAGACTCTGGCCGTTGATGTCGAGCATTCCGCGCACCAGGAAAACATAGGCTTTGCGGTCCGGATCGATATCCAGCAAGGCACTTTCACCATGATTGAAGAGGCCAGCATAGAGTGAAGCATCCGCATGGATCAGCACCGATCCAGCCGCGCCATCGGGAGAAGCCACAAGGCGAAGCTGACCGCGTTTTTCACTCTCGGCGAAAGTTTTCTGCTCGTAGCCCGGAGCAATCCCCTTGACGTTCGGCTGGATCCAGATCTGCAGAAAGTGCGTGGTCTGGCCCTGCGCATGGTTCATTTCGCTGTGCTGAACGCCCGAGCCAGCACTCATGCGTTGCACGTCTCCGGGCGGAATTACGGCCACGTTGCCCATGCTGTCACGGTGAGAAAGCTCACCTTCGAGTACATAGCTGATGATTTCCATATCGCGGTGCGGATGGGTGCCGAATCCGGTACCCGGAGCGATGCGGTCTTCATTGATAACGCGAAGATTGCCCCACTCGATATGTGCGGGGTCGTAATAACCGGCAAATGAGAATGAGTGATAGCTCTTGAGCCATCCGTGGTCTGCAAAACCGCGATCTTGTGCCTGGCGAAGTGTGAGCATGAGTCCGTCCTCCGTGTTGATGTGTGCATTCTGTGGGCTGCAGGCCCGCTTTGGGAGCACTGTAATTGACGATTACGTTCAAAAATTTTGAATGATTCCCGCTGACCCAATAGGCTGTTCATGATCTGTCCCCTGCACAGACCCTGATCAGGCATTGACTGACGGTTTCCAGGAGCTGCCGCTTTAAGGGCTGATGTGAAGGCGGGAATCGATATTCCGGGGGGGGGGCAGCCGGTTTCCGAGTGGTGGTGGCTGCGGGGCAGGAAAAAGTCCCACGCACCGTGCGTGCCTGGGCAGACACGGTGCGTGGCAATACTTCCCCCTATTGCACGAGTGGATGAGAGGCTGTCTGCGGGCTATGCTCCGCCAGACTGCTGTCACATTTCGGCCAGAACCGAAAAATCAACGGGTAGTGCCTCAAAAATCCTTGTTCTTGTGGCTTGAGAAGCCGTTCTCGGCCTCTCTGCGAGGCCTGTGGTTTCGCGTGTTTTGTTGCGAAACGCAAACCAGCTTCTGCGCCAGAGTAGTGCGAAAAAATGGTTGCGCTAGATGCATATTAACTATGCGTAGGGGATTATGATAGACGCAAACAAGATTTTAGGGTGGGTAGATATGCCCATTGGGGCAAGCATCAAGGAAGGGGCATGCATAAACGGGGAGGCCGGGGCTAGCCCGGGCGCCATTTTTATGCCTGGATGTATTCCCGGTGCAGCCACGTAGGCGGGTGGGGAATGTTGGGTGAGTATCCGTTCAAAAGCCGTACACAGCGGCAGGATGTTCTGACGAGCGGCGATTACAATACTTTCGCAGCTTGGGTTATATCAAGTCTGGCGCCGGTGCTGTGCAGCTACGCCTGCAGGGCTTCACCAGAATTCCAGCGCATCTGTTCGAGGCAGAGCAGAAATCCTGGAATCGCCTGTTCAGCCTCCACTCTTCTGTGCCAGCGGATGCCACCGGCGTGGGTGTCCACATAGCGAAAATCCAGGCTGCCATCCGGGTTATGGGAGATCCGCAGATAGGTGTCGTCAAAGTTATGATTGGGTCTGATCAGCGAAATGCACAGATCTGCAGCTGCCGTCCAGGCATAAAGTTCATCGATAAGCGTGCCGGCTGCGACGTAGTCACTCAACGCCTGCAGGCCTGCGAAGCTTGATTCGCAGGCCGCCAGATCACGATAGTGGGCAACAATGCGTGGCCAGGGAATTTTCATGACGGGGTTTCCTCGGAAGCTGCTCATGATCCTACTGCAAAGAAATGCTCAGATTTCATGCACTGCTCTTCGGTCCGCTGTGGCTGTTTTGAGACAGTTCCTGAACTGTTGCTTTACCAGCGTTGAACCATGCGCCAGAAAAGCCCCGCGCCGACAGCCAGAAAAGCCATCAGCACCCAAAGCGGGGAGACCCACGGAATGCTTGTCTGCACGCTGTCGGCAATCAGCAGTGCTGCCACGCTACTTACCGACCAAACCAGCCACAAGGTATCTTTCATCTGTATATCTCCTGGGGAAATCAGGTTCGCTAGCGCGGTTATTATTTAGCCAGTCGGATAGTGGGAAAACCCCGGTATCCCGCCTTCTGAGGCCGCAGCAGCTTGTCCGCCCAAGACTGCCGATCTGTTTGCCATTGCTATACCGGTCTTGCAGACAGTGAGACCTAAAGGTAACGCCTGAGTATGCTTAATAGGTGCATTTGCCCGAAGGTCGTGGCAAAAGACGATAGGTGGTGGGGTCTTCCGGACGACTGTCAGGTTTGCGCCTCAATACCTGTGTGACACCTATCGGTTTGTGCAGCGCGTATCAGCTTCGATCCGGCTGGTGTTGTGCGAGCGCATCAGCCAGTTTCTGCAGTAATGAGTCGAAGAGTATGCAGGTGACCAATTTCGCTGCTCCGATTAACCCTTATTCCCAGCCGGGGATACTGGCCGAGTGGGTGGGCGATTGCCCTTGAGAGCTTCCAGCAATCGGTGGATGGCAGATCATGCCAGAGGTGCTTTACGCGAGGGAGGCTGCTGCGGTGCCAGCAGCCTGAGTGAGTCAGGAGGATTCAGCCTTGTTCAAAGCTGGCCTGATGGAATACCAGATCTTCCACGATGCGCCCGTTCTTGAGATGTTCCTCGATGATGCGGTTCATATTTTCATCGGTCACGTTGTAATACCACGTTCCATCCGGCTGTACGCACAGGATGGGACCACCCTTGCAGGCCGCAAAACACGAGGCCCGTGTGCGCTTGCAGCGCAGCTCGGCGGCATCCAGCCCTGCAGCCTTGAACTTTTCGCCCAGGCTGTCGAACAGGGCCATGGATTTGCCGTCGGCATTGCAGCGAGGGCCGGTGCACAGCAAAACATGGCGTTTGTACGCGCCGATCTTCGGTTTGATGATCTCTGTGCTCATGCCTCACCCTCGGCCTGTGGCTCTTCCGGTAGAAGGGGCTCATCAAGCACGCTCTGGATGTAGTCGGCAGGCAGACGGTACTCTGCTGCCAGCGCCGTGGCTGTCAAACCACTGGCCTGGATGCTGGCGATCCAGCCATTGAGTCCGCTGGAGAGCGAGTGGCCCGCCTTCTCGCCGTCTCTGGCACTGCGCTCGCCATCGTTGACGGCGTACTTGTTGGCATAGCCACGTGGCGTAACCATCAGGCCATCGCGCACGAAAGTGTTGGAGTTACCAATCAGTACCGTGGTGAGCATGCCGATTTCGGCATCGGCCATTTTGTCGAGCGTAGTGAATTCAATCCGCTGTTTCGGGCGATAGGCTGATTTGACAATGGCCACCGGGGTCTGCGGATCGCGGTGACGCAGAAAGATGCGCTGCGCCTCGGCGATCTGGCGCGTGCGACGGCCACTCTTGGGGTTGTAGAGGGCCACCACGAAGTCCGCGTAGGCCACTGCGTCCAGGCGGCGGGCGATGACGGGCCAGGGCGTGAGCAGATCGGAGAGCGAGATTGCGCAGAAATCATGCGTCAGTGGGGCGCCGACAAGTGCCGCACAGGTGTTGAGCGCCGAAGCGCCGGGCACGATCTCCACCTCAATCTCCGAGTCAGGCGTCCAGCCTGCCTGGAAGAGCACTTCGAAGGTCGGGCCGGCCATGCCGTAGACACCGGCATCGCCTGAGGAGATCAGCGCCACCTTCTTGCCCTGGCGTGCGCGATCGAGTGCCTCGATGGCGCGGTCGAGTTCCTCCGTCATGGATTTGCGCACCACTTCCTTGCCCACAATCAGCTCTGCCACCAACTTGATGTAGGTGACATAACCGATGATGATGTCGGCTTCGGCAATCGCCTCGCGTGCGCGTGCAGTCATGTGGGCGTGGCTGCCCGGGCCAAGGCCGACGAGCATGATCTTGCCGCGTGCGGCGTTGGGGGTGTCTGCAGTGTTCATTCTGGAATCCTTGCGATGGATACGGTGGCGCTGCGGCCATCAGAGCCGCGCAGCCGGTGTTTTTCGACGATCAGCTGGGTTGCATCGGTGTGCGCCACAAGCACTGCCGCTGCTTCCGATACGGAAGGTGTACCGGTATGCCGGCGTACTGTTTCTGAAGGATTGGGCACCGGTACTGCAGCTAGTTCAAAGGCGGCGTAGAAATGGATCTGCCAGCCATATTGCTGCGCCAGTTCGAGAAAGGCGCGCTCGTCGGCCTTCAGGTCGATGCTCGCAACCGCCCGAACCTCGGCCAGCGTGCCTCCTGCCTTGTGCAAAGCCTCTGCGATGCAGGCCTGCAGCGTGGCAAGCGGCGTTCCCCGGTCGCAGCCCAGGCCCAGGGCGAGCTTCATGCGGCCTCCGGGCGGTACGTCACACAGCGCCCGGCGAGTGCCGTCGTGTAGCTGCCTGGCATTTCGCGCAGGCTTACCCAGAGCACGGCGGCAAAGCGCGTGGGGTCGACATCTTCCAGGCGGCTGAAACGGTGCAGATTGCCCGGTAGCGGCCCGCTGCGGCCATCAGCGTGGCGCGTCCACCAGTCTTCGCTGCCAGCTTCCTGCACCAGCGCTACCGGCTCGTCATTGACCACGGCTGCGCTGGCGCAGACGATGGCGTCGTGCGCCGCCTCCATACGCCAGCCCAGCTCCCGCCCGAAAAGATCGACGGCCAGCGTCTGGCGTGCATCCGAGGCTGTGGTCAGCACGGCCTGCGCGCCCAATGCGCGGGCGATGTGGTGGGCCAGCGCATTGGCACCGCCAAGGTGGCCGGAGAGCATCGGGATGGCGAACTTGCCGGCTTCATCCACCACCACCACGGCTGGATCAACATCCTTGCCTTTCAGGTGGGGGGCGATCACGCGCACCATTGCGCCCAGTGAAACAATGGCGATGATGCCATCGAAGTTCGCGAAGAGTTCCGGGATCTGGTCGCCAATCTTGCCTTCATAGCAATGGCAGGCGTCTGGAGCAGCGGCGGTGGCTTCACTGCGGAATTTGGCCGGGGCATACAGCCGGGCGCCCGGCCAGGCGGCCCGTACCCGGCCAGCCAGGGCAATGCCGTGGCGCGTGATGGAAATGATAGCGACTCTCATGATGGGATGTTGTAGTGTTGTTATGGTGGGATTGGCGGACTCAGGCTGCGGGCTACTCTGCCGGTTTGCGTTTGCGGCAGCCCCGGCGCAATTCGCCGTGCACGCGCAACGGGTTATGCACCAGCAGCAGCGAGAGGTAGTTCACGCTGTGGCCCCTGAGGCTTGCCACATCGCGCACGATGCGTTCATCCGGTGCGCCGACCTTCTCGATGAAGCAGGCATGCGCGAGCAGATCGCGCTGGGCCAGCAGATCAATCACCTCATCGAGCATCGGTTTGACCTTCATGAGCACCAGCGTGTCGAACTCCGCGAGCAGGCGATCGATCACCTCCACGCCATACGCGGCGGGCACGATGCCCAGCGTTTCATCCTCTTCGGCGAGAGTCAGGCCCGAGCTGGCGGCCGCCGCTGCAAACGACGAAACACCAGGAATCGTCTCTACTGCCACTTCCGGGGCGAGTTCGCGCACCACGCGGGCCAGATGGCCGAAAGTGGCGAAGGTGGAGGCGTCTCCTTCGACGAGAAACACCAGATCGCGGCCTTCGCGCAGCAGCTCCACGGTGCGTGCGGCGGCGCGTGCCCAGGCTTTGGCCAGCGCCTCGGCGTCGCGTGTCATGGGGAACACGAGTTCCACCGCGTCAGCGGGGATAGGCAGCCCGCCACGCTCGACGATGGAGAGCGCGTAGGAGCTGTCTTCTGCGCGTTTGACCGGATACAGCCAGCGCGCGCCAGACTGCAGCGCCGCCCAGGCGCGCCGGGTGATGAGTTCGGGGTCGCCGGGGCCGAGTGAGGCTCCGATGAGGCGGCCATAATGCGTAGCGTTTGTCATGCCTGGATTTCCTTGCTGGCGGTAACGATCCACACCGGATTCTGGGCAGCCAGCCGGTGCATTGCGAGAATGGGTTGGCTGCGCGAAGCCTGCAGCTGCACCACCTCCCAGGTTGCCTCAAGGGCCTGCAGGGTCTGGGTGGCAGTGGCAAGGTTTTCGAGCGTCACGAAGTTCATCACGAGGCGCCCGCCCGGCTTGAGGCGTTGCAGGCAGAGCGTGATCAGTTCGGCAAGTTCACCGCCCGAGCCGCCGATGAACACCGCATCGGGGGCCGGCCAGCTATCAAGCTGCGCGGGGGCTTTGGCTTCCAGCAGCGTGTAGTTGCTGATGCGGAATTGCAGCGCATTGGCCCGCGCATTGTCGGCATCGCCGGGATTCTTCTCGATGGCCCAGACGTGGCCGTGCGGCGCCAGGCGTGCAGCCTCCAGCCCCACCGAGCCGGAACCGGCGCCGATATCCCAGACGACCGCATCGGCACGCAGGCGCAGTTTGGCGAGCGACAGCGCACGCGCTTCCTGCTTGGTGATAAGGCCTTTTTCCGGTGTGCGCTGGATGTATTCCGCATCTTCGAGCCCGAAGTTCGGCAGGGCAGCGGTGCCTGTGCGCTCAACGATCACCACGTTGGGCTCGGCGAACTCGCTGCTGGCGGCTTCCTGCAAGCTCAGCTGGGCGAAACACTGCTCATCGGGCAGGAGCAGGCGGCAGGCTACCGACAGCCTTACGTCTGCCGCATGGCCGGCCGTGATGAGGGCACGCGCCAGCCGTGCCGGAGTGTTGGTCGGGCTGGTGAAGAGGGCCACACGGGGGTGCAGGGCGATGGCACGCATCACTGCGTAGAGCCCATGCGTGGGCGTGGCACCGGCGATCCACTCGCCGGCATCCGGGCCGTGGCAGCTTGCCACAGTAGTATCCTGCCAGGTCAGTCTGAAGCGTGCGCACGCCAGTTGCAGCGTGGAAACCGCTGGCAGAATTTCGCAGGCCGTGGCGCCGATCTTGTCAGTGAGCCAACTGGCGATGCCGTGGCATAGCGGGTCGCCGGTTGCCAGCACCACAGCGTGCTGCCTCGCCGCGCGGGCTTCGGTGAGCCACGTTGGCACTTTGGTGAGCGCACCATCCATGTCGCGCAGCATTGCCTGTGGCACATGCGGGGCGACAAGGGCAAGCGTGCGGGCGGCTCCGATGATGATGTCGGCACGGGTGAGGCGCTGGCGGGCGGCATCATTGAGGCCGGCCCAGCCATCATCAAGAATGCCGATCAGGCTGCAGGATTCAGGTTGCATCTTTTTCTTCTACTCGGCAGATGAACTGCCCTTCAAAATCGCAGACCAGCACGGTCAGCGCGTACTTGCCCGGATACTGGCCTTTGAGTGCACGAATGGCACGGCAGGCGAGCCGCTGGTGGAATGCCCCGGCCAGCCCCAGTTCAGCGAGTTTTTCCGCGGCAAAGCGGGCAGTTTCCGCCGCGCGGATCTGCTCCACGAGCTCGCTGTCCGCGCCCACTTCCTGAGCACATTCGGCAAGGATGTTGCGATCCACTTCAGCCTTCCAGGCGTGGGTAACCGAGAGCCCCTGGCACATCTTGGTGAGCTTGCCGACCATGGCACCGATGTACACGTCGGGGAAGCGGCGTTTGATTGCAGTCTGGAAGGCCGCCTTGACGAAATCGCCCATCTGCACAAAGCAGGTTTCCTGCAGCGCCGGCAACTCGCGCATGGCGAATTTTTCGGTACGCCCGCCGGTGGTGAACACCACCGCAGGCTGGCCTTGCGCCGCTGCTACGTCGATGGCCTGCACCACGCTGGCACGAAACGCGGCGGTGGAGTAGGGGCGCACGATGCCGGTGGTGCCCAGAATCGAGATGCCGCCGAGAATGCCCAGGCGTGCATTGAGCGTTTTCTTCGCCATTTCCTCGCCACCGGGCACCGAGATCGTCACTTCCAGTCCATCGTGATCGAGCAGCTCGCCAGCGACGGCGGCAACGTTGTCGTGAATATTGCGCCGGGGTACCGGGTTGATTGCCGGGCCGCCCACTTCGAGGCCCAGGCCGGGTTTGGTGACCACACCGACGCCGGCACCCCCACGCAGTGCTATCTCGCCAGCGTGATGCGGCAGCACACGCACGTCTGCGGTGAGATGCGCGCCGTTGGTGGCATCCGGGTCGTCCCCAGCATCCTTGATGATTACGGCATGGGCGCAGCGGTTCTCTGCCGTACCTTCGATACGCCCCTCCGTCACGGCAAAGCTCACTTCCTGGCCGTTGGGCAACTGGCACACCACTTTTTCCGGCACTGTGCCGGTGAGCAGGCCCAGCGTGGCAGCACGCGCTGCCGCCGCCGAGCACGCCCCGGTGGTAAAGCCGGTGCGATTGCCGCGTTTTCTTTGCGGCTCGCTCTTGCGGATCTTGGCTGGGGTGTCGTTGCTCACGATGCCTGCTTCTGGTGGGCTTCGGCGAGTGCGAGCAGGGCGTGGATAGCCGCTACCACCAGGGTGGAGCCGCCCTTGCGGCCACGTATTGCCACCCAGGGAATGTCTTCCAGCGTCATCAGCAGCGCTTTCGCTTCCGCCGCCGACACGAATCCCACCGGCATGCCGACGATGGCTGCCGGGCGGGCGCCTTCCTCGCGGATCAGGCGCACCAGTTCGATGAGTGCGGTCGGCGCATTGCCGATGCCAACGATGGCGCCCTGCAGCGTGCCGAGGCGGTGTGCCTTGCGCATGGCCTGCACGGCACGCGTGGTGTTCTGCGCATGGGCAGCGGCAATCACATCCCCGTCGGCGATGTAATGGTGGGTGTGCATGCCGAAGTAGCGCAGGCGCGGGGCGGAAAGGCCCACACAGATCATCTCGACATCAGCCACCACTGGCGTGCCGCCCTTGAGGATGGCGGCCAGCCCGGCCCGCATCAGATCCGGGTGGAATGCGGTAAGCCCATTGAAATCGAAATCCGCATTGGCGTGGATCATGCGACGCACCAGCGGCCACTGCTCGGCGGTGTAGGCATGCGGGCCAACCTCCACATCGATGATTGAAAACGAATCATGCTCGATGGCACGGCCGGCATCCGTAAGTTGCTCGGTGACCGTGTTGGTCTGGGTGTCTGTGGGTGGATTCATTTTTGTATTGTGTGCTGTCTTCAACGATCAGGCCTGGCTGGGCGCTACATCATGCTCATGCTGATGGGCGTGGCCGCAGTCGTGCTCATGCGGCTCGTGTCCATGTGTGCAGCCCGTTGCCGTGTGGCTGTGCTCGTGCAGATGCTCGGCCTCGGCAGCTTCGCGGTATTTGCAGCCATCGCATTCGAGCATGGGTTCGCCGGATTCACCGGAAACCTTGCTGTCGAGCAGGCGGAAAATGCCGTCGTCAAAACCGAAATGGCTGCCCAATGCAAAGGCCACCTGCGGGTACTGCTGGCGCAGACGCGCCACCTGGGCCTGGATGCGCTCGATGAGCACGCCCGTGAAGAGGTATACCGGCACGATGCAGATCTGCATCATCCCGAGCTTCACCTGCCGCTGCACCACAGCCTCAAGGCGTGGCCAGGTGACACCGGTGAAGGCCAGTTCCACCAGTTCGTGATCGTTGGCTTCATAAACCCGGCGCGCCATCTTGGCGAGTTCGCCATTCGCACCGGCATCCGAGGAGCCGCGCCCGAGCAGAATCACGCCAGTGCTCTGCGGGTCTGGCACGGCCAGTTCCTTCATCAGGCGATCAAGCTGCCCCTGCAGCACACTGAAGATCTCGCGGCCCATGCCAAGGTGGCGCATCACCTGAAAGGCTACTGCCGGGTGGGCTGCGCGGGCACGGTTGACGGCTGCCGGCAGCTCCATCTTCACGTGGCCAGCAGCGTTGAGGATGAAAGGAATCACCACCACTTTCCGGGCACCTTTGGCCGCCCGCTGCAGGCCCTCGTCGAGCAGTACCTCGGCGTGCTCGATGAAGCACACCTCGATGCGCCATTCCGGGTGGCGTTCGCGCCACTGTGCCGCAAAGTGCAGGGTTTCCTTGTTGCCCTCGATATGGCGTGAGCCGTGACCAACCAGCAGATAGGTGGTATCAAGATTCATGTGGGTTCTCCGTCGCCTTGCGGAAACGATGGGTGAAAGTGGGATCGTAGAGTTTTGAGCGGGCGAGGTCAGGCCAATCCGCCGCGCCCAGAGTGGGGCTGGCGATGATCATGGCCTGGCTGGCCACCTTGAGGGCCTGGCATTTCGACTTGATGTCGGCGAGTGTGCCGCGCACGATCTTTTCCTCGCCGGGCCAGGAGGCTTTCTGCACCACCAGAATTGGTGCGTCATCGGCCCAGCCGGCGCGGCGCAGTTCCTCCTGCACCTTGTGCAGCAGCGTGATGGAGAGAAAGATGCACAGCGTTGTTTTGTGCGCTGCCAGCGCTGCCAGATCCTCGCCTGCAGGCATTGGTGTGCGGCCTTCCACGCGGGTGAGGATCACCGTCTGGGTGACTTCAGGCAGGGTCAGCGTTTCTCCTGCGGCAGCAGCCGAAGCCATTGCCGAGGAAACCCCTGGCACCACGCTCCATTCGATGCCGGCAGCGGTGAGCGGGCGCGTCATTTCAATCAGTGCGCCATACAGGCCGGGGTCGCCGGTCTGCAGGCGGACTACGCTGGCATGCTGTTGCGAACGCGAGATGAGCCACGCGCTCATCTCTTCAAGCGTCATGTCCTTGGAGTCGCGGATCTCGCAGCCGGCAGGCGCATACTGTGTGGCAGCCTGATCCACCAGCGAGCCGGCAAACAGCACGGCGCCAGCCCCCTCAAGCAGCTTGCGCCCCTTTACGGTGATGAGGTCGGGGTCCCCCGGCCCGGCGCCGACAAACCAGATCTTGCCGGGCATCAGACGGCCCTCCGGGCGAGGCTTGCGGAATTCTCTGGCATGCTATTGTCTTTCTCTCTGGCGCCCAGCAGGGCCAGTAACTCATGCGTACTGCGCGGTTGTGGGCGGGGTTTGAGGATGCCCTGGCACACCAGCTCGGCGTGCAGGCGGATCACAGTGGGCAGGGCGAGGCCGGCACGGGCCAGATCTTCGCCATGCGCCGGCAGATCATAGGCATCCAGACTCAGCACGCAGCGGCCCTGTTGCATCACATGGATGGTGTCGGCCCACTGGTAGGCAAACTCCACGTCATGTGTGGAGATGAGCAGCGAAATGCCTTTGTCGTGCAGGTCTTCGAGCACCGCCAGCAGTTCGGCCTGCATCTGCGGGTCCAGCCCGGCCATGGGTTCGTCCAGCACCAGTAGCTCGGGTTCCATGGCCAGCACGCCGGCAATGCAGACACGCTTTTTCTGGCCGAAGCTCAGGGCGTGCACAGGTTTTGCAGCATGCTCCAGCATGCCCACTGCAGCAAGTGCCGTGTCCACACGGTGCCGTACCGTGGCTTCATCAAGGCCGAGATTGAGCGGGCCGAAAGAGACATCTTCCAGCACACTGGCGGAGAAGAGCTGGCGATCGGGATTCTGGAAAACCAGCCCGACCTTGCTGCGCAATTCGCGCAAGCCCCTGCGGCTGTAGTCGAGTGGCTGGCCGGCGTAGCGCACGCTGCCACGCTCTGCTGTGAAAAGCCCGTTGGCATGCTGGAAGAGGGTGGTCTTGCCCGAGCCGTTGACGCCGATCACGGCATTCCGGCTGCCCTGGGCAATGGCGAGTGAGCAATGATCCAGGCCGCTGCTGCCATCGGCATAGTGATACACCACCTCGTCAAGCTGCAGGATAGGTGCGCGTGGGCTATTCATGCCAGTACTCCCAGGGCGATCACGGCCATGCCGGCGAGGCCGGCGATACAGGTGTCCCGCCGCGCATGGGCAAATTGGGTGCTCAGAAAACGCAGCGGGCCATCGTTGGCGCGGGCGAGGGCAGCGGTGTGCAGCGCAGCGGCGCGTTGCCACACCTGCAGCGTGAGGTTGGCAGCGAGCATGCCCGCCGAGCGCAGCGCCAGGCGTGGTGTGGCGTACCCCAGGCGGGAAGTCTGGGCGCTTGCCGTATCCTGCATGGCCGAACTGAAGACGAAGAGCATGCGATAGCACAGCACCATCAGGTCCAGCAGCAGATCGGGCACATGCAGGCAGCGCAGCAGGCCGATGCTGTCTGGCAGCGGAGTGGTGAGCACCAGCATCAGCAGGGCGGCCAGGGCAGCGAGCGAGCGGCTAGCCAGATGCGCCATCTGTGACGTGGCATCCGGCGCCCAGCCTATTTGTGGTACCCCGGTGGGTGAGGCATGCACGCTGATGAGCAGCGAGAGGCTGCCGGTGGCGAGAAACAGCAGTGCCGGCGTGGCGGCGCGCAGATAGGCTAATGGCCGAATGCGCGCCCCGGTGCAGGTGACCACCGCCAGCACGAGTGCCACGCAACAGGCTGCCTGAGGTCTTGCTGCCAGAAAAGCCGCAAGCAGCCCGCACAGCGCGAACAGGGCTTTGGCGGCAGGGCTTACGCTGCGCCAGTGGTTGCTGTAGGCACAGCGTTCAATCAGCATGCCGGAGCTGCCCAGTCTGCTCAGCGGCGTCTTCAGCGGCCTGTGCCGCGGCAATATCGCGGCGCAGCTTTTCGCGGGTCATCGAAACACCCAGCCAGTAGCCGATCACACCAGCGCCCATGGCAGCCTGCAGGGCAAACAG
>DBTS01000047.1:36724-37222 GCA_002307175.1 Rhodocyclaceae bacterium UBA1310
CCATGGCAGCCTGCAGGGCAAACAGCAGGGATTCGATCTCGCTGCTGGCCGGTTCGAAAACAGGGTGTGCCCAGCGGCGGTAGGCCGGGTCGAGTGAAGAAATGGCAGCAGAGGCCTGATCATCCGAGCCTGTGAAGATTTCGCGTTCCTGTCCATCCGGCCCCGGCGCGGGCTTATGGATAAAGGCCAGGGGCAGCACGGCCAGCAGGATCACGCCAGCCAGCAGACTCCAGCTCCTGAGCTTCATGCGACCTCTCCTGTCTTGCTGCGGCCAAGCCCCAGCGCGAGCAGTTCGCGGGCATTGAAGCGCTGTAGTGCATTGAAGATCAGCACTGTGAGAAGCCCCTCGCTGATGGCGAGCGGAATCTGGGTAATTGCGAAAATGCTGCCAAACTTGAGGAAGGATGCGGTGAAGCCGCCTGCAGGATCAGGGAAGGCCAGCGCCAACTGGCCAGACGTCACCACATAGGTGGCCAGATCGCCGAGCATGGCGGCAAG
>DBTS01000067.1:0-27670 GCA_002307175.1 Rhodocyclaceae bacterium UBA1310
CATCGCACTGCGCCACCGGCAGCATCCAGCCACGGTCGACCACGCGGTCTCGACCCACACCGAGCATCTCGTAATTGATATCGGTGAGCCACACCTGGCCCTGCCTGCCGGCACGCTTGGCGAATGCCAGCGCAAGATCGGCCGTACCGCCCGCCACATCAAGCACACGCTCGCCGGGGCGGACATTCGCCAGCTCGACAGTGAAGCCCTTCCAGATCCGGTGCAGGCCGCCGGACATGAGATCGTTCATCACGTCGTACTTGGTGGCCACCGAAGAGAACACCTCGCGAACGCGCTTGGCCTTCTCGTTTTCGGCAACCTGCTCAAAGCCGAAATGGGTTGTATTGTCCTTGCTCATGATGTCTCCGTCAGTGATGGCAGCCCTTAGCCTTGGGTGCCGGACGCAGATGTTCAGGCACGGGTGCCGCCGGATCACGGCTGGCGCCTTCGGCTTCCAGCTTCTGCAGGTACTCGGCCCACAGGCTATCCTGCTGGCGGGCCAGATCGTACAGATAGTCCCACGAATACAGACCGCTGTCGTGCCCGTCGGAGAAAGTCAGCTTCACCGCGTAATTGCCGACCTGGGCAATATCCACCAGTTCGACATCCTGCTTGCCAACCTGCAATACTTCCTCGCCCGGCCCATGCCCGCGCACCTCAGCCGAGGGCGAATAGACACGCAGGAATTCATACAGAAGTGTCGCCACCAGCCCGTCTTCAAAGGCGATTTCGAGTGTTCGCGCCTTCTGGTGGCTGGTGATCGCGGTGGGTAGCGGGGTTTGGGGGGTGAGTCCGGCCATGGCTGTACGTGTTGTTGCAAAATACCGAGAATGGACATGATAACCGGCCAGAGCAAAACGGGCATAGCCATACGGTACTGTGGGTAACTTGTTGCACTATGATTACCTGTCACAAATGTTTCACATGCCGGCAATAGACTCTGGCCTGTTGCTTACCGCTCTCAGGGGAATGACTATGCCCGCGAACATTCTGCTCATCGAAGACGAACCCGCGATCCAGGAATTGATCGCCGCCAATCTTTCGCGTGCCGGCCATACGGTGATGCGCGCACCAGATGCGGAAACGGCCCAGCGCATCGTGCGCGAAGCCCTGCCCGATCTGATCCTGCTCGACTGGATGCTGCCCGGCATGTCTGGCGTGGAATTCGCCCGGCGCCTGCGGGTGGAGGAGCGCACCCGGCGCATCCCCATCATCATGCTGACGGCCCGCGCCGAAGAGCAGGATAAGGTGCTGGGGCTGGAAACCGGCGCCGACGATTACATCACCAAGCCTTTTTCGCCACGCGAACTGGTGGCCCGCATCAAGGCAGTGCTGCGCCGCCGCAGCCCACAGGCAACCGAGGATGCCGTCGAGCTGGGCGGATTGCGGCTGGACCCGGCCACCCATCGCGTCACGGTGGAAGGTGATCCGGTCAGCCTGGGACCGACGGAATTCCGCCTGCTGCATTTTCTGATGACCCACGCGGAGAGAGTACACTCCCGCTCACAACTGCTCGATCAGGTCTGGGGCGATCATGTATTCGTGGAAGAGCGCACGGTTGACGTACACATCCGCCGTCTGCGCAGCGCACTTGAACCGACCCTGCGTGATCGGCTGGTACAGACAGTTCGTGGCAGCGGCTATCGCTTCTCGACCGAACTGACGACTACCGAGGCAGCCGCCAGTTAAACCCGACACCCGGAGTCTGACAAATTCTTTCCAGTCGCTACATCTGGCTGGCCACCGGCACCTCTCTGCTGACTCTGGCAGCGGCAGGCGTTATGGCCTGGATCATCCTGGGCCTGAACATCGCCGTAACGGTGCTGGTGCTGCTATTTCTCGCCCTGCTCGCCCACCATCTGTACAACATGGACAGGATGGTACGCTGGGCCCAGCAACCCCTTGGCACCCCGGTTCCCCACGCCACCGGCATCTGGGACTACCTGTTTGCCAACCTCAGCCGCCATGCGCGTAGCGCCCTGGAACAGCGCGAACAGCTGGCCCGCAGCCTTGCACGTTTCCGTGAGGCCAGCCAGGCCATGCCGGATGGCGTGATCTACCTCTCGCAACATCGCACCATCGAGTGGATGAATGCCGCCGCCGAGCGCTATTTCGGCCTGGACACGGAACGTGACCTGGGGCGTGCCGTCACGACCCTGATCCGCGATCCGGACTTTGTCCGCTACCTTGGCGAGCATACGGCCGACCACCGTCATGCGGAACCCCTGATCCTGCGCAGCCAGCGTCAGGACGGGCTGAGTCTGGCCCTGCAGATCGTACCTTTCGGTGAAGATCTGGAGATGGTGCTGGCGCGTGACATCACCCAGCTCGAACGTCTGGAAACCATGCGTCGCGACTTCGTGGCAAACGTTTCGCACGAACTGAAGACCCCCCTCACGGTGGTCAATGGCTTTGTCGAAACCCTTATCGACGCGGGTGACGACATCACCAGCGAAGAGCGCCTGCACTATCTGAACGTGGCACTCGAGCAATCCCAGCGCATGCAGCATCTGATCGAGGATCTGCTGACCCTCTCCTCGCTGCAGTCAGGCCCGGAACCCGCCGGAGGCGACCCCGTGAATGTGCAGACATTGCTCCGCGCCGTGCTGCATGAGACCGAAGTCCTGTCACGCGATCGCCACACCATCACTCTGGAAGCCGGAGAAGCCGCGTGCATCCTCGGCAATCAGAAGGAATTGCACAGCGCGTTCTCGAATCTGGCGAGCAATGCCGTACGCTATACGCCGGAAGGCGGCAGCATCCGTCTGCGCTGGCATGTTAAGGAAGACGGCAGCGGGGAATTCGCCGTGGAAGACAGCGGCATCGGCATCGCTGCCGAACATATCGGGCGGCTCACCGAACGTTTTTACCGCGTGGATCGCGGCCGCTCCCGCGAAACCGGCGGAACCGGCCTCGGGCTGGCCATCGTCAAGCATGTACTGACACATCATCAGGCACAGCTGAGCATCCACAGCAAACCCGGCGAGGGCAGCTGCTTCAGCGTACGCTTCCCGGCAAAGCGCCTGACACCGCCCGCTCAAAAGTAGCCCGGTCGAAGTTCGAACCACGGCTGACCAGTTTCAACAACCGTGCTGTCCACGGCTGCTCATCATGCACATCCAGCAGGCGCCCCTCGGCAAACAGCCCGGCAGGCACGATCAGCGTGACTTCGGTCTTCAGCGCGGGCACTTCGGGCAAGACGAAACCCAGCCGGAAACGTTCATAGACCTGTGTGCGGTCAATCCCGCACGGGCGCACCGCCACCACATGCGGAGGGCCGGGCATCAGCGATATCCCGGTACACAATGCCCCATCCCGCTGATACTGCAGCCAGGAAATCTCGGCAAGGAAGAGACGATCCGTCTGCCCGGGCAAGAGCCCGATGAGTTGCCGATGCTCCACCCGGATTGCCGGCTCGCGACACGCCAGACGGAAACCGGCCACGGACTGATCCAGCACCTCCCAGGGCTCCACCACATAGCCTTGCTGGCGGGCCCGGATTTCGAGGAGTTCGGCTTTGGCTGACGCGGCTTCCTCAACCCGTTCATCCAGCCCGAGAATTCTGTCGGTACGGATAAAACTGGTGTAGCGCGTCCTGTCCTCATCTGGCATTTCGAACTTGTGCCCAAGCAGGAAAAATGCTGCCCCATTGAGATCCGCGCACAAACGGACCCTGCCCTGCGTGGCCCGCCGCGGAAATTTGCGCCCCGCGGTGGCTTTGCCCCAGGGCCGATACAGGGAGATCAGCAAGCGCGCACAGGCCGGCTGCACGCAATCATCGCCCAGCCCCAGTGTTGTCGGCACCTCACCTGCCTTGAGTTTCTTCACCAGCGTCTGGATATGGGCGGCAAGCTTGACCGTCTGCAGGCAGTAGGCCTGGGCCGGCGCAGCCAGGGTGCCAGCCGGGCGCAACCCATGATCGGCTTCCATTTCGAGCAGATAGCTGTGTGCTTCGGCCCCGGCACTGTTCTCCAGGCTGCAGTAGGGTGCAAAGCGCTGTGCCCAGCGCAGTATCCAGCTGAATTCGCGCGGCGTGCGGCTGTACGGACTGGAAGCATCCACCAGCAGCATCGCCACATAACACTCAAGCGGGCTCTGTGCCCCCCAGGTGTCGTTGAGTGCGTCAGGCACACGTGAAGTCACCAACCCGGCCCGCAGGGCGGCCTGAAACAGCCCATGCAGATCGCGCCACATATTGCGTGGCAATTCCTGGCGTGCACGGAAAAACTCCATCATCGCACGGGTCTGGTAGTACACCCGGCGCTGCTGCAGGAGTGCACGCTGCTCTTCGGGAATGGTGCCGGCGTTGAGCGTGAAGCGTTGCCCGACAAAACCGTAATTCGTGCCCATCAGCAGCCACAGCCGCACCACCTGATGCAGGATGGTCTGCTCACTGCTCAGCGGAGGCAGGGGATGCGACGCATAGCGGCGGGCCAACTCAGTAACGACGAAATCCAGTGACTGGCGCAGATCTTCAAGCATCTGCAGATGGGCAGAGGGTGGCGGTGAAGCGACAGCCATGCCTTCCAGCAAGGTAGCCAGCTTTTCGGCAGCAGCATCCGGATCATTGACATTCACACTGCGCAGGTACGCCAGGCATTGCGCAATCTGATTGAAGTCCGTTGCCGCAGGGGCACGGTCTGGCACGAAATTCATAAACGGCTGTTCCTCTCTGTGGGCAAAACCTCTCCGACAGTTGCCGCACTCCCTTGGACAGCAACGAACATCTTGTCAGGATCTTTTCCGAATCCTAGACGCTTGGCAGTGCCTTGGACTTCTTCAGCGAGAGGTCTGCCCAAGAGGGCGGCATGCACACGCAGGCATTGATCTTGCCGTGAGGAGGGCACGCAAAAACAGGAAATCCGTCACGCTTGCGTGCAGAGCGAAGCCAGAAACCGCCAGACGGATTACAGATCGGAAGCAACGGTCGTCGAATCGACGCCGCAAAAAGCCTGCAAGGCCTTTTCAAGAACGGCGCGTGACAGCCCGTCGACAATGAACACCAGCCGACTGCTGTGATCCGCATCGGGCCACGCCGGCAGACGGGTGTCGGGATAGCGCTCATGCTGCACCGCATGGATCACACGCGGCGCAGCCTCACCGTCAACGGCAACGAGGCCCTTGATACGCAGAATATGCTCGCCCAGCACGGATTGCAGGGTATCCAGTGCACGGCTGAAATCCCCCCAGGCGACCGGTTGCGCAAAACGCAGCACATGCGTGAGCACCCGCTCGCTGTGCACTGCTGTTTCCACACGCGCACCGAACACCCCCATGCGCGCCTGCAACCGCTGCTGTTCGCGGATTGCCTCTTCACCAAGCCAGCGCGCCACATCGGCAGACTTGCCGGCATCGAATACACGCAAACCTTCCAGCAGGCCGGCAGGAACCTTGCCCGGTTCGCTCGGCAGACAGGCTGCACCGGGATTCAGACTGGCAACGCGATCTTCTGCATCGGCAATCATCAGGCTATCGGCGAGATCACACTTGGTCAGCACCACGCGATCGGCCATCACCACCTGACGCACCGCTTCCTGGTGCTGCGCAAGCTGCCAGGGCACATTGCGCACATCCACGGTGCTGATCACCCCTTCCAGGGCGAAACGCTCGGCAACGAAGAAATCCCGCAGCAGGGTGTGGATCACTGGCGCCGGATCGGCCAGCCCGGTGGTTTCGATCACCACGCGGTCAAGGGCGGGAATCTCGCGGCGCAGGCGGCGCATGAAGAGATCCCGCAGGGTGCGCACCAGATCGCCACGCATGGCACAGCACAGGCAGCCCGATTCGAGCAGGCTGACATCCTCGGCCACTTCCTCGACCAGCAGATGATCCAGCCCCACCGCACCGACTTCATTGATCAGCACGGCAGTACCCGTCATGCCGGGTTCGCGCAGGATCGCGTTGAGGAGTGTGGTCTTCCCGCTACCCAGAAAGCCGGTGAGCAGGATGACGGGAATACGGGAAGCCTGGGTCATGATCAGTGCGCCCCCCAGAGATTGGACACGGCAATCAGCAGGATGCCGGCAAGCATCGCCACGATCTGCCCGACCGAGGTCTGGAAATGCGCCTCACGCCGCAACAGGGGCAAGAGGTCGGAAATCGCGATGTACATGAAACTCGCCGCCGCCACCGCCAGACAATACGGCAGCAGGCCATGCAGATGACTGAGCGCGAAATACCCGATCACGCCACCGGCAATCGACATCAGGCTGGAAAGGGCATTGAAGCATAAGGCTCGCGAGGTCGACATGCCGGCCGAGCGCATCAGGGCAAAATCCCCGGCTTCCTGCGGAATCTCGTGGGCAATGACGCCCAGGGTGGTGCTCCAGCCCAGTGCCGGATTCACCAGAAAAGTCGCGGCGAGCATCACGCCGTCCACAAAATTGTGAAAGCTGTCGCCCACCATCACCGAGAGGATCGTATCGTTGCCGATGGCGTGATGATGGTGATGAGCGTGCAGCTCCACCTTCGCCTCCTCACCCGGATGGGCATGGCGCCACAGCGCAATGCGCTCCAGCCCGAAGAAGGCCACGATGCCGATCAGCAAGGTGGCGAAAATGGAGTGTGGCTCGGCCTGCCCTTCGATGGCTTCGGGCAACACATCAAGAAACGCCACGGCCAGCAAGACCCCTGTGGCAAACCCCACGAGGCGCGGCAACCAGCGTTGTGGCAGGCCCGCAATGATGAGCCCGGCAACGGCAAGACTGAGGAAACCACCCAGCACGGTGGCCAGCACAATCGATGCCAGAAGCATCATGATTCCTTTTTCTTGGTGTGATCGCAGGCCGCACACTGCCCGCTGATGCTGTATTCGACGGATTTCCCGGAAAACCCGGCGGGCAGATGAGGTACTGGCAGGGGTACGTCATCCAGACAGAAGACCTTGCCGCAGGCCTCACAGCGGAAATGGGCATGCTTTTCGTGGACCACGCCGGTGGTCGTCACCGGGCTGAAACGGAAGACCCGGTCAGCATCTGTCACGCGATGGGCCAGGCCGCTATCGACAAGCCAGTCGAGCACGCGATACAACGTCACACGATCAAAGGCTGCGTGCAGTGCCTCCTCCACGTCACGGTGACTCAGTGCCCGTTCGGCCTGCTGAAGCAGGCGCAGCACGGCCACACGGGCAGGCGTGACCCGCGCACCAAGGGCACGGATGCACTCCGTTTCGGGACAGGTTTCAGACTTGTGGCGGGACATCAGGCAATTTCATCACAGACACACCTCTAGTGCAATCATGTTGCATCAAAGGAATTCGACCTGCCCCTGAGAGCGGGCTAAGATGTCAGGAATGGCAGGAATGGAAATTCCGCTCCCGCCAGCCTAAATACAAGGACAAGGAGACACAATATGCCCTGCACGCAGGAACTGGTCGAGGAACTGAACACCCTGTTGCGCTTTGATCTGGCCACCAGCCAGCAAGGCATCAAGATCCACAAGGATGCCGATCCGACAGTCATTGCGGCCATCCACCGGCTGCACGCCAAAGGCCTTGTGACCCAGACCGATGGCGGCTATCTGACCAGCCTCGGGCGCGACGCGGCAGAACATGCCCAGACGCTGCTGAGCATCCTGACCACCCATCCGGCACGTCAGCCAGCCTGAAAACCAGTTAATTCACGATTCCCCCGGTTTGCCCTGCACCGCGAACCGGGGGGGGTGCTTCAAAGTTTCCGGTCGCTGTGCTGGGCGAAGTAGAACCATTCGTTGCCCGGCGCGGCCTTGATGTTCGGAAACACGATAAAGCCATCGGCCGGTGCGCAAACCTGCGTGCCATCATGGCGCGTCCCCACCACTTCGCCGGCCCGCACCGGGTCAAAACTCTTCCAGGGCCGCACAAAGCTGTCATCTGGATGCATGCGGTCGATCACATCGATCAGCCGCAGCACTTCGGGCGCCTGCTGTGGCGCGGGTACCGGAGCATCGATCAGGCCCAGCAGCGCCAGCGTGTTGCGGATCGCCCGGTAGGCCGTTTCCGGTGCCTGCGGATCATCGTGCTGGCCGCATTCGAGGGTTGCCGCATAGCCGCCATGCGCCCGCATGTATTCGGTGGTGCCGACGCCATAGCTCGGATCGGTGCTGAGCATCTGCGCACGCAGCGAGGCATCCGGATAGGCCAGACGGCGCTGCACACCACGCGCATAGGTATCCAGCCAGCCTTCGACAATGCGCCGCACGCCCAGGCGTGTGACCAGCGCCTCTTCGTCAGCGGCATGGGTGAAGGATTCCAGTGCGCCGCTGTTGTTCCGCGGGCCGAGCATCGCAAAGGGCTCAGCCCCGGCCTGGAAGGAATGTAGATCGAGCAGCACATCGTGAGCTTCGAGCAGCGGACACAGCACATTGCCGATGCGATCCTCGAAATCCACCGGCTCGGCAGCCGGACGCAGATTGCGGTTGAGATTGCGATCCCCGTTGCGCTGCTTGAGGTGATAGGCCAGTGGATTGGTGATCGGCACAAAACTCAGCTGGCCCCGCAGCAGGTTCAGTTCGCCGCGCTCAAATTCACCCAGAATCCGCTCGATGGCCTGCGAACCGCAGACTTCATTGCCATGTACGGCGCCCAGCACCAGCAGCCGTGGCCCTTTCTCAAGGCCGATGAGACTATGGGTGCGCAACAGGGTGGTAGACGGGCGAAGACGGACTGAAGTGTTCATGGCTGGACTCGGTTTCGGCAGTACGTGCTGGCAGGAAAACGCTATTGTGGCAGGAAACGCGGCAAAGGGTCCCTCTCGGGCGAAAAGCCGCCGCACAAAACCGGCCTGCCCGATACTCCTGTTTCAGCCATCAGGTTGGGCACACACCATGGACCCTCTCAACGATGAATCGCGCACCCCGCATGGCGCAATGCTTCTGCGTACCCTGGCGATGCCGGCTGACACCAATCCGAGCGGAGACATTTTCGGCGGCTGGCTGATGGCACAGATGGATCTGGCCGGCGCCATTCTGGCCTACGAGCTGGCCCGTGGCCGCGTGGTCACGGTTGCCGTGGACGCCATCGTGTTTCACCGCCCGGTCGCAGTGGGCAATGTGGTGTCGTGTTTCGGGCGCTGCATCAATGTGGGCCACTCCTCGCTGAAGATCAAGCTCGAAGTCTGGGCCGAACATGTGCTCGATGAACCTATCGGCAAGCGCTACTGCGTCACCGAAGCAGCCTTCACCTACGTCGCCGTGGACAAGGCCGGACATACGCGGGACATCCCGCGTAGCGGCAACCCGGCGGTGGAAAAGGTGCTGGCACAAATGGCCGCCAACCCGGCGAGGCAGGTGGACGATTCGGACACCCTGCCTCCGCCAGTCTGATCAGGAACTGCAGGAAAGTGCGCTGCAGCCCGGTGAGCTGCGTGCCCAGTCCGGCCGGCGCACGGCCAGGTCGGCAAACCCGGCCTGCTCCACATAGGGTTCGCGGAGTGCCTGCATAAGGCGCTCCAGCACCGCCATATCGCCTGCCTCGGCAGCTGTGATGGCCTGCTGGGCCAGCCAGTTGCGCGGAATCAGCCAGGGATTCACCGCGTCCATGCGGCTTTTCCGCTGCACATCGGGCTCTGCCTCCGGCCCGCCAACCCTTGCCTGCCAGCGCAACAGCCAGTCTGCCAGCTTCGCGCGCGGCAGCGGTGCCGGTGCTGCATAGAAGGACTCAGCCAGCTCGCTCAGCGCTTCCTCAATGGGCATCGCGGCAGTGACCCGCCCGAGGCGGCGGAAGAAGATCGTATGGTCAATCTCGGCTTCACCGAAACAATCAAACAGATCCGCCATCAACGTACTGTCTGCGGCGCCGATATCAGCGGGCAGGCCGAGCTTGTCGCGCAGCATGCCGAGATAGGCCGCATCGAAATGCTCGCCGTAGGCGGCAAGGCTGGCCTCCAGCGGCTTGGCATCGCCAATCAGGGGGAACAGGGCATTCGCCAGACAATGCAGATTCCACGAGGCGACCCGCGTCTGGTTGCCATAGCTGTAGCGCCCGCCACGATCAGTGGTGTTCGGCGTGAAGGTGACATCGAAATTGTCCAGCCAGCCATATGGCCCGTAATCGATGGTAAGCCCCAGTACCGAAAGATTGTCGGTATTCATGACACCATGCACGAAGCCCACGCGCAACCAATGCGCCACCAGCAACGCGGTGCGCCGGCAGACCGTGTCGAACCACGCCACATAGGTTTCCGGCGAAGGCGCGCCAAGCTCGGGAAAATGGGTCGTAATGGTGTAGTCCACAAGTTGCCGCAGCAGCTCGATTTCGCCCCGCGCGGTGAGGATTTCGTAGTGGCCAAAGCGCAGGAAACTGGGTGCCACGCGCGTCACGATGGCGCCGGGCTCAGCGCGCGGATGCCCGTCGTAGAACATGTCGCGTTCCACCAGCTCGCCGGTGCCGGCAAGACACAGGGCGCGTGTCGTGGGAATGCCAAGAGAGTGGATTGCCTCGCTGCACAGGTACTCGCGCAGGGAGGAACGCAGCACCGCGCGGCCATCGGCAAAACGCGAATAAGGCGTGCGGCCGGCGCCTTTGAGCTGCACTTCCCAGCGCCGCTCATCCGCCCCGATCACGGTCCCCAGCATCAGTGCGCGACCATCACCGAGCTGCCCGGCCCACTGGCCGAACTGGTGCCCGCCATAGCAGGTGGCATAAGGTTTTGAGCCGGGCAGCAGACGATTGCCAGCAAACACATCGGCATAGAGCTGAGGATCTTCGGGGTGGCTTTCAAGGCCCAGCAATGCCGCTACATCCGCCGACCACGCCAGAATTTCTGGCGCCGCCACCGCTTTTGGCATGCAAAGTGAATAAACAGCCCTGGCGACGGAGCGTGGCTCGGGGGTCTCCAGCGGATCGGCCGGCAAGGTGTCGACAAAGGACGAATCAAGGCGCAGTCCGTCAAACGGACCGTGGGCTACGGGATGACGCATGACAGCTCTCTCTGTGGGTAACGTTCGGGTCTGCCCGAATCTGTAGCGCCAGTGTATTCCTCTGCGCCGCAAAACAACACTGGCGGAAATCCCCCAGCGCCACCCGTGTCTTGCCCGCGTTCACGCAAGGGATATGGCACCTGTCTGATGCCAATCCCAAACGCTGTGTGCCTTGTGCTACGTGCTTCTTAAACCTTCGCGACCTCAACCACCAGCTTGCCGAAGTTCTGCCCCTTGAGCAGACCGATCAGCGCCTGCGGTGCCGCCTCCAGACCACTCACCACGTCTTCACGGAACTTGATCTTGCCGGCCGCCACCCAGGCACTCATGGCCTGCAGGAATTCCGGATAGCGCGGGCCATAATCATCAAAGATGATGAAGCCCTGCATGCGGATGCGCCGCTTGAGCAGCGTGCCCGTCAGCAGCGTAAGACGATCCGGGCCTTCCGGCAGGGCCGTGGCGTTGTACTGCGAGATCAGCCCGCATAGCGGCACCCTTGCCCTGGCATTGAGAAGCGGCAGGACGGCATCGAACACCGCACCACCCACACTCTCAAAGTACACATCAATCCCCTGCGGACAGGCCGCCGCGAGCTGGGCCGGGAAATCCGCGGCACGGTGATCAATGCACGCATCAAAGCCGAGTTCATCAACGACATAGCGACACTTTTCCGTACCACCTGCCACTCCGACCACACGGCAGCCCTGCAGACGCGCGATCTGGCCGACCACGGCGCCCACCGCACCACTCGCTGCCGCCACCACCACGGTTTCGCCAGCCTTTGGCGCGCCGATATCGAGCAGCCCCATGTAGGCCGTGAACCCAGGCATGCCGAGCACACCGAGGGCCAGTGAAGGATGAGCCAGATCGCCAAGCTTGTGCAGCCCGGCGCCATCGGAGACGGCGTACTCCTGCCAGCCGGTATAGGCCAGCACGAGATCGCCGCTGGCATATTCCGGATTGCGAGACTCAGCCACACGGCATACCGTACCCCCCACCATGACGGCACCAATCTCCACCGGTGGGGCATACGAGGGAGCATCACTCATGCGCCCACGCATGTAGGGGTCCAGCGACAGATACAGTGTCTGCAACAACACCTCGCCCGCCTTCAGTTCCGGTACGGCCAGGGTTTCGAGACGGAAATCTGCGGCGCTGGGCTCACCGTGCGGGCGGGCAGCCAGCACGATGCGGCGATTCTGCAATGTGGTCATGTCTGTTTTTCTCTCTGTCAGGGTTGGGGCTGGAATTACAGCGCAGCTTCGAGCACGGCGCGGCTGACTTCCGGCGTGATCTCCTGGCGTTCGCCCAGCGCTATCATGCCATGCGCCTTGAGCTGTTCGACCAGAGCATCGATTGCATCCTTGCCAATATCATAGGCAGAGAGGTGAGTCGGCAGTTCAAGGCTTTCAAAGAAGGCGCGGGTCTTGGCGATGGCAGCATCGATACGGGCCTCTTCATCACCACCCGTGATATTCCATACACGTTCAGCATACTGAAGAAGCTTGGCATGCTTGGCAGCGCGGCGCACCTGCAGCATCGCGGGCAACACAACGGCGAGCGTGCGGGCATGGTCGATGTTGTATTTTGCGGTGAGTTCGTGACCAATCATGTGGGTTGCCCAGTCTTGCGGCACACCGGCACCGATCAGGCCGTTGAGCGCCAGCGTGGCCACCCACATGAGGCTGGCGCGGGCTTCGTATTCCTGTGTTTCCACCGCCTTCGGGCCAATCTCGATAAGAGTCTGCAGCAGACCCTCGGCAAAACGATCCTGTGCATGGCCGCCAGCGGGATAGGTCAGATACTGTTCCATGACGTGTACAAACGAATCCACCACGCCGTTGGCAAGCTGACGCTGTGGCAGCGTGTAGGTCTTGGTCGGGTCCAGCACCGAGAACTGCGGAAACAGCAGCGCGTTACGGAAAGGCAGTTTGGCGCCCTTGCTCTTGATCGTGACAACCCCGCCGTTGTTCATCTCCGACCCCGTAGCCGGCAGCGTCAATACCGAGCCGAAAGGCATGGCCTTTTTCACGTTGCCTGCATAGGTGAACAGAATCTCCATCGGATCCCCCTCGTAATGCACGGCGGCGGCGATGAACTTGGTACCATCGATCACCGAACCACCGCCAACAGCGAGCAGGAAATCGATGTTTTCCCGCTTGATCTGCTCGACCGCACGCATCAGCGTTTCGTAGCTCGGATTCGGTTCGATACCGCCGAATTCGGACACACTGCGCTGCCCCAGGGCCGCACGCACTTCATCGAGTGTGCCGTTCTTGCGCGCACTCTCGCCACCGAAAAGAATCAGCACACGCGCATCGGCGGGCACCCACTGGCCCAATTCGGCCACGCGCCCTTGCCCAAAGAGGATACGGGTGGGATTGTAGAGATCGAAATTCTGCATGATTGGCTCCAAAATTTATTAGACCGGTCGTCTAGATTATAAAGATACGAAATTTAGGTGACGAAACCCGGTTCTCTGCAGACACTTTTCAGGATTGCGCAAAAATCAGCTTTACGACAAAACTGTGTGCCTGAAAACCGGAACCCGAAGAATATTTTTGATGCCTCACTGTAACACCAACTAGACCGGTCGTCTAGACATTGTCTCAGCGCTTCTCCCTAAGCTTCCCGCTGTGTAAGGAATTGTCGAAATCGGAATTTCCAGTGCAGCTTGCCCTATCATTACCCGACCTGTACGGTTTCCCTTCACCCCGCCAAGATTTTCATGCCCTCCTCGCAGTCCTCCCCGCAGCACACCCCTGTCGCCCGGCGTGGGCGTGCCCTCGTCTGGCTCGTTGCCGGCGCCTTTTTCATGGAATTGCTCGATTCCACCGTGATCACCACGGCGCTGCCGCAGATGGCCATCAGCTTTCATACGCAGCCCATCCATCTTTCCGCCGGGGTCAGTGCCTACATGCTCGCCCTTGCAGTATTCCTGCCGCTGAGCGGCTGGATCTCGGACCGTTTTGGGCCACGCCGTGTATTCGGCGCTGCGGTTCTGATCTTTACGGCAGCCTCGGTGCTCTGCAGCCTCGCCACGAATCTCTGGTTCTTCACAGCGGCACGCCTGCTCCAAGGCTTCGGCGGCGCCATGATGGTGCCGGTCGGGCGCATGGTGGTGTTACGCGTCACCCCGAAGGCACAGCTCGTGCACGCCATCGCGCTGCTGACCTGGCCCGGGCTTGCAGCACCGGTACTCGGACCGGTGCTCGGCGGATTCATCACCACGCACTGGGGCTGGCACTGGATCTTCCTGCTCAATGTGCCACTCGGTCTGCTCGGTTTCGCACTGACACTGTGGCTGGTGCAGGGCACTGCTGGAGGACGGCGCCCTTTCGACACACCGGGCTTCATTTTCAGCGGCATTGGCTGCTGTGCGTTGATGTATGCCTGTGATCTGGCCGCCCAGACCCCTTTCGACGCCATGCAGACCTGCATTTCCGGCCTCATCGGCATTCTTGCCCTGGGCTGGACCGTGCGCCATCTGCGCAACACTGAACATCCCCTGGTCGACCTCAAGGCACTGCGCATCCCGACCTTTGCGGCAGCCATGTATGGCGGTTCGCTGTTTCGCATCACGGTGGGAAGCGCGCCGTTCCTGATGCCGCTGATGTATCAGTTGGCCTTCGGATACAGCCCGGCACAGGCCGGCGTGATGCTGCTCGCACTGTTTGCGGGCAATCTGTGCATGAAGCCTGCCACCACACCACTGCTGCGCCGCTTCGGTTTCCGCACCGTGCTGCTGGGCAACGGTCTGCTGGTTGTCGTGGGTTTTCTGCTCTGTGCGTTGCTGCGTGCCGACACGCCTCAGTGGCTGGCGATGGCCTTGCTGTTCTGTACCGGGATGAGCCGCTCGATGCAGTTCACCGGCCTCAATACCATCAGCTTCTGCGATATCCCTCCAGAACGCATGAATGGTGCCTCCACGCTCAGCAGCATCCTTGTACAGATGAGTGGCGGCCTTGGCGTAGCCGTCAGTGCCATCTGCCTGAAACTTGCCTCGCTGATTTTCCCGGCACAGGGACACATGATCCCGGCATCCGCATTCCAGCTGACCCTTGTGATCATGGCCGTGTTTGCCGGTGTGGCACTCCTTGACACCTGGCGCCTGCCTGCCGACGCTGGCGCCGTGGTAAGCGGTCACAAGGAAACAGGCCGGAAAACAGGCCGTGCGTGAACGTTAGCAACGGCTTATCATGAGGCCATCCGCGTAGCACAGCTTCAGGCCTTGCCGATGTCCACCCCAGCTTCCACAACCGCGCCGAAAAACCGCAGCCAGGCGCTCGTCTGGCTCGTTGCCGGGGCCTTTTCAATGGAGTATCTGGACTCCACAGTCATCTCCACGGCATTGCCGCAGATGGCTGAAAGCTTCCACACCCTGCCCATCCACCTCTCTGCCGGTGTCAGCGCCTACATGCTCGCGCTGGCGATTTTCCTGCCGCTGAGTGGCTGGGCCGGCGACCGCTTTGGTGCCAGCCGCGTGTTTGGCTGTGCGCTGCTGATTTTCACGGCAGCCTCAGCGCTGTGCAGCCTTGCCACGACACTGCCGGGCTTTGTTGCCGCGCGCCTGCTGCAGGGGTTCGGCGGCGCCATGACAGTGCCTGTCGGGCGCATGGCAGTATTGCGCAGCACACCCAAGGAGAAACTCGTCGGCGTGATTGCCACACTCACCTGGCCGGCACTTGGCGCCCCCATCATCGGCCCGGCCCTGGGTGGCTTCATCACCACACACTGGGGCTGGCGCTGGATTTTCTGGGTCAACGTGCCGCTGGGCCTGATCGCCTTTCTGCTGACCCTGTGGCTCGTCGACAACGAAGTCGTCGGCAGGCGCCCGTTCGACATCAAGGGCTTCATCCTCAGCGGCATTGGCTGCTGCGCGCTGATGTACGCCTGCGACCTCGCCTCGCAGACACCTTTCGACGCGCCACGCGCCATTCTCGGTGGGCTCATCGGCATTCTCGCGCTGGTTTGGGCCGCGCGCCACCTCGCGCGCACCGAACACCCGCTGGTGGAACTCAAGGCCATGCGCGAAGCCACCTTCGCCGCCGCCATGTACGGTGGCTCGCTGTTTCGCATTGCCATCAACAGCGCCCCGTTCCTGATGCCGCTGATGTTCCAGCTCGCCTTCGGGATGGACCCCACCACTTCGGGCCTGCTGCTGCTGGCCCTCTTCGCCGGCAACCTGTGCATGAAACCGGCCACCACGCCGCTGATGCGCCGCTTCGGCTTCCGCAACGTGCTGCTCATCAATGGGCTGCTGGTGGTGCTGGGCTTCCTGCTGTGCATCCCGCTGACTGCGCAGACGCCGCACTGGCTGATCATGGCCGTGCTGTTCTTTACCGGCCTGTCACGCTCGATGCAGTTCACCGGGCTCAGCTCGATGAGCTTCGCGGACATTCCGCCGGAGCGCATGAGCGGCGCCTCGACCCTGAGCAGCATTCTCACGCAGATGAGTGCCGGCCTGGGTGTGGCCCTTGGTGCCGTGTTTGTGCGGTTGGCGGCAGACTGGCTGCCGGCCCCGGCACATGGCGTGGCGGCAGGCGCGTTCTACATCACCTTCGCGATCATGGCCCTGCTCTCCCTGCTCGGGCTCTACGACCTCTGGCGCCTGCCCGCGAACGCCGGTGCACGCGCCAGCGGACAGCGCACGCGCAACTGATCCGCTGGCCTTCCCGCCCGGACAGGCGGCGCGGAAAGGGGAATCCGCAATGCTAGAGTGGCAACTCCACCGCCAAGGGAAGCCCGGCATGCGCCTGAACCGTCTCCTCCTGCTGTCGCTCATGCTGTTGGCAGGCAGCGCTGGCGCCATTACGCCAATCAACCCGGCATTATTTCAGAAGCCCCTGAAAGAAAGCCACATTCCGCTGGCCCGCGATCCGCTCAATCCCGAGGCTCGCCCCATGCTCTCATGCTACTACTACCCCGGCCTGATGATCCGCCAGGAGGACCGTGGCGAAATCGGCGCAGCGAACCTTGGGATACGGGTATTGAGCAGGGGCAGCCGCTTCCCCACGTGCACACTCCGGCCCGGACGCCATGAGCATATCGTCGACGGACGCAATGAATGGAGTGGCTATTTCCTCGGCGCAAAATATCCATTCGTGCTGTTCTATTCTGCCGATGGGGTCAACGGTGGAGAAGGCTTTGCTGTCTTCAACCCCCTCGGCAAGCTCCTCTTCGACGATCTGGCGGGGGAAATCCGTGCAGTAGAACTCCCCAGTCCCCAAACCACGCCACGCACCCTGCGCCTGCGTTATCAGCGCTTTTATCCCGCTGAATGTTCGCTGATGGACACCGACAGGCTGGCCTGCTGGGAGAAGATCCGTGGCATTACAGGGCTTGCCGATGCCACACCGCCCGACTGCACGGCAGCTTATCAGGAGATGGCAGGATGGATGAAGGGAGAAACACTGGAGAGCCTGCGCAGCGACCCCAGCGTCATCGTCTACGAAGCTGTCACTACGCTTGACGAGAGCGGCACTGTTTCGAGCACAGTGCCGCTAACCGGCACAGCTACCAGTTGCCACCCGGCAGACTGATCAGTCCCGATCAGCGCAAAAAGAGCCACACCGTCAGCACCGCACCGACGAATACGATGAAAGCGCGCAAACCCTTTTCAGGCACACGGTGCATGACCCAGTTACCGATGAAGGCACCACCCATCCCGCCGATACACAAGGCCAGCGCGGCCAGCCAGTCGATCTGGCCAGAGAACGCGAAAATGGCTACCGCCGAGGCATTCATTGCCATCGCCAGCACATTCTTGGTGGCAGCCGCCATGCGCACCTGCTGACCGGCAATGGTGAGCATGGCCAGCATCAGAAAGCCGATGCCGCCCCCAAAGTACCCACCGTAGATGGCGATGGCGAACTGCGCCACGACAAGTACCGGCACCGGCAGATGCGTGGCTGCGGCAATAGGCTTCTTGCGAAAACTGCCCCAGGCAAACAGGCTCGTGGCAAACAGCACCAGCCAGGGTACCAGGCGGGCAAAGAAATCCGCAGGCGTGAAGAGCAGCAAAAACGCTCCGGCCACACCACCCACCACACTCAGCCAGAAGAGCTGCGCGAGACTCAGCCTGCCCACCCCGCCGGCCAGCTGGCGCCCGGCAATGCTGGTGGTGATCTGGTTGGGAAACAGAGCAATGGTCGAAGTCATGTTCGCTGCCAGAGGATTGAGGCCGGCAAGCAGCAGCGTCGGAAAGGTGATGAAAGACCCTCCGCCTGCCACAGCGTTTTGCGCACCAGCGTAGAGGCCGGACAATGCAATCAGGCACAGCAGGGAGAAATCGATGTGATGCGGCATGGTCGGCGATGTGCTGCACAAAAGAGGGGGCTGGTGCAGTATAAACCCCGTGTCACCGCAGTGCGGTAGCGCCGCAGGCGCCACCGCTCTCCCACCATCCCACCATTACTGCGGACGCTGCGCTGAACGGCGCCGCAGCAGCAGATACGCTGCCGGGATCAGGAACATCGACAGCAGCGGTGCCGTGAGCATGCCGCCAACCATCGGCGCGGCAATCCGCTGCATGACTTCGGCCCCTGTGCCGCCCCCCCACATGATGGGCAGCAGGCCGGCGAGAATCACCGCCACCGTCATCGCCTTGGGACGCACGCGCTGCACCGCACCTTCGCGGATCGCCTCCAGCAGACCAGCCTCGGCTGCTTGCCCGGCAGCAAGCTTCGGCTCCCACGCATGCTTGAGATACAGCAGCATGATCACCCCAAACTCTGCCGATACCCCGGCCAGGGCGATGAAACCCACTGCGCCGGCAATCGAGAGGTTGTAGCCAAGCAGCCACAGCAGCCAGATGCCGCCTACCAGGGCGAAAGGCAGGGTGGCCATGATGAGCAGCGCCTCGTCGATGCGCCGGAAGGTCAGGTACAGCAAGATGAAGATGATCAGCAGCGTGAACGGCACCACCACCTTCATGCGCTCGGCAGCGCGCTGCATGTACTCGAACTGGCCGGACCAGCTCAGCGAATATCCGGCGGGCATTTTCACCTGGGCCGCTACCGCCTGCTGCATGTCTGCCACCGTGCGCGCCAGATCGCGGCCACGGATATCCACATAAACCCAGCCGGAGAGACGCGCATTCTCACTCTTGAGCATTGGCGGGCCATCCGCGATGACGATCTGCGCCACATCCCCGAGACTCAGGCGGGCCCCGCGCGGGCCGACAATCGGCAGCTCGCGCAAAGCCTGCACCGAATCACGGATCTCACGCGGGTAGCGCACGTTGATCGGATAGCGGGCCAGGCCTTCGACAGTCTCACCGACATTCTCGCCACCGATGGCGGAACTCACGATGGCCTGCACATCGGCGATGTTCATGCCAAAACGTGCCGCCGCATCGCGGTTGATGCGCACATCGATGTAGCGCCCGCCGGTGAGCCGCTCGGCAAGTGCCGAACTGACGCCCGGCACCGCTTTCACAGCACGCTCGATCTGCTGGCCGAGGCGGTCGATCTCGGCCAGATCGGTACCGCCGATCTTGATGCCCACCGGGCTCTTGATGCCGGTGGCGAGCATGTCGATACGGTTGCGGATCGGTGGCACCCAGATGTTTGCCAGGCCCGGCACCTTGACGATACGGTCGAGCTCCTCGACGAGCTTTTCCGGTGTCATACCGGGGCGCCACTGCTCGCGCGGCTTGAACTGGATGGTGGTCTCGAACATCTCCAGTGGCGCCGGATCCGTCGCTGTTTCGGCGCGCCCGGCCTTGCCGAAAACCCTTGCCACTTCGGGCACCGTGCGGATCAGGCGGTCGGTCTGCTGGAGCAGTTCCGCCGCCTTGCCGGCAGATAGCCCAGGCAAAGCCGTTGGCATGTACAGCAGATCCCCTTCATCCATCGGCGGCAAAAATTCACCACCGATGTGCTGCAGGGGCCACAGCGACAGCACCAGCAGCAGCAAGGCCACGACCAGCGTCGTTCGGGGCCGCGCCAGCACGCCATCCAGAAGCGGACGGTACAGGGCGATGAGGCCACGATTGAGCGGATTGCGCTGCTCGTCGGGAATCCGCCCACGGATCAGATAGCCCATCAGCACAGGAATCAGCGTCACCGAGAGGATCGCCGCTGCCGCCATCGCATAGGTCTTGGTGAAGGCCAGCGGCGCGAACATGCGCCCTTCCTGAGCCTCCAGCGTGAACACCGGGATGAAGGACAGGGTGATCACCAGCAGCGAGAAGAACAGCGCCGGGCCGACTTCGGCAGCGGCCTCGGCAATCAGCTGCCAATGCGTGGCGCCACGCGGCTCTTCGCCGGGATGGGCATGTTTCCAGTGCTCAATGTGCTTGTGCGCGTTCTCTATCATCACCACGGCAGCATCAACCATCGCGCCCACGGCAATCGCAATGCCGCCGATGGACATGATATTAGCATTGACGCCCTGCCAGTGCATCACGATGAAGGCCATCAGCACACCCAGTGGCAGCGAGACAATGGCGACCAGTGAAGAACGCAGATGAAACAGGAAGATGAAACACACCAGCGCCACCACGATGAATTCCTCCAGCAGCTTGTGCTTGAGGTTATCCACCGCCCGCTCAATGAGACCACTGCGGTCATACGTTGGCACGATTTCCACGCCTTCCGGCAGGCTGGGCCTGAGCGCGGCCAGCTTGGCCTTGACCGCATGCAGCGTCTCCAGCGCGTTCTTGCCGGAGCGCAGGATCACCACGCCACCGGCCACTTCGCCCTCGCCATCCAGATCGGCAATCCCCCGCCGCATCTCGGGGCCGATCTGCACCGTGGCGACATCGCCGAGGCGCACCGAAACACCGGAATCGGTACTGACCAGAGGGATCTTGCGGAAGTCATCCAGCGTCTGCAGGTAGCCCGTGGCCCGCACCATGTACTCGGCCTCGCCAAGCTCCAGCACCGAACCACCGGTTTCCTGATTGGCCCGCCCGATAGCGTCGATCACCACGTTCTGGCTCAGGTTGTAGGCACGCAGGCGCTGCGGATCGAGCACGATCTGGTACTGCTTGACCATGCCGCCCACCGACGCCACCTCGGCGACGTTTGGCACCGTCTTCAGCTCATACTTGAGGAACCAGTCCTGCAGGCTGCGCAGCTGCGCCAGATCATGCCTGCCGCTGCGATCCACCAGCGCATAGCTGTAGATCCAGCCTACGCCTGTGGCATCCGGGCCAAGCGCCGTCTTGGCGCTGGCAGGCAGGCGCGACTGCACCTGATTCAGGTACTCCAGCACGCGTGAGCGCGCCCAGTACAGATCCGTGCCATCCTCGAAAAGCACATAAACGAAGGAATCGCCGAAGAACGAGAAGCCGCGCACGGTTTTCGCGCCGGGCACGGACATCATTGTGGTGGTGAGCGGATAGGTGACCTGATTCTCCACAATCTGCGGCGCCTGGCCCGGATAGCTGGTGCGGATGATCACCTGCACATCGGAGAGATCCGGCAAGGCATCCAGCGGCGTGCGCAAGGCAGCATACGTTCCCCATGCCGCCAGCATCACCGTGGCGATCAGTACGAGAAAGCGGTTGGTAATCGACCAGCGGATCACACGTGCAATCATTTTGCACCGCCTGACTGCGCCAGCGCCGTGACCGTGCCCAGCACCGGCTGCCCATCCTTGCCCAGCGTGAAGCTCACATGCACGCGGCTGCCGGGCCTGATCTCCTTCGGCCAGCCACCCGCCGGCACCCCGAAACCCATCGTCATGGCGCCCCATTTCAGCGCCGGAATCGCGGGATGCGAGAGCATCGCCATGTCACCATCGAGCGACTCGAAAACCGCATCCGTGGCATAACTTGCAGGCTGCGTGGCAGCATCCTGAGTCCGCGTGCCGACGCCGCGCAGATTGGCTTCGGAATCGAGCAGGAACTGGCCGGAGACCACCACCTTCTGCCCTGCTTCCAGACCGGAGCGGATCTCGACCTGTCCATTGGCTTCCTGCCCTGTCTGCACTTCGACGGGGCGATATTTGCCCTCGCCTTCCGCGAGCATCACCACACTGCGCTCGCCCGTGCGGATCAGCGCTTCCGAGGGCAGCAGCAGAGCTTCACGCGCTGCGCCGCCAAACGCCAGATTCACGAACATACCCGGTGCCAGCCGCGCGCCCGGATTGGCGAGTTCGACGCGCACCTTGAGCGTGCGGGTGGCCGCCGCCACTTCGGGCAGCACAGCCTGCACGCGGCCCTTGAAGACTTCATCCGGATAAGCTGCCGCGCGTGCTTCCACGGCACTCCCCTGGCGCACCAGCGCAGCCTGGGATTCTGGCAACTCGGCATTCACCCACACGCTGTCGAGCCCATTGATGCGGTACAGCGTGGTGCCGGGGGCCACTGTCATGCCCTCGCGCACAGCAAGCTCCACCACGCTGCCGGCCACCGGCGCGCTCATCGTGATGCGTGCCTGCACTGTTCCACTGCGCTGGACCTGGGCGATCATCGCCTCCGTCATGCCCGCCTGGCGCATGCGCGCCCGCGCCCCATCAAGCAGCGACGTCAGGTTGTCACCCTGCGCCCGGTTTGCATCCATCTGGCGCAGCGCCAGATATTCTTCCTGCACCGCCACCCAATCCGGCACATACAGCTGCACAAGCGGCTGGCCCTTCGCCACACGGTCCAGCGTGGCGCGCACGAAGAGTTTTTCAACGTAGCCGGTATTGCGCGCCTGCACCACCACCAGCCCGCGCTCGTTCCAGTCCACACTGCCACTGGCTGTCACGCCGGTTGGCAGGCTGCCACGCTGCACGGCCACACTGCGCAACCCGAGGCTCTGCACCTGCCGTGCGCTGACACTGACATTGGTGGCGTCGCCGCCCTCGTCGGCATACACAGGCACCAGCTGCATATCCATGTAGGGCGACTTGCCGGGCTTGTCGAATTTCTGCCCCGGCACCATCGGATCGTGCCAGTACAGCACACGGCGCCCGGAGGCGGGATCGACCTTCGTGGCATCGCTCTGCGTGGCGTCCATCCTCTGCGGCTGCGTATGGTGCGCACCGAACCAGTAGGAAAGCCCTGCAACAGCAGCAAAAGCCGCCACCAGTGCCACTCCGAATACATATCGATGATTCGGCTTCATGGTTGTTCTCCTTGGCCTGCATCCTTCTGTGGATTCAGGAATTCCAGCTGGGCCCAGGCCTTGTCGGCCTCCAGCGCGATGCGCTGGCGTTCGATGCCGGTATCCAGCGCCATGCGACGCGCCTCCAGCACGCCACCCAGCGTGCCGCTGCCAGCACGATACGCAGCCAGCGCGGCTGCCGTCTGCCGGGTCGCCAGCGGAATAAGTGTTTCGTCATACTGCACAAGGCGCGCACGGCTGCTCTGCCAGGCGGCCAGGTTTTCGCGCAGCATCGCCAGATAGGCACGCCGGGCATCATCCTGCCGTGCCTGGGCCTCTTCGAGCTGGGCTGCCTTCGCGGAAACCTCACGATCCTGACGGTGGGCCCTGTCCCAGGGCAATGGCATGGAGAGGTTCAGCGAGACCATGTTGGCGTAGTCCGGGCCACGCATGCTGTACATCAGTTCCACTGACACATCGGGTTTGCGGTTGGCCCGCGCAAGTTTTGCATCGGCCTCTGCCAGCGCCACCTGACCATGTGCCGCCGACAGGGTGGGATGCATGGAGACATCCTGATCAAGGGTTTCCACCTGCCAGCCGAGCTTGTCGGTGGGGGGCAGGCTTGCCGGATCGCGCTGGGCCTCCGCGCCGATCCAGCGCGCCAGACGTTCGCGGGTCATGGCGATATCACGCCGGGTCTGCGCCTGCTGGTCGCGCATGCGCTCGGTGGCCAGACGCGCCGCAAACACCTCCGCCTCGCTGCCACGACCACTGCGCCAGCCTGCTTCGCTGGCCTGGGTCTGCACTTCCAGCTCGGCCAGCTGCTTGTCGATCAACTGCAGGATATCGCGCTGGTGGGCCAGCTCAAACCAGCCCAGGGCGGTTTCGCGACGCACCTCAGCCAGCGCCTCACTGGCGCTGACCCTTGCCAGATCGGCTTCGCGCAGCGCCCGCTCGGTGCGTGCGGCGCGCTTGTCGGCCCGCGTGAATTCCTGCATCAGCGCCACCGAACGCATTGTCATGCTCTCCTGCACAACACTCCATCCGGCTTCACCACTGACGGGCACATTATTCACCCCGAGCTTGAGGACGGGATCGGGGAATTGCCCGGCAGCCACGGCCATTTCCTGCGCAGAGCGTTCCTGCGCAAGACTGGCCTGGATCTGCGGGGCGCGACTGGCGGCGATGCGCTGGGCCTCGGCGAGCGTAAGCGGGTCCGCTGCCCAGACAGGCAGGGACAGGCACGCCAGCAAGACCCAGCCGCCGTAGCGGACCGGGTTTCTCATCATCGACTCCGTGCGAACGTTTAACGCTGGATCGAGGTGACAGTCAGCACGCCGGCGACTTCTTCGGCGTGGAAACGGATCTGGTCCCCGGCCTTGAGCCTGGCTGCAATGGCGAGATCCGCCTGATACGGGTACACCATCGTCATGGCCGGCATGCCTGCCATGGCGCCATGCTTGAGGGTGATTTTGTGAGCCTTGGCATCGACGGCGCGCACTTCGGCCGCCACCAGTTCGCTGCTACTGCTGGCGGCATGCATGCCGCCCATGTCGTGATCCATATGCTGGGCCAGCACCGGGGCCGACAGGGTGAGCGCAGCGAGACTCAGAACGATGGAGAAAAACGGTACAAAATAGGTGGTCATGACAATTTCCTGAAAAATGAATAGGCAAGAGGCCGCTGGTGCATTGCACCGGCAAACGCTGCATTACAGATTTATTTGTATTTTCAGGAATTCAGGCGCGGAGGGCGCTCCAGACCTTCGGGAACAATGCCCTTGGGTTCCAGGCTTGACCAGCTCAGGTACACATTGCCGGCAAGCGGCTGGGCGGGCGCCGACATCTGCAGGGCATCGAGCATCACGCCGCTGCAGCAGTTGCCGCAGACTTTTGTCTTGGCCGGCAGACTGTGATCATGCCCCGACTGGTGACCTGCCATGCCATCGGACATGGCGGACATGTCGTCATGACAGCCGGACATCTGCATGCCCGGCATATCGTGCTGCTGCGGCATCACCATGCCGGCCTCATCCGTCGCCATGGACATGGCCATGACAGCAGCGGACGCCCCCTGAAACGGCAGGGTCAGCATCACGAGGCACATCACGAAGCAGCGCAAAAAGCGGGACATGGCATCAGTGTAGTACAGGCAGCGAGGAAAGTGATACCCAAGCAGCGGCAAAAAAGGGATGGCCTGCGCCATCCCCTGCTGCTGCGATCTTCCGCCATGGGTGAACGCGGGGTTGACCACCTAGGGCTTTGCCGCAGCGGCACCGGGGCCGTAGTTGGCGTACTCCCAGAGGCGGTTGAAAGCCGGATCATCAAGCTTGCGATCGGGGCTGGCATTGCCGCGGTGTGGCCGGTTGGTGGTGGCGGCCTGATCCCAGGGTTTGATTGGATCAAAGCTGTCGTCAATGAAGGTATCGCGGATCACGAGCTGGCCGTTGGGCGATTTGCCAACCAGATAACCTGTGCCGCTGGCGCCCTGATCCCAGGAACGGCCCAGCTTGGCGACTCCCCTGCCCCTGAAACCGGCATCCCCGGTGATGCGGCTGTTGCGCACAAGAAAGCCCAGCGACGAAGCCGGCACCGTATCCGGCGCGAAAACGATGGCGCCTTCCTGGCGACGCGTAGACACCACGCGGAATTCGCAGTTGTCGAACACTGCATTGGCGCGCCCGAAAACGAAATCGATATCACCCTCGACATAGCTATCCCTGATGTAGGCACGGGCAATCTTGTCCAGCGGATAGGTGCCCAGCTTGTTGGCTGCGGTGGGCGCCTCACCCACGTTGACCAGCAGGGTATCCTGACGCCCGATCACGCGCACACCCTCAAGCTGCGTTTTGTCGCCATCGGTGCGCAGAGCCACGGCCTGATGCGTGGCGCCATCCACGGTATCCAGCAGAGAATTGGTGATGGAGAGGTTCTTCAGCTGGAAGCCATCCGCCTGTGCCCACACCACGGCGGAGCACGGCGTATCAATAACCTTGTCAGCCGGCAGCGTGGCACAGGTGTTGTACATCGTCCAGGCCGGATCCCCCGCCTTGAACTGCCCGGCCGGATTGACGGTGGCGACATAGGCCGCCGGCAGCACGCGTGCATCCAGCGTGAGCTGCAACTGCACATCCTGCGGCTGGGCGCCCGCGCCATACAGCGTCAGCGGCGCGGCGCCGATAGGCACGTACACTGCGCCGGTATAGGTGCCCGGCAGAATCTTGATGAACTGGCGTGTCTGCCTGCCACTGCTCACTGCGGCATTAACGGCCTGCTGCACGGTGGCAAATGGCGCATCCCGCCCCACCACGAAATCGGGCGTCACCTTCGCCAGATCGATCGCCACCGGCTGCCAGGGATCATTCACCGGCGCCGACACTGCGCCGCTCTGCGCAAAATACCGCTCCAGTGTAAAATCGGCGGCCTCCGCCGCTGTGAGAACAGGGCGACTGGCGGTTCCCGGGGCAATTTGCGGCGAACTGGGTTTCGCACTCATCAGGCTGCATCCATTCAGGGCCAGCACCAGTGCGGAGACGGCCGTCGTGACAACTAAGGAATTCATCGATTGGCACTCCTTTTTCAGAAAACAGACCATCCGAAATAAAGATGGCAACGGTCACAAGCTATCACCTGGGGCCACAGGACTCTACTCGGGCTTACCCTTGGGGTATTTTTCGTGAATATCAGGACGTGCACGGGCTATTTTGCGTTATTTTCGCGTAAAACGCGCTCATTCAGATCAAAACTGCCCATAAATCCGAGTATTCTGCTCGGTTTTTAGTCCTCTACGCTCAAGCAGTCCCTGCCCTCCTGCGCCAAAACTCGCGCACAAACGCTCCGTAACAAGCGGCACGCTGCGACGGCTTGCGGTACCATTCAGAGTCAGCATTCACCTGTCCGGAAATCATTCATGCGTAGCGATTGGGAAGTCGTCATCGGTCTGGAAACCCACGTCCAGCTCAATACCGCCTCGAAAATCTTCTCGGGTGCCAGCACTGCGTTTGGCGCCGAGCCTAACGTGCAGGCCTGCGCGGTGGATATCGCCTTGCCCGGCGTGTTGCCCGTGCTCAACAAAGGGGCTGTCGAACGCGCCATCCGCTTCGGTCTGGCCATTGGCGCAGAGGTAGCACCGCGCTCGGTGTTTGCGCGCAAGAATTACTTCTACCCCGATCTGCCCAAGGGCTACCAGATCAGCCAGTTCGAACTGCCTGTCGTACAGGGCGGTGAAATCCCCATCCAGGTGGGCGAAGGCGACAAGGCTTACACCAAGATCGTGCACCTGACGCGCGCGCACCTTGAAGAAGATGCCGGCAAGAGCCTGCACGAAGATTTCCGGGGCCAGAGCGGTATCGACCTCAACCGCGCCGGCACCCCACTGCTCGAAATCGTCACCGAGCCGGACATGAGCAGTGCCGCCGAAGCCGTAGCCTACGCCAAGGCCCTGCACGCACTCGTGCAGTGGATCGGCATCTGCGACGGCAACCTGCAGGAAGGCTCCTTCCGCTGCGACGCCAACGTCTCCGTGCGCCGCCCCGGCGAGCCGCTCGGCACGCGCCGCGAGGTGAAGAACCTGAACAGCTTCCGCTACCTGCAGCAGGCCATTGAATACGAAATCCGCTGGCAGATCGAAACCATCGAAGATGGCGGCAAGATCCAGCAGGCCACCGTGCTGTTCGACCCGGATAACGGCGAAACCCGCGTGATGCGCACCAAGGAAGACGCGCACGACTACCG
>DBTS01000067.1:27958-39220 GCA_002307175.1 Rhodocyclaceae bacterium UBA1310
GACCCCGATCTGCTGCCGCTGGAAATCAGCGACGCCTGGAAAGCCGGAGTGGCCGCCACCATGCCGGAACTGCCGCGCCAGCTGATCGCCCGCCTGCAGAGCGAATTTGGCCTCTCCGAGTACGACGCGCACACGCTCACCGGCAGCCGTGAAACCGCCCAGTATTTCCTCGATGCCGTGAAGGCTGCCGGCGACGGCAAGAACGCCAAGCTCAGCGCCAACTGGGTGATGGGCGAAGTGGCCGCCCGCCTCAACAAGGAAGAGCTCGCCATCACCGCCAGCCCTGTCTCAGCCGTGCAGCTCGCCGGCCTTGTGCAGCGCATTGCCGACAACACCATCTCCAACAACATCGCCAAGAAAGTCTTCGAGGCGCTGTGGAATGGTGAAGGCGCCACGGCTGACGCCATCATCGAAGCCAAGGGGCTGAAGCAGGTCACCGACGTATCAGCCATCGAGCCCATCATCGACGAAGTGATCGCCAACAACGCCAAGAACGTCGAGGAATACCGCGCCGGCAAGGAAAAAGCCTTCAACGCCCTGGTCGGTCAGGTCATGAAGGCCAGCAAAGGCAAAGCCAGCCCCGCGCAGGTCAATGAGCTGCTGAAGAAAAAGCTCGGCTGAAAACGCTCCGCCGTTGTTTGTACGGACTGCCTGCAAGGGGCAGTCCTCCCGAAGCTACGTTAGTGCATCCGCCTGATCGTCAAGTGCGGCAACTTCCTCGGCAGATAAGGCGATGGAGAACCCAGAGTCATAACCCTATGACAGGGATTTATAGAGATTCTTATATTCGCAAATGGGCCGACGCGGTAACTACAATATAGGGAGAATTTAACCCACTGATCGCCCAAAGGCGACTCAGAACCCCGAAGGAGTTCAGAAAACCGATTTCCCGGTCACAAAAGGCTTTGAAGGCAGAAAATCCTCATCCTTAGCATCCTGTTAATGGCCCCGCCGCCATTCAGATCGGAAAGAGAGGCAAATCGTCCAAAATGTTTTGAGCGCTGTCTCTCGGTCTAAGCGCCAAATATAGCGAGTCTACAGCCCTAGTTGGCGTTCCACCGCGGATGAGCGAAATTAGAGAAGCCGCTCTATAGTGCCCCTCAACATCGGCCCCCTCAAACGAGTTCAAATGAGCATAGAAACGAAATGCGGCTCCACGAAGGACATTTTCAATTAAGTATTTGAGTATATTCGCCTCATATAAAGGTTGATATAGTCTATCGCTACGCGTCGTCCTTTTGACTGCAATGGCGAACAAAAATCCAGAACCCTCGATAGAATTTTCTAGGAGCCGATAGCCCTCTTCCAGTAATGGCAAGTTTGTCGTGTCGAGATTTTCTACTGGAGATAGAAAGCGTCGCATGGCTATCGGCAACGGATGGGGAAGTCTCACGCCGACAATATCCGGAGAAGAGAGGCCCAGCTCCATACCTCGTAGCTGCAAAGCATGCTCGAAAGCCTGAATGCTGCTTCTAACTTCGCTCTTAAATAGCCGAGTAGCATCATATCCCCTTGGCAACTTAACGATAGCGACCTTACGCGTCGGAGTGGCGATCGAACCCCCTGGCTGTGTAAATGTCTCTGAATTCCAAACACCGCTGTCCATAAACGTATTCCAGGAAGCAGCAGCGTTCCAAAATACTCCGGCTTCTAATAATTCAAATACATCACCTTCCACTTTAGCAATGGCCGAGCTTGTTACATCAAAAGCCTTGCCAAAAAGATTCTGGCCCGCCGTTAAAGCATTTAACCGAAACGCGTCAAGATATGTTTGATATGTCCTTCCGGGATCCGGGTCATTATCACTTCCGGGCATGAACTCCGCAAATGTACAGTTCATGGCTACCTGCTGTCTTAACCTGAAACTCGTATTGCGGCCTCTGACGGGATTTAGCCTCCTGTCTTCGAAACATGTGCCGTGGGGGCAAGAGGCGCAAACAGTGGCATGATCGAACGTATAGGGCATTAGTTGTCTATCCTGTTGCCCAGTTCACGAGCGGTAGCAAACAACACGTCAAGATCCGAGCCTAGAGCGGTAGCAATCCGTTGCATTACTTCTAGCGTAGGGTTGCGCACGCCCCGTTCAACCCCACTAATATAGGTGCGATCTATCCCGGCTCTGGCAGCCAGCTCCTCTTGGCTTAGACGCAATAGATCGCGGTGACGCCGTACTGCGGGGCCGAAATGAATTGTAAGATCCATGGATACAGCATAATTTTTATGTAGCCTATAGATCCACGGACTATGAGTCACAAATTAGTAAATTTTTCGATTATTTCATTGACCCACTTGACTTCGATAGATACACTTATTAGATGCTTAAGAGTCACATCAATACGCCGATCTCTAATACTGAGACGCAGTTCTCCGCAGTGTCATTGTTTTCTGGTTGTGGTGGCTTCTGCGAAGGGATTGAGCAGGCTGGAATCGAAGTAAAGGTTGCTGTCGAGTTAGATAAATACGCTTGCGAAACCTACCGCCACAATTTTCCGCGAACACCTCTTTTTAACGAAGACATACATCAATTCTTATTGCCTGGCACTGACCATCGCGATAGATACCAACTTTCCAGTGGCGTCGATATTGTCTTCGGTGGCCCACCCTGCCAAGGGTTCAGTCAAATAGGTGCGCGGAGACCAGACGATGAACGCAATGAGCTATACAAACAATACGCGCGGGTAGTGAAGGAACTTCGTCCGAGGCTTTTCCTAATGGAAAACGTGCCAAACTTGGCGATGATGAACAAAGGCTTCTTCAAGAAGGTTATCTTGGATGAGTTTGCGTCACTAGGTTACGGCAACACTGTAATGTTGAAAATTTCGGCGGATGATTTCGGCGTACCTCAAACCCGCCAACGAGTTATTTTCATTGGTACCAGAGACGAAGATAATTTTCCTTTTGATCTCGACGCGTTCTGCACACAAACGTTGGAAACTTTTAAGGTTCCCAAAGCTGTGACTGTGGACGAGGCAATATCCGATTTGCCAGCGTTTGTAGTGCACAGTGGGGAGGTGATGGAATACCCAGAGGTAGAGAAACCTTCAGCGTTTATGAAGGAAATGCGCCTCGGGCTGACTGGCCGCATTTACAGCAAGTCTGACAAACGCTGTCGCGCGTTTGGAAAAAATCAAGCGGCAAAACTCTACAATCACCACACAAAAGAAATTCAAGAGCGACGTGCCAACTTGATTGCAATGCTTGCTCCAGGCAAAAAGGCAGACAGCCTGCCAAAAGAAATCTGGAACAACAAGCGTCCAGAAAAGTGGCGAAGGCTGCATCCCGACAGACCTTCACACACAATACTTGCACAAATGCACCGCGATTTGAGTGAGTGGGTACACCCTAGGCTTAACCGATGGATTACTGTCCGCGAAGCAGCAAGATTACAGTCATTCCACGACGGTTTTATATTCATGGGCAGTGAGTGGCAACAGCTAAAGCAGATTGGAAATGCAGTTCCTCCATTAATGGCTCATGCACTCGGCTTGCTGGCCAAACAAGTACTAGCTGTTTGTAACAACGAGTGAACTTCGCAACGAGTTCGACGCCGAACTTACATGCCTTATGATGCGAACAGTGAAAGAATGCGGATAAGTCACCGTATTGAAATACAAAAGGGCCTATTGGGCCTTTTGTATTTCATCATATTCGGAGCTTGTAGGATTGCATCAGTCAACAAGGGCTTCCTCGCCGCATGCTTTCAGTAAAGCGTTCACCCGCTTAACGCGCATAAAGCGCTCCTTTGTTCTAGATCTCATACTTGCTTTGTAGTCTTCGCAAATACTGTTATCGGCAGCAGCCGTATCGCGTAAGGCTCCATAAAATTGCAAAATTTCACTGCTGAACGATTGAATGGACTTTCCCCTGATATTCAATATCAAAGCGCACCCCCAAAGCCCATACAAATGAGATACCCCGCTAATTCGACTCGCTTGGTAATCCAATCCAATACCATCAATTTCATTACACAATGTCTTTGACAAAGCTATTGCATCAGAAAAGTTCTGATCTTTATGAGTTTCATAAAGTCCATCAAGGATTTTCTGGCTTGATCCAATGACTTGCTTCATAAAAACAGACAGCAAACACTCCGAACAAAACTCTTTATCTTCCATCCGCGTGCGATCCGTAACATCAAGCCTAGACTTTAGATAAGGCTGATCAAGAAGCTCTTCCACAGCTTTCACGATCGCTGTCGAGTGATACTGGGAGTTACGTAACTCTTGCCCCTCTAACGGCTCTCCGTTTCGATTAAGACGATCAAAAACCTCTTCAATTAATCCCACGTCACTGGGATCAACATACTCAATAGGAAGATCGTACTTCCAGAAAAACGTCTTAAATGACGATAAATTATCGGCTCCAATAAGATCGCGAAAAAAAATTCCATCAATAACATTAACACTATCGGCCGGTCCATACTCGTTCGCAGCTGGAATTTCGTTGTTTATGAATCGCGCAATAGCTGTGAGGCGCTGCTTCCCATCAATAACATCAAAACTCGTTTTTCCTGTATTAGAATCAATTTTTCTGTGAAGAAAAATTGGCGGTATCGGAAAATTTCGAAGAATGCTGTCTATAAGATAGCTTTGTTTCTCATCGGACCACACAGACTTTCTCTGATATGGAGGGTCGTAGTTGAACTTTCCCTCTTGGTTCTGCTCATGAAAGCTTGCAATAGAAATTGTTGCAGTCTTTCTCTCTAACATTTTGATATTCATTTGACCATCCTCATAAGCTGTTCAGCACTGCTGTAAGAGTGGTATGACCTGAAAAGACTGCAACAGACAGCGTCAAAATGCAGATTTGGACTAGGGTTGACCGACACAACTCTTGCTTTGCGAGAAACGTTTCCGAGTAAATTATCAATCTCCCGGCGATCTACATGCCAATAGCTCAGTCCGTAAATCACCACCAGATCGTCATGGTCGAGTTGCTGTGCTGCCTCAATTGCTTTGTCCCAAATTTGCCTGATCCAACGGTGTTTGTACCGATCTGATTCGCCCGCCGGAGGAAGAATCCCTACCCTCGGGAAATTCTGATCGAGCCCATCGTAACGGACTTCCAAATCATCCGTTCCACCTTCAGTAAAAGGGCTGTCATATTTTATCGTGAAAGAGGATCTATCTACGGCAGTTTTGCTGCAGAACGTGATTGATCCATGCGGCTTGTGGATCCTAATCTTTGATGTATCGTCCTGAGCCAACAGTGGGATTGAAAAATTTACTTTTTTTGATAGAAGAGAACGCTCCAAAAATGCATCGTAATTGAAACTTACAATATCAATATCTGAAACAGCGGCATCATGAGTAGCCTCAAACAACCAATCGATAGGTCGGAGTACAGATGGCCGACTGAAGAATTCTTCCTGCTGTAACAAGGTATCGTAGTGTACGAATAGGTAGCGCAAGTACGCTACAAGTTCTTTGTATGCGCGTATATATATACCGTCGTCAAGCGTCGAAGGGTCGGCGAGGCAACATGCATTTACCGCCGTAATTATTTGCTCAATTACTTCATAGCCGTCCTGAGCTGACGCAGTTTGTCGCGCACCAAGAGCCCAAAGGTTCGGGCAATGTTCATAACTAAGAAAACCAGGTTTGCCTGTCGCTGGCCATGTGACATCACAGCCAGTTACAAAGAGATTCGATAAATCAACGGATGCGATAGGGCTTTGCTTTAGCATTGCCATTGACAACCCGTTGCCTGCAATCAGCAGGATCCTCATAACGCATTGCTCCTATTAAGTCCGCCACTTGCAAGCTAGCTAGTTCGTGTCAATCGATAGTGCGTGCCATCGGAGTCAGGTCCAACATCCAACATCGTTCCCTACAACCACCCTAGACAGCTTTTACACTCTGACTGACTGTCATGGAGTACGCTCCGAAGAACTTAGCAATTTCTGCCATTGAGTAAGTATGCACCGCTCCGGTAGACTTTGGCCACGGCAGTGTTTCTGTCCAGGTATTCCGCAACGGAATCCACCAATGGTCGTTCCGTGACACGACAATGGGCCTGAGAGATTTCTCCGTAACGCAGGCCAGCAAACAGAGTTCCCTCCGTAAGCCAGCGAACATTCCCAACGCACTTCACACAGTTTTCACAATCGCCTCATCCTCTCCTCATGCCCACTGTGCATCGTGCAGGCTTCGCATCCGTGAAGGAGATACACGATGGCATCCGATACACCTGACGCCGGGCCCGTCAGCTCGACGCTGAGCATTCCGGCCTGTTCCGAATTTCCCAGACATATCGCCATCGTCATGGATGGCAATGGCCGCTGGGCGCGCAAGCGCATGCTGCCTCGGGTAGCCGGCCATCGGCGTGGGCTGGAGACGGTGCGGCGGCTGGTGCGCCAGTGCCTGGAGCGGGGGATTCCGAATCTCACGCTGTTTGCCTTCAGTTCGGAGAACTGGCGGCGGCCGGCGGATGAGGTTTCGTTCCTCATGAAGCTGCTTTTACGTGCGCTGCACACCGAGGTGTTGCGCCTGCATGCCAATAACATCCGTCTGCGGGTGATCGGGGATATTTCGCGCTTTGAGCCCACGCTGCAACAGGCCATCACGCAGGCTGCGACGCTGACAGCGGGGAACACTGCGCTGACGCTGTCTATCGCGGCGAACTATGGCGGGCGCTGGGACATTCTGCAGGCGGTGAAACGCATGCAGGCGGCAAACCCGGCGCTGCGCGATGATTTCACCGAGGACGATCTGACGCCTTACCTGAGCCTGGGAGATCTGCCGGAGCCGGATCTGTTCATCCGCACGGGTGGCGAGCAGCGCGTGAGCAACTTCCTGCTCTGGCAGCTGGCGTATGCGGAGTATTACTTCACGGATTGCCTCTGGCCGGATTTCGATGAGGTGGCGTTTGATGCGGCGCTGCTCTCTTTCCGCCAGCGTGAGCGGCGCTTCGGGCGCACCAGCGAGCAGTTGGTGCCGCAGCGCGCGGCGATTTGATGGGCCACCGCGCACTTCAATCCCAGAAATCTATTCGGAGAATTCAGCATGCGCAGTTTTCTTGCCAAGTTTTTTACCATTGCCGCGCTGGCGGTGTTGCTGGTGATTGCCGGCTTCATGGTGCGCGATGTGGTGGCCGACCGCATTGCCAACCGTAATGTGGCACGCCAGTCGATTGCGGACAGCCTGGCCAACAGCCAGACCTTGGCCGGGCCGCTGGCTGTCATCAGATACACGGAGCACTATACAGACACCACCCGCGACAAGGATGGCAGGTTGGTGGACAACGGCAATCGCAGTGAATCGCACGTCATGACGGTGCTGCCGGATACGCTGCAACTCGATGGCAGCCTGACCAATGATCCGCATTACCGTGGCATCTTCCATATCAATGCCTACCTGCTCGAAGGCTCGCTGGCGGGCAGCCTCCGCCTGCCAGCACTGGCGGAGCTGCCACGCAACCGGCAGGATGCGAGCATCAGTGTGGAGGGGGTGCAACTGGTCGTGGCGATCAGCGATCCGCGTGGGCTGCGCCGGGTGGAGCTGAAGGTCAATGATGCGCCGACCACCCTGGAACCGGGCACGCAGCTTGCCGGCCTGGGCAATGGCGTTAACGCCCGGATCGCCGACGCAGCCAGCCTGCCCGGCAAGCCCATGCGCTTTGCGCTGGCATTAGAGCTTGGTGGCACGGAGAACTTCAGCATGATTCCGCTGGCGCACAACACGGTGGCGAACCTCAGGTCCGAATGGCCGCTTTGTGCCGGAGAAGTTTGCGGTGACGGACAAGGGCTTTGACGCACACTGGCAGATCAGCGCACTGGCTTCGAATGCCCGCGAGTCTTTCAGCTGTTGTGAAAAGATCGAGATGAATCAGGCCGACAGCTTTTCCGTCTCCCTGATCGACCCTGTGGATATCTATTCGATGTCGGACCGGGCCAGCAAGTACGCTGAACTCTTCATTGCACTGACGCTCGGCGCCTTCCTGCTCTTCGAGCTGCTGCGCGGCCTCAATCTGCACCCAATGAACTATCTGCTGATCAGTGCGGCGCTGCTGATCTTCTTCCTGCTGCTGCTCTCGCTTTCCGAGCGGCTGGGCTTTGCCTGGGCGTATCTCGCGGCGGGTGGCGCCTGCGTGCTGCTGATCGGCTTCTACAGCGCGCACCTCTTGCGCAGCCTGTGGCTGGCAAGCGGCTTTACCCTGGGCCTGGGGTCACTCTATGGCGCGCTGTACGTGATTCTGCTTTCGGAACAGAACGCGCTGTTGATGGGCAGCCTGCTGCTCTTCGGGCTGCTGGCGTGCGTGATGGTGGGCACGCGCAAGGTGGATTGGGGAAGCCTGCTGAGCTCGCGCAAAGGCGCGACGGGCAATCCGGAAGCCTGATCATCCAAAGCCGTCACTGACAAACCCAGAGGGGCCGCACGCCCCTCCGGAATCTTGCGGCCAATGGCGCCAGGGTTGCTGTGCCCGGGTGACTGTGCAATTCCACTGCCGCTGGAGTATGCTTTTCCCCGCTATCACTGTGACCGGGCGCCGACCTTCCCATGCTGCCAAACCTTCCACTGTTCTTCATCAACCGCACGCTCAAGGGCGAAGACTGGGCGCGCCAGCGCCTGTGCAGTCATGCGGGGCAGACGGCAAGGCTGCAGATCGGCAGCCTGGACATGCGTTTTACGGTGGATGTGGATGGCCTGCTCATGGCGGCTGCCAAGGATGCTGCGGACGACGTGACGGTGAGCCTGCCTGCCTCTGCGCTTGGCGTGATCGCGGAAAACCCGGCTGAGATCACGCGCTACGCCCACATTGAGGGCAGCGCTGCCCTCGCCGATACGCTGGCAACCCTGCTGCAGCATTTGCGCCCTGATCTGGCCGGATGGCTGGCACCCTATGTAGGCGATGTGCTGGCGGTACGCGCCACGCGCACGGCGGGAATCATTTCGCGCACAGGCATGGCTGCTGCCCGCCAGGGGGAGTCCGTGCTCAAGGGCCTGGTGCAGGATCGTCTGCATGCCGCGACGCCGCACGCGGAATTCGATGCCTGGAAATCCGAACTGGAAGCGCTGGCACGCCGGCTGGAGACGCTGGAAGCACGCGTCCGGCGCTGAGCGCTCGAAGCCTTGGCGCTACAGCATTTACTGGCTGTTGGCGCCGGCATTCATCCCCGGAACACGGCAAACATTTGCGCCCTGCGGACGGAGGGTGGATCGGCGCAATTGCGCTACGCTCCATTGTTCCCTGTCGGCGCCCTACGCAAACCGGCACGGTAGGCCAATGGCCGTAGGTTGGGAAAGCCGCAGGCGTCTCCCAACGCTTTGTTACGCCGCATCTTCGCCCGTTCACTCCACTTCGTTCCCTGTGGTGTGATACGCGAGAGCGTACTACTTACCCACACGAAAGTCTGAAGAACCCTTATTTGTTGGGCGTCTTGGCGAGAATATCCTCAAGCTTGGCACCCTGCGTGGACAGATAACACTGGTGGTACAGGGTTAGCCAATAGTCCCGCGAACGGTTGTCGATCATCGTTCCCATCTCCGCGCCGGCAATTTTCACCATCAAGTCAAACGCCACCTTTTCCGGGCCGGTCACCTGCAGTTCTGCTTCCACGATCTCCCCCTTTTTATAGTGTGTCTCCACGTCCAGCGGCTATTATCGCCTACGCACGATTTTAGTGCCAAGCCCCTGGTTTGGCGTCAGTGTTTGTCCTCATTCACTTCTCTGCCAAAGTCAGGAATAACCCTGATACTTGTACGGCCTTGTATGCCACAATTACCTTGTTTTCCGCATGGTTACTACCCATACGGACTTCCCGTGATTAGTTATTGTGCATAGACCTAGCCGCTGATCCGCGACGGATTGGCACTTGTGCGCTTGATGTTGAATGCATTTTAGTTCTGCACCATATCAGGGCATAAATATGCGCATGATGTTACGGCATTTAAGGGACATATTCTGAAACGCGAAGGCGCGTGATGTGGCGCAACCGAGCGTTGGGAGACGCCTGCGGCTTTCAACCTACACCACTGGCACGCTTTCGGCGGTGTTTTTCGTAGGGTGGCAATGAGCGCAGCGAATTGCACCTTCCGCGTGGTTTTTGCGTCGCAATCCGGAAGTCTCATGGCTAGTCAGATAAGACGGCATCTGCGACAGGCCGCCTCACTGGTACGGGCAAGGCTTCAGGAGTGAACACGGCATACACAAAGGTGCTTCATCTGTTCGGGAAAAACGCCCAGACAAAACGCACATGAAAACGGTGTCTATTGCCCTGAGAGCTCACAAAGCTGGGGGGGTTCGAGCCCACAAAAAAAGCGCCCGTAGGCGCTTTTTTCTTCGTCAATGACGATGTATTACTGCCGACGATGCCGGAACTGTTCCAGCGTCACCAGCTGCGCCATGGCTTCCGCCAGTTCGGCCTGGGCCTTGGCATGATTGAATTCACCCTGCCGGTTGGCCAGGGCTTCTTCGGCATGCTTCTTGGCTTCCATGGCCTTGGCTTCGTCCAGGTCGGCACCACGGATGGCGGTGTCGGCCAGCACGGTTACCACGCCCGGCTGAATTTCGAGCATGCCGCCAGCCACGAAGATGATTTCCTCTTCAGCCTGGTTGGGCATCCTGATGCGTACAGACCCGGGGCGGATACGGGTCAGCAGCGGTGCATGGCCGGGCATGATCCCCAGCTCACCGGCTTCACCGGGCAGCGTGACGACTTCAGCCAGCCCGGAGAAGATTTCTTCTTCCGCGCTGACGACGTCGACGTGTACTGTCATTGCCATACCAATTCCTCCATGAAACAGACGCATCGGAGGACATCTTGCGATGCCCTCCCCGCCTGCTTCCGCTTATTGCAGTGTCTTGGCCTTTTCGACCGCTTCTTCGATCGTGCCAACCATATAGAAGGCCTGCTCGGGCAGGTTGTCGTAGTCACCCGCGACGATGCCCTTGAAGCCCTTGATGGTGTCTTTCAGCGACACGTACTTGCCGGGCGAACCGGTAAACACTTCGGCCACATGGAAAGGCTGCGACAGGAAACGCTGGATCTTGCGCGCACGGGCCACAACGAGCTTGTCTTCGGGAGCCAGTTCGTCCATCCCCAGAATTGCGATGATGTCACGCAGTTCCTTGTAGCGCTGCAGGGTCTGCTGCACGCCACGGGCCACGTTGTAGTGCTCTTCACCCACAACCAGCGGATCAAGCTGGCGGGAGGTGGAGTCGAGCGGATCAACTGCCGGGTAGATACCCAGGGCGGCGATGTCACGCGACAGCACGACGGTGGAGTCCAGGTGCAGGAAGGTGGTGGCAGGCGACGGGTCG
>DBTS01000067.1:39484-39921 GCA_002307175.1 Rhodocyclaceae bacterium UBA1310
GACGGGTCGGTCAAGTCATCGGCAGGCACATACACGGCCTGGATGGAGGTGATGGAACCCACCTTGGTCGAGGTGATACGTTCCTGCAGCTTGCCCATTTCTTCAGCCAGCGTCGGTTGATAACCCACGGCGGAAGGCATGCGGCCCAGCAGGGCAGACACTTCGGTACCGGCCAGCGTGTAACGGTAGATGTTGTCGATGAACAGCAGAATGTCACGGCCTTCATCACGGAACTTTTCGGCCATGGTCAGGCCGGTCAGTGCCACGCGCAGACGGTTGCCCGGGGGTTCGTTCATCTGCCCGAACACCATGGCGACCTTGTCGAGAACGTTGGATTCCTTCATTTCGTGATAGAAGTCGTTCCCTTCACGGGTACGCTCACCCACGCCAGCAAACACCGACAGACCGGAGTGCTGCTTGGCGATGTTGTTGATGAG
>DBTS01000067.1:40240-42079 GCA_002307175.1 Rhodocyclaceae bacterium UBA1310
CCTTGCCGCCCTTGGCGAACGGGCACACCAGATCAATCACCTTGATGCCGGTTTCGAGCAGGTCAACTGAAGGCGAGAGCTGATCGAACTTCGGTGCGGGAGCATGAATCGGACGCAATTCATCAGCCTCAATGGCACCAGCTTCATCAATCGGACGACCCAACACGTCCATGATGCGGCCCAGGGTGCCGTGCCCGGTCGGAACCGAGATGGCGTGGCCGGTGGCATTGACCTTCATGCCGCGACGCAGACCATCGGAGGAACCCATGGCAATCGTGCGGACGATGCCATCACCGAGCTGTTGCTGCACTTCGAACGTCAGGCCGGCTTCAACCAGCGGATTTTCTTCCGAGGCATCAAGCTGCAGCGCTTCATAAACCTTGGGCATGGCACTGCGGGGAAACTGGATATCCACCACGGCGCCAATGCATTGAACTACGGATCCTTGACTCATCGTCTATCCCCAATACGTAAATACTCAGACGGCAGCAGCGCCGCCGACGATTTCGGTGATTTCCTTGGTAATTGCCGCCTGACGGGTCTTGTTATAGACCAGTTGAAGCTCTTTGATGACTGTTCCGGCGTTGTCCGAGGCGGCCTTCATGGCCACCATGCGGGCACTCTGCTCGGAAGCCATGTTTTCCGCGACGGATTGGTACACCAGCGCTTCAACATAACGCATCAGCAACTCGTCAATCACAGCCTTGGGCTCGGGCTCGTAGATGTAATCCCACGTATGCGCCGGAGCTCCCATGCGTTCGCCGGAGAGCGGCAGCAACTGCTCGACCACCGGTTCCTGGCGCATGGTGTTGACGAACCTTGTATAGGCAATGTACACCGCGTCGACTTCGCCAGCCAGATACTTGTCGATCATGACCTTGACGGGCCCGATCAACTTGTCCAGATGCGGCGTGTCACCAAGCTGCGTCAGATGCGACACCACCTGGGCACCCATGCGCTGCATGAAACCGTAGCCACGGTTGCCAATGGTGGTTACCGGCACGTCCTTGACACCCTGTTCCTGCCAGTCACGCATCTTGCCCACCACCATTCGCAGAATGTTGGTGTTGAGGCCACCGCACAGGCCCTTGTCGGTTGTCACCAGCACAACCCCAACGGCCTTGCGCGGCTCACGCGCGATCAGGAACGGATGACGGTACTCGGCAAGATTCGAGTGCGAGAGATTCGCCGCAAGACGACGCACCTTTTCTGCATAGGGGCGGGCATGCCGCATCCGTTCCTGCGCACGGCGCATTTTGGACGCGGCAACCATTTCCATTGCCTTGGTGATCTTCTTGGTGTTCTGGACACTCTTGATCTTGGTCCGGATTTCTTTTCCGCCAGCCATGGTTATGTCCTGATCAGTTAGTCCAGGTCTTCTTGAAGTCGATGATGGCTGCCTTCAGGGCGGCTTCAGCATCGGCATCAAGATCCTTGGTTGAATCAATCTTGCTGATCAGATCAGCATGGCTGGCATGCATGTACTGGTGCAACGAAGATTCGAAATCCAGGATCTTCTTGACGTCGACATCATCAGCATAACCACGCGTAATGGTGTACAGCGTCACGGCCATTTCCGGCACCTGCAGTGGTGCATACTGCGGCTGCTTGAGCACTTCCACCACGCGGCGGCCGCGTTCGAGCTGCTTGCGGGTAGCGTCATCAAGGTCGGAGGCAAACTGCGCAAAGGCAGCCAGCTCGCGGTACTGTGCCAGGTCGGTACGGATACCGCCGGAGAGTTTCTTGATGACCTTGGTCTGGGCAGCGCCACCGACGCGCGACACCGAGATACCGGCGTTAATGGCGGGGCGGACACCGGCGTTGAACAAGTCGGTTTCC
>DBTS01000036.1:0-8831 GCA_002307175.1 Rhodocyclaceae bacterium UBA1310
CCAGGATTCCGGCACCGGCTCTGTGCCGAGGCGGATCAGGCTTTACAGGCGACGGGAAAGGCCCGCCAGAAGGGCATCAGAGCGCATGCCCTAAGAATGCCGCACACCTTGTACTTATGTATAAAACGGATGTTGTACTTGGTGTGGGTTACAGCGCGGATACAACTTGCTTCAAGTTACTGCGGGCCAGCCTGCGCTTTTACGAGACTTGGGACATTGGCTGAAGCGTTTACAGTGTAGCTATAGCTTACAGGCGAATCCGTATAAGTCGTTCCTGTTTGGCTGGTGCCTGTTGTTGAATCGTAGGTATTGGCATACCCACTTGTGAATTTTTCGTAAAACGCGTAAGCATCCGTACTTGAATCCAGGCCCAGGTAGTTACTCTGGTTGGTCTTGTAAAAATAATTTCCTTCGGAATAAATCACGCTCCCACTACCAATCTGCAGGGCACTGTACTGAGTCATTGAGTAGCCCGCAGTGTTATTCCCAGTGGGGGTTCCCGTGTTGTCAAAGTAGTTATTGTATGCATGAACCCAGCCCCGGATTAATGGCCGACCTTTGATGTTTGGGCCAAACCAATTGTGGTGCATGGTTACGTGCAGTACATTGCCACCGTTGGTATAGGAATCGGACGCGTTTGCGCCGATTACCATCGCCAGCCGCTCGTTGGCCAAATCCTGATACGTTCCAACCCAGTTCCATATTGGATCAGGGCTCATGTTGAGCCAGCTGTCCGAAAAGTAGAATTTACTATATGAAATGGTGACGTTATCAGATGCCAATGTCACACTCATCAAGTCATCACTCGTATCATAGAGTGTGCAGTGATCAATCCACGCATTGGTGACCCTACGCAGGGAAACCCCTTCGTAGTTAATCCCTACATTATCTGAAGTTCCATATACCTGGGTTGGTAATGCCTGCAAATAGGAAATTGTGCCGTGGAACGTGATGTTTTTGATGACAATATTCGTGATATTCGTTCCGGTAGAGAGAAGCTCTCCATCAAATTTCAACTGGATGTTTTCAAGCGTGGCCGCCCCACCACTTGCCCCTTCAATAGTAGTGTTGCTCCAGTCTGCTGTAGCAAATGTAAAGGTGGTTAGGCTGGATCCTCCGTCAATCGTGCCATTGATGATAATGTGGTGATCTTTGGCGTTAATTGCGGCAGTCAGTTCGGCCAGAGTGCTGACAGTGACAGCAGTAGCCGTGGAACCCGTTGCGCTCGCAAACCCACCGCTACCTGTCGATGTACCGGAATAGGTCAGTGAAGTTGCGCTTGCATTGGCTGCAGAGCTGGAAGACGAAGAGCTTGACGAGCTTGTCGTGGATGTAGACGAGGAGCTCGAAGACGATGATGCGCTTGAGGATAATGAGCTTGACGACAAAGATGTTGCTGTTGAGGATGTAGAAGACGTGTCAGATGAACTTGACCCTCCTCCACCGCACGCCGTAAGCAGGACCAAAACGAGAGTGAGAGGCAAAATGGATATGTTTTGCATGGGTATCGTAGTTTCAGGGGGTAATTGATTTAAGCTTGGTGTGACAGTTTACGGGTAAACGCGTACAGCCTTTAGGGCTTACATGTAAAAAATTTACCGGTAACAAAGTGAAAACTTCGGCTTATTTCGCCGAAAAAGGTATTCGCACTTCCTAACCTTGAGCTACCCATGCTTTGACCGGTTTGCTGTGATGCCCCCCACAATCGCCCCCCCTCATGCAGTTGCGCTCCGCTTCGGTCGTCGTGATCAGCTTCCGGCAGGACTTCCACCCGCAGGAGCCTGCCCATGTTGAGCGCACGAAATAAAAAGCGCCTTTGATCGGGCGCTTTTTGTTTGTGCTTGTCAGTGTCTGTCGTAGCGATATTTTTGTTATTGAACATTCATATCGCAGTTGTACAACCGCGCAATCCGTCTCTCTGCACTCTTCGCCTGTCTGAATCTGTTCGGGCTTTCAGGCATCAGCCTGCACAGCCTCGTGAGCATCACACAAAGATTCAGCTGCCTGGGGATCTGCCGCACCGACAATCGGCCAGACCTCGCATTCACCCGCTTCGAGCGTAAGGCCATAACATCTGCCTGGCTGCAAATCTGCATCAGACGCGGAGCGCGCGAGCAAGACTTCGCCTTCCAGCGAAAAGCTTGCGAGCATTTCACCGTGCCGGGGCATGAACCCCAGAAATTCAGCGCGACGGGTGCCCTCTGCATCCAGCTGTATGGCATCAAACGGCAAACGCCACATCACGCGGGCATGCGCTGCAAAGTTGCCTTTCATTGCCAGCCCGGCGTTAGTATGGAGTACGCTGGCACCATCCACGCTTCCCTCACCCACATTGTCCAGCCCCAGCAACTTCGCCACCTTCAGTGAGGCCGGGTAGCGGAATAGCCATTGCACCGGCCCGCTCTGCAGGCAACGCCCTTCGTCCAGCACCATGATCTCGTCGGCCAGCAGGGCCGCTTCATCCGGATCGTGGGTGACCAGCAGGGTGACGCAATCAATTTCCCCCTGCAGTTTGCGCAGGGCCTGCACGAGATCCCGCCGCCGTGGCGTATCGAGTGCCGAGAATGGTTCATCGAGCAGCAGCAGGCAGGCTCTGCAGGAGAGCGCCCGTGCCAGGGCGACACGCTGGCGCTGGCCGAGGGACAGCTGTGCCGGCAGGCGATTTTTCAGCTCACACAACCCCAGATGCGCCAGCCAGTGTGCCGCCGCAGCCGGATCGGCAAATGGCGATAGTGCCAGTTGCGCAGCCACGTCCAGATGCGGAAACAGACCGTAATCCTGCGGCACCCAGGCGATGCCGCGCTGCTCCAGCGGTACGCTGGAAAGATCTTCGCCGCCCAGTACGACGGTGGCGTGAGAGGCGCTTTCTGTGCCGCTGATCAGGCGCAGGCTCAGCGACTTGCCCGAACCCGACGCACCAAGAATCGCCAGCCGGTGCGACTGCGTGTGCCAGCGCAGATGCAGATCAAATTCCCCCCGACGGGCCGAGAGTGCCAGCATCAGATCATGCCTGCCCTCAGGTGCAACAGGAGAGGGCAAGGAACGGGCAGGAAAGGCTGGCAGGATCGACAGACGCAGGGAACCACGCCAACCCGCCAGCAGGGAAATCAGCAGCGCCACGGCCAGCGTAGGGGCCAGCAAGGGCAACATGGCTGGCAACCCCAGACTACCAAAGGCAACGTAGGTGTAGACCGGCAGGGAATACGGGTGATAGGCCACCATCACGGTGGCCCCGAACTCACCAAAGGCACGCAGCCAGCTCAGCAACAAGCCGGCGCGGATACTCGGCCATGCCAGTGGCAGCACGATGCGGAAAAACCGCTGCCACGGCCCCAGCCCAAGCGTGGCGGCCACCCTCTCGTGGCTGCAATCCACCTCGGCAAATGCACTGCGCGCGGCAATGATCAGAAATGGCGCAGCAACAAAGATCTCGGCCAGCACGATGCCCGCAAAGCTATCTGTCAATTGCGCATCCAGCACATGCCCAACCAAGCCATACGGCCCGAACATGAAGAGCAGCAGCACGCCACTGGTCAGCGGCGGCAGTGCCAGCGGCAACTGCACAACAAAGCCCAGCCAGGCCATCCCACGCGTGTTGTGGCGCGCCAGGTAGTAGCCAAGGGGGATTCCACCCAGGGCAATAAACACACAGGCTACGGTGGAACTGGCTGCGGAAATGCCGATTGCCGAGAATACTGTATAAATATCCAGTACACGCCAATCAGTGCCGCGCAGTTGCCCCAGCACACTCAGGAACGGGGCACACAGATAAAGGGCCAGCAAGGCTGCCAGCCCTTTCAGAACGCCCATGGAACGGGATTTCATTGATGCCCGGCAGGCAGAACCTTGCTCACATCCGCCGGCAGATTACCCTTGATCGAAGGCTTCACGACATCCACGCCATGCGCCTTGAGCTGCTCGATCCCGGCCGGGCTCATGAGGAACTGCACGAACTTCAAGGCCGCTTCACGATGCGGTGCATCGTTGAGGACGGTGATCGTGTAATCGGCCTTGACCTGCAATTCCGGCGGCAGATTGATCGCGGGAATCTTCAGATCCGAGGTTTCCGTGGAATAGAAGAAACCGATATCCAGTTGCCCTGATTGCAGGCGCCCCACCAGCGTTTCTTCAGGCAGAACCTGTTCCGGGTTGGTCGGCGAGCCCAGTGTGCGTTCGAGCAGATCGGGCTGCTGATAGAGCTTGGCAGCAGCAGTGACGAGATCCACGGTGAATTTGCCCTTCGGGTCCAGCGTCGGATCGGTGCGCCCGATATGCACACCCGGCTGCTGCAGCACCTTGTCCCAGCGCATGGTCTTGAGCAGCGGCGCAAACTTGCTCTTGGCGTTATAGCCAATCTGCACAGGAGACTGGGCAAACACCACGTAGCCCTGCACCCAATCCCCATTCTCCTTGCCCATCAGGGAATCATTGACCTTCGGCGACGCACTGATGAACACATCGGCGCGGCGCAATTTCCCCTTGATCTCATTGGCCAGCTTGTTGGAGCCGCCCGCATAGCCCGCAAACTGCACCCCCGTGGCCTTCTGAAAAGCCGGGCCTACGCCCGTTTCCATCAGATGCACAAGCGAACCGGCATACATCACATCCACCTTCTGATCTTCGGCACTTGCAGCCAAGGAAACCAGCGACAGACCAAGCCCCAGCAAACAGCCCAATACACTTTTCTTCACAGCACTTCCCTTTGCACGAAAACGAGTCATTGAAAGGAAACTGCCGGAGCCGCGCCGTAGTACCCTCACCACAGCGGCAGAAATGGAAGACAAGAAAATGAATGCCTGGACAGCAGCTTCTGGCGAACTGCCAAAACAGAACCCGGAACCGCAATTCGTTCTGGCAGCAGTATTATATACTTTAGTTTATATCGAGACATAGCCAAAAACAGCCAGCGGATGCCGCAAACCCGCCAGATTCAATGCTTTCCGGCAACCAGGCAAGGTTTCTACGCAGACAGAACGGGGCAAATATGACGCTCTCGAAAAATCAGCAGCAGCCTGCCCACCAAGCAAAAAACTTCCGCCCCCGCACAGCGCCTTGACCTTGAATCTGCGCGGAAATGCGAACCCCTCTCCTTCCCTGCCGGCAAAAAAAGGCAAGGCCGGAAAAACCTCCGGCCTTGCGCGAACCCTACTGCGAAACCTTGCCAGCCACTTTCACGCCATACAGCGCTAGCGACTTGCCCGCTGTGCCCGCTGTGTTCCACGGATAGATGCGAAGGTAGACCGTGCTCCCCTTGGCCACCTGAAGCGCCAGACCGGTATATTCGACATAGGTCATGACGTCTTTGGTCGAAGTAAGGGAAGAAGCGTTCAGACGCGTCCAGCTCGTCTGATCCAGCGAGTACTCTATGTCAGCCTGAATTGTGGAGCCCCCGCTGCTCGCGTAATACATTGAGATGGTACTGACACTCATGGCCCCGGTTGGCGTCGTGGCAAACTGCAGATAGCGGGTACTGTCGTGCGAGGTCCAGGTGTCTGCCGTATAGCGTGCCACGGTTGTATCCTGCCCATTGACGGCGAGAACCTTGGATGTCGTGGCTGTGAGGTTGTTGGGCACGGCATCCGCTGCTGTCAGCAGGCCATCCGTCACTGCAGCCACTGCCGTTCCAGCGGTAAACCACGTTGCCGTTGAATCCACCCCACTCCCTGCAGAAACCCCGGTGCCAGACACCGCCACTGTTCCGACGCTGACGCCCGCCAGGGCAAACGTGATGCTCCCGCTGTAATCAATCACGGCGCTGGGCGTAAAGCGCACATAGACAGTCTTGGTAAAGGCACTGTTAGTGTAGTCCAGACTTAGCGACTGGCTCCAGGTCGTCTGGTCGGTTGAAAGCTCAAAATTCGTTGCCGGTGATGTCACCGTTACCGAACCTGCCGCCGGGCTCAGATCAAACGCCGACACGGTAATGCTCTTGACCGAGGCTACGCCAACGTAACGGGTACTCCATGCCAAGGTACTTGGACTGGCAATCAGCGAGGTAACGGGCACCATGTAACTATTCAGGAGACCCAGAGTCGCCATGCCCTCTGTAGCTTTCTTGGCAATCAGATTGGCAAACAGAACCTGCGGGTGCGTACTATCGGCGGAGATATAGAGGTTGGCGGTCGCCGCAGCATCACCATAACTCTCGACAATGGTTTTCGTCTCTGCAGTAAGATCAACCAGAGGCACACCGTACTTTGCCGCCACCGCCTTCATCGCGGCTGGATAATCTCCCCGCGCTACCGTCTCCGTTCCCTTGATGCCCACGTTATGCTGCCCTTCCGCGGTGATCGTAGTGCCGCTGAAGTACTTGCGCACCATCGGCGTCATGAGGATCGGATAGGCACCTTTCGCCTGGATCTCCGTAACATAGCGCTTGAGGAACTGATAATAGGAATGTTCGGCTTTGTCGACGCTGCTATCAACCGCATCAGCCGCACCGATACAGGCCTCACCGTCCCCAGAGCCATCACTGCAGTACGCATAAGTACCGTAAGTGGCATAATCGGCACCGTACTTCTGGTCGTTATGGGCAAACTGAATGATGACGTAATCGCCAGCCTTGATCTGCGGCAGAATGGCAGGCCAACGGGTGCTTTCATAGTAAAAACTGCGCGAACTGCGGCCTCCCAACGCCCAATTTTTGACCGTCACGCCAGAATTGAAGAACTGCGGCATCGCCTCCCCCCACCCCATCTGCGGGCGCCTGTCCTCGGTATAGGCTGTCATCGTCGAGTCCCCAAGCATGTGAATCGTCACTGCTGCCAGCGCAGATGAGCTTGATGCCGACGACTGGGAAGATGACGATTGAGAAGATTGAGCAGACGAAGCCTGGGATGCACTCGATGAAACGCTCGAATTGCTCGCCGCCGCTGTCGTCGCATTATCTCCCCCACCGTCGCTCCCTCCACCACAAGCAGCCAGGAACAGGCTGACGAGCATTGCTGCGCTCATCCCTACCAATTTCTTTATCATTATCTTGTCTCCTTTATTGGTGTAAATACATCAATTCAGTGACAGCACATTCCGCGTATGCCATTGCATGCTCTGCAGAAAACCTTCCGTTCACCCAAGTTCTTGCAGGCAGGAAGAACACCTAAACAGACTCTTCAGGCAGGCAACCCGAAACACACCTGTCACACTCTTCAGAGATTACAAGAGGAATAATTTCAGCGCCTGACAGGAATTGCTATTTCTTAAACATAAGAATAGATAATTTTTATACTGTTGGTATTTATATGCAAAACGAAACATTCTGTCGCACGAATATAAGGTCACTCTCGTTGCTGCATTACACACGGGTCGAGATGTACCGCGTGATTGACAATTGCAAAGTGTAGAAATTTGAGGTTTATCCGACTTTAATGTGAGCCACAAGACAGGTAGACACGCATTTTTTGTACTACTTCTCACACCGGGATACGCGCCATGACGCCAGCCAGCAGGAGGTGGTCGGAAACTTCGTCGGTCATGTAGCACCGATGCAGACTGTCGTTGGTCTATCGTGCTCTAGTGTTCTGTCCCATTAATTACTGGCATTAGTATTGCTTGTCAGTGAGGTATTCTGGAAACGGAGATACCGAGATGAGAAGCGGCAGACCAAAGATTGAGTTGGAGTTGTCGGATGAGGAGCAATTGCAGCTGCTGGCCTTTGCACGCAGCCGATCATTGCCTGCATCCCTGAGCCAGCGTGCGCACATTATTCTGAGCAGCGCTCAGGGGGAGCTCAACAGCTCAATCGCAGAGCGATTGAAGCTGACCAAGGCCACAGTGGGCAAATGGCGAACAAGATTCATCGACAGGCGCATTTGCCGATAAAAGTTCGCGCGGAAAGGTCGGCTGCTATGGCTGCCCATTTTGCACATCAATCTGGAGCACCATGTCCAACCATTGACCCAAACCACGAACCTTACGAATCACTAAAGGCTTTGCCCCGCGACCCCTCAGTTGCGGACGCCGCAAGGAAGTATGTCCGAGATAACGCGGTGGCGATCTACGAAAAATGCCGAAAAATATTGCCCCGTCTTTCGTGGAAGGAGTTTCTTGCCCTAATTGAGAAGGCAAACTCAGTTGATGTCTGGTCGTTGAAAGACATGCCACATTTCTTTTTGCCATACGTTCTCATGACGTGTGCGGACAATTTCGCTGCACAAAAGCCAGATAGGCCGAACGACTGTTTTTTTGTCCTTGAACCTTTCCCACCTGGAGCCACGAACCTCTGGAATATTTCAAGTGGCTACAAGAAATACTTGTGGCGCATTGATCTTCCATCGAGAACAGCGGAGGAAGTGGAAATCGTGGATGAGCTACTTCCTCCGTGGTACATCGCAAAACTGAATAGGCTATTGCCATGACAGTGAACACCCCCAACCCGGCAGTCCACACGGACGCTGCGCGATAAAGCCGAGAAATGCACGTAAATTCAACGTTAAAACGTCCGCTTTCCAAACTCCCGACAGCCCGCTTTGGGTCGAGAGGGTGAGTTCGTCAGGCCGGAAAGCAGCCATTCAGCTCTGACCTGGGCCGAGCGGCTGGTAAGCGCCGCTTTGCAGCCCCTCCTTGCCTGCCAGTCGAATGGCCGTTCTGGCCGATTTGCCGTCAATTCGATCTGCCATGACTGTCAGCCCTCTCCCATCAGACCCCACTTTCAGTGAAGGAAGGGGGGAGCCGGAAACGTTGGCCGCTAACCGGCAATACCCCGACACACGGACTCTAGTCCGCAGAAACGAAAAAGCCCCATCCTCGTGGATGGGGCTTTTTGCCAAGCATTCTTGGTGGCCGGTCTCGGAATCGAACCAAGGACACGCGGATTTTCAATCCGCTGCTCTACC
>DBTS01000036.1:9084-21994 GCA_002307175.1 Rhodocyclaceae bacterium UBA1310
AATCCGCTGCTCTACCAACTGAGCTAACCGGCCAAGAGCTAAGCATTTTAGTCAAAGCCGGAAAAAAGTGCAAGCCCCTTTCCTCGGGGTGCTTGCAACTTCTCAACTCAACCGGGCGAAAAGTGCGCCGATATAACCGGAGGAGTCAGTCGAGGAAGCTTCGCTCATCATGCCCCAGGATAAGGCCAGCCCGGATTACTACGTCAGCCCCGACCAGCTGTGCCCGGGGCTGTACATCTTTCTGGACCTGCCCTGGTTCAGCCATCCTTTCAGTTTCAACAATTTCAAGATCCGCTCTGCGGACCAGATCAAGATCCTGCGGGAACTGGGCGTGAAGCGTTTTCGTTACGATCCGGACCGCAGCGATGCCGATGCCTTCCCCTCTGCCGTACCAGTGCCTGCCGAGGTGATCACGGTTGAACTGCCACCCGCCAATGATCAGAATGATCCTGCCCTGGCGGCCAAGCGCGAGCGCATCGAACGCCTGCGGGAACAGCGTGTGCGGCTGGATAACGTGGAGAAAGCCTTCGTCAAGGCGGCCGCCATCATGCGCAACATCAATCGCAATCTGCTTTCGCGGCCCAAGGAGTGCCTTGCCGAGGTGGGAGAGCTGGTTGAGCAGATGGCGCGGGCTTTCCTTGAGGCGCCAGAACTGACACTGCATGTAATTGGCGACAAGGCTGGCGGCGAGGAGGTCTATTACCACGGCCTGAACACTTCCATCCTCTCGATGATGCTGGCCAAGGAGCTGGGGACTTCTATCGAAGACGGGCGCCTGCTCGGGCTGGGCGCCCTGATGCACGACATCGGTCTGATGGACATCCCGGATCGCGTTCTGAAGAAAAATCCTGATGAGCAGACACGGGCGGAAATCGAGCTGCGCAAATTGCACTGCGAGTACGGCGTCAAGCTTGCGCAGAAGGCCGGACTGCCGGAAAACGTGCAACTGATGATCTATCAGCACCATGAAATGGCAGATGGTTCGGGCTACCCTCGGGGAATCAAACGGGAGGGCATGCATCCACTCGCGCGCATCATTTCGATGGTCAATTACTACGATAATCTGTGTAACCCGGTGGATCTCGCCAAGGCGCTCACGCCGCACGAAGCGCTCTCCCTGATGTTTGCGCAACGGCGGCAGAAGTTTGACCCGGCAGTACTGCAACTGCTGATCCGCTGTCTGGGCGTTTATCCGCCGGGCAGCATTGTGCAGCTTTCAAATGACGCGCTGGCGCTGGTGCAGTCGGTCAACCCGCAAAAACCGCTGCGCCCCTGGGTATTGATCCATGACCCAAAGGTGCCCAAGGAAGAGGCCATCATGCTGGACCTCGAACAGGAACCGGAAATCAACATCAGCAAGGCCATCCGCCCGATCCAGCTGCCGCCAGCGGTCTATGAGTATCTGAGCCCGCGCAAGCGCGTTACCTATTTCTTTGACAACGGGGCCGAAACGTCACGGGGGGCACAATGACTGCCACGCCCCTGGACTCGACCCTGCTGCACGCTTCTGCTGAAATCCTGCTGCTGATTGATCCCGCCTCACTCGAAATCCGCGCGGCCAACCCGACGGCGGTGCGCCTTCTCGGCTACCCGGAGGCGGAACTGATCGGCAAGCCCATCACCGAGATTGAGTGCGCGCTGGCTGATGTCTTTTTCTGGGAGGAAGTTCGCGCCGGTGGCGAAGCCAGCCAGATCAATGCAGAAGGCACATATCAGTGCCTTGATGGGCATCTGCTGCCCACTCGCAAGACCATCATCCGCCATCCGGCCAATCCGGAATGGATCATGATCTGCGCACGTGAGCTCACCGCTGAAAAACATGCCGAGCAGGAGCTCGCCCTGAAAACCTCGCAGTTGCGGGCCACGCTGGAGGCGACGGCCGACGGCATCCTGGTGGTGAATCTGAAGCGCCAGATCACCAACATGAACCGCCACTTCTCGCAGATGTGGCAAATCCCCGATGAATTACTGATCCGCCACGACGATGGGCGTCTGCTGCAGTTCATTCTCAGCAAACTCAAAAATCCGACCTGGTACGAACAGCGCCAGCTGCAGATACGCGAGAATATCGAGCTTGAAGCTTTCGACACGCTGGAGCTGCGGGATGGGCGCATCTTCGAATGCAAATCGCGCCCGGCACGCCACGGCGAGCAGGTAATCGGCCGGGTTTACGGCTTTACCGATGTCACCCAGCGCCATCAAAGCGAACAGGCGCTGATTGCGGCACGCGATACTGCCACCGCGGCCTCGCGCGCCAAGGGCGAATTCCTGGCCATGATGTCGCACGAAATCCGCACTCCCATGAACGGTATCCTGGGCATGGCGCAATTGCTTCAGAGCACGCCGCTGAATGCCGAACAGAAAGAGTATGTGCAGACCATGCATTCATCCGGGGAAGCCTTGCTCGCCATCATCAATGATATTCTGGACTATTCGAAGATTGAGGCCCGCAAGTTGCAGCTCGAAGAAACCACATTCCGCCTGGACGAAATTCTCGGCGATCTTGGCCGCCTGTTTTCAGTCCAGGCAGAAGACAAGGGACTGGGTTATACAACAGTGCTCGACCCGGGCACACCGATCCACCTGATCGGAGATCCGGTGCGCCTGCGGCAGATTCTGGTCAACCTGATCGGGAATGCCATCAAATTCACTTCGCATGGCGGCATCAGGATCAGCGTAAGTGCGCTGGAACAGCATGACAACCGGACCCGACTGCATTTTGGCGTAAGGGATACGGGGATCGGAATTCCTGCCGAAAAGCAGGAGAACATCTTCACCCCCTTTGAGCAGGCGGACATGAGCACCACTCGCCGCTTCGGGGGCACGGGGCTGGGGCTCACGATCTGCCGCATGCTGTGCGAACTCATGGGTGGCAGGATAGGCCTGAACAGCACGCCCGGAGAAGGTTCGGAATTCTGGTTCGAGGTGAACTTCAGACTGACCACGCCCCCTCTGGATGCTCCCAGCCGCACGCCGCTGAATGAAGCCCTGATCCTGCCTGAGACGAAAATCCTCATTGTGGAGGACAACAGCATCAACGTGCTGGTGCTCAACAACCTGCTGCAGAAGATCGGGGCGCATCAGATTGCCATTGCCCGCCACGGACTCGAGGCATTGAATGCCTGTGAAAAGGCCAGCTTCGACCTCATCTTCATGGATACCCACATGCCGGAGATGGATGGCCTTGAAGCCACCCGGCAACTGCGCGAACGGGCGGTGAGGACCTACATCATCGGTGTCAGCGCCGATGCCATGAATGATGACAAGGGCAATGCCCTTGCGGTTGGCATGAATGATTACATCACCAAGCCGGTTTCCATCAATGCCCTGCGCCAGACGATCAAGCTCTGGCAGTCGAGGGGCTGATCGCCGCAGGCTGACATTCGGGAGACGTTCAGGGAACCATCAGGCCGGGCGGCACTGCGGATAAAACGCCTTCCACGCTACGCGCGAAACGATCCGGCAGGCCGTGCAGACGGATCTTGGCGGCGGTGACAGGAAAATCATAGCGCAGGCAGAAGCTTGTGTAGCAATACGCCTCGCGGTCGAAGATGGCATAGCGGGCGCCCGGCAAACCATCACGGGGCTGCCCGGCCGAACCCACAATGGCGAGCCACTTGCGGCGGGGTGTCAGCACAATCGGGCGGCGTTCGCATGGCCGGATGCCTGGGACACGCTGGTCGGCACAGGTGTAATAGAGCATCGGATCATGCACATGCCCGGAAAACACCCAGTCTGCCGCCGCTTCGCGCAAAGACAGGCGGGCCAGTTGCGAATCCTGTATGTAAACCCAGTCCTCCGGGCGCCAGGCTGAGGCGTGCACCCAGGTCATGCGGTCAACCTGGATTTTCAGGGGCAAGCCCATCAACCACTGCAGATGGCGGGGCTTGAGACACTCGCGCGTCCACTCCACCACCTTGCGTGCCGCATCGTGCATGACCTGCCCGCAATCGCGCCCGCACACGGCGGCATCGTGGTTGCCCAGCACTGCATAGGCTTTGCCTGAATTCACCATGCTGCGGGCGATGTCTATCACCTCGCCCGGATTCGGCCCGTAGCCGACGAGGTCTCCGAGGAAGACGTAACGCTGCGCGCCCTGGGCGCTCGCGTGCCCAAGGATGGCGTGCAGCGCTTCGAGATTGCTGTGAAGATCAGCGATCAGCGCGTATTTCACCGTCTGCCGTGTGCCTCGTGAAAGAATGTGGCGATATTACGGGCATGTCCGGCCCAGCTCAATGAAAACCGGGCTATCGGCCATATCCGCAGGTACAGGGAGGCAGAAGGAGGCCTTGGGACGCGAAAGCGCCCTGCGCCGCTTCCCGCCCTATAATGGCAGGCATCTCCAGACCGGAATCCCCAACCATGAGCGATTATTACAAGTATCACGTGTTTTTCTGCTGCAATCAGCGTGAAGGCTCGGACGCTTCCTGCGGCAGCCATGGCGCCAGCGAGATGCAGACCTACGCCAAGGATCGCGTGCGGGCACTTGGCCTGGCCGGAGAACAAGGCTGCGTCCGCATCAACAAGGCCGGCTGTCTGGGGCGCTGCGGGGACGGTCCGGTACTCGTCGTGTATCCGGATGGCATCTGGTACACCTATACGGACGAGAAGGATATCGACGAGATTGTCGAGGAGCATCTGCAAAACGGCCGCATCGTGGAGCGTCTCAAGGTATGAAGCCTGAAGCCAGCCAAACTCATCTGATTGATGGCCCGAGCGGCAAGATCGAACTGCTGGCCGACGTTCCCGAGCAGGTTCGCGGTATTGCGCTGGTGGCGCACCCGCATCCGCTGTTCGGTGGCGCAAACACCAACAAGGTGACCTACACGCTGGCCCGCACGCTGCGGGATCTGGGCTACCTCGCCCTGCGCCCAAATTTCCGCGGCGTGGGTAAAAGTGAAGGCGCTCACGACAATGGCGGTGCGGAGACCGAGGATCTGCTTGCGGTGCTGGCCTGGGGACGTGAGCATTGGAATCTGCCGGCGACGGCCCCCAGCGTGCTCGCCGGGTTTTCGTTCGGCGCATTCGTACAAACGCGGGTGGCACGGCGCCTGGCAGAAGCGGGAACACCCGCCAAACGCCTGATCCTGGTCGGCACCGCTGCCGGCTTTGTAGAGGGTGCGCGCAGCTACGCCACCGAGGCGGTCGGCCCGGATACGCTGGTGATCCACGGTTCCAAAGATGTCACCGTGCCGCTCGCCAATGTACTGGCCTGGGCCGAGCCACTCGATGTGCCGGTGGTGGTGGTGCCGGGCGCCGAGCACTTCTTCCATGGCCGCCTGCACAGCCTGCGGGAGATCATCCTGCGCTCGTCCTGCGAGTGCCATTGACTCCAACCTTTGCGAAAGGATCGCTTCAATGAAACTGATTGGCTCACTGACCAGTCCGTATGTACGCAAGATCCGCATCCTGCTGCTCGAAAAGAAGCTGGATTTCGATTTCGTCAATGATTCACCCTGGGAAGCCGGCACACATGTGCCAGACTTCAATCCGCTGGGCAAGGTGCCGGCACTGGTCACCGATACTGGCGAAATATTTTTTGATTCGCCGGTTATCGCCGATTACGTCGAGACACTTGGGAGCCACACCCCCCAATTGCCGGCTGACGCACTGGAGGCAGTTCGCGTACGCCAGTTCGAAGCTCTTGCCGACGGCATTGCCGATGCAGGCGTGGCATGGCTGCTGGAATCCCGGCGGGCGGCTGACAAGCAGGATGCTGGCACCATTGAACGCCAGCGCAACAAGGTGCAGCGCGGCCTGGCACTGCTCGAAAAGCATCTTGGCAGCACCGAATGGCTTTATGCCGGGCAGTTCAGCCGTGCCGACATCGCCACGGGCTGCTGTTTGCTATGGCTGGATTTCCGTCTGCCCGGATTTGCGTGGCGCAGCGCCTATCCGGCACTTTCTGTCTATGCCGAACGCCTGGAGAAACGGCCGAGCTTCGTTGCAACGGTTCCGGTGGCCTGATGCCTCTTATTGTTGAAAATCTGCGCAAGAATTATGGCGATGCCGAGATTGTTCGCGGCATCAGTTTTGCATTGCAGCCGGGCGAGTGCTTCGCACTGCTGGGGCCGAATGGCGCCGGCAAGACCACTACGCTACGCTGTGTGCTGGGGCATACCGAGCTCAGTTCCGGGCACGTCGAACTGTGCGGTCTGCCGGTGCCAGAACGGGCTCGCGAAGCGCGGGCACGGGTTGGCGTGGTGCCGCAAAACGATGGCTTGGACCCGGATTTCACGGTCACCGAAAATCTCATCGTCTATTCCCGCTATTTTGGCATTCCTGCCAGCCAGGCCCGCGCCCGCGTGCCCAGCCTGCTGGCCTTTGCCGGGCTCGAAGCGAAGGCCAACGCACGGGTGACGACACTTTCCGGCGGCATGAAACGCCGCCTCACCATGGCGCGCGCACTGGTGGCAGACCCGGATCTGCTGATCATGGACGAGCCGACCACCGGCCTTGATCCACAGGCCCGGCATCTCATCTGGGAGCGCCTGAAGGGGCTGGTGGCACGGGGTAAAACCCTGCTGCTGACCACCCATTTCATGGATGAGGCAGAGCGCCTGGCGCACCGCATCGCCATTCTGGATCGTGGCCAGATCATTGCGCTGGGCACACCGCGTGAGGTGATCGCGGCGCATATCGAACCACAGGTTGTCGAGGTGTTTGGCGACTGGGATGGCCATGAAGGCGGCGCAGCCGCCTGGGCACGTGCACACGCCCTGCAGTTCGCCGGGCGTTTCGAGACCAGCGGGGAAACGGCCTTCTGTTACCTCAGCGAGGTTGATCTGCTGCTTGAACACCTCAAGACCCAGAGCGGGCTGCGCTACCTGCACCGCCCTGCCAATCTTGAAGACGTTTTTCTGAAGCTCACGGGCCGGGAGTTGCGTGATGAATGAACTGTTCCGCCCGCTGGATTTTTCCTTTGCCCGCGCCTGGTCGGTATGGCAACGCAACCTGATGGTGTGGCGCCGCCTCGCCATCCCTTCGATCATGGGTAATCTGGCGGACCCGCTGATCTACCTGCTGGGGCTGGGTCTTGGGCTGGGGGCGCTGCTGCCCAAGGTGCATGGGGTAAGCTATATCAGCTTTCTGGCAACCGGCACGGTGGCTTTCTCGACCATGAATGCCGCCACCTTCGAGGCGCTGTACTCTGGCTACGCACGTGCCCACGAACAGAAGACCTGGGCGGCGATCATGAACGCGCCGCTCTCGCTCGATGATGTGATGATAGGGGAGTTGATGTGGTCGGCCACCAAATCGCTGTTTTCGGGTGGCGCGATTCTGATTGTGATCTCTGCCTTCGGACTGGTATCACCGATCCATGCGCTGGCAGCCGTGCCGCTGGTGGTGCTGATCGGGTTGTGCTTTGCCGGCATCGGCTATATCGCCACCGCACTGGCTACAGGATATGATTTTTTCATGTACTGGCTGACGCTTTTCATCAGCCCGATGGCGATGCTGTGTGGCGTGTTCTTCCCGCTCGAACAGTTGCCCGCCTTCGTGCGCGGTGCCGCCAGCATCCTGCCGCTGGGCCATGCCATCAATGCTGTGCGCCCGCTCCTGCTGCAGGGTGAAGTGCCGCTGCTGTGGCTGCATGTGCTGGTACTGCTGGCCTACACTGTGGTGGGATTCGGGATTGCCAGGGCCTTGATGCGCCGCCGCCTGTTGAGTTAGAAGCTGTTCACAAGAGAGAAACCATGGCCGAGCCGGATGTTCTGCTGGTGTTGTGCAACACGCCTGATGCGGAGTGTGCTGCACGCATTGCACATGCGCTTGTGGAACAAGGGCTGGCTGCCTGTGTCAACATCCTCGGCCCCTGCCATTCGGTTTATCGCTGGCAGGGGAAAATCGAGGAAGCCACAGAGATTCCTCTCCTGATCAAAACCACCGCCCTGGCCTATCCGGCACTCGAAGAGCGTCTGCGCCAGCTGCATCCTTACGAGGTGCCGGAAATCATCGCCGTTCCGCTGGCTGCCGGCCTGCCTGCCTATCTTGCCTGGGTTACCGAAGAAACACGCCCATGAAACATCTGCTCCTGCTGCTCTCCACCCTGCTCTGGGCGTGCCTCGCCCCGCTTGCCCATGCGGATGCGGAACCCCTGCCGGCCGAACAGGCTTACCGGGTTGAAGCCAGCCTGCTGGATGACCACACCATCGAAGTGCGCTTCGCGATTGAGCCCGGCTACTATCTGTACCGCAACAAGCTGGATTTCCTCCTTGATCCGGATGCCAGCCTGCTGGGCACACCCGCTCTGCCCAAGGGGCTGGATCACGAGGATCGCTATTTTGGCCATCAGCAGATCTATCGTGATGCCCTGCGCTTCACGATTCCGCTGAAATCGGCCCTCGCCAAACCGGCGACACTGATCGTCACGCATCAGGGCTGTGCCGACATGGGGGTGTGCTATCCGCCCACCACAGTCACTCTGCCGCTGCAGCTCGCGAACATGTCGCGTACCGGCGTGGAGGGTGGCAAACCCCAGTCTGCCTTGCTGGGGGGCCTGGATGGTGGCGCCGCAAACACGGCCCAGGCTACGACAACCACCGCAGCGAACACGGCAGCACCCTCCTCCATCGTACAAAGCGCGCCGGTTGCACCGGAGGGGGATCACTCTCAATCGCTCCTCGCCAAGGCCGGCACCGCGTGGATGATGCTCGGCTTCTTCGGTTTCGGTCTGCTGCTCTGTTTCACGCCGTGTACGCTGCCGATGCTGCCGATTCTCTCGGGCATCATCGTTGGCCACGGCCACCGCATCTCGCACACCCGTGCCGCGGTGCTGAGCGCGGCTTACGTGCTAGGCATGGCAGTAACGTATGCCGTCGCGGGGGTCATCGCCGGTTACGCCGGGCAGCTGCTGTCAGCATGGCTGCAAAACGCCTGGGTGCTGGGCGCTTTCGCGCTGCTGTTTGTGTTCCTGGCGCTGTCGATGTTCGGTGTCTACACCCTGCAGTTGCCTTCCCGCTGGCAGACCATGCTCACCGGCCCGGCGGCTTCACAGGGCGGCTCGATCCCGCATTTGCTGCTTGTCGGGGCACTTTCGGCCCTTATCGTCGGCCCCTGCGTGACAGCCCCTCTGGCTGGCGCACTCGCTTATATCGCACATACCCACAATGCGTTGCGCGGTGGCCTCGCGCTGTTTGCCCTGGGCCTGGGCATGGGCGCACCCCTGATTCTGGTGAGCATCACTGCACACCGCCTGCTGCCCAAGCCCGGCCCCTGGATGGAGGCGATCAACCGCCTTTTCGGGCTGCTGCTGCTGGGCCTTGCACTCTATATTGTGAGCCCCGTACTCCCCCCTGCCATCCCGATGTTCGGCTGGGCCGTGCTGCTGGTATTCGGCGGCGTGATGTTCCATGCACTCGACGGCCTGCCGGCGGGCGCCCACACCGCCGAGCGGGCACTCAAGGCGCTTGGCCTGTTGCTCTTGCTCGCGGGTGCAGTCATCCTGGTGGGCGCCTTTGCCGGCTCCCGCAACCCGCTGCGCCCACTGGAAGCCTTTCAGGCCCAGACCAAGGCGCCGCGCGGGCCGCGATTTACGGCGATTCACAGCAACGCCGAACTGGACGCACAGATTGCCGCCAGCCAGCGCCCGGTGGTGCTGGATTTCTACGCAGACTGGTGTGTAAGCTGCCGCGAGATGGAAGACCAGACCTTTCCAGCCCCTGAAGTTGCCGCGCGCCTTGCCGGCTTCACCCTGCTACGTGTCGACGTCACCGCCAACACGCCGGAAGACCGTGCCCTGCTCCAGCGCTTCGGCCTGTATGCGCCGCCGGGAATCCTCTTCTTTGCCCCGGAGGGGAAAGAAATCGAGGGCCGGCGCGTCATCGGCTTCATGGCGGCAGACAGCTTTGGCGAACGTCTGGCCCAGATCAATCCTTGAGAATGGTTCCTGCATGAGCGATATCCAACGCCTGAATCCCACACCGCGCTACGCCGATGCGACAGTTTTCAATGGCCTGGTGCATGCCGTCGAGGTGCCAGCGGAGACGGATGGCGACATCCATGCCCAGTGCCTGAGCATGCTGGGCCAGCTGGAACAGACCCTGCTGAAGGCAGGGTCGGACAAATCGCGTCTCCTCATGGCCACCTTGTACGTGGTCGACATGGCCGACTACGCAGGCCTGAACGCCATCTGGGAGGCCTGGCTGCCGGCGGGTTGCGCACCGGTGCGTGCCTGTGTGCAGGTGGGCGGACTGGCCCACCCGGGCTATCGTGTGGAGATTGCAGTCACTGCGGCACAAAAGCCCTAGGTCGGGGCGGGTCGCGTTTCAGCGGGACTCCCCCTAGAATATAGTTACTTGGCCAGCTGGCCTTGGCCATTCCAACACATCACGACCCCAACCATGCAAGTCGCTCCGGAAAACACCACGCAAGCCCCTTTGCGGCTGCGCGAAATTCCCTATAACTACACATCCTTCTCGGATCGTGAGATCGTCATCCGCCTGCTCGGCGCGGACATGTGGACGGTGCTCGACGAGTTGCGTAGCGAGCGCGTTACGGGCCGCTCGGCACGCATGCTCTATGAGGTGCTCGGCGATATCTGGGTCGTGCAGCGCAACCCTTACCTTGAAGACGATCTGCTCTCCAATCCGGGACGCCGCAATGCTCTGCTTGATGCCTTGCGCCATCGCCTGCGTGAAGTGGAAAAACGCCGCGAGGGGAGCGCCCAGGAAGACCCGCATCGTGCCGAAAATGTAGCCCAGCTGCTGCGCGCAGCAAGCGCTGCAGTTGATCGCTTTGCCGATCACTTCGTGCAGGCTGCCAGCCTGCGCCAGAAGGCCATGCACTCGCTGGCACGCCACACCCGCCGCGACAACATCCGCTTTGATGGCTATGCCCGCGTGGCCCATGTCACGGATGCCACCGACTGGCGTGTCGAATACCCTTTCGTTGTGCTGTACCCGGATACAGAGGAAGAAGTCGGCCAGCTCGTGCGCGACTGCATCGAACTTGATCTGACCATCATCCCGCGTGGGGGTGGCACCGGCTACACAGGCGGCGCGGTGCCGCTGACACCCATGTCGGCAGTGATCAATACCGAAAAGCTCATCGACATGGGCAAGATTGATTTCAACACGCAGCTGCCCGGCGTGGCCGAACCCTATGCCACCGTATTTACCGGTGCCGGCGTGGTGACGCGCCGTGTCATGGATCTCGCCGAGGATGCGGGCCTGGCGTTTGCCTGCGATCCGACTTCGGCGGATGCCTCCTGTGTGGGCGGCAACATCGCCATGAATGCGGGCGGCAAGAAGGCTGTGCTGTGGGGCACGGCGCTCGACAATCTGGCCAGCTGGCGGATGGTCATGCCCGACGGTAACTGGCTTGAGGTGGAACGCCTGAATCACAATCTGGGCAAAATCCACGATCAGGAAACCGTGCAGTTCCTGTGCAAGTATCTGGATGCCAGCGGCAAGAAGCTGGTGCGCGAGGAAATCCTTACGATTCCCGGTGCGAACTTCCGCAAGGTCGGCCTGGGCAAGGACGTTACCGACAAATTCCTCGGCGGCCTGCCGGGTATCCAGAAAGAAGGCTGCGACGGCATCATCACCTCGGCACGCTGGCTGCTGCACAAGCTGCCGGCGCACACCCGCACCTTCTGCCTGGAATTCTTCTCACAGGTCCGCGAAGCGGTGCCTGCCATCGTCGAGATCAAGGACTTTCTCGCCACGCTGCCCCACACCGGGGACCGGCGTGTGCTGCTCGCAGGCCTGGAGCACCTCGACGAGCGCTATGTGAAAGCCGTGGGTTACGCCACCAAAGCCAAGCGCAAGGGCCGCCCGAAGATGGTGCTGTTCGGCGACATCGTGGGTGACAATGAGGACGATGTGGCCCGCACTGCCTCGGAAGTCGTGCGCCGGTGCAACGCCCGTGGCGCCGAAGGCTTCATTGCGGTCACCGCCGAAACGCGCAAGAAATTCTGGCTCGACCGCTCGCGCACGGCCGCGATTGCCCGCCACACCAACGCGTTCAAGATCAATGAAGACGTTGTCATCCCGCTGCCGCGCATGGGGGATTACTGTGACGGCATCGAACGCATCAACATTGAACTCTCGATCGCCAGCAAGCTGCGCCTGTGCGATGCGCTGGACACCTATCTGCAGGGCGAGCTGCCGGTGCGTGCGTATGAATCCGCACTCGACAGCGCCGAACTCGTGGGGGACCGCAGCCAGCAGGCGCGGGAACTGATCAGCGCGGTACGCAAGCGCTGGCAGTGGATTCTTGGCAATCTGGACATGCCCCTGCACGAGGCCGAAGCTCAGTTCGACGCGCTGGGCATCACGGCCGGCACGCTGAGCAACCGTGCCGAGGTTTTGCGGCTCTTCCATCGCGTGCAGGATTATTCCGTACGCATCTCCTGGAAAACCGAGCTGCGCGCCGAACTCGAAAAAATCTTCGAGGGAAATGTGTATCGCCCGGTGCTCGAACGCATTGATGCAATCCACAAGGAAGTGCTGCGCAGCCGCGTGTTCGTGGCCCTGCACATGCACGCCGGCGACGGCAATGTACACACCAACCTGCCAGTCAACTCCGACCATTACGAGATGCTGCGCGAAGCGAATGCTGCCGTGGCACGCATCATGGTGCTGGCACGCGGGCTGGGCGGGGTGATTTCCGGCGAGCATGGCATCGGGATTACCAAGTACGAATTCCTCACCGCAGAGGAAGTTGCGCCTTTCCATGCCTACAAGGCCAAGGTTGATCCGGAGGGCCGCTTCAACAAGGGCAAGCTGATGCCCGGCGCAGATCTGCATAACGCGTACACGCCCTCGTTCAACCTGATGGGCTACGAATCGCTGATCATGCAGCAGAGCGAGATCGGGGCGATTTCCGCTTCGGTCAAGGACTGCCTGCGCTGCGGCAAGTGCAAGCCGGTGTGCTCAACCCATGTGCCGCGCGCCAACCTGCTCTA
>DBTS01000036.1:22264-23069 GCA_002307175.1 Rhodocyclaceae bacterium UBA1310
TACAGCCCGCGCAACAAGATCCTGGCAACCTCCCTGCTGATCGAAGCCTTCCTGTATGAAGAGCAGACCCGCCGCGGGGTATCGATCCGCCATTGGGAGGAATTCGAGGACGTTGGCGACCATTGCACGCTGTGCCACAAGTGCTACACGCCCTGCCCGGTCGACATCGATTTCGGCGACGTGTCGATGAGCATGCGCAGCCTGCTGCGCAAGATGGGCCGGCAATCGGTGACGCCGGCCAAGCTGCTGGCGATGCAGTTCCTCAACACCACCTCACCGGAACGCATCCGCTTGCTGCGCAAGGTCTCGATTGAATGGGCCTACAAGGCACAGCGCCTGGCGGTGGATCTGTTGCGCCCGTTTACCCGCGCCAGCACCCGCCAGCCGCCCGCCTCCACGGGCAAACCGAATCTGCAGGCGCAGGTGATTCACTTTGTGAACAAGAAGATGCCGGGCAACCTGCCGAAGAAGACCTCGCGCGCCCTGCTCGACATCGAGGACAGCCATGTGGTGCCGGTGATCCGTGATCCGCGCAAGACCCGCGTGGATTCGGAAGCCGTGTTCTACTTCCCGGGCTGCGGTTCGGAGCGCCTCTTCTCGCAGGTCGGGCTGGCCACGCAGGCAATGCTCTTTGATCTCGGGGTTCAGACAGTGCTGCCGCCAGGATACCTGTGCTGCGGCTATCCGCAGCGCGGAGCCGGGCAGGATGACAAGGCCGCGAAGATCACCACGGACAACCGGGTGCTCTTCCACCGTGTCGCCAATACGCTCAACTACCTCGACATCAAGACCGTGGTGGTGAGCT
>DBTS01000036.1:23307-23637 GCA_002307175.1 Rhodocyclaceae bacterium UBA1310
ACATCAAGACCGTGGTGGTGAGCTGTGGAACGTGCTTCGACCAGCTCACGAAGTACGAGTTTGAGCACATCTTCCCGGGCTGCCGCCTGCTCGACATCCACGAGTATCTGCTCGAAAAGGGCGTCAAGCTCGAAGGCGTGAATGGGGTGCGCTACATGTATCACGACCCTTGCCACAGCCCGATGAAGCAGCAGGACCCGTTGAAGACGGTCAACGCGCTGATCACGACGGCCGACAATACCCGCATCGGCAAGAGTGACCGCTGTTGTGGTGAATCCGGCACGCTCGCAATCAGCCGCCCGGATATCTCGACGCAGGTGCGCTTCCGCA
>DBTS01000126.1 GCA_002307175.1 Rhodocyclaceae bacterium UBA1310
CAGAAACCGGAGTGTATTGGAATACATGAGGATTTCGAGCAGCGCATGAGGCCCAATTACGCCTTCGCAGTAAGATCATGAACAGCTTCTCACGCGGAGCCACCGACATGCCCCAAAAGCTTAGCTGCCGTTCCCTTTCCCCTCTGCTGCTCGCCTTGCTCCTTGCCACGCCGCTGCATGCCTGGGCCTGGGGAGATACGGGCCATCAGGTGGTGGGGCTGATCGCACAGAAGCATCTGCTGCCGCAGGCGCGCACGCGCATTGAGGCCTTGCTTGCCAGTGACGACAGCCACCTGACGCCGGAAACCTCGATTGCCAGCGAAGCTACCTGGGCCGACCGCTACCGGGATTCCAGCGCCGAGCACAAGGCGCAGACTTTCGACTGGCACTTTGTGGATATCGAGATCGGCAGCCCCGCCTCTGCGGCCAGCCTTGCCGCTGCCTGCTTCGGCTACCCTGCCCTGCCGGCTGGAACACCGGCCTCGGCGGGCGTGGCGAAGGATTGCGTGACGCACAAGCTGGAACAGTTTATTGGCGAGCTCAAAGATCCCGCAACGGATCGCGCCGAGCGTTTGCTTGCCCTGCAGTTCGTGCTGCATTTCACGGGGGATGTGCATCAGCCCCTGCATGCCAGCGATGATCACGACAGCGGCGGCAACGACAAGCTCGCCTTTATCGACCATGGCGACCCCGTGCCACTGCACCGCCACTGGGACAGTGGCTTCGTCGCGATGCTCGGCGCCTCGCCTGCGGAAATTGCCGAAAGCCTCGATGCGGGCATCACCCGTGCGGAAATCACCGGCTGGCTCAACACCACGCCGCAGGATTGGGCACTGGAAGCCTTCGCCATCAGCAAGGCGGATGTTTACGGGCGCCTGCCCGCAGCCTCTGGCACGAGCAAGGGCAAAAGCCTCTATGAACTCAGCCCGGCGTATGTGCAGCAGGCTGTGGCCGACACCAGACTGCAGCTTGCCCGCGCCGGCATCCGCCTTGCTGCGGTGCTGAACGCTGCCTTTGCAGGTGGCGGTGATACCCCGCAGAGCCTCCCCACCGCGCTCAGCCGCCCGCGCCAGCCGAAGGTGATGCTGATCACCCTGTTTGGCCCGGAGGCCGAATACTGGGAGAAGAATCTCGCCCTCACCGACAGCATCCGCGTGGCTGGGCTCTCTGACCAGTACCCGGCAGTGCGCTGCACGGCGGAAGAAGTCTGCCTCGTCACCACCGGCATGGGTCACAGCAACGCTGCTGCCTCGATGATGGCGCTGGCCTTCTCAAACCGCTTCGATCTGCGCCACACCTATTTCATCCTCACCGGCATTGCCGGCATCGACCCGCATGTGGGGACGCTCGGCTCCGCCGCCTGGGCACGCTATCTGGTGGACTTCGGCCTTGCGCATGAGATCGATGCCCGCGAAATGCCAAAGGGCTGGAAGGCCGGCTATTTCGGCATCCAGACCAAGGGGCCGGATATCAAGCCGAAGTTCGACTACGGCACCGAAGTGTTCCAGCTCAACGAGAAATTCCTGCAGCAGGCCCTGCGCCTCTCTCAGGGTGCCGACCTCGCCGACAATGCCACGGCACAGGCCTATCGCAAACACTACCCGCAAGCCGCCGCACGCGCCCTGCCGGGGGTGATCCAGTGCGATACCGCTGCGGGTGACACCTACTGGCACGGCGCAAAGCTTGGCGAGTGGGCCACACGCTGGGTGAGCCTGCTCACCGATGGCAAGGGCCGCTACTGCACCACGCAGCAGGAAGACAACGCCGTGTATGAAGCCCTCAAACGCGGTGCCGCTGCCGGGCGCGTAGACCTCGCCCGCATCGCCGTGCTACGCACCGGCGCCAACTTCGACCGGCCCTACCCCGGCCAGAGCGCGTATGCCTCGCTCGTCGAATCCCACTCCTGCGGCTTCGACCCGGCCCGCGAAAATCTCTACCGCGCAGGCTGGCCGGTAGTGCGCGAGATCACCACGCACTGGGCACAATGGCAGGCTGGTGTGCCAGAGCTGGCGCCATAAAATTGTGCCGCGTAGAAAGGTCTGTCACTCCCGTGCCTCGCGCTGCAGGCCGAGCAGGCGCAGCAGAAGGAGGTGAAAATCCTCCACGTAGGTAAACAGCACCGGGATCACCAGCAGGCTCAGGCAGGTGGAGGTCGCCAGCCCACCGATCACGATGATCGCCATGGGTTGGCGGAAGCTCGGGTCCGCCCCCATGCCCAGCGCAATCGGCAGCATGCCGGCACCCATTGCGATAGTGGTCATGATGATCGGGCGCGAACGCTTGTGGCAGGCGTCCACCAGCGATTCGACGCGCCCCAGGCCATGCTCACGGCGCGCCATGATGGCGTATTCCACAAGCAGGATGGAGTTCTTGGTGACGATCCCCATCAGCATCAGGATGCCGATCACTGCCGGCATGCCGAAGCTGCCGCCGGTGGCGAGCAGCGCCACCAGCGCGCCACCCACGGCCAACGGCAGTGCGCCGAGAATCGTCAGCGGCTGCAGGAAATCGTGGAAGAGCAGTACCAGCACGACGTACACGCACATGATGCCGATAGCCATCGCCAGCGCGAAGCTGCCGAAGAGTTCCGTCATGTGCTGCAGCTCGCCCTGCTCCACGGTGTGCACACCCTGCGGCAGGTTGCGCATGGAAGGTAACGCCCGCACTTCGTTCATCACTTCGCCGAGCGGCCGCCCTCCGAGTTCTACGGAGAGCGTGATGTTGCGGTAGCGGTCGATACGGTCGATCTGCGAGGGGCCGGAGCCCAGATGCACATCCGCAACTGAGGAGAGCGCCACCTGGCCATCCCTGCCGGCCACGCGCAGCTGTGCGATGCGCTGGAAATCACTGCGCAATGCCGGATCCAGGCGCACGCGCACGGCAATCTGGCGCTGTGGCAGATTGAGCTTGTTGAGATCGGTAGAATACGCGCCATAAGTAGCCAGACGCACGGCATCGGAGAGCGCGGACACGGTGACGCCCAGCTGCGCGGCCCGCGCAAAGTCCGGCACGATCTGGATTTCCGGGCGCTGCAGGGCGGCACTGGATGTCACTGCACCAACACCGCGCAAGCCACGCATCTCGCGCTCCAGGCTGGCGGCGGCACTCTCCAGCAGTGCCGAATCATCACTCGCCAGGGTCACCTGCAGCTTCTCGCCATTGGCTCCACGGCCCACTTCGATGCGGGCACCCGCCACGCCAGCGAGCTTGCGACGGATCTCGGCTTCGACAATATTCTGGCGCCGACGATGACCGCGGGGCTGCATGTCCACAGTGAGAGTCGCAACGTTGACGGAACTGGACGTGCTCGATGAAAGCACATCCCCCGATGTACTGGAGCCGACAGCCGAAAACACCTGGGTGATATCGGGAATGCCATGCAGGATCTCCACGATTTGCTGCGACACCCGGCGCGTATCCTCCAGCGAGGCGCCCGGCGCCAGCGTTACCGTGACCTGTGTCTGGCCATCATCCATCGCCGGCATGAAGGAGGTGGAGAGCAACGAAATGAGACTCAGCGAGGCTGCAAACACTGCGCCGGCGGCGAGAATGGTCTTGCCCCGATTAGCCAGACAGGTGCGCACCCATCCAATATAGCGCGTCATGAGCCAGGAGTCGGCCTGCGTATGTCCGCCCGTCTGCCCCTTCATGAAATACGCTGCCATCATCGGCGTGAGCAGACGCGCCACGAGCAGCGAGGCGAGCACAGCCGCCGAGGCGGTGATGCCAAACTGGCGGAAGATCTTGCCGGGAATGCCGCTCATGAAAGCTGTGGGCAGAAACACCGCCACCAGCGTGAAAGTAGTGGCAATCACTGCCAGCCCGATCTCGGCGGCGGCTTCCATGGCCGCCTGGAACGCGCTCTTGCCCATCTGCTGATGGCGTGCGATGTTTTCCACCTCGACGATGGCGTCATCAACGAGAATCCCGATCACCAGTGCCAGGGCCAACAGTGTCACTGTGTTGAGCGAGAAGCCGCCCATGTCCATGACAAAGAAGGTGGGGATGATGGAGAGTGGCAACGCGGCCGCAGAGATCACCGTGGCGCGCCAGTCGCGCAGGAAGAACCAGACCACGACGACGGCAAGGAAAGCGCCTTCGAGCAGCAGGTGCATGGAGCCTTCGTAATTCTCGACGATGGGCTGCACGGTATTGCTGACCTCGTGAATCTTTACCTGCGGATGCGCCTGTGCAAACTGCTGCACGGCCATGCGCACGGCATCACGCACAGCGACATCGGAGAAGCCTTTGGAGCGCGTGACCTGGAAGGCAATCACCGGCTTGCCATCGACGAAGGCCAGCGAGCTGCGCTCGGCGTGGTCATCACTGATGCGACCGATCTGGCCGAGCTGCACACGGCGGCCATCGGCAAGCGGAATGTTGAGGGCGGCCACATCCTGCGCATCATGCGCAGCGGCCAGCGTGCGCATCGACTGCCGGCCCTGCCCGAGTTCGCCACGGCCGCCGGAAGCATCCTTCTGCACGGCCTTGAGCTGGGTGGACAGCGAGGAGAGCGTCACGCCCATGCCGGACATCAGCGCCGGATCAAGATCAACGTGGATCTCGCGATCCACGCCGCCGACGCGTGTGACCTCGGAGACGCCCTTGACGGTAAGCAGCGCCTTGGTGACATCGTTGTCGATGAACCAGGAGAGTTCATCCTCACGCATGTTCGGCGCGTCAGCATAGTAAGTCAGCAGCGCGCTGGCAGCCTTGGTGACCTTGGATACCGTCGGGCTGCTCATCTCGGCGGGCAGATCGGCCTTCACCGAATCGACGGCATTGCGTACCTCGTTGAGGGCAGCCTCGCTGTTCTTGTCGATCTCGAAGGTAACGCTGATCGACACCGAACCATCGGTGATGGTGGTGGTGATGTGGTCGAGCAGCGTGAGCGAGGCAAGCTTGTCCTCGATCTTGCGCGCCACCTCGGTTTCAAGCTGGGCCGGCGCAGCACCTTCAAGCGAGGCGGCAATCTTGATCGTTGGCAGATCCATGTCGGGAAAATCCTGGATCGCCAGCCGGTGCAGGCTGTAGGAACCGACGATGGTCAACGCAATGAAGAGCAGCAACGCCGGTACCGGGTTGCGGATGGACCAGGCGGAGAAATTCATTTAGCATCCCCACTGAAACTCACCTGATCGCCGTCAGCAAGGAAGCCGCCGCCGCTGGCAACAATCCGCATGTCTGCGCGGACACCGCTGGTGATCTCGATACGCCCGTCGCGCAACATGCCGGTAACGACACGATGGCGTGCCACGTGCTTATCGCCGCGCAGCTCGAACACATAGCTCAACCCGTCACGCAGCACCACGGCAGTCTGCGGCACGCTCAGCAGCAGCCGCGTACCGGCCTCGATGCTGCCGCTGGCAAACATGCCGGCCGCCCCGCCATCGGGCAGCTTCACCAGCACATTGGCACGGCTCGTGGAGGTCGACAGTGTGGGTGCCACCAGCCGCACCCTGCCAGCCAGCACACGCCCATCCGGCAGCTTGACGCTGGCGCGCGCGCCGGGCTTTACTTGAGCGAGCTGGCGTGCATCCACCTCGGCCTGCCATTCCAGGCGACCCTGGCGCTGCAGGCGGAAGAGTTCGGTGCCGGCACTCACCACCTGCCCGAGCACGGCGGATTTCGAGGTGATGATGCCATCATCGACAGCCACCACATGGGTCTGCCCCAGCGTGATGCGCTGCGCCTGCACCTGGGCCTCGGCGGAATCGACATCGGCCTGCGCAGTCTGCTCGGCAATCAGGTATTCATTGATCTGCTCGTCGGAGAGCGAGCCCTTGCCACCCTGCAACTGGCGTGCGCGCTCGGCGCTGGTGTGCGCCTTGGCGAGACTGGCACGGGCAGAAGCAAGCGAAGCCTCATATTTGCGCAGATCGGCTTCGGTGGAGGCGTTGGCGAGTTCGGCCAGCACCTGTCCGCGCTTGACCCGGTCGCCAACCTCGGCGTGCAGCGCTGCGATGCGCAGGCCACCGGTCTCGGCGGCGATGATGGCTTCCTGCCAGGCCACGATGCTGCCGTCGGCGGTCAGGATGACCGGCCACTCCTGCCGCTGCGGCACAATGGTGCTCACAGCAATCACAGACTTGGCCACAGCCCCCTGGGCCGGCGCTGAGTTCGCACGGTTGCTGACGATCACGCCGGTGGCGGCGGCAATCACCAGCACTCCCACCAGACTCACAGATACTTTTTGACGGGAGATCTTCACGGCTCCACTCCTTGCTTGATGCTTCCGGTTTTGTCACTTTCCTGCATGCCATCAGACTTCTCTGTGCTGCCCTGCCAGCCACCGCCGACAGCTTTGTAAAGAGCAATCCAGTACGACAGGCGCGTCTGTTGCAGTTCGATCAGGCTGATGTCGGCGCTGATGCTGCTGCGCCGTGCAGATTCAAGATCGAGCTGGCTGCTGGTGCCCACGCGCCAGCTGCGCTCGCTTGCCGCGAGGTAATCGCGATAGCCCTCGGCGCTCAGGCGCAGGGCCTGCTCGCGGTCAGCCACGTTATCGAGGCGCACCAGCGCCTGCTCGACTTCCTTGACTGCATCGCGCACAGTCTGCTGATACGTGGCCAGTTGCGAGGCATAGTCGGCGCGCGCAGAACGAATCCCCGCACTGATGCTGCCACCATCAAAAACCGGGAGGCTCAGGCCCGGCACAAACGACCACGGCGCGGTGGCCGCAGCCCCCGCCGTCTTCGCCAGCCCCACCGTACCGCTGAGCGTCAGGCTCGGCCAGCGCTTGGCCTCAGCTGCACCGATCAGGGCATTGGCCGAAGCCAACTCGCGCTCGGCCACCACGATATCCGGACGCCGCCGCAGCAGATCAGCCGGCACGCTATCCACCGCCAGCCCTACGGGCAACGGCAGTTCGGCGGAATCAGCACCGAGAATCCCGCGCAACTGCGTTTCATCGTTGCCCACTAGCGCCACCAGCGTTTTCACGGCCACCTCACATTCGCTGCGCTGCGAGAGCGCCGAAGCGCGCGTACTTGCTGCCGATGCTTCGGCCAGACGCAGATCGGCCTGGGCCTTGAAGCCGGCCTTCCAGGCCTCACGGTTGAGCCCCACAGTGATGTTCTGCGAATCGGCCTGGGCTTCGTAGTAATGCTGCTTGATGCGGCAGGTACGGTAATCGAGGTAATCGGTGGCCACTTCGGCCAGCAGAGAGACACGGGAGCTCGCCCATTCGGCCTGCCGAGCTTCAATCAGTGCGTCAGCGGATTCGACGTTGCGCCGCGTCTTGCCGAAGAGATCAAGTTCCCAGGAGGCATCCAGCTCGGCGCTGGTGGTGTGGGTCACCCCCGTCGGGTGCTTCAGCGAGCCGGAATGGCTGTCCGAGCCGCTCGCGGTAATGTCCGGCCAATAGGCGGCCGCCGAAGAGACGCGCGAGGCACGCGCCTTGTCAATGGCGGCCATAGCGCTGGCGAGCGTGGGGCTGTTGCGCTCGGCCAGATCCTGCAGGCGCGAGAGCGCGGGATCATTGAACTGCGCCCACCATTCTTGGATATCGACAAGTTCGCCAGACTGGTGAAGGGACCACTGCGTGGGAATATCGGGAGCCGGCTTCCGATACTCCGGCCCGACGGCACAGCCACCCAGCAGGAGGCTGCTCAAAACCAGTAAAGTCAATCTCATGCGATGCCAATTGTATAAACAGGGGATACAATGGGCTATCCTAGCAAAGCAAAGATTGATTTATAATCCGTCACATTCCGATTTCTCTATTTCAAAAAATCGAACAATGCTCAACAAACTCCGCAGCATGGCCGTTTTCGTCCGTGTCGTCGAAGCGGGTTCCTTCCGTGGCGCCGCCGAACGGTTGGGCCTATCCGCCTCGGTGGTGAGCCACCACATCAGCCAGTTGGAACAGGAGCTGGGCGTACAGCTGCTGTATCGCTCCACCCGGCATGTGACGCTGACCGATCAGGGATCGCGCTTTTTCGAATCCTGCAAGGGTATGGTGCTGGCGGCCGAGGATGCACTGCAGCAGCTCAATGGCGAGCAGATGACGGGGATGCTGCGGGTGGTGGTGCCCTCCCCGCTGGCCTTCGGCCCCTTCCTCGACGATGTGGCGGAATTCTGCAAGACCTACCCCGGCGTGGACCTGCGCCTGGAGTTTGACGACAGCCCGCGCAACATCATGCGCGAGGGCATCGACGTGGCCATCCGCATCGGAGATCAACCCGATTCCTCACTGATCTGCCGCCCCCTGCGCACCAGCGCGCGCGGACTCTTTGCCGCACCTGAATACCTCGAAAAACATGGTGCCATCAGGACGCTGGAAGATCTGCAGCAGGCCCGGTGGATCATCATGAACGATTCGGAATTCCCCGAGCTGGTAGGGCCTGACAAACAGTCTGTCACCCTCCGTCCGCACTGCCGTGTGGCGGTCAACAACATCGTGGCACTATTCCACCTGGGGCTTGCAGGGCTGGGCGTGATCAGTATGGCCACCATCATGGTATTTCCGGAAGTGGCCGCAGGAAAACTGGTGCGCGTGCTGCCGGAATGGAATTGCACCGAAATCAGCGCCCAGGCGGTTTTCCCGGCGCGCGCACGCCCCAATTCGCTGGCCCGGCACTTCATAGACTATCTGCAGGAGCGCATGCAGAAGATGATCCGCATGCATGAGGAAGGCCTTGAAAACCTGTCGCTGGAAGAACAGTTGAAACTCTCCGCAAGCCATTTCCCCGAGATACGCCCATTAATCCCGCCACTGCCGCCGGAAATGAAATCCTGAGCCAGATCATTTTCCGATGCTCCGAGAAGCCTCTTTCACATGTATCTGCATACCTCATGCGAAATTTCTCCGGAGCCGTACCAATGGCATTCCGTGACGGTCGTGATAACAATCAGCTTGCGCGACCAGTACAAACCGCATCACCTGCCAATGCGGATACGGCGCGCCTTCTTTTTGGGTGCATTGCTCCGCAAGGCTGCATCAAACGAGCGCCGCGCCCACTGCGCAGCCTCGTGCGCGTCATCCAGAAGGGATTCCGGCGCGAGGTAATACGAAAGCCCCACTTCCTTTCCCTGCCGCTCATAGGTGAGCTGCGCCAGCCCGTGCCGTTCGAAGTCGCCAAGGTTTTCGGCATCGGCCTTGAGATAGAGCGTCTCGCCGAGCACCAGCGCGAACATCAGCCCTTCGTGAAAGATACCGTAACCGCCGAACATGCGCCGCAAGGTGACCGGCCCGAAGAGCCGGAACACATCAACCATGTAGTGTGCAAACTCGCTGTCCGCCGCCATCATTCCTCCACATCAACCGGGTACCTACTGCACGCCATGTGTGCAGGCGGCACATGCCTATCATAGGTTGCCGTTGCGCTAGAACATCGACGCCTGCGTGGTGAATGCATTCATCCGTGCCGGGTCGAAGGGCTGCAGCAGCGCACGCGCTTCGTGCTCGGTGCGCGCAAAGAGCCAATCCTCGTACTGCGTCTCCGGCAGGATCACCACCGAGCGCTTCTCCTCGCCGGGGCGGTGGAAGCGGTTCATCAGTGGGTGACCGTCGGCATTGATGGTGAGCATGGAGAAGGACCAGCGTGTGATGCCCTCATCGCCGGGGCGATGCTCCCAGATTCCCGCAATGCCAAAAGGCGTGCCATCGGCCTGCTCAATCTGCCAGGGTACGGCACGCCCGCTCTCGTAGCAGGGTTCGTAGATGCAGCGTGCCGGAATGATGCAGAACTGCCGCCGCGTCCATGCATTGCGGAAGCTGTGCTTTTCCCCCACCGTTTCGCTGCGTGCGTTGTAGGTGTTGCGTGCCAGCGCCGGCTCTGCCCAATACGGCACCAGCCCGAAGGCACCGAGCTGCCAGTTGCCGCCACCCTGGTTCACCAGCACCGGCGCCCCGATCCCCGGCCAGGTGTCGGATGGATAGATCAGCTTCACCTTCTCCGGCTTGTTGCTGTAGCGGCCAAGTTCCTGCACCTCGGCAGGGCGAAAATGAGAGCACATCGGCAAAATCCCGTGATGAAAAGGCGTGGCGCACCGCGCTGGAGTGGCGACTGGACACCGCTTGCACGGTATACTGTATAAAATTACAGTATTATGAGCAAGCCCCGCTTATCGCTCATTGCCGCTTACAACCCGACCCCAATAACCATGCATCGCCTGGATCAGCCGCAAAGTGGCGACCATCCGGGTCGCCAGAGACGATGGCGTGCGGCATAAGTCATTCAGTTCACGCGCCGGAACCCGCTGCATACAGGGGCTCCGCTGGAAAGTGGAATGATAGGATCGAGACCTACATTCCCCTCTTGATGCAGAATTTCCCGAGCATTACAAGCCAATGAAAACATTCACGCTGCCTGCCCATCAATGTGCCCTCCGCTTTCACGACCTGCCCGGAGAGGGAACGCCACTACTCTTTATCCATGGCCTTGGCTGTGCGGCATCATGTGATTTCCCCCAGGTGGCGGCCCATGCAAGCCTCGCAGGCAGGCGGAGGATATTGCCGGATTTACCGGGTGCTGGCTTCAGCGATTCTCCAGAGAGTTTCGGTTATGGCACGACAGACCATGCCGATGCGATTATCGCCCTGATCAACAGCCTGAACCTGGAATCGCTGGATCTCTACGGACACAGCATGGGCGGTGCAATTGCCATTGAAGTTGCCGACAGGCTTGCACCACGCATTCGCCATCTGGTTCTCAGCGAGCCCAATCTTGACTCAGGCGGGGGCGCATTCAGCAGGGCTGTTGCAGCCATAGGAGAGGCGGACTATCTGGCAGCCGGCCACCACAGCATTATCCGCGAAGCCCAGACATCGGGGGCCGGCATCTGGGCTGCATCCATGCGAAATTCTGCGGCGTATGCAGTGCATCGCGCGGCCAGATCACTGGTTGATGGTGTGGAACCATCCTGGCGCGAACGCCTCGTTCAGCTCCGAATGCCCCGATCAGTGATCTTCGGTGAACACTCCCTGCCCGACCCGGATCTTGATCTGTTAAAAGCCCAGGGAATCCAGACGCTGGTGCTTGCCGGAGTGGGCCATTCCATGATCTGGGAAGACCCGGCAGGTTTGGCAACACTCATTGCCACATGCCTTCACCGAGAAGAGGAAGTGGCGCCCCCAAGAAATTGACGCTGCAATCGAACAAAACACCCTGGAGTACCACACGGCATATCCGCATTCTTAGCTTACGCCAGCCGCCAGCCACTCAGCGCAAGGCGCCGGAAACCAAAAAAATTCCTGACCCGGACGGTGAATTCGCCGTGCTGCGGGAAGCAATGCGGCACATAGGCCGTAACCCCCTGGATGATCTGCTTGCTGAAGCCGGCAGGCACTCGGGGTTCGCCCAGGCAAACCGAGGGACACTCGACCACCTCGATGCAGCAACCACTGATCGACTGGGGTTGTTCAATGAAGAACCCGGTCTGTTTTTCCTGGAGCAGCGCGATGGCCTCGGGGGAGATGGTGATCATGCGTCGTCTTCCTGTTGCAAAAATCTCTCAGGCGAACATTAACCGATTTGGTGCCCGCACAATAGTGGAAAGCCATCCGGATATTCCCTAGGCCACACTGCTTTCCGTACCATGAACAAGCCACCAGCTCCCTGCCCTGCAGATTGGGGCAAGCACCGGACGCAAATTGCCTTGCATACATCTTTCCTGATAGCATACATGGATATGCCTTGCGTATTTTGATACAGCAAAACCTGATGTCTCGGTGGAGGAGAAATTGAAGAAGCCCGCGCTACTGATTCCGGCCATTCTGTGCAGCACGCTGTGCGCTTGCGCCAACGTCCATTTTGGCCCCTATGTGGAAGACTTCGCCCGCCAGCCACTGCCGGACAATGATGGCTGGGCGGCTCTTGAAGGACCAGTGACCGGCGGCAGTGCGGCGAGCCCGGAGAACGATGTCACCGTCAGCACCCGCAAGGCACTCTTCGATGCCGTAGCCAAGGCAGGCACGGCGCCGAAGATCATCCGCATCCAGGGCACGATCAATCTTTCAACAGACGACACAGGTCGCGAATTGATGGAGCAGGATTATGCGGCGCCGGGATACGATTTTGCGGCCTATATGAAGACCTACGCGCCTGCTGTGTGGAATACCCGGCTTGATGAGAAAGACCGGCCATTCAAGCTCAGCGGGCCGCTGGAAGATGCGCGCAAGGCTTCTGTACATCGCCAGCGCCAGCAGGTGACACTGAAGCTGCCCTCCAACACCACGCTGATCGGCGTGGGCACCGACGCCAAACTGATTCGGGGCAATGTGTGGATTGGCGCTGAAGCGGAGAACGTGATCATCCGCAACATCACTTTCGAAGATGCTTTCGACTATTTCCCGGCCTGGGACCCGAATGACAATTTCAAGCTCAGCGCAGATTATCCTGGCTGCCAGACGACTTATGTGGATGCTGCCACCGGCCCACAGCAATGCCCTGGCGGGCGCTGGAATTCGGAGTACGACAACATCTCGATCAACGGCGGCAGGCGCGTTTGGATAGACCACTGCACCTTCACGGATGGTGAGCGCCCGGATACGCTATTTCCGCCGGTATTCCCCTTCCCGCACAACGATATCACGCAGAAGCTGCAGCATCACGACGGCACGGTGGACATCACCAATGCCGCCGATCTCGTCACGCTCTCCTACAACGTGTTCCGCGATCACGACAAGACCAATCTCATCGGCAACTCGGACAATGCGAAATTTGACTCCGGCCACCTGCGGGTGAGCTTCCACCACAACCTCTACGAAGAGATCGGCCAGCGCATGCCCCGCGCACGCTTCGGCATGGTGCACGTCTACAACAATGTGTATATCGGCGATGCCTCGGGTGCGGATATCCCCACGCGCACGCCGTATCAGAACCATCTTGCCGTGCTGCAATACCGGGGGCCGGCCCACATCATGCGCTCCGTGCTTGGCGCCGGCAAGGAATCGGGACTCTACTCCGAGGCCAATGTGTTCCTGATTGCCCATGGCGGCAATGAAATTGCTGTTGCCAGCGCTGGCGGAGACAACTTCTTCGACAAAGGCTCACTCGTTAACGGCCAGCCACTGGACATCACCAAGGCCAACGGCAAACCGCTGAACGCCACCAGCACCTGGACGCCAACGCTCTACGGCAACAACAAAGTGCTGCCGGCCAGCGAAGTGCTTGAGGAAGTGCGCAGCAAGGCCGGCGCAGGCAAGCTATAACAGGGGGTTATCACGAAACAGGGGCTGCGGCCCGCCCCTTTTTCATGACAAAGAGTTTTATCTTTGGCCCTTCTGACTTTCGTGTGTGGGCAATTCTTACGCTTCAGTTTGTCTCTGCATAGTAACTGATGTGGAAAACCATATCGCGCTCACGCCCTCCTGTAGCGACACACATTCATCGCCAAAACATCACAAAATGGCCCGTACGGCATCCACAAAGGTGATTCATCTGAGTCGTGGTAACTCACAGGAAAAACCGTATCCTCCCGCCTGAAATCCACACTGAAGTCGGACAAACCAGATCAGTCCTTCAGACTTTTGTGTGGGTTGCTCGCATGCTTTCCCAGATTGTCAGCCGGTGCAAAACCGGCGGGTAACCAAGAACCTAAAAACCACATTCGCAGTGATCTGCTTGTCCCTTGGGGTATTCAGATGAAGCAAGCTGTGCCAGCCTCGATAATAGAAACCCTAACTTAATGGTTTTTTGGCGGCGGTAATTGCTTAGTCACAACTATGCAATTTTCAGCACGCCGTGCCAAGCCTGATAAAACCGGCAATAACAATGTGGTACATGAGGTTATTCAACTCATGAGTCACACCGCCCTATGCACCACGCGGCGCCAATAGAGATCAAACAGCCCCTGGCGATGGCTGCATTGCCCGCCACACCAAGCACACACCCCATACGAACGCAGAACAGACTATACATTTTGTATATATACAATACTATCCAAAAACACTTAACCGATTTTTATAAAAAAAGAACCGGCCTATGCAAATGAGCGTACTAACATCCTTAGTTACAATCTATTATTGCAAAAAGCAATAACAATATATAACATCAATACCGATACGCAATTGCTTACTCGAAATCGTGCGCTCTGAAAACCCGACAGCCTCTTCCTTACCGCCGAGCAAGCGCTTTTTCTACTGGCTTATTGGCGGCGTGGTGCTTTGCAACTTCATCGTCGGGTACGCGTTTCTCTATGCCTCGGTCCGTCAAAGAAGTGACGCGGTGAATCAGGCGGCCCTGAATGCACAAAATCTGGTGCAGGCCATCAGCCAATCCATCCAGTACAGCTCTGAAAAACTCGACATCTCATTGCAAAGTACCGTCTTTGCTTTGGAGAAACAGCTTCGCGAACAAAACGCGATTGAGCCCGTCTCCATCGCCAATCTTCTGGCTGAGCAGCGTCCCTTTCACATTGACACGCGCCCACTGGAAATCACCGATGCTGCGGGAAACGTGATTTTCAAGGAGGGTCCAGATTCCTTGCCCTCTGCAAATCTTGCGGACACGTCCTACTTCCAACTCCTCAGGCAGGGCCAGCAAAGTGCCACACAACTGACTAACTTCGTTTGTGGCAGAGAGCCATCCGAACTAGTAATCCTTTCGGCATACAGTTATCACAAACCGGATGGCTCTTTCGCAGGAATAGTCCTGGCGCCAGTCCCCTTGGACTATTTTCAAGGCTTTCTCAAGGGTCTCAAGCTTCCTGAAAAATCCTTGCTCAGCATTACCACCACACAGAATGTGCTTGTTGCCCTGCGTGCTGAAGCAGATACCCTCAAACACCTCGATGTCGGCCAGCAGCAGGCCGTGTCAGGCGAATACGCTCGCCTGCAGGCGCAGGGAATCGATAGCGGCACCTATCAAGCCGACTCGGCGGTGGATGGCATACCACGCCTGTATGCCTTTCAGCACGTCAAGCAAACACCGCTGATTGTCAAAGCTGGCCTGGCAGACAGCTATTACATGAAGACCTGGAATGAGATCGTACTGATGCGGATCGGGGTATTTGTGACGCTGTTGCTTATCTGCCTGATCCTCTGCAGCATTTTGTTTCTACTCTGGCGCAAACAGGTCCGCTACGCGGCTGACATGGAGACCAACAACACCCGGTTGCGTACCCTGCTGCAAGTTCGGGAAGTCGCCCTGTTTGAATTAGATTACGTCACAGACATTTGGACGCCCTCTCCTGAACAGGAATTCATATTCGGCATTGATTCAGACTATCCACACACACGGCAAAGCTGGGTCAAACTTGTTCACCCAGATGACATAGATTTTCTTCGAGCCGCCGTCACCCGCGACTTCGAATCACGCTCAGCCTATTTTAAATATGAATATAGAATAATCAGACCTGCCGATGGAAAAATCCGCTGGTTACAAGTGAATGGTCAGTTTGAATACCTTCCCCATCAAACCCCAGGCCGCATGTTTGGTGCCATCAAGGATATTACCTCGCTACGTGAAAGCCAGCAGCGCGTCGACCACCTCGCCTACTACGATGACCTCACAGGCCTTCCAAACCGTGTGTTGCTCACAGAACGCCTGCAGCAGGCCATGCTGCGCATCCGGCGGCATCGTGGCACCCTGGTGGTTTGCTCACTCGATCTGGATAGATTCAAACAGGTCAATGACACCTGGGGCCATTCGGTTGGCAATCAGCTTCTCTGCGAAGTAGCCCAGCGTATCATCAGCAGCCTGCGTGAAGAAGATACGGTGGCGCGCATCGGCGGCGACGAATTCGTTCTCCTGCTCAGCGGCATGGAGCAGCCTCTCCAGATCAATACAGCACTTGAGCGCATCCGTAATGCACTTGCAGAGCCTTTTGCGCTGACCGACACAACAATATCGGTCACTGCCAGCATGGGTGTCACAACATTCCCCGGTGACGAAGCGGCAGACGCCGACACCATGCTGCGCCACGCTGACCAGGCGATGCACGAAGCCAAGCATGCAGGCAAGAACGGCATCCACTGGTTTGACCACGAAACTGATCGGCGCCAGTTCGAAGCCCATGTCCAGTATGAACGCCTCGTACAGGCGCTGGAGAAACGTGAATTCGTGCTCTACTACCAGCCCAAGGTGGATCTGCACTCCGATAACGTTGAAGGTGTCGAAGCGCTTATCCGCTGGATGCATCCGGAAGAAGGCCTGTTGCCACCCTCGCGCTTTCTGCCCGTTATCGAAAATACTGACCTGTGTGTGCCACTTGGCGAATGGATACTCCGGGAAGCACTTGGCCAGAATCAACTCTGGCGCAATGCCGGTATCTCCTTGAAGGTTGGCGTTAACGTGTTCCCGCACCATCTGCAGCAAGCCGACTTCTCCAAACAACTGGCAAAAATCCTCCAGGAGTTCCCCGCAGTGCCGCCCGGAACCCTGAATCTTGAGGTAGTTGAAACGAGCCTGCTCAAGGATCTCACAGAGGTTTCACGACGCATAAAGGAATGCTCTACGCTGGGCGTAGATTTCTCGCTTGATGATTTCGGGACGGGCTATTCCTCACTCAGCTATTTCAGCAGACTCCCGGTAAGCATCATCAAGGTCGATCAATCCTTCACGCGTAGCATCCTCAATTCCCCGGCAGATCTGGCTCTTGTGCAAAGCATTGTGGGGATGTCTCACAGTATCGGCCGCCAAGTCGTGGCGGAAGGCGTAGAAACACCCGAGCATGGCTTGCCGCTAATTGCCTGTGGCTGCGATATTGCGCAGGGTTATGGTGTTGCGCGCCCGATGCCAGGGGACCATGTCCCTGGCTGGACTGCAGCGTGGCGTAGACCAGCTATCTGGTTGTAACACCCTCCCTTATTCCCCAAATTTGGCCCATCGACCTATAAAGTCCTTGTACCAGAGGGCCGGGGAATTCCAGTGGGCAGGCAATCGATACTAATATTCTCCAGATAGACCCTCCCTTTGATCTGCAGGCTCAAACCATTCGGACACTTTATCCAGGCGGAGCAGTCAAGCGATGCCAACCAAGGAAGTACGCCACAACGCCCCGATCGGCCTCGCGGAAGGCAATCCGGCATACGTTCTGCCGGCACAGCCAGTGGCGCTCCAGAAACCTTTGCTGACGCTCAAGGCTATCGCCTGGCTCGTCTCACTGGCAATTCTGGCACTATCCGCATTCATCGTCTGGCGGCAATGGCATGAGAGCTATGATCTGGCCGAAGCCTCGGTGCTCAACACTGCGCGAGTACTCGCCAACCAGATTGAAGGTTCTTTCGATCAGGCTGACGCCCTGCTTGTTTCCGTGGCTGAGCGCTATCAGAATACCCGGTCAAAAGGCCAGGGAGCAGTTGATAGCCTTAGCGAAGAAGTGCTCCTGGAGTTGCCCTACTATCCACTGCTGGCCCGCATCGGCATTTCCGATCAGAGCGGTGAGGTGGTGTTCAACACCAGTTTCCAGGGGTCGCCGCATCAGCTCATCAATGTCTCCGGGCGAGACTACTTCAAGCGCGCCAAAGCCGGCGAGGCCGCCCTCCAGTACGAAGGCCCGCTGCAGGCCAAACTGAATGAGGAATGGGCGCTGATACTGGCGCGCCGCATGGAAGACAGGAACGGCCACTTTCAGGGCGTGATTTTTGCGGTGCTCCCGGTACAGACCATCGGCAGGTCCTTTGCCAAAGTTGATGTCGGCAAAACCGGTGTGATGAACCTGCGCACGGCCAACCTTGCTCAGGTGGTACGCCACCCCACTTTATCCGGCCCCGGGCAGGAAATCGGCAACCGAAATGTTTCCGCCAGCTTTCGCGAAATGCTCAAGGCCTTCCCTGAGCGCGAGCAGGACACCTTCAAAACCGTGGCCCCCATCGATGGCATCGAACGCGTCTATGCTTACGCGAAGTTCAGCCATTCACCTTTCTGGATGACAGTGGGCCGCGCCACTGCGGACTTCGGTACTTCCTGGCGTGAAACCGCCATTTTGCTGACCCTGTTTTCAATGGGTAGCATCGCTTTGCTGCACTGGGGTGCCCGCCACCTTGATCGTCAGAACCACAGCCTGCACCGAACCTTGGCAAGCCTGCAACAGGTACAGCATGTGGGCGGGCTGGGCAGCTGTGAGCTCGCCGTGGAAAGCGGACTCTGGACAAGCACCCCCGAATTCGACCAGATCTTTGGCATTGGGAAAGACTACTGCCACGATCTGCCCGGCTTGCGCACCCTGATTCACGATAACGACCGCGACATGGTCACCCAATATTTCAGGGAAGACGTGGTCGGTGCCGGACAGGTCTTCGAAAAGGAATTCCGCATCGTGCGGCCAAGTGATGGGCAAACGCGCTGGATCTATGCCCGTGGCTACCTGGACCCCGATACCGAAGGCCACGTAGTGCGTCTGATCGCCATCGTACAAGACATCACCGCACGTCGCCAGATAGCGGAATCTGCCCAGATCTCTGCCCTGCAGAACGCCCGCCTCGCCTCTATCGTGGCAAGTTCCAGCGATGCCATCATCAGCAAAACGCTCAACGGCGTCGTCACCAGCTGGAACCCCGGCGCAGAAACCATTTTCGGGTATAGCGCCAGCGAAATGATCGGCCAGCCAATGACCAGACTGTTCCCCCCCGATCTGGCCGACGAAGAGGTGCAAATCCTCGAACGGATTGCCCGCAACGAAGTGATCAGTCACTTCGAAACCCGCCGCGTGCGCAAGAATGGCGAAGTGATTGACGTATCCGTCACCATCTCGCCCATCCACGGCCCGGATGGCAAGATCGTCGGCGCCTCAAAGGTTGCCCGCGACATCACGCAAAACAGACAGGCAGCAATCGCGCTACGCGAAAGCGCCAAGCTCTATCGCAGCCTGCTCGACAACATCCCGCTCTTCGTCCTGCACAAGAACACTGAACTGGTGTATGTCACCTGCAATGTCACCTATGCCAGTGCAGTCGGCATCCGTGTCGATGAAATTGCCGGCAAAACAGATTTCGATCTTTACCCGTCGGATCTGGCCGAAAAGTACCGCGCTGATGATTACCGCATCATCACCAACGGCATGATAGAAAGCTTCGACGAATACTGGAGAAACAAGAGCGAAGAACGCTACGTGCATACCACCAAGGTACCCCTGCGTGATGTGGAAGGCAGAATTTACGGCCTGCTCGCCATCGCCGAGGACATCACTGAGCGCAAGCACCAGGCAGAGGAATTGCAACGCCACCGCGAGCATCTTCAGGAACTGGTCGAGCAGAAAACTTTTGAACTCGAAATCTCCCGGCACAAAGCCGAAGTTGCCAACCAGGCCAAGAGCGATTTTCTCGCCAACATGAGTCATGAAATCCGCACCCCGATGAACGCCATCACGGGCCTCACACATCTGCTGCTCAGAGACAACCCGACACGTCAGCAGGCCGACCGCCTTGTCAAAATCGACGCTTCAGGCAAGCATCTGGTCTCGATCATCAACGACATCCTCGATCTCTCCAAGATCGAATCGGGCAAACTCTCGCTGGAAGAAAATGACTTTGCCCTCGCGCAGATCCTTGATCACATCGCCTCGATGATCGGAGAGTCCGCTCGCGCCAAAGGGCTCACGATCACCATCGACACCGGGCACGTCCCCCTCTGGTTACGCGGCGATCTGGTGCGTATCCGGCAGGCTATCCTCAACTATGTCAGTAACGCCATCAAGTTCACCGAAAAAGGCGGCCTCACCATACGCGCCACCCTCCTCGAAGAACGCGGGGACGATCTCAAAGTGCAATTTTCAGTTGAAGACACCGGCATCGGCATCGACCCGGAAATCCTGCCCAGACTGTTCCAGGAATTCGAGCAGGCTGACAGCAGCACCACACGCAAATACGGGGGCACCGGCCTCGGGCTCTCGATCACCCGCCGCCTCGCCGAAATGATGGGCGGCAAGGCCGGCTGTGAAAGCATCCCCGGCAAGGGCAGTAAATTCTGGTTCACCGCGTGGCTGCGGCGCGGTCGTGGAAGTATGCCGCTGGCAGACACATCGGCAACATATTCCGAACAGGAACTACGATCCCGCTTCGCCGGCATACGCGTGCTGCTGGCCGAAGACAACCCCATCAATGTGGAAGTGGCGCAAGAGCTGCTGCACGGCGTAAGCCTCTCGGTTGATGTTGCCGAGAATGGCCGCATCGCCATCGATAAAGCCAAATCAGGCACCTACGACATCATCCTGATGGATATGCAGATGCCCGAAATGGGCGGGCTTGAAGCCAGCCGCATCATCCGCACCCTGCCCGGCTGGCAAACCCTGCCCATCCTTGCCATGACGGCCAACGCCTTCAATGAAGACCGCAACGCCTGCCTCGCCGCCGGTATGAACGATTTTATCACCAAGCCTGTGGAACCCGACGCGCTCTACGCCATCCTGCAAAAATGGCTGCCCGGCCGTAAAGCCGGTGCAGAATCCTCCCCCCTCAATGCCAACCCCGCGTCCGTTCCCAAAACCGAAGACATCATCCTCAATCGCCTCGCCGAAACCCACGGCATCGACCTCAACCGCGGGCTGCGCATGATCGCCAACCGCACGGACAAATACATCGAACTCCTGCGCCGGCAAAGCAAAACAAACGCCGAAGCCGTGGCAAGCCTCCGCAGAGCTCTGGCCACAAACAACAGATCCGCAGCAGAGAAAACGGCCCATATGCTCAAGGGCGCAACAGGCAGCCTCGGCCTCACCGAGCTGTTCGAAGCCGCCACACGGCTCAATACGCTACTCCGCCAACCAGGGTACGACACCCGGGAAGCCATGCAGCTGATCGACGCAATTGAATTCGCGCAAGGCGAACTGGCCAGGGCATTGGGGAGTGATGAAATATAAAACGCCGATTGCATTTGCGCAAATTCACACATTAATATAAATGCACTTCATAAGTGAATTTCTCGGCGTAATAGAAACCCACGCGAAAAGTAATATTTTATCGCGCTCATTTACATGCCAATAGAGTATAAATAAAGAGAGCGCCCATAGCTTAAGGTGTGACAAACCAAAGGCACCGCCCACATTTTGAATTTCCAGAAATATAGCGCCCGCCCGGATAGAAGCGGAAAGCTGTCACGCACTTCGATGCTTAGCAGGCCTAAGGCGTGCGTGCGCTCAAGGGAAACCGCTTCGAGAGAAAACAGATCCAACATATATCGATATAAGCAGTCATCTTATATCGTGCAATCACTTCCAGGTTAATATCCTGATTTATGGAACACCAACCTGCATTCAGCATATTTGCGCTGCACCGCCTTGACGGAATGGGTCTCGCGATATGACCATAGCACAAGTTTTGCCGATACTTTTGGCAATATTCATTATCTCGACGATCTATGCAAGCGTAGGTCAAGCAGGCGCATCGGGCTTCATTGCCGTCATGGCTTTGTTTGGCCTTGCCGCCACGGTCATCAAACCGACAGCCTTGATACTGAATGTTCTGGTATCGCTCGTTGTTATGTGGCAGTTCCGGCGCGCTGGCTTTCTTTCCTGGAAGAAGCTTTGGCCATTTGCCATAACATCCGTGCCATTAGCATTTATCGGCGGATATGTAACCCTGGCATCCAATATCTTCAATGGAGTGTTAGGCTCACTTCTGCTTATAGCCAGCCTACCCCTATTGCTGCGTCACCCTCAGCCTGAACAAGGTAGCACACCGCCAAGCATCCCCTTGGCGCTCCTGACGGGCAGCGTGATCGGTTTGTTGTCAGGTTTAACCGGGATGGGAGGTGGCATCCTGCTTGCCCCTATGCTGATTTATTGCCGCTGGTACGACGCACGGACAATAGCGGGGATATCTGGTGCATTCATTTTCTTGAATTCTATCGTTGCCTTGCTTGGCCTTTTTTTTGCAGGCCAGCGCTTGCCAATGCACTGGGTGCTGTATGCCCTGGCTGCTGTATCGGGAGGATTCATCGGTGCTCGACTCGGTTCCCGGTACATCTCTGTGCCAGTCATTCACCGATTGCTCGGCGCAATCCTACTGCTGGGGTATCTAACCCCAAAAACCAAGCATGTCACAAAGAGGTCTCTGCGGGGGGCAACGACTGGCTCCTACATCACACGCCTGTACGGTCGCTGTAGCTGCCAATAAGAACATGCGCAACGCACCTGCAGCATGCGTTTTCTAAGAGGGTGTTTCCTAATTAATT
>DBTS01000105.1:0-2985 GCA_002307175.1 Rhodocyclaceae bacterium UBA1310
TCGCCGTCGCGCAGTTCGATCGCTTCGCGCGAACCCGTCGAAGCGCCGGACGGCACCGCGGCCCGACCCATCACGCCCGATTCAAGCAACACGTCGCATTCGACGGTGGGGTTGCCACGGGAATCGAGGATCTCGCGGGCGATAACGTCAACAATTGCACTCATGTTTTTTCCCTTTTAATCAATTCATTCAATGAGTTGGCTAAAAATACAGCTTACCCCGCCCGGTATCAGCCGGGTTCGCAAATCAGTGCGGGGGGCACCGACCTGCTCAGAAAAGCTGCATGATTTTACGCAAGCCTGGAGAAATCAGGTTGACCGGACACAGACATTGCGTCAAATCAACCGGATATGTCGCCAAAAACCAGCGTAGCCAAACCTTCCAGACGCTTTAATACCCCAACATGGGCCGGATGCTCGAAATAGGCATACAGATCCACCTGACTTTCGAACTCCGCAACCAGCACGTAATCTGCAGCCTCGGCATCCGGCGTCTCATTGAAACCGCAGCGCCAGCCGCGGATCAGGTCGATCTTGCCGGGCAGATCCAGCATCGCTGCATGGAATGCCTTGACGTCATCGCCTTCAATGGAAACACCAGGCAAAAACTTGAACAGCACTACGTGACTGATCATTTCACAGCCCCATTTCTGCAAACCCGCCTTGCTTGACGACCTTGTCGATCGCCACCAGCGTAGCCAGCAGAGATTTCATCTTGTCGAGCGGCCAGGAATTTGGCCCGTCCGACATTGCGCACTCAGGGTTCGGGTGGGTCTCCATGAAGAGCCCGGCCACCCCTGCGGCAATCGCGGCGCGCGCCAGCACAGGCACGTGCTCACGCTGACCACCGCTCTTGTCACCCTGCCCGCCTGGCAACTGCACCGAGTGCGTGGCATCAAAAACCACCGGACAACCGGTTTCGCGCATGATCGCCAGACCACGCATATCCGACACCAGATTGTTGTAACCAAAGGAGGCACCGCGCTCACAGACCATGATGTTGTCTGCGCCGCCATTCGCTTCGCGGGCCTTGGCCACCACATTCTTCATGTCGCCCGGGGCCAGGAACTGCCCCTTCTTGATATTCACCGGCTTGCCACAGCAGGCCACAGCATGAATGAAATCCGTCTGGCGACACAGGAAAGCTGGCGTCTGCAGCACATCAACCACCGCCGCCACCGGCGCAATCTGATCTACCTCATGGACATCCGTCAGCACAGGCACACCGATCTTCTCGCGAACCTCAGCCAGAATCGCCAGCCCCTCTTCCATGCCCGGACCCCGGAAACTCTTGCCCGAACTGCGATTGGCCTTGTCGAAGCTGGACTTGTAGATGAAGGGAATCCCCAGTTCAGCCGTGATTTCCTTCAGTGCTGCAGCAGTATCCAGTGCCAGCTCGCGCGATTCAATCGCGCAAGGCCCGGCAATCAGGAAGAACGGCTTGTCGATACCAACATCGAATCCGCACAATTTCATTTCTGCTTGCCCTCACGCTGATCGATTGCCGCCTTCACATACGAAATGAACAGCGGATGGCCCGTGCGCGGATTGGAAGTAAACTCTGGGTGGAACTGAACGCCAACAAACCAGGGGTGCGCATTCTCGCCGGTCTGCGGCAATTCCATCATTTCAGGCAGATTTTCGGTCGGCGTACGTGCGCTGATGATCATGCCCTGCTTTTCCAAGCGTGGGACATAGGCATTGTTCACTTCATAACGGTGTCGGTGGCGCTCATTCACGGTCTTGCCGTAGATACTTGCCGCCAGCGTGCCTTCCTTGATCGGGCAGCGCTGTGCGCCCAGGCGCATGGTGCCGCCCAGATTGGAGTCTTCCGTGCGGCGTTCAACGCGCCCTTCACGGTCATGCCACTCGGTAATCAGCGCCACGACAGGATGCGGGCCATCCGGCTCGAATTCGGTACTGTTGGCACCTTCCAGACCCGCCACATTGCGTGCGAACTCGATGGTGGCCAACTGCATTCCCAGGCAGATACCCAGATACGGGATCTTGTTTTCGCGTGCAAAGCGGATGGCCTTCATCTTGCCTTCCGTACCACGCACACCGAAGCCGCCGGGCACCAGAATGCCATCCATACCCTTGAGCGCCGCACAACCACTCTTCTCGATCTCTTCAGAATCAAGATAGTGCAGGTTCACCTGGCATTCCGTATGCAGGCCAGCATGCTTCAGAGCTTCGATCAGCGATTTGTACGACTCGGTCAGATCCACGTACTTGCCGACAAACGCGATATCGGCCTTGTGTTTCGGATTTTCCAGACGGTGAATCAGCGTTTCCCACACTGACAGGTCTGCCGCATGGGCCAGGATCGCCAGCTTGTGACAAACAATCTCATCGAGCATCTGCTCATGCAGCATGCCTGGAATCTTGTAGATCGAATCGGCATCCATCACCTCGATCACTGCTTCCGGCATCACATTGCAGAACAGCGCAATCTTGCGGCGCTCTTCCACCGGAATCGAACGATCGGCGCGGCACAGCAGCACATCAGGCTGAATGCCGATCTCGCGCAGTTCCTTCACAGAATGCTGCGTCGGCTTGGTCTTGAGCTCACCTGCCGTTGCAATATAGGGCAGCAGCGTCAGATGCATGTAACAGGTGTTGTTGCGGCCTTCTTCGATCCCCATCTGACGGATGGCTTCCAGGAAGGGCAGCGATTCGATATCGCCCACCGTACCGCCAACCTCGATGATCGCCACATCGGCACCTTCAGCGCCGCGCTTGATCGAGAGCTTGATCTCGTCAGTAATGTGCGGAATCACCTGCACCGTCTTGCCCAGATATTCGCCGCGACGTTCCTTGCGAATCACGCTGTCGTAGATCTGGCCGGTGGTGAAGTTGTTGCGCTTGGTCATCTTGGCGCTGGTAAAGCGCTCATAGTGGCCAAGATCGAGATCGGTTTCGGCCCCGTCTTCCGTGACGAATACTTCGCCATGCTGGAAGGGGCTCATGGTGCCCGGGTCGACGT
>DBTS01000105.1:3240-11208 GCA_002307175.1 Rhodocyclaceae bacterium UBA1310
CCGGGTCGACGTTGATGTAGGGGTCTAGTTTGAGATGGGTGACACGGATGCCTCGGGACTCGAGAATGGCGCCCAAAGAAGCCGCTGCGATGCCTTTGCCCAGCGAGGACACAACACCGCCCGTGACGAAAACGTATTTGGTCATGGAAGCACAAATGCTGGAAAAGCGAATGATACACCACTGCCCCGCTTCGCTCAAATGTGCCAGGCAGGCAGACACGCCAGACCAGCTACAGCGGCAGTTCCCCCAATACACCCCTGCTGCGCGGCACGCTCTTGGCTATACTATCCCCATAAGCATAAAATCCCTGAGGAGACAGAGAAGATGCTGCTCATGGCAAGCACGTCCGTTCTGCTGTCGACTGCCTTTGCGGCCGACCTCGTCATATCTCCCGTTCGGGCAAATCAGCTCGCCGATTCCCATCGGGCCGGAAAATTGCCCATCACCATCGTTGGCGGGGTGGCAGGCTTCGGCTTCACGCCATCCGGGCGGAGCTTTGCCGGCTCAGATGCGGACACGGCGCGCACTCCCCTCCTGCACGCCAGAGCCGCCAACCTGATTCCAGCCACCCTTTCCATCCCACCCGAAAGGGAACAGAGCATCGCCAAGAAGCTGTTCACGATCTGTAGCGAGAAGGCGTCAGCGGACCGAAGAGCAGCGCAGAAACCGGAGTTTATGTTTGATAAATGAGGATTTCGAGCAGCGCATTCGGCCCGATCACGCCTTCGCAGTAAGATCATGAACAGCTTCTTAGGGCTTAGGCGCCCGATTCCGTGCCCGCTTCGGCTTTTTCTGGGAGCGCCGACCAGATGCTCCCGGCCTCGCCGTGGCGCACACGCTGGGTGGTGGCGTAGGCCATCCAGGCCAGGGCGAGGGCGCCGGCGAAGGCCGTAAAGTCCACCCCGCTGGCGTCGGTCAAGGCCCAGGGGCCGGGGAGCAGGCCGATCATGCAGACCAGCGAGGTGAGCGGAATTGCCAGCGTGGCAGCGGTGGCGAACCACAGCAGTTCCACTGCGGCGCGTGCGGCCCTGCGCCAGAAAGCCCAGGCGATGCTCGCGAGGAAAACGGCGTAATACACATACCAGTGCCAGGCGTTGAGATCGGTGACGTGGCCGTACAGCCATCTGCCCGCCACAATGGTGAGCGAGATGCCCGCCACGCAGCCCAGGCAGACGCCTACGGTGGCATTCGCGAGGGCGCGTACATCCCGGCGCTGGGTGGCGGCTGGCGCACCCTGTTGAGCTTCATCTGGCTCAGATTTACGGCCAGCTTTGCGCCCGCCCTTGCGGCGCGATTCGATCCACAGCAGGTTGCCCGAATAGAACAGCCAAGCGCCGGCAAGCGCCAGCAGGAAGTACATCCAGCTCACCACGCTGCCACCGAAGGTGCCAAAGTGCAGAGCGAAGAAGCTCGCCAGTGTGGTGTTGGCGGCATTCTGCCTGCCGGGCAGGAAATCAGCGCTGAGCACCTTGCCGGAATAGGGATCGAGTGCCACAAAGCCACCCATTGCACGCGGCGAGAGCGAGCTGTCGTCATGCCCCCAGATGCGCACTGTGGGGCGTGGGCCGAGCACCTGGACGTATTGCAGCGAGGTGGGGATGAAATCCGGCGCGATGCGATGGCTGCGTGCAAGCAGCTCGGTGGGCGGCAGCAGGTCGGCCGGCTTGCGAGGGCTGGCGTGCTGGGGTTTGGCTCCGGCCCAGGCGGCGGAAAGATTGCCGTTGTGGAAGAGCTTGTTCTGCAGTGCGTAAATGCCATCGTGATAGGCGAAAACCACGGCGGTGATAGCCATCACGATGTGAAAGGGCAGGCTGATGAGGCCCACCACGTTGTGGGTGTCCATCCACATGCGCTTGAGGTTGGCGCTGATGCGCATGGCGAAGAAATCACGCGCCAGGGTGGGCAGTACGAGGATCACGCCGGAGACGAGGGCCAGTGTGTAGAGCATGCAGATCACGCCCATCACCGCGCGTGTGATGTCGTTGTCGAAGGGCAGGCCCACTACGCGGTGGAGGATGTCGATGAGCTCGGTGAGCTGCGAGGGCTGTGTTGTCTCGATGGCGGCACTGCCGTCGGCGGCGAGTGTGGCAGCGTAGTGGTGGGCACCGAGGCTGTCGTGTTCTTCGCCATGCTCGGGGTGATCCTGCCAGGTGAGGCGCTGCGGGTTGGCCGCATCCGGGTTCAGCGTGATCTGGAAATCGCGTGCGGCAGCGGGTTGCGCTGCCAGGGTGCGGGTGATCAGGGCGGGCGTGTCGGCCAGCGGCACGCTGAGCGCTGTCATCGGCGGGGCCACCCAGCGCGCCAGGGGTTCCTTGAAAACGGTGAACGCACCGGCGTAGAAGGCAATGAAGAGGGCCAGCCCGGCGATGATGCCGGTCCACGTGTGCAGGGTTTTGTAGAGGCGGATGAGATCGGCGCGCATGATACGTGGAATTTTTGGGTCAGAGGCTTAGGGGCAGAGGCTCAGGGTCAGAGACGGTGCAGAATTGCCAGCAGGGCGTAGACGGCAAGATTGCCACTGCCCAGCCACAGCCATGCTCGCAGCCCGCTACGGGCGGCAAAGCAGCTGGCGAGTGCACCCAGCCACACTGGTACCACCAGCCACATGGCGAACTGCGCACGCAGCGGCGGTGGAAAACTGCCGAGTGCCGCGAGCAGCAGCCCGCTGCAGCCCATGGCAAAGGCAAAGCCGGCGAGCACGCCGGCCAGGGATTTGGCGAGCCAGTCACGCTGGATGGGCTCGGCGCGTGGTGAGGAAGTGGGAGAGGAGGTGGCGTGGGTCATTGCGGCGGTTTCCGGTAGAGGGCGAGCAGGGCATCCGCATGGGGTAAGGCAACGCAGACGAGCATCGTCCAGGTCACGAACACAAACACCGCGACCACTACCTGCATAGCCTGCGCCAGTGCCACGAGAGCAGCTGCCAGCAGCACGGCACCCGCCAGCCGCGCCGGGCGGGCCGGCAGCGGGCGGGTAAGCCAGTGCTGGTGGCGCACACTGAGATGGCAACTGGCGCAGCCTGCCGCCGCCAGCAACATTCCCAGGGTGAGCCACGCAGCCATCAGAAGTCCACCGTGGCGGAGAGCTTCAGCGTGCGGCCAGCCCCTACTGTGGCGTAGCCATCGTTGAAGCGGCCAGACCAGTAATGCTCGTCCATCAGGTTTTCCATTGCGAGACGCAGCACCAGCGGCTTGCCTGCCACACGCGTGTCATACTTCACGCCGGCGTCCCAGCGCGTCCAGGAGGGGATTTCCAGCGTGTTGGCAGCGTCCAGATACTGAGCGTCGGTGTAGATCATGCGGGCATTGAAGGAGAGCCCCTGCAGCAGCCAGGGCGTATCCAGTTCAGTGCCCAGGTTCACCGTCCATTCCGGCACGCCGGCAGCTTTCTTGCCATCGTTGCTGGCAGTGGATGCGCGCACCTGCTTGCCCTGCGTGTAGGCGGCGCCGCCGAGGATGCGCCATTGCGGGGTGAGCTGGCCCATAACGTTCCATTCCACGCCACGGTTGCGCTGTTCGCCATCGACTGCCAGGGTTGGCAGCCCGCTGGTATTGGCAACGGAAATGGTGGATGGCTTTTCGATGCGGAACAGGGCAAGAGAGTTGGTGATCTTGCCGGCATCCCACTTCACGCCGGTTTCAGCCTGCCGGGTCTTGTACGGTGCCAGTGTTTCGCCGTAGTTGGCGTAGGTCGAGCCGACGGTGACGCCGGGGCTCAGCCCTTCAATGTAGTTGGCATACAGTGAGACATGCGGTCCCCAGGGCTTGACGACCACACCGAGGAACGGGGTGAGTGCATCCTTGTCGTACTTCGGCGAAGCCATGCGCTGGCGCACGCTCTGTTCGCGTGCCCCCAGGGTGAGTTGCACAAGATCGCCGTAGAAGCCCAGCGTGTCGGAAAGAGAGAGTGAGTTGTAGCGGTTGTCAGCCGAGCGCACTACTGCGCCATGCGATGCCGCCAGGTTGGGGTTGGAAATTGGGTCATAAAGATTGGTGGTGTAGCTTGCGCTGGTGGCGACACTGGCAGCGCCCGTGGTGGTCTGTTGCGCATTGGCGCTAAGCACGGTCTGGTGCGAGACGATACCGGTCGTGAAATTGCCGCGCAGGCCGATTTCGCCTGTGGTGCCGTGGGTGTAGCCGCCCTGGTTGTAGGTGGCTGCAGAAGCCTTGCCGCTGTCGTCAAGCACGATGACGCGGGTTCCGTTCAGGTAGCCATCGTACGTGTAGCGGGCCTGTCCGAAGCCGGCATAGGCGCTGATGTGGTCCGTCAGTTGGGCTTCGCCGCGAAGCATCGCGCCCTCGGTGTGCTGTGTGGCAAAGGTTCCGCGCAGAGCGTTCTTGGTGGGGTCCGGTGCTTCGGTGACGTGGCCCAGTGAACTGAAACTGACCATCAGCGGGCTGCCGTTGGCCTGGTTCTGATGAGCCGAATAGGCATCCATCTCCACCTTCCAGCCGTTGCCGCGATAATCCATGCCGATGGACTGAAAATTCTCGCGCTTGGTCTGGTCTTCCAGCGTGCTGTTGCCATACTTGAGCGAGCTGTTGACGCGGATGCCCAGGCGTTTTTCTTCGCCGAAGCGGCGGCTCACGTCCGCAGCGGTGCCGAGCAGCGAATCGGAGGTATAGCTGGTGGTCAGGCGGGTCAGCGGCTCATCCGTGGCACGTTTGGGCACAAGGTTGATCACGCCACCCACCGAGCCGCTCGGCGCGATGCCGGAGAGCATTGCGGCGGGGCCACGGAAAACTTCCACGCGGTCGAGAAATTCGGTCGGCACATGCGCGCCGGGCAGCATACCGTAGACACCGTTGAGGGCAAGCTCCGAGGAATTCACGTCGAAGCCGCGGATCGTGATGTTCTCTGCGTTGTGGCCGTCGCTGGTGGTCATGCGCACAGAGGGGTCGTTGCGCAGCACTTCGCTCACCGTGGCGCTCTGCTGGTCGACAATGGTCTGCGCAGTGTAGGCAGTCACCGAGAAGGGCGTGTCCATCATGTCCACATTACCCAGAATCCCCAGGCGTGCCCCGCGCGCCACCTGCCCACCGGCATAGGTTTCGATGGGGTCATTGGAGAACGGTGCCGAGGAGCTGACCTTCACGGTTGCCAGGGTGGTGGTGTTGGCCTGGCTGTGTTGGGGAAGCACCTGGTTGAGGGTGTAACTGCCGTTGGGCTGGCGGCTGGCGGTCAGGCTCTGGCCTCCGAGCAGTTCGGCAAAGCCGGCATCCACCGTATAGCTGCCGGCAAGGCCCTTGGATGTTTTGCCCTGCAGCAGCTTGGCGTCAGCACTGAACTCAACGCCGGATGCCGCCGCAAAGGCGTTCAGCGCATGTTCCAGTGTGCCGGCAGGGATATTGTACTGGCGTGCTTCGGGCGCTGCAGCAGCGGTTTGCGCCTGTGCAGCGGGCAGGGCGGAGAAGGCGCCACCCAGCACCAGCCCGGTCATCAGTGCGGCACGCACGGCGGCCACGGTGCGGCGGGAGACAAATGAAGCGCGGTCGGCGTCGGTGGGGCGGGAAGGCGAGGGATGATGCGGGGGGCGTTGCGCCATGATGCAGTCCTTTTCGTGCGTTGAATTCAGAGGGGTTCACCCTGTATTCCGTACGAGATCGCCAAACCCTCAATCTTTTCTGAAAATATTTTTTGGGTGCTCAGACTCCCGAGCCAGCCATGCCAAAAGGGCTGTTTGTAGTAGGTTGGGAAAGCCGTAGGCGTCTCGCAACGCTTTGCCATGCAGCTTCGCCCCTTTCACGCGAAGCGCGCATACAGATCAATCCCGCGGAGCAGAGGACGGTCAACACCCCATGCGTCGGAAGGCGCTATGCCTATGCGGCAGCCTCGACGCTGACCCAGAAGCGCGTGCGGTACACCAGCGAGACTGGCAGCACCAGCGAGAGGTTGTACAATGCGCGGTCGGTGTCGCGCAGCGGGAATACACCACTCACGCGCAAATCGGCCACGTCGGCGCTACAGTGCAGCAGGCCGGGGCGGTAGCGCGAGAGTTCCGTCACAAAGTCTGCCACGCGCATGTTCTCGGCGAGCAGCACGCCGCGTGTCCAGCTTTCGCCGCTCTCGCTGACTGCCACTCTGGCGCTGCAGGAGTCTGCATCAAAACTGCAGCCCTGGCCGGCAGCAAGGCGCATGGCAGCGGAAAAGTCATCCGCCGGGCGCACCTCCACCATGCCTTCGTAGACCTTGACCTGGGAGCTGTCTGCATTCAGGCGCACATCAAAGCGTGTGCCCAGAGCCTCCACCATGCCATGCCGGTCGCGCACGCGGAATGGCCGGCGGGTGGGCGCTGGATCGTGCGCGGTGCTGACAAAGATCTCGCCCGCGCGCAGTTCGAGCACGCGCTCCTGCGAGTCGAAACGTACATCCAGTGCTGTGCCTGAAGCCAGCGTCACCTGTGTTCCATCTGGCAGCACGATCTGGCGGATTTCGCCGATTGCGGTGCTCTGTGCCGCCCGGGCGCGTTGCCACACATCCGTTTCGCGCAACATTTCAAAGGCGCCAAAGGCCACGATGCCTACACCTAGCATGCGCAGGGCATCGCGCCGCTTGCGATTGGCTGGCACGGCCGGCTCACGCAGCACCTGTCGCGCCACTTCACGGGGAACACAGTTGAGCTTCTGCTGGAAGACATCCAGTTGTTGCCAGGCACGCTCGTGGTCGGGGTGTGCCGCGCGCCACTGCGCGCAGGCCGTGTGATCCTGCGCACTGGCGTCTCCAGACCACAGGCGTGCCATCCACGTGGCGGCCTGCTGCAACACATCCATGGAGATTGGTGCCGCCGAGAGTATTTTGGAAGGTGGCATGTCGACCCTTACTGCAAGGGGCCGTACACAGCCTGCGCGCAAGCCAGCAAGCCAGTGGCAATGTACTTTTCCACGGAGGAGACGGATACCTGCAACTGCTCCGCAATCTCGCGATACGACAGCCCTTCGAGCCGGCACAGCAGCAGCGCCGCGCGTGCCTTGGGCGGCAGCGCATGCAGAATCGTGTCGATCTCCACCAGCGCCTCGATCACCAGGGCGCGCTCCTCCTCGGAAGGTGCCAGCGGCTCCGGCAGGTTCGCAATCGCATCCAGATAGGCCGATTCGATCTGACGGCGGCGGTAGAGGTCAATCACCAGCCCGTTGGCAATCTGTGTGAGATGCTGCCTGGCCTCCTCGGCCTGCGGCACACGCCCGGTGCTGAGGATGCGCAGATAGGTGTCGTGCGCCAGATCTGCCGCATCAAAGGCATTCCCGAGCTTCTTGCGCAACCAGCCGCGCAGCCAGCCATGATGCTCGGCGTACAGCGATTCCAGTGGAGAGGAGGGGGCAAATTCGGCTACAGACACGGCGCTTTTCTACGGGACAGGTGAGGTTGACAACGCCATTGTAAATGAGAATTATTCGCAATGTACAGATTTGCCAGTCGGAAACATGAATGATTTATGCTTCTTGCTGTACGACGCCAATTTTTTGATAATTCAATGCCCGTTACCGAAACCCGATGGCCGTGGGTTGATGCCGGTTGCTGCCGCCTGCGGCCGGCCTGTGCCGACGATCTGCCTGCCCTGCAGGCTGCCGTGACCGACCCGCGCTTTCCCCAACATCTGCCCCTTGCGCGTATGTCACGCGAAGGAGGGCTTGGCGGCTGGCTGGCCGGGCTGTTGGGCGGGCAGTCCACCACGCGCCTGTGGACCGTCACGGAGCAGGTGCAGGATGCCTGCATTGGCCAGGTCGGGCTGGTGCCCATGCAGGAGTCAGCTGGTCACTGGGTGTCGTACTGGCTGTCGCCCGATTGGCAGGGGAGGGGGATCGCCAGTGCCGCGCTGACCGGGTTGGTCAATGCAGCACTGGCGAGGCCGGCATACCGCCGGCTCATTGCTGCGATCTCCCCTGATAATGGGGCAAGCATCGCCGTGGTGCTTCGAGCAGGTTTTGTGGCAATGCCCGCACACGATATTCCTGATGGAGTCCCGGCAGGTT
>DBTS01000105.1:11450-12172 GCA_002307175.1 Rhodocyclaceae bacterium UBA1310
ATTCCTGATGGAGTCCCGGCAGGTTTTGACATCTTTGAGCGCAGCTGCGGCGTTCACCGGGAGATTGCGTGAGTGCCTGCAGTCTCCCGGATTGAACGTGCAGTGCTCAGGTTTGCGCAAAGGCCAGCAAATCAGCATTGAGGCGGTCCCGGTGCGTGTCGGCAAGGCCGTGCGGGGCTCCGGGATAGACGAGGAGTTTTGCGCCCGGGACCAGTCTGGCCGTTTTAGCGCCCGAGATATCCAGCGGCACCACCTGATCATCATCGCCCTGGATGATAAGGGTGGGAACGTCGAAATGCCTGAGATCCTCGTGGAAGTCCGATTCTGAAAAAGCCTTGATGCATTCATAGGTACTCTTGTGGCTGGCGAGCATGCCCTGCAGCCAGAATGCGTCCATCATGCCCTGGGAAATCTTCGCTCCAGGGCGGTTGAAGCCAAAGAAAGGTCCACTGGCAAGCGTGCGGTAGAGCAGAGAGCGGTCGGCCAGAGAAGCACTGCGCAGTCCGTCAAAAATTTCGGCGGGCAGCCCATCCGGGTTGTCGGCGGTTCTCAGCATCAGCGGGGGAACGGCACTGACCAGCACTACCTTCGCGACTCGATCTGTGCCGTAGCGCCCGATGTAGCGGGCCACCTCACCGCCGCCGGTTGAAAAGCCCACGAGCATGGCTTCGCGCAGGTCCAGGGTTTCCAGCAGAGTGGCCAGATCGTCGGCATAGGTGTCC
>DBTS01000105.1:12429-58522 GCA_002307175.1 Rhodocyclaceae bacterium UBA1310
TCGGCATAGGTGTCCATGTCGTTGCCCTGCCAGGGCTGACTTGATCGGCCGTGACCACGCCGGTCGTGAGCGATCACGCGGTACCCGTTCGCGGCCAGGAAGAGCATCTGCCCCTCCCAGCTATCCGAGCACAGTGGCCAGCCATGACTCAATACAATGGGAGTACCACTGCCCCAGTCCTTGTAATGGATGCGTGCGCCATCACGCATGCTGATGAAGTCTATGCTGCGCTGACCGGTATAAGCTGTATGGAGGGGTTTTGCAGCCGTAGCTCTGTCTTTCATGTTTGCATCAAGTACTGTCATCATGTTCTCCTGGAAGTCATGTTTCTTGCCCGTGCTTTGCCTTTCCATGTTAAAAAAATGGGTATTTAGGGGTTGGAGGCAGCAGGCATCCGCAGCATGTGGGGGATGCATGTCGACGCCGTGACTGGAATCCCGGAGTGTGTGTCAAATGACATCTGTGGCGCTTTACCCGCCTCTTCAATTGTGTTTCCATGGCGCCATCGTCGTACTGGCCGGGAGATGTGTATGGGACGCCTGAAATTTCAATCGCCGCCCAGCCCCGTTCACGTACTGGCGATTGATGATGACCCGTTGGTGCGGCAACTCATTTGCGACTATCTCGGAGACAACGATATCCAGGTGACGGCGCTTGCCGACGGGCGTGGTGTCGAAGCCATGATTGCGGGTGAGCGGGTGGATCTTGTCCTCATCGATCTGCGCCTGCCAGGCGATGATGGCATGCGCATCACCAGACGCCTGCGTGAGGATTTTGATCTGCCCATCATCATGCTTACCGGGCGGGCCGACGAGGCCGATAGGGTGATGGGGCTTGAACTGGGCGCGGATGATTACATCACCAAGCCTTTCTCGCCGCGCGAATTACTGGCACGTGTGCGCGCCCTGCTGCGGCGTTCGCGTGCGCAGGCTTCTGTGGCTGACAATCTTGCCCGTCTGCGGGCGTATCGCTTTGAAGGCTGGGAGCTGAACCTGCGCAGGCGGCTGCTGCTCACACCAGAGGGCGAAACGGTGGCCTTGACTAATACCGAATTCAACCTGCTCACGGCTTTTCTGGCGGCGCCCCAGTGTATCCTCAGCCGCGATCAGTTGCTGGAACTCTCTCGTCTGCATAACGACGAGGTCTACGACCGGGCCATCGATGTGCAGGTGGGGCGCCTGCGGCGCAAGTTGCAAACCCATGCGGAAGCACCCCAGTTCATTCGCACCGAGCGTGGATCGGGCTACGTATTTACTGCTGAAACTGAGCTTGTCCGCTGAGAGTGGTCCGTCGCCCCCTGTTTTTTAATCGCGCTGGCACAGGCTGGTGCGTCAGATGGTCCCGATAATGAAGAGTTTTTGTGCATTCCGCTGGCAATCCTGGACGGGGCATGTGTATGCCTCAGCTGACCTATGGGAGCTGATGGATATTCCCCCGAAAATTCCGGCCAGCGTGAATCATGTTTTCCAGCGGGCGCATGTTTTCGACCGTGCCGAAATCCACGTTACCCTGATGGAGGCCACACGCGATCGTAGCGGGTTTGATGACGAATGGCGCTTCGTGATGGCTGACGATACGGTCAAGGTGGTGCGCGTCGAGGTGCAGGCCATCAGCGATGAGGCTGGCCGGGTTGAGCATGTCGGATGGATGGCAGAGGTGGTGGATGCGGGGCATCCGCTGGTGATCTCCGCTGTTGAGTTGCAGAAGGCACGAAGCGAGGCCAAGCAGTTCCATCTGACGCTTGAGCAGGCTCCCGGCCTGCTTTGGAGCGCCTTGCCTAACGGCTTCATAGATTTCCTCAACCAGCGCTGGCTGGAGTACACCGGTATGGCACTGGAGGACGCCTGCGGCTGGGGATGGCAGGTCTGCATCCATCCGGAAGATCTGCCCACGCTCATGACAATCTGGCGCGAGTTGATCGATACCGCCCAGGCCGGGGAAGCCAAGGCACGGATGCGTCATCACGATGGCAGCTATCGCTGGTTTCTGTTCCGTGTAACGCCATTCTTTGATGGGGAGGGACAGCTTGCCAAGTGGTATGGGCAGACCATCGACATCGAGGAACTTAAACGTGCCGAAGATCTTCTTGAAGCGGATCGCGCCGTGCTGGAAATGCTCGCCCGTTCGGCCTCACTTGGTGCAACGCTGGACACTACCTGCCGGCTGGTGGACGGCATGTTGCCGGGTTGTACTGCCTCTGTGTGGCTGCTGGGTGAAGACGGCGCCACGGTTTCAGAATTTGTGGCGCCCGGCCTGCCCCGTGCATTCATTGATGATCTTCAGACGCTGATTGAGAATACCGGTGGCGGCAAGATGAGCCTGTACGCAGGCCCGTGCGCCAGTGCCATTCAGCACAGGAAAATCATTGTCATTCCCGATATCACCGTGAGTACCGGGTGGGTCGAATATTGCCAGCTGGCCATTCCGTATGGCTTCAAGTCCGTGGTGTGTGCGCCGATCACTGCGTCGGATAACCGCATCCTCGGCATGTTCGTGCTGCAGTCGCGCGAGGCGGGCGAGCCCACCGCTTACCAGCGCTCAAATCTTGAACACTTTACCCATATGAGTGCCATGGCGGTGGAGCGCCGCCACATGGATGAAGCCCTGCGTGACAGTGAAGAGCGTTTCCGTCTGATGGCGGAGACAACACCGGACGTGATCTGGATCACCGATCTGCATCCAGAGCGCGTGCTCTACTGCAGCCCCAGCTTTGAAAAGCTGTGGGGGTTGCAGGTGGAGGCGCTTTATCATGACCCAGACCTCTGGAGGGCTTCCATTCATGCTGAGGATGCCAGGCATGTGGCCGAGGTTTTTCAGCGTGGAATCAGTACCCCGGGAGGGGGGCAGTATGATGTGGAATATCGTCTGCAGCGTGCCGACGGTTCCATCTGCTGGATTTATGAGCGTGCTGTGATGCTGGCCGAGCGGGGAGCGCTGCCTCACCGCATGAGCGGGATTTCGACCGACATCACCGGGCGCAAGCTTGCCGAAGAGGCGTTGCGCGAATCACGTGAGCGTTTCGAACTGGCTGTGGCTGCCTCCTCGGATGGCATCTGGGACTGGGATATCCGCAGCGACCGGGTGTATATGTCTGAGCAGGCGCAATGTATCGTCCGGGTTCCGGCAGGCGTTTCACAGCTACATTATGCGGAATGGAAATCTGTGCTGCGTCTCCATCCCGAAGACGAGAAGCGTTTTACCCTGTTGCTCGAAGATTACCTGGCCGGCAGTGTGCCGGCATTTATCGGGGAATGGCGTCTGCAGGATGCAGAGGGTGTAAGCCGTTGGGTGCGTATCCGCGGCCTGTGTCTGCGTGACGAAGCCGGTCATGCGCAGCGGCTGGCCGGCTCCATCAGCGACATCGACGAGCAGAAGCGTGCTGAAGCAATGCAGCAGCAGTCCCGCCGACTCGAAGCCATGGGGACCCTGGCGGGTGGCATTGCGCATGATTTCAACAACATCCTCGGGGTGATTCTCGGTTACTGCGAAATGGCACTGCGCAGTGCCACCAGTGGCAGCCGCCTGCGCCGGGATCTGGACAATATCATGAGCGCAGGCGAACGGGGCCGGTCGCTGGTTGACCGAATCCTCACCTTCAGCCGGGGCAGTAACAGCGAGCGGATTCCTGTGCACGTCGAAGCCGTGGTGCAGGAATCAATAGACCTGCTTGAGGCAACTCTGCCCACAAATATCGAACTGACCGCCACCCTGCAGACAGGTTTTGCTGCGATGCTTGGGGACCCCACGCAGGTGCATCAGGTGGTGATGAATCTGGTGACCAATGCAATTCAGGCCATGCCTGGTGGTGGCCGCATCCAGGTACGGTTACTGCCCGAAACTGTTCGGGCCCCTCTGATCACCACTACAGGCGTGCTCAATCCTGGCGCCTATCTGGTTCTGCAGGTGGAGGATCAGGGCACTGGCATTGCGCCGGAGGTGCTCGAACGGATCTTTGACCCCTTCTTTACCACCAAGGAAGTCGGGGTCGGCACCGGGCTCGGACTCTCTTTGGTGCACGGGATCGTGTTCGATGTCGGAGGTGTGATCAATGTCGCTACCCGTATCGGGCGGGGCAGTATGTTCACGGCCTATCTGCCTCATTCAGGCGAAGCGTCCCGTCCCGGGCTGGAGGCGGCTGCACGCTGGGCAGGCGGGCATGGTGAGCGTGTGTTACTTGTGGACGACGAGGAATCGCTGCTGCGTCTGGCGGAGGAAACCCTGCGGGATCTGGGCTATGAGCCTGTGTCGTTTACCTCCAGTGTTGCCGCTTTGGAAGCCTTCCGCCTGGCGCCTGGCGGCTTTGATGCCGTGCTGACCGATGAGCGCATGCCGGGCCTCACCGGCTCGGCGCTGATCGGGCAGGTGCGCATGCTGCGGCCGGATATCCCCACCCTGCTGATGACCGGTTATCTTGGGGACGTGGTAGCGAGGCCGTCCGGCGAGCCGGTGGCCGACGAGATTCTCAAGAAGCCGCTGGCGTTCCAGGATCTCGCGCGCAGCCTTGCCACCGCGATTGCGCGTGGTGCCTGATCCCCGGAGTGGGGGCGCGCGACGTACATGTCGATTGACATCAAGAAGGGCCACTTTGTTGCAGCGCTGACACGCACGCCTGAGATCCTGCAGCTGTCTACCCACCATGTGGGGTGCCAGATCTGCGGAGTTGCCCATGTCAGCGAGTTTGCCCCAGTCTTTGAGCCGGACTACCAGAATCACGTCGCTGCCGGCAGGTGCGGGATTGGCTGTCGGCCTGTTATTTCTGCGGGTCAGCAGCAGTGCCCTGCTGCTTGCAGTACATGGCCTTCCGAAACTGCACGATATTGCCGGAGAGCTGGCGCGGATTGAGGACCCGTTTGGTTTTGGTCCCCATTTCTCACTGCTGGTGGCAATCGCCGCAGAAGTGTTTTGCCCTCCTTTCCTGATGTTGGGATTGTTTACGCGAATGGCATGTCTGCCTGTGCTTGCGGTGCTGGTCGTGGCGATGGGTGTGGTGCATCGTGGCTGGTCGCTTGCTGAAGGCCAATTCGGTTGGCTATTGCTGATCTGCTTTATCAGCATTGCACTGTGCGGCCCCGGAAAAATCTCCCTGGACGCGTGGCTGGAAGTGCGCCACGGAAAAACCCAGGGGTAGGGCGTCATGGTATTCGCAGCCCCCTGGAATGTGCTTGGCGTGCGCGGTTTTCGCGCACTCTGGCTGGCGACTGTGGTTTCCAACATTGGCACGACCATGCACGATGTGGCAGCTGCCTGGCTGATGACCAGCCTGAGCCGCGATCCCCTTCAGCTTGCCCTGCTGCAGGCCGCCGGCAGCCTGCCACTGTGCCTGTTCCTGCTCCCATCAGGTGCGCTCGCCGATATTCTGGATCGCCGTCGCTACCTGGTTTTTGCCCAGCTCTGGATGCTCGCGGTAGCCGTGCTGCTGGGCGCTGTGGCGCTTCGCGGGCTGGTGACGCCTGCAATTCTGATGGTGGCAAACTTTCTGCTCGGGCTTGGCGCTGCCATGGCTGCCCCGGCGCTGCAGTCAATGGTCCCGGATCTGGTGGGGCGCGAAGCCACCGCAGATGCCTCCGCGTTGAATTCACTGGGCATGAATCTGAGCCGCGCCATCGGGCCGGCACTGGGCGGGCTGGCTTTGACAGCGATGGGGCCCGGTGTGGTGTTCCTGCTCAATGCGGCATCGGTGACCGGCATGCTGGTCGTGCTTCTGGCTCACAGACCGGCACAGCAAGGTGGGCGTCTGCCACCTGAATCCTTTGGTGGTGCTTTGCTGGCAGGGCTGCGCTATGTGCGCGCGGCGCCATTGCTGCAGCACACGCTCCTGCACGTGCTGGCTTTCTTTCCGTTTGCCAGTGCGGCCTGGGCCCTGCTGCCGCTGGTGGCACGCGAACGCCTGGGCCTGGATGCTGGCGGATACGGCGGTCTTCTCGCCTGTATGGGTGGAGGTGCGGTCGTCGGTGCGCTTTTGCTGCCACGCCTGCGGAGCCGCTTTACTGCAGATGGATTGCTTGGCCGGGCGGGCATCGTGTTTGCCCTGGTTCTGGTGACGCTTGCGCTGCCTGTGCGGCCATTGTTTGCCGCCTGCGTGCTTGGCCTGGGCGGAGTTGCCTGGATCGTCAGCATCACGGTGCTGGCCGGGAGTGCGCAGAGGGCCTCCGCCACTTGGGTGAAATCGCGGGCGATGGCCGTCTATCTGGCTGCCTTTTTTGGCGCCATGACGTTGGGAAGCATCGTCTGGGGCAGTCTCGCACGTTATCTGGGCATCGGCAGCACGCTGGTGATTGCGGGTTTGGCCCTGTTGCTGGCTACGCTGGCGGCAGGTCGTTTGTTGATCCATGGTACACAGGCGCTGGATCTTTCCCCGGCGCAGCCCCATCTGCATCAGCCCGAGACCGGGGCGGAGATTCCTGCACATACCCGTGGGCGCGTGCTGGTGACCATCGAATACCGTATTGCGCTGACCGACAGGGCTGCCTTCAGGCAAGCCATTCATGCCATGCGCCACGTGCGCATGCGGGGTGGGGCCATCAATTGGGCCGTGTATGAGGATACACGTGATCCGGGACGCCACCTTGAGGTGTTCGCCCTCGAATCCTGGCTTGATCATCTGCGCCAGCACGAACACTTCAGTGCCAACGACCATGCCCTGCATGCGCGCGTGCTGGCTTTTCACCAGGGAAACAACCGTCCGGTTGTGACCCACCTTGTCAGCTACCAAGGAGGTATGCCATGAAGATGTATTTGTTGTCGCTGGGAACTGGCCTGCTGGTGGGGCTTGTGTATGGTTTGCTGAATGTACGCTCGCCTGCGCCGCCAGTGATTGCCCTGGTCGGCCTGCTCGGCATTCTGGTGGGGGAACAGATTGTGCCACTCGTCAAGCGGGTGGCTTCGCCAGAGCCGGTGAGTTCCTCCTGGCTCAGGCGAGAGTGTGCCCCCTCTATTTTTGGGGCTCTTCCAGTCGGAGAGTCTGCAAGGGAAGAACCCGAAAAGCAACGTCCGCCGACGTGTGTGTAGTACTTTAATGTCATCCAACAGATTAATTCCCAAGGAGAGAAATCATGTTTCTGAAACCCGAACTGCTGACCCCCCAGAACTGCCAGCTCATCATCATTGATCATCAGCCACAGATGGCTTTTGGCGTCCAGTCCATAGACCGGCAGACCCTCAAGAATAATGTGGTCGCACTCGCCAAGGCAGCGCAGGTGTTCAAGGTGCCCACCACCATTACCACTGTGGAGACGCAGAGTTTCTCCGGTTTCACCTATCCGGAACTGCTCGCCGTTCTCCCCGACCACCCCATTCTCGAACGCAGCTCCATGAACTCATGGGATGACCAGAAGGTGCGGGATGCGCTGGCTGCGAATGGGCGCAAGAAAGTCGTCGTGGCCGGTTTGTGGACGGAAGTCTGCAATAACGGTTTTGCGTTCTCCGCAATGGAGGGAGGCGGCTACGAGATCTATATGGTTGCAGACGCATCTGGTGGCACCACCAAGGAGGCGCATGACTATGCCATGCAGCGCATGGTGCAGGCCGGTGTGGTGCCGATGACGTGGCAGCAGGTGATGCTCGAATGGCAGCGCGATTGGGCGCACAAGGAAACCTATGATGAAGTGATTGCTATCGTGCGTGAGCATTCCGGTGGCTACGGAATGGGCGTGGACTACGCTTACACCATGGTGCACAAGGCCCCTGAGCGCAACACGCACGGCCCGATCCTGCCCGCTGTGCCAGCACGCTAAACTCGGCTGTATCCAGGCGGGGCTGGGCGGACGCCAGCCCCGCAGCATCAAACGGAAAGGGAAAAAAATCATGGCGACAACAGCCGATCTGATTCTGTTCAATGCCCGTATCACCACGCTGGACCCGCACCAGCCGGCCGCCAGCGCCGTAGCGATCGCGGATGGTCGCCTGATCGCGGTGGGGGAGGATGCGCGGGTGATGGCGCACGCCGGCCCGCTGACCCAGCGTATCGATTGCAACCGGCGGCGTCTGATTCCGGGCCTGATTGATTCGCACATGCATATCATTCGCGGTGGTCTCAATTACAACCTGGAGTTGCGCTGGGATGGCGTGCCCACACTCGCGGAGGCGATGGAGCGCCTCAGGGATCAGGTGGCACGTACACCGGCACCCCAGTGGGTACGCGTGGTGGGGGGATTTACCGAGCACCAGTTCGCCGAAAAGCGTCTCCCCACGCTTGAGGAACTGAACGCCGTGGCGCCGGATACACCGGTGTTCATCCTGCATCTGTACGATCGTGCCCTGCTCAATGCGGCCGCGCTACGCGCGGTAGGCTATGACCGCAATACCCCCAATCCGCCGGGAGGATGGATCATGCGTGATAGCCGCGGGGAGCCCACCGGCCTGCTGCTGGCCGAGCCCAATGCCATGCTGCTGTACTCCGCGCTGGCCAAGGGGCCGAAGCTGCCGTTCGACTATCAGCTCAATTCCACCCGGCATTTCATGCGCGAAATGAATCGCCTGGGTGTTACCAGCGTGATCGATGCAGGCGGTGGTTTCCAGAATTATCCGGACGATTACGGCGTGATCGAGACTCTGGAGCGCGAAGGTCAGCTCACCCTGCGCATTGCCTACAACCTGTTCACGCAGAAGCCCAAGGAGGAACTGCAGGATTTCGCACGTTGGGGCGGTATCGTCAAGCCTGGTGATGGTTCGGATTTCTACCGCCACAATGGTGCTGGCGAAATGCTGGTGTTCTCCGCTGCGGATTTCGAGGATTTTCGCCAGCCGCGACCCGAACTGCCTGCCAGTATGGAGGGCGAGCTGGAGGCCGTGGTGCGCCTGCTGGTGAAAAACCGCTGGCCCTTCCGCCTGCATGCTACCTACAACGAAACCATCACGCGTGCGCTGGACGTGTTCGAGCGTGTCAACCGCGACATTCCCTTCGATGGCCTGCACTGGTTCTTCGATCATGCCGAGACGGTATCCGACGCCAATCTCGCACGCATCGCCGCGCTGCAGGGAGGCATCGCCGTGCAGCACCGCATGGCCTATCAGGGTGAATACTTCGTGCAGCGCTACGGTGCCGCAGCCGCCGCCCGCACTCCGCCGGTGACGCGCATGCTGGAGGCAGGCGTGAAGGTGGGCGCCGGAACGGATGCCACGCGGGTGGCGAGCTACGATCCGTGGACTGCGCTGTACTGGCTTACCACCGGAAAAACTGTTGGTGGTCTGGCACTCTATCCCGCTGCCAACCTCGTTGATCGCGAGACGGCGCTGCGCCTCTACACCCAGGCCAACACCTGGTTTTCCGGCGAAGAAGGCGTCAAGGGGCAGATCAAGGTCGGGCAGTATGCCGATATGGCGCTACTCTCTGCAGATTATCTGGCCGTTGCCGACGAGGAGATCCGCGAACTCGTCTCCGTGCTCACCCTGGTGGGGGGGAAGATCGTCTACGGCGACGATGAGTACCGTACGCTTGCCCCACCCTTACCACCAGCCATGCCGGACTGGTCCCCCACACGGCATCATGGTGGCTACTACAAGGCCTACCAGACCACCACGCCGCCCCAGCACGCGATGGCGGCTGCCCAATGTGGCTGCGCGAATTCTTGTGGCGTACATGGACATGCGCACGGTAAAGCATTCTCGGCAGCCGTGACGGACAAGGAGCAGGGAGGCTTCTGGGGCGCGCTTGGCTGCTCGTGCTGGGCTTTCTGAGCTGATAGGGTGTCGCGTTGATGGAGTATGCCAGTGTATCATCTGGCATACTCTGCCGTTTCGACATGAAATCCGATGCTCCATGTAGCAGACAGCCGTGAACAGTTCGCCCAGTCCCTGCGCCATGGCCGGGGCAGCGCCATGCAATACGTGCAACAGCACGGTCTTGCCGGGGTGGCCGACGATGTGCTTGCCGCCTGTCTGCAGAATCAGGCGTACGACCCGCAGTGCGAGGGTAGCCGCGCGCCCTGGCTGTACAGCATGTTTCGGGATACGCCGGAATATCCGCGCTTTGCGGCGGCGATCTGTGCGGCCCTTGAAGTGGAACGGGATAATCATCACGACCTCTTGCAACTCATCCGGCTTGCACGCGTGATGGCACAGGCAGGTGATCAGGTGGCGGCACAGGCACTGCGCAGGCGCTTCTCACCGCAGGTGATGCAGATTGAGGACGCGGCGTGGTATGAAGGCGCACGTGCATTGATTGAACTCGATGGCGTTGCCATGATCGTGAGACTGGGCAGATATCTTGGGCAATGCCTTGCCAGCGAAGAAACAGATTTGCCAACGCTGGATTCTCTTCTCGATGGCTTTGAGATCGCCGATGAAGGCGAATCCATCCTGCGCCAGCTTGCTGCTGATGACCAAGCGATCCGGCGCTATCTGGTGTTTACCGATGCAGCGCGCGAATGTGCCCGCTTACAGGAAGAAGTGCCGCTTGAGCGGAGGCAACAGGAGCGCCATGCCCGTACGCGTCGCGAGCTGACGCTCGAAGGCATTCTTGCTGCAGCGGGGCGGGCGGAAGATCAGATTCCCGGCAGGTACATGCGCTTCGGCCGCAGTGCCACGCTGGAGGAACTGCATACGGTGCTGCAATGCCTTGAAACCGAATCCCGTGACGAAGTCTGCCTGCGCCTGCTTTGGGTCTTTCGGCGCACGCCGCTGCCCGTGCTCACACCAAAGGTGTGGGCTTGTGTCCGCAGATCCCCGGGCAAACTCAGCGATGCCGCACTGACTGCACTGGGGCAGACCCGGCACGCCGACATCGCCTGCTTTGCGCGTGAAGCTTTGCGTGGTCGGCATCTTGCCGAAGAGGATGCTGCGCTTCTTGAGCTATTTGTCTTCAACTATGCCGCAGGTGATGCAGCATTGATTCACGCCGCGCTGCAATCTGCTTGCACAGACGAAAACACACTACACGCAATGGGCCACTCGCTTCTGAGTCTCTGCAAAGAGAATCCCGTAACAGAAATCGCGCCCCTGCTGGTGTGGATCTACGAACAGACGCCCTGTACGATCTGCCGGTATTCAGCCGTGAAGCTTATGGTGGACCAAAACAGCCTTCCTCCAAGTATTGCTGAAGAATGTTGCGAGGATGCAGATGAGGATATACGTGGATACGGCAGAATAATATTAGAGGTTGTACGGGGATAATGATCGCAGTGAATGGCGAAATCAGACAACATGTTGCAGGCATCCTGCTTCTCTCAGAAATCCAAAATGACTGATCAGAATCATGAACTGCGGGCGCGGGTGGATGAAGTCCTTGTGGCGAATACATCCCAGTACTGGCGAAAGGTCGCCCTGGTGATAGGGCTGGCGATGTCTGATGAAAGCCTTCGCGCCACTGAGTTTTCAGACACTTACTATCTTGCCCGTATCAAGGCTTTGGTCGAAGCCGGGATGCTGGAAGCCGCCGGGGATATCGGACAGATGCGTTTTAGTGAGGTCAGGAGAGAGCCCCTGAAGGAGCATTGGCCGAGCTGCCTGCATAGGGCTGAACAGCGCAGCGCAATTGCGCCGGTCAATCCGCCGCACGGATGGGCGCAAGCTGATCGTTACCACGGTCCTCCGTGGTAACCCCTGTCTCACCGCTCCGCGGTGACCACTCTACCGTCCTGGCCCGACTCACGACTTCCGCATCCATGGCGTACTGCTAAAACCAGGCACCCACCTCAGCTATCAATTCCAAAGTTCGATATGAGTACGGTGTTGCTGCGGCTATTGTGCGGATCAGCGCGGTTGAATGGTTTTGCTGTGGATGCGTGTGCGCTCCAGCGCCGAGAGTTTTCCGATCAGATCCTGCCTGAGCGCGTCGATAACCTCTGCGGAGAGTTCGCCTTCGATGATGAGCTGGATGGTGAACCACTCTTCTACATAGCGGACGGTGACGTTCCCCACGCGTATCCGGTGGGTGGAGGAGAACTCGTCTTCACCCGGCAGAACCGCATTGGCCACATTCGGGCGGTAGAGTACCTGCAGGGCCTCAGAAGAGGGCAGGTAACCGAGTTCGTCGATCAGGCGCTGCTTAATCTCCGTGTTGGATGTTGGCACAGTGCTGTTGAGTTGTCGGACTTTCCAGAGATGATTGAGGCGTTTGTCCGCACGGTAGAACATCAGGCGCGTCCAACGTTTATGGCTCAGGCGTGACCACGTCCAGCTGCGCGTATCGAGCCGCCAGTTATCGAGATTTTCGATACGTTCCGGTAGGTCGGGCATTTGAATTTTCCCGCCTGAAATCAGAATGCCCTGGCCGTCTTCGGTCAGTGTTGCCGTGTGGTCGCTGATCCAGCCGGGGCTGAAGCCTGTGGTCTCGATGCGCGAGATGCGCCAGCTATCCAGTTCCAGGCGTAGCACCTGGGTGGTTTCCGGAGGGGTATCGCTGTGTTGGCCGACGCTGCCGATCAGGATGATTGCATTGCCGAGCAGCGTGGCGGTGTGGAAATCCGTTGGAGGGAAAACGTCTTCAGGATAGCCGAATATCTGTACGGAACCATCCTGCCCGCGTACCACCACGTCGTTGTAGATGCAGAACTGCGGGTGGTAATCATCTTCGTATTCTCCCGCCACCCACACGCTGCGCCCATCGGGCAGGTCGGTGCGGCTTTGGCCCATGCGCGCGAAACACCACGCAGGGCCGCTCTCATCGGTCTCAAGCCCCAAAAATATTATGTCGCTATCTTCGGCACCAAGGTTGGCGCGGATACTCCAGTCCCATACCGGGTTGTCCAACCGCTCCGGGTTCTGCGTGCCGAAGCGCGGCGCGCGCCACTGCAGGTAGTCTGCCAGGGCGATCTCTGCAGGCAGAGAGGCATGTGTCTGCCACCGCTGCATGCCCTCTGTTGTGGCGAGTGCCGGGGCATGCTCGCGCATCGCGGCAAGGAAGTCGTCGCGAAGGGTGGTGAGCGTGGAGAGCAGGCTAGCCCGCGAAATGCGCTCGGTAGCTATCGGCGGTTGATTGCCGGCTTGAGTCAGCGTGATCCGGTAGTCATCGTTCCCTTCCGAAGCGAAGTGCAAGGCGTGCGGCAAGAGTTCAAAGCTCTCAAACGGCAAAGTGACGGAATGCCCGAAGCGGACGCAGCCGATAGCTTTGGGGAGCCGGCAGAGCAGCGGAGCGATATTGTGTGGCGGATCTGTCGGATATTCCGGCTGCCCGCGCAGTTTCAGGCTCAGGGTGAGTTCCCATTGCGCTGCGCCGCAGAAGGTATCGATTGCGTGAAAATAATTGCGGCCGATTTCTGCCAGCATGGCCGGCGAAACGGCCTTGCCTTCCAGAGCCTGGAAGTGGATGCCCAGATGCATGATTTGGGATCGGGACACGTCGTGGACGTGTTGGGTGAAACCAGATGCTACACCAAAACCTTGATGGTTTGCTGTTGTCAGATGTGTGCCGCCTCGGCTGACAGGATAATCCTTACCGTCTGAGGCGGGATTGTGAAGAAGCGGTCCCTCGACTATTCGATTATCGGCCGGAAACCGACAACGCATGCTCCTGTGCGAGCCAAGCCTGCCACCCCAGCGGCTTGCCGCCGGGATTGGCGGCAGCGTATTCATAGAAGGTGCGGATGAAGGCAGCGCGGTCGTTCTGGTAGGGATACTTCCAGTCTTCCGGTGCGGGCAGCTTGTTGAGATCGTAATCGCGGCCCAGTGAGGCTTCGCGCGCGATGATGTCCTGCATCGAGACGTGGGCTGCATTGTGCAGCATGTCGTACATCACCATGAAGGTGGTGGTGCGGCCCTGGCCGGCGCGGCAGTGGAAGAGTACTTCGCCATCGGCTGGGAGTTCGTGCACGGCGGTGAGAAAGCGTTCCACTTCTTCGTCATCGGGGCGGACATGGTCGGTCACGGTGAGGCGCACGTAGCGTGCATGGCTGGCCTCTACGACGTTGGCTTCGCTGCGCGCTTCTGCGATGGCTATGTGTTGCGGCGTGCCTGCCGCGCCGGATTTCACTGCCTTTGCGTCCCACAGCACAAAGTCTTTCTCACCGGGCAGGGCAATGAGCAGCTCGGCTTCATGCACGATGGCGTCGTGATGCGTCATACCGGCCTGGCCCCAGTCGCGCTCGGCGTACCACGTTACCGCCTGCCCGTTGATGAAGCCGTGTGCTTCCTGGCGCAGGTCGAACACGGTGACCGGGCCGGCAATTGTCTTGCGCCATTGTGCGAACGCCAGTGGCGTGAATTCGGCGCTGCCGTGCATATGCAGGGCAGCCATGCCGGTGCGGTCGAGACTCGCTGGAATCTTTTCCAGATCGCCAGTGTGGCGGTAATTCGTCAGTGCATTCTGGCTGGCCGGGGCATCGATTACCGGGATGGCGGCTGCAGCCTCAGCCGGCAGCGCAGCCGGGGTCATCGTCAATGTGGCGGCACAGGCCAGGTGCGAGAGTGTGGCGGCGAACGCGGTGATCACAAGCGGTCTCATGCTTTGGCGGGCGCGAAAAAAGTGAAACGGCGATGCTACGCTCTGGTGCAAAGGGTTGCAATTTTGCGTACAGGGATGAGTATTCTTTTGTGGGAATTACATCGGGTGAAATTTTTGCGGTTGAACAACGCTATGCAGAAGTGGTTTCTGTCTGTAAGTGAAGAAAGTCATACCTGTTTGTATATGTATCGGTGTTATCGTTGCAAAATATTTTTCAGAAAAATTTTTGTGAGTCGTATCAGGCACCTGTCGATTCGAACCCTTGCAACCCATAGTCGAGGCGTAAGGCCATGAGCAGATTGATGTCAGTTGGAAAAGACCCGCGATCCAAACTTTATGTGCTGGCGGGGGTGGCTGTTTTTGCGCCCATGCTGCTGCGCCCAAGTGCATCACTACCGTGGGTGCCGGTGTGGTTGGGGGCATTGATCGCCTTCCTGTCATTGATCGGCGCACTTTGGGTTTGCCGAAAAGCGGGCATGTTGTCTGCCAGCGTTCTGGTGGTTTTCGTTCTGGTTGTTGCAGGGGCTGTCTTTGGTGCCTTGTCTGGTTGGGCGGGATAAATCATGACTGGCTGTCGTGCCGTGCACGCTTTTGTTTTAAGGTTCATCCGGCTCCTGTACGGTCCAGCGCAGGCAGACACATGTTTCGCAGAGTGGTGCAGCGCGCCAGCGGATTGCACTTCCTGCGTGAATGCGCTTACCTTGCTCGTTCGGTGCAATTCGCTGCGCTCATTGACACCCTACTTCATTGGCATGCCGTGCCCGACTCCGTAGGGTGGCGTAGCGAACAATGAGCGATGAGCGAATTGCACCTTCCGCGTGAATTTTCTTTCTCTTGTTTGTTCGTTGCGCCCAATCTGTATCAGCAGTCCACATCCACGATCACCCGGTCATGAGTTTTTCGGCGCAGGAAATGGAAGATGCTATTGGTATTTCTGTGGAGAGCTCAGTGAGAATGGCTGGGGCGAGATCGCGGGCAAGGCGTTGCCATGCTTCGATGCGCTCGGGGCGCGGGCACATCCGCTTGTGATTTTGCTCGTTCGGTGCAATTCGCTACGCTCATTGTCCCCCTACTTCATTGGCATGCCGTGCCCGACGCCGTAGGGTGGCGTAGCGAATTGCACCTTCCGCGTGAATTTTCTTTCTCTTGTTTGTTCGTTGCGCCCAATCTGTATCAGCGGTTCACATCCACGATCACACGCCCGCGCAGTTGCCCGGCCATGAGTTTTTCGGCGGAGGGGATGGCTTCTGCCAGTGAAATCTCGGTGGCGAGGGTGGTGAGGATCGCTGGGTCGAGATCGCGGGCGAGGCGTTGCCAGGCTTCGATGCGCTCGGCACGTGGGCACATTACGCTATCGATACCCTGCAGGGTGACGTTACGCAGGATGAAGGGGGCGACGCTGGCGGGCAGGTCCATGCCACCGGCAAGGCCACAGGCGGCGACGATGCCGCGATACTTCGTCGTGGCGCAGATGTTGGCGAGCGTGTGACTGCCCACCACGTCGATGGCGGCGGCCCAGCGTTCCTTGCCGAGCGGTTTGCCGGGGCTGGTGAAGTCGGCACGCGGCAGTACATCGGTTGCGCCGAGCCCTTTGATGTAGTTGGTTTCTTCGGGGCGGCCACTGGTGGCGATCACCGTGAAGCCGAGTTTGGCGAGCAGGGCGACGGCCACGCCGCCGACACCACCGGCAGCCCCGGTGACGAGCACTTCGCCATCCTGCGGGCGCAGGCCGTGGCGTTCCAGTGCCATTACGCAGAGCATGGCGGTGTAGCCGGCCGTGCCTATAGCCATCGCCTGCTGCGGCGTGAAAGCGGCGGGCAGGGGGACGAGCCAGTCGCCCTTGAGGCGTGCCTTCTGGGCCAACCCGCCCCAGTGTGTTTCACCTACGCCCCAGCCATTGAGCAACACTTTGTCGCCGGGCTTGTAATCGGCGTGGGAAGATTCTTCCACTTCGCCCACCAGATCTATCCCCGGCACCATCGGGAAGCGGCGCACCACCGGGCCTTTGCCGGTGATGGCGAGCCCATCCTTGTAGTTGAGCGTGGAGTGGCTCACGCGGATGGTGACATCGCCCTCGGGCAACTGGGCTTCGTTGATTTCCTCGATGGCAGCGCGATAGCCGGCTTCGTCCTTGCTGATCAGAATTCCCTTGAACATGTAATGCTCCTCAAAATGCTTGCCTGCCAGCGCAGGCGAATGGTAAATACATTGTCATTCTGTGACGTGCAGGCCTGCAAAGAAGTAGCGCACGAAGAGTTCCAGCGGGGCCATGCGGCGTTCGAGCTTGGCACGCAGCACGGCGCCTTCCCAGCCGATCCAGAAGAAGGCGGCGGCTTCGTCGCAATCGATGTGCTCGGGGATTTCGCCGCCAGCCTGGGCTTCACGCAGACAACGTGCAAGGCGCTGCTGCCAGTCTGCAAACACATCGCTGAGCTGGGCGCGGAAGGGTTCGGGCAGGCTGCCCATCTCCTGGCCCAGATTGCCGACAAGACAGCCTCGGCGGAATTCGTGGCGCAGCATGCCGGCCTGCAGATCGGCAATGGCATCGCGGATGCGTGCGAGCGGGGCACGCGTGGTGTTGCTGAAGTGGCGCTCTAGCTTGCATGCGAAGTAATCGGCGTAGCGTGTGATGAGCGCCTGTCCGAAGGCATCCTTGTTCTCGAAGTAGTGGTAGAACGAGCCCTTGGGCACCCCGGCGCGCCTGAGGATTTCGTCCAGCCCGCTGGCCGAGAAACCTTTCTCGGTGAGCACCTCCAGCCCGGCGCGCAGCAGTGCCTCGCGCGTTTCAAGCAGCGCTTCGCGGGTCTTCGTCGGGCGCCCGCGGCGACGTGGGGCAGGGGTGTCGGCAGCCATGCGGAGAATAATAAACCGATCGTCTCGAAAAATATACAAGTCGATGCGACAGGGGGGCAGCCGCATGCGAAGTGGAGCCCACGACAGGGTGTGGCGGGTTTAGCGTGAAGGATTGCTCTGATCAGCCCTGGGTTTCGCTGAGAGCTGAAGCGGTGGGTAGCAGGATTTCAAAGGTGGCGCCTCGGGGTTTGCGGTTATACGCGCGCACAAATCCACCGTGGGCAGTGACGATATCGCGCACGATGGCGAGGCCCAGGCCGGTACCGCCGGTTCCCGGTGTGGCGCTGCCCTGGGTGAACTTTTCAAAGATCTTTTCGCTCTCACCCTCCGTGATGCCGACGCCTTCGTCTGACACACGTAGCGCCAGGGCAGGTACTGCATGCGTTGGTGCCCCGACGTTCTGGCGATGGATCAGGCCGGTCTGCAGTTCAAAGCGGATTTCCCCCTCGGGGGGCGAGAATTTGATGGCATTTGAGAGCAGGTTGCGTAGCACCTGGCCGAAGCGTTGGCGATCCAGATGCAGGGTGACTTCGGCCGCTGGTGGGCAGATGATGCTCAGGCGTTTTTCGGCGAGCAGAAGTTTGCTTTCTTCGCAGGCCGTGTCGATCATCGTGCAGATGTCGGTTTCCTCAAAGCGGAATTCCATGCGTCCGGCTTCAATCTTGGAAATATCCAGGAGATCGTTGAGGAGTGCAAGCAGGCGGGCGCCGCTATCGTGAATGCTGGCGAAGTATTGATGGGTTTTATCCGGCGTGAGGTGTTCGTAGCGGTCGCGTCCCAGTTCGGCGAATGAGAGCACGGCGTGCATTGGCGTGCGCAGCTCATGCGAAACGTTTGCAAGGAACGCGGATTTTGTGCGGCTGGAGATTTCAGCGGCCTCCTTGGCGGCAGCCAGAGCTTCGTTGCTGCGTTCCAGTGCCTGCATCAGCGAACGCTGGCGGTTGTAGGCGTGCTGGCCGAGATAGCCAAGCACGCCACAGATCACAAGGACCAGAGAACGCATCCAGATCTCGACGGGCTGATCTGGCACGAGAACCTCCAGAAAGCGCTCATTCTTGGCAAACCAGATCCAGTCAGCGCAGGAATCAATGAACCACGATGCAACCCCGAGTGTGGCGCCGAGCCAGAGCAGACCATAGCGGGATTGCAGCGTCCTCATGTTTTGTGGCGCAGATACAGATGGCTCAATGTATCGCAAAATTTGCGATCCGAAATCATTTTCTGCGATGTTTTTCTGCAACTTCGGGAATGCGCCAGTCAACTGACTTCCAAAATTCCCAGGTGCTTTTGACTGTGGCCGCATGAAGGCGTTGCGGCGAGACTGGTGTGGATTGCGCTGCGGTGTTGCTCGGTGAGGGTGGCTATGCCAGGGCTGTGTCTCACCGGTAAAGAGAATTACGGGGCCTGAAAAATTCAATTAAATGAAAATGGAATTTATGTGGGGTATGGATCAGGGAGGGCAGACAAGAATGGTGATAGGCCGCAGTGCGTTGCGTACGGATATGCCTGGCAGACATTACATTTTTGTAAGTTTACATTTCGTCAAATGCCTGAGTTTGTTTGGAAGATATTTGATTTTTTTGTATAAACAGTGGTTTGCGTGACCTGTTTGAGGGGGGCTGCCCACACTGCCTGCAGTGCGGTTTGTGTTGTCAGCTTTGCGTCAGTTGTGTGAAGGAGTTGGATGCGCTGTCTGTGGAATTATGTTGGCACTTGAGGCCGATTTGCAGTGCTTGAAAATATCTTGCAATGCCGGGTCTTGTTTTCCAATAAATTTCTGGACGAGGATAAAATGCAGAAATTGCCTTTCGTACGTTCGGCGATATTGCTGGCGTCGTTTGCTCTGGCCGGTTGTGTGGTGGAAACGCCACCTCCGCGTGTGGTGTATGTGCGCCCGGCGCCACCTCCGGCACCTCATGCGGTGGTCAGTGTCTATGTCGATCCCCCAATGCATCAGCCTGAGCCGATAGCCGTGGCCTGGGCGCCTCCTCCTCTACTGGTGGAAACGCCGCCACCTCCGCCATTTGAAGATGCTGTATGGATTGGGGGTTACTGGGTGTGGCATGGGGATTGGGTGTGGGCCCATGGTCACTGGATTGCACCTCCGCATCCCGGCTATACGTGGGTACAGCCTTATTATGAACATCGTGATGGCGATGTCATTTTTGTGGATGGCTTCTGGGCTGAACCGGGTGTGCGCTTCATGCCCCCTCCGGTGGGAATCCATATCTCCGTGGCGATTGCGGCTGTTGGCGTCGTTCCCGGGCCTCGCCCCATTGGGCCTGCCGGTGTCTTCGTTCCACCACCTCCGGGATCGCGTGCAGGGATCATAGTGCCGGCGCCAATCGGCACCCCGCCTGCGGTTGTGACGAGTGCTCCGCCGGTGGTAAATGTCGGCATGCACATCACCAACAATCACATTAATAACGTGACCAATGTGACCAATGTGACGAATGTCACCAACGTCACCAATGTCAATGTCGTGGCGCCACCTTCGGCAACTGCAAGCGGGCGTGCCTTTAACGGAAATATTCCGGCACAGGCGCATCTCGCTGCGGCGCTGCCGCCGGTGGTGAAGACTTCTATGGCGCCTCCTGCCGCTTCTGCCAGGCCGGTGCCATCCTTCGTGCCAGGGCATACGGCGCCGGTGTTGCCTGCCGATCGCCATGCAGAACGCATGGATTCCAGGCAGGGTCAGGTGATGCCGGATTCGCATGGAGCTCATGATCAGATGGATATGCGTGATCAGCGCGATCAGTCTGATCGGCGAGATAACCATGCGCGTGAGGCTTCTGATCCACGCGATCAGAGCGAGCCGCATGGTCGGCATGATGTGCGGGAAGCCCCTTCTCCGCAGTCCCAGATGCCCGCACAGGCGGGCGGTAACGGCAGCGCTGAACGTCAAGCCAGCAAGCCTTATGCGACTCACGGGCAATCTGGCTCGGCGGCGAACCCGCAGGATCATCAGGCGCGGCAGACTGCACACACTGATCGCGAGCATGAGAAGGCCGAACGCGAGAAGGAGCGCGCGAATCGGCACAAGCACCGGGATGAGGAAGAGCCACGCTGAAGGCGATAACGACATCAGTACGCCATCCTTGTTGGGTGGCGTTTTTATGCATATAGGCTTCTAAAGCCCCAGTGCCGAGATCATCAGGAAGGCAAGGAAGAGCACGAAGTGTGTCATGCCCTCAATGGCGTTGGTTTCGCCATCGTGCAGATTGATCGAGGCGACAATCAGCGTGAGCAGGCACATGGCGGTCTGCACGGGCGAGAGCCCCATCTGGATGGGCTTGCCGAGGACCAGGGCAAGCACTTCGATGACCGGAATGGTCAGAATCACGGTAGAAAGCGAGGCGCCCAGGGCGATGTTGACCACTGACTGCATGCGGTTGCCCAGCGCTGCCTTCACTGCCGTGAGGATTTCTGCGCTGGCCGAGATTGCCGCAACGATCAGGGCGGCAACGATGGGCGGCATGCCTGTGCCTGCGAGGCCGGTGTCCAGTGTCTGCGCCATCACTTCGGAGAGCAGCCCGATCACCACCACACCAAGCACCAGCAGCACTGCAGACTGCTTGACGCTGCCGTGCGCGACTTCTTCCGGTTCCTTGCCGGTGGCGTAGCTATAGCTGAAGAAGTAGGAGTGGCGCGTGGTCTGCAGGCGCAGGAACATGCCATACATTAGCAGCATGATAGTGATACTGAATACCGAATACAGCTGCCAGCGGTCGGCCGGGATGAATTCCGGCACAAACATCGAGACACCCATCGCGGTGAGGATCATCACGATGTAGCTGTGGCCGGAATCCACGTTGTAGGCCTGCTCGCCATGGCGCAGCCCGCCGAGCAGGGCGGAGATGCCGAGGATGCCGTTCATGTCCAGCATCACCGCCGAATAGATGGTGTCGCGGGCCAGGGTGGGGGAATCGGTGTGGCTCATCATGATCGCCAGGATCACCACTTCCACCAGCACAGCCGCCAGCGTCAGGATCATCGTGCCGAAGGGCTCGCCGACGCGCTCGGCAAGGAGTTCGGCATGATGCGCCACGCGCTGCGAGGTAAGGATGATTGCAGCCACCAGTACCAGTGCGGCGAGCAGCGATACGGCCTGGCCTGCTGCGATGATGCTGTGCTCCAGTGGCAGGGCGATGGCGCACAGAACGATGGCGAGAAGGAGGAATTTTTCCTGTTTCAGCAGAGTGGGCATTGATGCAGCAGAAGATAGGGATATCGAACCCTCAATAATAGCTGCAATCGGCCGGATTTATGCAGATGGCAGTCGGCTTGTTCGCTGCTGCCGTTGTCACTCTTGCCACCTCAACATTCGTCTGCCGGCGTCTTCCATGCTAGCTTGGTGGCAAGCCGGAAAGCCTGCAGGATGATGATGCCGACGATCACACCGGCGAGCCGTCCGAAGCCGGCCTGGGCGGTCATCTCCTGATAGTTGTCGGGTACGAAAATGAACAGCGAGACGAGCGTGAATTGCATGCCGATGTAGGAGAAGGGCTTGCCGCTGTTTTCAATGTGGCGGCCAATGAGTACGCCCAGGCAGACGCAAAGCATGACCGCTGTTACGTTGCCATGCGAGAGAATCACCCCCACCACGCCGAGCAGCGCGCCGCTGCAGCAACCTGCAAAGCGATGCAGCACGCGGCGTGAAACGATGTCGCGATCCTTGGCTTGGGTCGAGAGTGGGACTACCATGATCACGAGGATGGTGGTGGCAGCCTGCCCCAGGATGTCGCTGGTGAGGTAATGACCCAGTTGCGGAAGCCACGGCAGAAGCGGCAGCAGCGCCAGGGATAGGCCGGCGTGCAGTGCGCCGCGCCCGGCAGCGGGTTGCCAGCCGGCAAGGTTCATGAGGCGCCCGACAGGCTTGGCGTTATCCTTGAGCATCTGGCGCAGCGTGAAGTGCGAGAGCACCCCGACGACGAACGAAGCCAGGGTACCGGCAGCCACTTCCGTGATGCGCGAAGCGGTGAAGTGGGTGATGTTGGCCACAGGGTGGCCGATCACATCCAGCAACACCATCGAAAAGCCCACGCCGCAGAAGAGCCACCCGTAGCTGCACCAGCGCGTGAGCGCCTGATACATGGTGAAGATTCCGGCAACTGCCAGGCAGGCACTCATTGCCAGCGGGCCAGGCGTGAGCCAGGTGACCACTGCCCAGGCCGCGGAGGCGCCGAAGATGGTGCCCAGCACGCGCAGGGTGCCGCGTGTGAAACTGGTGGAAAGCTGAGAGCGGATCACCATGTAGCCGCTAAAGGCGGCCCAACTGACGTGATCCACCTTCAACAGGTGGGCAAAGGCAATGCCCAGAAGTACCGAGCAAACGGCCTCTATCTCATCGAGCAGGCGCGGCCCTGGGCGCTCCGGCTTGGTGAACTCCGATAATATCTGCTTGAACTGCGCGAACACGTACTAACCAGCCTTTTATGTGCTTCAGGCAGGTCTGCTGCCTGCCATCCATGATACGGGGGAAACGGCAGCATTGAGAAAGAGCCGTCTTTTCAAGAGCCTGCCAGAAGGCATGGCCCGAATTTCGGCGAAGATTAGCATGCGCTGCCGTTTCGACCCGGATCTGCGTCAACTGGCGTTGCGGTTTTTATGGGCTTAAGTTGTGCTGGTGATGGACGGCTGGCGTGTAAGTGAAAACCTGTCTGGCGTGCCGTGCATGTGGCGTTTGGGTAGTGAAAGTGAAGAATGCGTTGTTTTTCTGATGCCGTGGCGGCTGGGGTGTCAATCACTGAAGTGAAAAAGGGTCTTCCCCATATCGGGAAGACCCTTGTGGTGAGGCCACTTCAATGCAGTCTGGCTTTAGTGAACACCGGGGTTCAGTTGTTGGCGTTCATCCATTGTGCCGCTGTGAGGCTCACCGTGCCGGCGCCCGCATAGTTCGTCAGCAGGGTGGGCAGATCGGTGGCCGCATGCAGGTTCAGCGGGGTGGGTGGCGTGCCGTTGTGCCAGGAAAAGGTGATCGGCGTGGCCTGGATGGGGCCGAGCGAGCTTCCTGTGTCGGTACTGGCGCCGGCCCAGTACATCCAGGTGCCGAGGGTGTCGGTGTAGGTGCCTTGTGGTGAAGCCATGTAAGCACTGTCGCTGCCGCTGAGCAGTTCATGGCGTGTGCCGGTTGCCACGATGCCGCCGGTGTAGCTGCTGCAGGTGTTGTCGGTGCATTGCTGGTTGTTGCGCAGCGGGGTCTGGACGCCCTTGTAGAAGCTGTTGGTCACCTGCACCATACCGCCTTCGGTCGAGATCGAGCCGTTCGAGGTGATGCCAAAGTGATAGGTGGCATCTCCGGTATCCGGATTCACCTTGGCCTTGAGCGTGGCGTTGGCCGCAACGATGGCGTCGTACCACTGCTTGATGACGCGTGCGTTGGAGGCATCGGCATACAGGTTGAACACCTGCACGTCGCCCGAGCGCAGGCGCGGCATGCGATCCTGCAGATCCTGGTACAGATCGTGGTGCAGGGTGACGGTGTAGCCTGTTTTCTCGCCCAGACTGGTGGCACCAATGAGGTGGCCCTTTTTCTGCGTGGAGGCAATCTGGATGATCTGGGCCTCGGTCAGGTAGTTGCGCAGGAATTTGTACATTGTGTTTCCCGAGCTGCCGGTGGTGGCTGCCATGGCTTCGAGCGCGTCAAACTGTGCCTTGATGAAAGCCCCGCCGCTGCTGTCGCCGGGCAGGCTCTTGCTCCACGAGATGGTGATGCCGTTGGCGGCCTGGGTGGCTGCTGTAGTGGAGCCGACGATACTCGCGCCCTTCTTGATGTCGACGATGCCGTCGTAGACTTTGTAGAAGGTGCAGTGGTCGATCCAGATGCCGCCCGTGGCTGAGCTGGTGTCACCGATGGTGATGTAGTCCCAGTCGTTGGTGTCGTAGTTGCCCTTGGTGTCTTCGTCCCACTCCCACATTTCATCGAACTTGAGGTTGCGGATGATGAGGTTCGACCCTGTCTTGATGTTCAGTTCGGCGTGCTTGATAGTGGCGCCATTCTTCGAGTAGATCGTCAGTCCGGCAAAGTTCTGGATGGTGATCTTGCTTACCCCCGAGGTCTTCAGTGTGGGGTGTTCCAGTGCGGTGGCGTTGGCCGTGAAGAAGCTGTAGGTGGATTCCACTGTGCTGCCGCCGACTTCGGTGTAACCCAGATTCAGATCGTTGGCGATTTCAATCACTTTTACCGCGCCGGACTTTACCTTGCTGATGGCAGCCAGGAATTCCAGCGGCGTGGTGACCTTGGCATAGGTGCTGGCAGTTTCGCTGATCACACCGCCGCCAGTGACGCCGGCCACTTTGGCGTAGCCATCCACGTTGTAAAGCGCTGCACTGATGCTGCTGCTGGATGAGGAGGATGTGGCTGTTGTCGCCAGTGATACAGCGCCCGCTGTTGTGCTGCTGCTGGAGCTGGTGTCGCTACTGCCTCCGCCTCCGCCGCCGCAGGCGGCGAGGGTGGTGCTCAGTATGATTGCGAGGCTGATTGGTTTCAGTCTGCTTTGAAAGCACTGCATGTTTGTCTCCTTAGGCTCTTTTGTTTTTACCGCTATAAAAACCTGCCCGAATGTCCGAGAAAAAGCCGGAAGCAGGGCGCATGTTCTGCATGGTGCCGTGCTGATAGCTTTTGCTGCGGACTCCGAACAGATTCTTCGAACCTGTCCATTCCCGTGCTGCCCGATGGCGTGCTGGTGTTGCAAGTGCTAAAGCTGCAGTTGCTCTACCCGCCAGTCTTGAGTGTGAACAGAGTCAAAGTCTTATTCCGGTTTGCTTGGTGCGCAATTTTTAATCATTCCGAAGCGGATTTGCATATGCATGGCGAAAAAATACGACAGACGGTTGTCTCAGAGAACCAGAAAATTTCTTTTGATTTCACGTAGATGGAATACTGGTGTGCTTCTTCGGTGATGTCGTTGTGCGGCATCCATGCCCGTAGGGCACTATGTGTTTTTGGGGAAAAAACAACACCACCTGGATTTTGGCCTGGTGAATTTTCACCCCTTTGCAGCGATTGCAACGTTTAAAGACTTTTGCGCGTGAACTGCCGGGCAGGTGTTTGGCGTTGGTGCGTGAAGGAGGAGCGTGGCGTGCGATTGAATACCTGGCTGACGATTCTGCTTGCTGCCTCTCTGCTGCCGTCTGCGCGGGCGGAGACGGCTCTCTGGCAGCTGGCTTCAGAGCGGGCCGGAGTGAGCCTGCCGGTGCTGGTGGAGCAGGGCGACGCCCCCGTACGCGGGGTACTGATCTCGCTGGAAACAGGTAATGGGCAGAAGCTGCTGCGGCCCAGGCGCGGGGTGCCGGGCTATGGCGAGCCGGATTCGCCAGTGGCGCGCAACCGGGCAAGCCTTGTCGCGATGGGGGTTGTGGTGCTGACACCAGGACTGCCATCAGATCTGCCCAAGGGGTTCCCGGTGGATTGGCGCCTGGGGGCAGATCATCGCGCTGATCTGCTGGACGTGGTGCGCGAGGCGCACACACGTTTTCCAGGTGTTCCGGTGGTGGTGCATGGCTATCAGACGGGGGCTTCTTCTGCATTGAATCTGGCTGAAGCACGCGCCGAAGGCGTGGATGGCTATGTCATCACGGCAGGGGCCTTGCAACTGCACCGCAGCGATGTGCTTGAGCGCATCCGCAGCCGTGGCCTTGTGATCCAGCCGGTAAGCCATAACTGCATGCTGCTGGCGAACGTGGAGGCGCGCGAGGTGGCTGCTGCGGCCCATTGGCAGTACCTGCCCGTGGGGGACTCCGCTGCCGATGCTGCCGAAACCTGCCTGCCGGGCTCACGCGCAGGGCTTGCGGCGCATGACGAAGCGTTCGCGACTGCGCTTGCCCGGTGGATCACTGCTGGCGCAGTACCTGCCACGCTGGGGCAGGAAGCCCCTGCAGTTGCCTATCAGGAGCGCGTGTTCATGATCCCCGGTGCTCGGTGGGGGCTCTTCGGGCGTGAGCGTATCGAACTGAGTGTGCTCACGCCATCGGGCGAGGGGCCATTCCCGCTGGTGATCTACAACCATGGCGACATCCCGCCGCAGAGTGCCAATATTACCCGGCAGGCGCGTTACCGCGACATGTACGTGGCAGATGTTTTTTTGAGCCTTGGGTTTGCCGTAGTCATGCCGGCCCGGCCCGGTGTGGGGAGGTCGGAAGGGCGCTATGAGCAGTATCAGGGGGCAGGGGGAATCTATCTGGGGCCTGCCACCGGATTGCTGCAAAAGGGTCGTGACCAGCTTGCCGAGGGGCTGGCGGCACTTGATTTTCTGCGCACTTTGCCCGAAGTGGATGCTACCCGTGTGGTGATGGCAGGGCAGTCTGCCGGGGGCTTTGCGGTGAGCTGCCTGGGCGGGGAGGTGCCACCAGCGCCATGGCTCAAAGCGGTGGTCAATTTCTCCGGCGGGCGTACTGATGGCATCCGCGATCATCTGAATGCCGGCATGGTGAGTGCCTTTGCTTATCTGGGGCGCACCAGCCGCGTGCCCTCGCTATGGATTTTTGCCGAGCATGATAGCCGCTACAGCGTTGAAACCATCCGTGCCAGTTACGCGGCATTTACCGGGGCGGGCGGCGTGGCCAGCCTGCACCTGTATCCGCCAATCAAGGGGGACGGGCATTTCATTTATCATCAACCACAGATTTGGCGCGAGGATCTGCGTCAGTTTCTCGCGGTGCAGGGGCTCACTGCTGTGCCGCCGTTTCCGGCGCCGCCTGTACCGGCTGAGCATGCAGAGGAAGCCTCGCAGGAAAATGGCTGAGTTCTGGAAGCGCCTCCTGACCCTGTTAATGGAGAAAAGCGAAATTGCGCCGATTGAGCCTCCGCCCGGAGGGCGCAAACATAAGATATCGGACGATTCAATGTCAGCACTGATTCATGTGGCATTATCCGATTACCACAATGACCATGCGTCGGAAGGCGCTACGCTTTTCCCACCTACGCTCTGGGCATGGACAGACGTCTTTCGTAGGTGGTGTCTGGAGTGCAGCGACGACACTCCATTACCCACTACCTTTACCGCAGCCTTGTGTCACGTCAGGATTGGTTGTGCCGGAGTCCCGTAGCGCTGGCGTGCCACGGCCAAAAAGTGTTCGAGGATAAGATCCTGCGGGATGGAGTCCATCACATCGTCGGTGTACAGCGTCTGTAGCCGGCTGCCGGGTAGCAGGCGCCATTCCGGGCGCAGCTTGGAGAACAGGCACAGCCCTGGTTTGCCAAGCGCCTCTGCAATGTGCATGAGGCCACCATCTGGTGCAAGAAACAGCTCCCCACGGTCGATGATCCGCACTGCCTGCGTCAGCGAGGGCTGGTTAAGCTGCACGTCACAGTGTCTGGCAAGAAATTCCGGGCGGAAAGCGGCCAGATCCCGGTGGGCGTTTTTGCCTGCACCGGTCAGGGTGAAGCGCAGTGGGGGCCAGGAGGCGTCCCAGGCGCCTGTGATGCGTTCGAGGAGCGTCGGCCACTGATTGTAGTTGCGGCGTGAATCCTTGCTTCCGATCACCACCACCACACAGCCAGGCTGGTTGGCCGTGGCAGGCTCACGACAGCGTTCGCTGATGCGTAGGCGGAACATGGGCTCAATGGGCCGGCCGAGTAGTTGCCCGAGCCGGATCGCGGAGAATTCAGTGCGCGCAAAACGTTCGCCCTGCTGATGACCGATCATCGCGGCAAACGGGGTGGCAGGGTGCTGCAGTTTGAAGCGCAGCGCAGTCGGCCCTATCGAATGCAGAATGATAAAATCATAGTTGTGCGGGCAGTCCGAGCTTTTGCGATACACATGTGCGAAACGGTTGTCACCCTCAAAGAGTTCAGCAGGTCCACGTGGCATGCACAGATCAAGCGTGATGTGACTCGGCAGCGCAAAGCGTTGCGAGAGATCCATGATCGGGTCGCCCAGCGTGGTCCAGTCGTAATACCAGAGCACCCGGCGCGCATTGGCAGGGATTTGCGCGCGCTGCAGGAATTTCTGTCCGCTTATCGCCAGCAGGGCTTCGCGCAGGTACACGCGCTTCATGATGCGGCTTCGTTCGGCGTCAGGGCGCAGATCGTGCTCTGTGTGTAATTCGTTGAGGTGGTCGCCGATACCGAGCGGGTTGTATACGGGGTGGGTCTTCCAGAACATCTTTTCAGGCGTCACTACGGGTCGTGGTATCCGCGTGCAGCGGAATCAGCAGTGCGCCGGCCTGCCACCACCCGTGCCGGGACAGACTTCTCTGATTGTCCCAAATTTTGATGCCTTCTGCCAAGCCAAGCTTGTCACAAAAGGTACTAAACAGGGATGAAGATGCATGGAGAGGGGCATGAGGGGAGTGAGGTAGAATGTTAACGGCCATCTGAAACTGATGCCTTGATTGTTTCGCCGTCTATTCTTCTGCCTTTATCCTATGCCCACGCCGAACTTCCGTCTCGCCGCTCCTGCTGATCTGGCCATCTGTCACCGCATCGAAAGCACCGCCTATGAAGGCGATGAAGCCGCCAGCGAGGCGCGTATTGCCAAACGTATCGCGCAGTATCCGCAAGGCTTTCTGGTCATGGAACTGGAGGGCGAAGTCATCGGCTTTATCAATAGTGGTTGTGCCTGGGAAGTCGTGATGTCTGCTGAGGAATTCAAGGAACTTGTCGGCCACGATGCCGCCGCGCCCAACGTGGTGATCATGTCTGTGGTGCTTGATCCTGCGCAGCAGGGCAAGGGCTACGCTTCGCTGCTGATGCGTGAATTCGTTACGCGCATGTGCACGGCAGGCAAGCGTAGCATTCACCTGATGTGCAAGCAGCGCCACATTGCGCTCTACGAAAAGTTTGGCTATCGCTATGTGAAGCCATCAGCCTCGGACCATGGCGGCATGGCGTGGCACGAAATGGTGCTGGTGCTGTAGGGAGGTGATGTCATGTGAGAGGCGGTGTAGCTCCTGCACGGCCCTAGTGCAACAGCGGCCAGACTTCCAGGCCCAGCATCACTACGCCGAGGCAGGCACCGCGCAAGAAATTCAGGTTTGAAAACTGGCGCTGTGCTGTCATTGGTCGGGCGAGCAGCAGGCCCATCACGATGCCACCGAGCAGCCCGCCGATGTGTGCAGCGTTGTCGATGCCAGTCGGCAACATGCCGATCAGGAGGTTGTAAGCAATGAACGGACCGGTACTCCTGCGATGTTCGCGCATCAGCGAACGGGGCACGCCATTGCGTGGGTTGAGTACATAAACCAGCAGTGCGCCAAACACGCCGAAGATGGCCCCCGAGGCGCCAGCACTGTTGATGTTGGGGTGTACCAGCAGACTGGAGATGCTGCCTGCTAACCCGGCAAAGAGGTAGAGCAGCAGAAAATCGGCACTGCCATAGAGGCGTTCGACGAGTCGGCCTGTCTGGTAGAACGCAAACATGTTGAAGGCCAGATGCACGATGCCGAAATGGATGAAGGTGCTCGTCAGCAGCCGCCACCATTCCCCGCCTAGCGTCAAGGGGCCGTAGTTGGTGCCCCACTGCACGGCCAGTCTGCCATCGCTGTATATCAGCCCGACACCGCCGATGACCATTGCTATGAACACCAGGATATTGATGCCCACCAGAATCGGCGTCACGGGGGCATGCGGGCTGGCCTGCCTGATGCGGCCCGAAAATTCGGCTGTTTCGGTGAGACTCTGCGCAAAAGCCTCGGACTGTTGGGGCGGGAGGTGCTGCAGCAGGGTGAGCGCGGTGTCCTCATCGTCAAGTTTAAACCCCAGCTCGATCTGTTTGCCGACAGGATGGTCGAGCTTGAAGCAGACCTGCCGGCCCCGGGCAACGGCATCATAGATGTCGGCGAGCGCAATCTCGACACGCATCGGCGCGCCGAACCAGAACATGCGATGCCGACGACCTTCGACGATCAGTCGCTCTGCGTCAATGCTCAGTGTGCCCTTGCCATAGAGGCAACCGCTACGTTGTTCGCCGGGCTGAAAGAAGCAGCCCTGAAAAGTTTTCGGGGTCATGATTGGATTGAGAAGATGCGATGAACAGCGTCAGGTTGGCTTCGCTTGGCGAGATTTTGGCGGGCGACTGGCGGGAGTAGGGGGCTTAGGGGGCGGGCGTCTTGCGTGTTTCCTGCGCGGCTGACAGCCCCCGCTGCTCTGTTGCCTGCAGGGCTTCTTCGCCCGCTTCGGTGGCAGGGTCTGTTTTTGGGAATCCGGGCGGCAGTTCCAGGTGCAGGTGTTCTGGCCACGCGTTTCCGGCCTGCTGCGGGGATAGTGGCGGGGTCTTCGGGGAGGTGTTCTTACTGCCCTTGGTCTGACCCTGCGCATACCTTTTCCACTCGCGCACCTTGTCGTTGTAAGTGCCGATGCTGTCGAGAACGGCGATCATGTCCTGCAGAAGTCGATCCACGAGGTCTCTGTGGTGCTATGGGTTGTGGCGTATTATGCCAGATGGCAGCTGTAGGCTTGGTGCCTTTGGGCGGATTTAGAATCCGCATCCTGACGCATTGTGTTCCGCAAAGGGCGACAATGTGCTGCCATGCCTGCCTGGGCATGCCTGATCAACGCAAAGGAGTTTGCCGATGAACCCTGTTTCTCTTCTTCAAGGCCCTATAGGTTTTGGTATCGTCGGCCTGGGCTCGATTGCCCACACCCATGCCGAGGCTATTCGCGCGCTGGAACATAGCCATAACGTGCACCTGGTGGGCGTGCTGGGGCGCTCGGCCGAGAAGACACAGGCCTTTGCTGAAAAGCATCATGTGCCGTTCTATACCACCGAAGCAGCAGCGTTTTTCGATCACCCCGATATCCACGCTGTGTGCATCATGACCCCCAGCGGTGCCCATCTGGAGCCTGCCTTGCAGGCAATCCGTTCAGGCCGCCATCTGGTGGTGGAAAAGCCGCTTGAAATCACGCTTGCCCGCGTTGATGAAATGCTCACGGCAGCCGGGAAGGCCGGCGTTCTGGTGGCGGGGATCTTTCAGGCGCGCTACGCGCCCGGCGTGCAAAAGCTCAAGCAGGCGCTTGATTCCGGGCGCTTCGGGCGGCTCTCCCTATGCAGTGCCGCGGTGAAATGGCACCGCAGCGCCGAGTACTACCAGGGCTGGAAAGGCACACTGGCCCTTGATGGCGGCGGCGCGCTGATGAACCAGGCGATTCATGCAGTCGATCTGTTGCAGTATCTGGCGGGTATGCCGACAGATGTGTTCGGCTGGAAAACCCGCTGTGTGCATCAGGGTATCGAGGCTGAGGATACGGTGAGCGCCAGCCTGCGCTTTGCACACGGTGCGCTGGGCAGCATTGAGGCCACTACCGCCGCATGGCCCGGCTGGGCGCGGCGCATCGAAATTTGTGGAGAGTTTGGTTCGGCTTCGCTGGAAGACGAAATAATCGCACATTGGGAATTTCGTGATTCTCGCACCGAGGATGCCGAAGTGCTTGCCGGCCCCAAAGCTCCCGCTGGCGCGCATACGCCGCAGATCGGCTTCGGTGGACATCAGCGCCAGATTGAGGATCTGGTGCATGCCTTGCGCACCGGGGAAGTGCTGCAGGTGGATGGGCGTGCGGCACGCAATGCTGTGGAAATCGTTTGTGCGGTGTACCAGTCTGCCGCCAGCGGGCTGCCTGTGCATTTGCCGTCGGTGTGATTCTCCGGCCGGTCCTGGGGTGTGCCTCGCGTTGGCTGCCGTGATAAGGTGGATTCATGAATCATGGTAGGAAAGCGGTAGACATGGATAAAACGGTTTTGACTATTACCGGGCCGACCTGCGCCGGCAAATCGACGCTGGCGCACCTATTGTTGCGGCAGCCCGGTTTTGCCCGCGTGATTTCCCACACCACGCGTTTGCCACGTGCCGACGAGCACGATGGGGATGCCTATCATTTCGCAAGCGCCGGCCTCTTTGCGCAGATGCTTGCAGCAGGTGCCTTTGTCGAACATGTGAGTCTCGACGGACGCGATTACGGAACTTCGGCGGCAGCTTTTGAAGCCTGTTTCGCAGAGGATTGTGTGGCCGTCTCGGTGTGTGATCCGGTTGGCCGTGCAGCCATCCAGGCTCACGGTGCGCAGGCCGGCTGGCGTGTGATCAGTGTATGGCTGGACAACCCCGATGCGGTGATCGCCGTCCGCTTTATAGACCGGCTGCTGGCAGATGCCGGTGTTGCGGGGATTGCCGGGCAGAAACTCCGTGAGGTCTACAGCGCGAGGCTTGCTGCCATGCTCGGGCGCGAGCAGGCATGGCGCCGTGAGGCGCAGAACCCGGAGTCCTACAGCCTGTGTTTTGCCCAGTTTGATAGCCGTAGTGAAGTCGCCGTGCTCGACGCGATTGCCCGTGCCTTCGGGCATTGAAACGCCTGCCACCGGGCAGGTGATGGCACAAGCTGCGGTGAGCAGCAAGGCCAGCAAAATTCCAGGTTCCCCGCGTTGCGAATATCCGGGCCTTGAATAACTGGGGAGTATTCGTGCGAATCAGGGATCTGCCCTTGCCGTGGAAGCTGTATGGCCTCGTGCTGTTGCTGTTCACCCCTGGCGCGGTGCTCTCACCCACCTGTTGGTATGCCAATGATGTAGGGTGCCAATGAGCGAAGCGAATTGCACCGAACGCGCACTCCTCACGATGGTGAGGTGCTGCGGGTGGGGTAGACGCGGAAGGTGCAATTCGCTTCCGCTCATTGTTCGCTTCGCTACCCCTCCAGTTGGGCCGGAAAGCCGAAATCGTCAATGGGAAGCTGAATGCCAATGAAGTAGGGTGTCAATGAGCGCAGCGAATTGCACCTTCCGCGTGACTTTTGGTATTTTCCATGCCCTGCCATTTTGTGTAGAGCCAGCGGTGAAATTCACTGCGCTCTCTCCGCCTTACTCTTTGGCCTATCGCACCGGCTTGCATAGGGCGCGGCGAAGCCGGAACAATGGAGCGCGGCGCAATTGCGCCGGTCAAATACCCCTACGCGCACAGCGTGCAAACTGATCGTTGCTCTGCTCGATCAATCAAGCCCAGCGCCCTGTGGGCGGAGGCTCACAACCGGTGCAATTCGCTCATCGCTCATTGTTCGCTTCGCCACCCTACACAAACCCATATTGCATTTTACGCTGCGAGCAGCATTTTGCCTGCCTTCAGGCGCAACAGGCGCTGGTTGTCAGAGCCGCGCCAGGGCAGGGTGTTGGGCAGGTCTTTGCGGTAGGGGCCGTCGATGAGCACGTCTACGTCTGCGAGCAGCGGCAGATCCTTCACGTCTTCGTAGAGGTAGCCGGTCCACATCCAGATGTCCTTTTCCGGATAGCGCTGCCTGAAGCGCCGGCACAGATCTGTGATGGCTTCGCGGTTGGCCGGCAGCAGCGGGTCGCCGCCGGAGAGCGAGAGCCCATCGTGATCGGCGCACAGATCCAGCAGCTTGTCGCGCACTTCGTCGGTGAAGGGCTTGCCGGTTTTGCGATTCCAGCATGAGCTGTTGTGACAGCCGGGGCAGGCGTGCTCGCAACCTGTGACGAACAGCGTCACACGCAGCCCCTCACCGTTGACCACATCGCAGGTGTAGTAGCGGTCGTAGTTCATTGCTGCTCGGCTAGATGCTTGACGCGGCGCATCACTTCCTTCTGCTTACCGGCATTGAACGGGCGGGCATTCGGGCTGCCCAGGTAACCGCAGACGCGGCGCGTCACCGAGAGGCTGGCGCCATCCTGGTTGCCGCACTGCGGGCAGGTGAAGCCTTCGTCTGTGGCCTTGGCTTCGCCCATGAAGCCACATAGGCCGCAGGAATCCACCGGGGTGTTGGTGCCGAAGTAGGGCACGTTAGCGATGGCGTGATCCCAGATGCGTTCCAGTGCCTTGAGGTTGTGGCGCATGTTGGGCAGTTCCACATAGGTGATGTGGCCGCCCGAAGCGAACTCGGCGTAGCCCTTCTCGAAACCGATCTTTTCGAAGGGATTTACCTTGCGTGCCACATCGAGGTGGAAGGAATTGGTGTAGTAGCCTTTGTCGGTGACGCCGGCAATTTGCCCGAAACGCGCCACGTCGAGCTTGCAGAAGCGGTTGCAGAGTGACTCACTCGGTGTGGAGTAGAGCGAGAAGGCCCAGCCCGTGGCTTTCTTCCATTCCTGCGTGGCTTCAGCGAGGCGTTCCACCACCTTATGCAGGAAGACCTGAGCTTCCGCATCATCAAACGGATGGTCGCCGAACATCAGCAGTGCTACTTCGTGCAGGCCGATGTAGCCCAGCGAAATGGAGGAGCGGCCATTCTCGAAGAGCGGCAGGATATCGTCATCAGGCTTGAGACGCACGCCAAAGGCGCCTTCGGTATAGAGGATGGGCGCGATGTTGGCTTTCACCCCACGCAGGCGCTCGATGCGGCACATCAAGGCCTTGAAGGAAAGGGCGAGGCGATCTTCGAGGATTGCGAAGAATTTTGCCTGATCCCTGTTTGCCTCAATGGCAATGCGGGGCAGATTCACACTCACCACGCCGAGGTTGTTGCGCCCGGCCAGCACTTCGTGGCCGTTTTCATCCTTCCAGGCGGAAAGGAAGCTGCGGCAGCCCATCGGTGAGACCGGCACCGAAGAACCCGTGAGTTCGCGGTTGAGCTTTGCGGAAATGATATCCGGATACATGCGCTTGGAAGCGCAATCCAGGGCAAGCAGCTTGACGTCGTAGTTCGGATCTTCCGGGCGCAGGTTGAGCCCTTCCTCAATGAAGAACACCAGCTTCGGAAATACCGGCGTGATGCCTTCCTTGCCCAGGCCCTTGATGCGCACCTGCAGGATAGCGCGCTGGATGGAGCGCTCCTGCCAGCTGCGGCCCATGCCGAGGGAGAAGGTCACGAAGGGCTGCTGGCCGTTGGAGCTGAAAAGCGTGTTGATCTCGTATTCGCAAGCCTGGATGCCGTCGTAGGCTTCCTTTTCGGTGCGCTCGCGGGCATAGCGCTCGGGGTCCGTGATGTTGTATTCGCGGGCGATCTCCAGATTCTTCTGGTAGGTCTTCTCGACATACGGTGCCAGCGTCTCGTCGATATTCGGGATGGTCGTACCGCCATACTGATGGCTGGCCACCTGGGCGATGATCTGGGAAGTGACGGCGCAAGCCACACCAATCGACTTCGGGCTTTCGATGCCGGCGTTGCCCAGATGAAAACCCTTTTCCAGCATGCCTTGCAGATCCACCAGGCAACAGTTGGTGAAGGGCAGGAAGGGCGAGTAATCCATGTCATGGAAATGGATCTCGCCTTCGTTATGGGCCTGCAAAACATCCTTGGAGAGGAAGTTGCTGGCGAACTGCTTGGAGACGATGCCCGCCATCAGATCGCGCATCACCGGGAAAACGTTCGCATCCTTGTTGGCATTCTCGGTAACGGCTTCCTCATCGGTCTTGTCAACCAGACCCATGAGTTGTGCGTGCAAGGCCGAACCCTTCACCCGTATGCCGTCGCGGTCGTGGCGATACTCAATATAGTGGCGGGCCACTTCCGGGTAGGAGCGCATCAGCGCGTTTTCCACGTACTTCTGTATCGTCGGGATATCCAGCGTATTGCCGGTATGCTCGCGGCAAAGCTTTTCGACTTCTGCCGTCACCGCCAGGGCCACGGCATTCGGGTTCTCAGCCTGTGCGGCCACAGCAGCCTTCTGGCAGGCAGTGGCAATCTTCATGATGTCGAAAGACGCCGTTGCGCCATCGCGCTTGAGAACAAGTTGCATTGCAATCTCCGCAAAAATGGAATTGCCTGCGCATGGCAGGCAAAAAATCAGATGCGGAGTATAGCCCGTTCAATCCAACAAAACTACTACCGGTAGTGTCTGTGGTGTAATAGCTAACTAGATATAGTTGTTTGATCTGGATCAAAGACAGTTTTTCTCCAGCGCGTCCTCGGCTGTCAATGGGGTTTGTTGACTCCTTTTTGAATCAGCAAGATAGATTTCCTCTGTGGTGTGGCTAGCGTCAAAATGACCTGCCTGGGCCGATAAAAGGTAGTCTCCGGGTGTGCACGGAAATATCCCCGTTCGCCGGATATTGCATCCGGAAATATGGGGAGTGCATTCAGCATGGGGTCTTATGAATCAACAGGATAGTAGGGTTGGGAGTGGATTTTGCTCACATACGGGTGTCGATTGATGGATTATTGGCGTTCTGCTTTGTCCGCATGGGTAGTGTTGCAGGAAGGTTGCAGGTGTACAAATGCTTCCCTGTCTGGTCAGGGCAAAAGGCACTGGCGTGGCACGGTGAATGCCAAATCGGCATGGTTCGTCTGAAGGTGAGGCGGTATACTTGCCGCTTGCATGGGCCGGTATGTCTGGCAGGGGCAGACACAGGGCTGTGCGGTTTTTTTGCCTGAGGATGCCCGGTTTTATCGCCGGGCCTGCTGCATATGGATACCCAAGTGTTTCATGGCCTGCTCTGGCCGACTGCTGAAGAAGTGCCGGCAGAAGATGGCAGGGCGGATTTTCTGGCGGATCTGCAACTCGATCGCATCATCGACGCGGCCTGCAGTGGGGATGCCTCGCTACGCACGCATTTCCTGCGCGCGGCGCGGGATGTGGCGACCATTGCATACCGGCAGGCGGTGATGGCTGCGCTGGAAGATACAACGCTGGCTGCGCATTTTCGTGTCTTTGCGCACGGTATGCAGGGCGTGCGTGCCTGGCTGGCCGCGGCGCAGAGGGCTGCGCCAGCGTCGCTGCAATCGGCCCGCTGGGTGCTGCAGGCTGCGCAGGAATATATTCTCGCGCTGCGGGCGCTGGCGACTTCGTTGGCTACGGCCCGGCTTGAAGCGGCGGGTCTACTGGGCTGGCGTGAGTGGCTTGCGGTCTATCTTGGTGGGGAGTCTTTTACCGCGCTGGCGGAAGAGACCCAGGGCTTGCAGGCGGCTTTCGAGGCGGCGGCATTCAATGTGCACCTGCGTGGCAACGAGGTGACGATTTCTGCGTGTGCGGATGAAGTTGATTACTCTGCAGCGGTGGAGCACACCTTTGCGCGGCTGCACGATGTGGTGCCGGTGGCGCCGGCTGTGGCTGCTGCCGAACCTTTGCTGTTGAATCCGGTGGAAGAAGAGATCCTGGCGTGCGTGGCGGCCCTGCATCCGGCAGTGTTTGCGCGGCTCGCAGCTTTTCGCCGGCAGCATGGCGAATTTCTTGATACAGCCGTTGCGCAGTTTGATGCCGATCTGCGCTTCTATTTTGCATGGCTGGATTATCTGGCGCCTTTGCGCTCGGCAGGGCTGCCGTTTTGTTACCCACATCTCAGTAATGATGACAAAAGCATTGTAATGCTCGACACCTTCGATCTGGCACTTGCGGCGAGTCTGACGCGCGAGGGGCAGGCCGTGGTGGGCAATGATGTGGAACTGCTGGGCGATGAGCGCCTGCTCGTGATCACAGGGCCGAATCAGGCCGGCAAAACAGGCCTTGCCCGTGCCATCGGGCAGGCCCATTATCTTGCCGCACTGGGCTGTGCAGTGCCTGGGCGCAGTGCGCGGCTGTTTCTGTGTGACCGGCTTTTCACGCACTTTGAGCGGGAGGAAAATCTCGCCCAGCAGCAGAGTAAACTCGAAGACGATCTCGTGCGCATGCATGCAATCCTGCGCGCAGCCACTTCACGCAGCCTGGTGATTCTCAACGAGGCGTTTGCCTCCACGACCCTGCAGGATGCCACTGCACTGAGCCGCCGCGTGATGGCCGAACTTTCGCAGCGCGGCATGCTCACGGTGTTTGTCACTTTCATCGATGAACTTGCCAGCTTTGATGCACATACCGTCAGCCTTGTGGGCGTGATGGCACAGCAGGGGCAGGGCGGTGAGACTGCGCGCACCTACCGCTTCTGTCGCGAGCATGCCGATGGCCGCGCCTATGCACTGGCGATTGCCGAAAAATATGGGCTCAGCTACGCCCGCATTCTGGAGCGTCTGCCCGCATGAAACCGCATCTGCTCTATCCTGACCGGGATTTCGACCTGGATTCACCCCTGCCGCCCGAGGCCGCTGCGCTGACGCAGGATCTTGAACTGCGTGTGCTCTTTGGCGTGATGGGCGGTGAGGATGAACTCCTGCGGCAGGCTGCCGAACACGGGTTGCTTGGCGCTGGCTGCACTGATCCGCAGCACATCATCTATCGGCAGGCCACCCTGCGCGATGCCCTGGCACATCCGGCACTGGTGCAGGAACTCTTTGCGCTCGCCGGGCAGGCGCTGCTGCAGGAAAAGAGTGCCTACCGCAGCGTTTTCTCGCGCTTTCCCGAATCGCGCATGAAGCGCGCCATCCTTGCTCTCTCCGCCTTACTGCCAACCCTGCACCGCTTGCGCGAGATTGGTTTGGGGCAGAGCGGCTCTGGCGAGGGGAGCAGCTTTACCTCACCGGCATTCCATAAGTTGTTTGCACACTGGGTAGAAATCTTTGACGATGCTTTCTTTGCGCAGCTTGATGCCCATATTGCCTTTCTCAAGCTCGCCGATGGTGCCCTGATCTCGGCCCATCTGGATCACAATTGCCGCGCTGCTGTGCACGTGCTGCGTGCACCGCGCGGCAACCCATGCAACTGGCTGCAGCGTCTGTTGCAGCGCTACCGCCACCGTCGTGATGCCCTGCAGTTTGCCGTGGGCTATCGTGACGAGGCCGGCACGCGCGCACTCACCCAGTTGCGCAATCAGGGTATCCGGCGCTGTGCAGACGCTTTGGCCGATGGGGTGGATCAGCTCACCGCCTTTTTTGCCCAATTGCAGCGCGAGCTGGCTTTCTATCTGGGGGCCATGCGCCTGAATGCGCGAATCGATGAACTCGGCCTGCCGCTGGTGTTCCCGCAGGCGCAGCCCGTGCAAGGCGGAATTTGTGAGGAACGTGGCCTCTACGATATCAATCTCGCCCTGCAGAGCGGGCACGCCGTGGTTGGCAACGATCTGGCCATGAGCGGCAAGGCGCTGGTGCTTGTCACCGGGGCCAATCAGGGTGGCAAATCCACCTTCCTGCGCAGCTTCGGCACGGCTCAACTGCTCATGCAGGCAGGGCTCTGCGTGCCTGCCTCGCAGTTTTCAGCGAGTGTCTGCACAGGGGTGTTCACGCACTTCCGTCGCGAAGAAGATCGTGATCTGCGCAGTGGCAAGCTCAATGAAGAACTCTCGCGCATGAGCGAACTCGTTGGCCGTCTGCGCCCGAATACACTGCTGCTGATGAACGAATCCTTCGCCGCCACCAATGAGCGCGAAGGCTCCGAGATTGCCGCCGAAATCCTGCGTGCGCTTGGCGAGCATGGCGTGCGCGTGATCTTCGTCACCCACCTGTACGCGTTTGCCAGCGCCCGTTACGCGGAGAGCCGGGCTGACACCCTGTTTCTGCGTGCGCAGCGCGAAAACGATGGGGGACGCACTTTCCGCCTCGAAGAGGGCGAGCCGCTACCCACCGCTTATGGGCAGGATCTGTATCGACGAATCTTTCAGGAGGCTGAGGCAGAGACTCCAGGGGCAGGCTTTCGGGCATAGTTTCGGGGCGCTGCGGGCGCCGGACGGGGGGTACAATTCACAGGTTTATCACCCTAGCACTTGCCCAACCAGCCAGCCCCGTCCGTAGTGCCATGAAATTTCTGCTGTCTGCCTCCGCCATATTTCTGCTCGTGACGATGTTCAGTGTCGCCTTGCCGGCACAGGCCGCAGGCTTTGATTGTGCCAAGGCTGCCGCCGCTCTCGAGAAAGCCATCTGCACCAGTTCGCAACTGGGCGCACAGGATGAAGAGATTGCGGTGGCCTACCGGCGGCTGCTTGGATCAGTCTCCAGTCCCTGGGATGAACTGGTGAAAAAATCGCAGCGTGAATGGCTGCGTGCACGCAGTGCCGAAATGGCCGATCTGAAGGGCAAAGAACTGGATGATGCGCTTCAGACATCAATGCGCAACCGCCTTGATGCGCTGAACGGAGCCCTGATTACACAAAATGGCATGCACCTGCTGGCCGTTGATCGTGCCGTGATGCAGAAAGTCGCCCCGGACAGGGTGGCGTATGCCCAGGGGCAACAACAGGTCACGCAGACCAGCTCACTCCTCTACGTGCTGGACGATGTGCCGGGCGCAAAACGCTTCAACGCGCTCATCGACAAGACCTTCGCGCAGACGCTTGACGCCACTGCCATGGCAGAGGGGGAATACGATCTTTCGGCGGAACTCAATTTTGCGTCTTCCGAGCTGGTCTCGGTGAGTGTCAGCAGTTCAGAATTCGGTTTTGGTGCGGCACACCCGGTAGCAGGCTCCCGTCAGCTCAACTTCCTTCTGGCTGAGGGGCGGATGCTCAGAGTGCATGATCTGTTTACCGGGCGCGGGCATGAGGATCTGATCCTGCGCAACGCCACCCAGGCTTTTGCCGAGGCTGGCTTCAAGCCCCTGGCCTCAATCCGCGAGGCGCGCGCCCTCCTGCTTGATCCACGCAACTGGGCGCTAGACGGGCGCGGCCTCACCGTGGTGGTTCCGCCTGATAGCCTGTTTGCACACGTAGACGGCAGCCCTGAAGTGCCGCCCGTTCTCTGGAAGAGTTTCCAGGGGCAGCTTACCCCGCTGGCCGAAAAGATCTTCGGCAAGTGAGTTGCCGCCGGCTTGGTCTGCGAGGCAGGGGGTAATTGGAAAGAGCGCGATACCGGAGTATCGCGCAAAGCTCAGGCGAGCCCTTGCCGGAGTCACCTGTGAGGAGAAAGGGGCCGGGCAGAATGGATGCAGCATCCATATTCTCCGCCCGGCAGTCTTGCACGATCAGAAGTGGTATTCCGCACGTACCAGCGGCGTACTCGTGTTGGCACCCTTGCCAGCGGGGCCGTTATGATCGAAACCATCTTCGTTATGGATGTACTGGTATTCCAGGCCCAGACGCACGGTATCCTTGCCGGCGCCCATCCATTGGCCTACATCGTACATCACGCGCATGTCCAGATTGGTCTCCGGCTTGGTTTTGTCGCCAAAGGCATTCGTACCTTTGGCGGCAGCGTAGCTGAGATTGCCTTCATACGAAAGCCCGACCGATCCAAGGCTGAACGGAATGCCCCAGTCTACGCTCAGAACCGGATATGCGTCATAGGTGTGGCGCGAACTCTGAATGCCAGTCACCTTGTTGTAGGGGGCATCGCTTTCCCAGGCGCTCAACACGCTCGCATTCAGATATCCGGGCACCTTGAACATCACCGTCGGGCCGACCAGTGCCGTGCGTTTGCGTGATTCATAGTAGCTCGCATCGCGGTTATCAAAATCAAAGCCCGCGGTGATGCCCAGATCCTTGACGGGGCCAAACCCAAACGCGTCAGGTTTGCCAAACACTTTGCCAAAACTCAGCGTGTTGCGATAGGAAAGGGATACATCCTGCCCGCCAGAGTCAGTGCCCGGGCCGGCAGCATCGTGCTTGTCAGACATTTCCACCTGTCCCTTGAAATAGTTGCTGCCGTATTTGTAATCACTACGATGGGTGATGCCAAGAACATTCCGGGTGACATCGTTCCCTGCGTACGGTTCACCGAAATGGGTGCCAAAACCATAGCTCAGTGAAGTGTCGCTCTGCTCTTCAGCGTGGGCTGTGACGACGACGGAGCAGGAAGCCAGGGCAATGCCGAGAAAGGTGACTTTGCGGAGAGACATGATGGTAAACCTCCAGATGTAATTGATATCGAAAAATGAATAGACGGGTTAATGGTTTGCAGTCAGCAAGGAAATCTAAAACAGGGAGATTTATACTTGCTGGCAAAATATAAAATCATGGTGGTGAGGCATTCATATTCAATGCTCCTTGCGTAATGAGTGATGGATGTAAATGCTTTTCCGGAATTTTCGGGAAAAGCCCACCCGCACGCCCGTGATTGCTGGGTGTGTGGATCGATATGCACGAGTTATGCGGGCAGATAGCCTGGCTTGAGGCAATCCTGCTACTGTGTTGGCGGGGCTCTGGACGGGCCCTGGTCTTCACGCCCCCGGTTTGTCAGCCCCGCGTTCGCAGGGGCGGCAAACGCCGCGGGGTAAGGCCGGTGCAGTATGGGCTGCCGCCCGGTAAATCCAGCTGCGGCGCGGATCAGTCTGCGCTCTGGCATGATGAGATGCCACAGCAGTCCGGTGCCGAAAAACAGGCGTAGTACAAAGTATCTGATCATCATGATTCGCAGGCTCTGGCAGAGTCAGTGGCGGCGTTACCGCGCTGCCGGCCCGTACCAGATGCAATCCAATCAAACTGTGTTAACCCGTTGGAGCTGGCTGCGGTGCAATCAGTTCCGGCGCATGCGGCGCCGAATTGTTACAAAAAGTAGGTTCATCGGACTTTAGTGTGGGCCACAATAACTGGCAAGCCGATCCTGTCTTCCACTTCCCTGTGCCAAAAAGGCTGCTTGTCGTAGGTCGGAAAAGCCGCAGGCGCCTTCCGACGCATGGTCATGCGTAGGGATCGGTTGATGCCGCATGCACTGGTGTCGGCGCTGATTTTTCCACTATAGGCGTTGGGCTTGTCTAGTCATCCAAAACCCCACTCAGCCAAAAAAACGCTCGTCGTTGGTCAAGAAAAGGCCTCTCCCAACGTTTTGTTACGCCGCAGCATGAACCGGCAACACCCTATGCGTCGGAAGGCGCAGTGCTTTTCCGGCATACGTCTTTGGCATTCCCGACAGAATTGAATGGGTGCCGCATAGTCTTTCTCGCCGTTCGCTGTAGCGTGTTCAGCGAAAGCGTACTGCTTACCCACACCAAAGTCTGAAGGATCAACTTTATATGCTGTGTTTCTCAACCCGCCGGGTTTTCTCCTGCGGGCTCGCCCGTCGTGCATACCCTTCACTCACAGCGATGACCCTGGCAAGACAAAGGGCGCCTGCCTCAAAGCGGAATCAGTGACTTGAAAGGTCGCCGCTTGCTTTTTTACCCTGCTGATTACCCCTACGGCCTTTCCCGAATGCCTCCAGGAATCTTTGATTTTTTGTCTTCACCGAGGTTTTTGATGGCGAGATTGTCAAGGTGTGGGGGTGGGGGCGATGTTAGCTTAATGAGATGTCAGATGTATTGCACCGAGGGGAGATATGAAGACACTGTCGCGGTTTGATTATTTCCAGAGTGAGATGGCGGTAGGTGTGTTGCCGCGTACACCACAGCCGGAATTTCCCGAGCATGGGCATGATTTTCATGAGCTGGTTCTGATCCGTTCCGGCTGTGCGCTGCACTATATCGACGGCACCCCATTTCTTGCAGACAAAGGCTCTGTGTTCCATATCGGAGTTGGGCAGGCTCATTACTTCGATCATATCGAAAATCTCAATCTCACCAACATTGTGTTTTCGCCGGAGCGTTTGCAAAGCCTTTCGCTGCTGGGCTTTCTGCCGGGAAACCGGGGGCACCAGAAATTGCGGATCAAGCCCTGCACCCTGAGTGAATGCGAGTCGCTGTGTGCGGCGATAAGCCATGAATGCCAGCGGCAGGATGCCTGTTCCGGCTCAATGGTGGAGTCCCTGTTTGCACAACTGATCGTCAGGTGGTGGCGGGAAGAGAATTCTTTGCTGCAGCAGCAGTCAGAAGACAAGACTGTTTCCCTGATCTATTTCCTCGACCAGAATTTTGCCACCGAAATCGATTTTGGCGAACTGGCGGACAGATTCTGTATTCCCTTGCGCACCCTGAACCGCCACCTGCTCAACGTTACCGGGCTGACGCCCAATAACTACCTTACACGGGTCAGACTGTGCAATGCCATGAGGATGTTGTGGCAGTCTGATCTGCCGATCACAGATATCGCATATCTGTGCGGATTCAATGACAGCAATTATTTCTCCAGTCGCTTTCATCGTGAAATAGGGCTTTCTCCGAAGCAGTTCCGGATGCGTCGGCGCGTGAATCTTGATGTATCTGCCACCTTTCACGCTGAACTGGCATTGGAAGCAAGGTAAGCCAGGTTTCGGAAGACTAGCATTTCGTCATTATTTCACTGGAGCAATCAAATGGCCTTCACATTGGGAATTCCGAAAATCAGTCTGTTTGGTGCAGGGTGTGTGCGCGAAGTGGTGTCTCAGCTGGGTTCCATCCAGGGGCGGCGGCCGCTGATTGTCACCGAGGCGGCTCTGATCAAACTGGGTTTGCTCGACAATCTTCTGGAGAGCCTTCGTCAGGGCGGCTACGAGCCCACACTGTACGATGGGGTGCTGGCAAACCCCACCGACACGCTTGTCGAGCAGGCGCTCGAGTATTACCGCCAGTCCGGCTCCGATTTTCTGATCGGTTTTGGTGGCGGATCCAGTATCGACACGGCGAAGGCTTTGCGCGCCCTGTTGGCGAATCCGGGCAAGACGATCCATGCCTTTGAGGGAATCGGCAAGGTGGGGCGTATTGGCCCGGGCCTGGTGGCTATCTCGACCACCTCTGGCACTGCGGCAGAAGTCACCAGTAATGCCGTTATCATTGACACCTCACGACGTGTCAAAATGGTGCTCATTGATGCAGCGCTGATTCCTGAAATTGCCGTGAATGACCCGGAGCTGATGGTGGGGCTGCCCGCTGCGGTGACAGCAGCTACTGGTATGGATGCGCTGACGCACGCTGTCGAGGCGTATGTCTCTGTAGCTGCCCATCCGATGACTGACCCAACCGCACTGGCCGCAATCCGCAATATCGCTGAATACCTGCCCAGGGCCGTCGATAACGGGCGTGATATCGAAGCCAGGGAAGGGATGGCACACGCCCAGTTTCTCGCTGGAATGGCCTTCAACAGTGCCGGGCTGGGCTACGTGCATTCTCTGGCGCATCAGCCTGGCGCCACGCACAACCTGCCGCATGGCGTCTGCAATGCAATTCTCCTGCCTGTGGTTTGTGAGTTCAGCCGTGCCGCCCGCGCCGAGCGTTTCGCGGATATTGCCGCAGCACTGGGGGCCGAGACGCGTGGCGATTCAGCGGAAGTCGCCTCGCACAAAGCCATCGCGGCGATTCGGGCGCTGTCCAGGCGTGTCGGGATTCCGGCAGGGCTTGGCGAACTGGGTGTCAAGGAGAGCGACATTGCAGGGTGGATCGCGCCGGCCCAGGCTGACCCGTGTACCGGGTGTGCGCCCGTAAAGGCCAGCGATGCGCAACTGGTTGAGTTGTATCGGGCGGCCCTGTGAGGAGTGTGTGATGAGAAAATTCGTCATCGGCAACTGGAAGATGAATGGGGATGCACTCGAAGTGCATGAATATGTGCATGAACTCAAGACAGCCCTCGAAGGGATGCCATGCAGCGTCGGCGTAGCAGTGCCCTTCCTGTATCTGCCACAGCTTACCGCGTTGCTGGGGCGGATTCCCGTTTCCGTGGTCGCCCAGGATGTCAGTCAGTTCAAAGGCAGTGGCGCCTATACCGGTGAGATCTCAGCTGCCATGCTGCGTGATGCCGGTTGTGAGTATGTTCTCATCGGCCATTCGGAGCGTCGGCAATATTTCGATGAAGACGAGATGGTGCTGCAGCAAAAGCTCCTGTGTGCCTGCGAGGCCGGCCTCAACCCCATCTACTGCGTCGGCGAGGATCTCAACCAGCGCCTGCAGGGCGAGTTTTTTCAGGTGCTCGACAAGCAGCTGGCAGCACTGGAGGCCGTACGCGATCATCTCCCCGCCACAGTCTGGGTGGCCTATGAACCGGTGTGGGCAATTGGCACGGGCAAGGTCGCCAGTGCAGAGCAGATCGCCGAGGTGCATGCCTTTCTCGCCACACGCCTCAGGGCAATCCTGCCTGCCAGATGCGCGGCGCGCCTGCTGTATGGCGGTAGCGTGAAGTCTGTCAACGCCCGGGAAATACTCGCCTTGCCTGGCGTGGATGGCGTTCTCGTGGGTTCTGCCTCGCTGACCGTGGCCGAGTTGAGCCGGATTATTGAAGAAGCCAGGGCGATGGCATAAAAAGATCTTCGTCATCCTGGCGCGATGCGGGGATCGGTTTTCCTGCTCTGCATACCGATCCCCTCTGTTCGCTACAGGTATTGAAGGAGTGCTAAGAAGCTGTTCATGATCTTAC
>DBTS01000105.1:58813-66282 GCA_002307175.1 Rhodocyclaceae bacterium UBA1310
ATGCGCTGCTCGAAATCCTCATTTATATGAATAAACTCCGGTTTCTGCGCTGCTCTTCGGTCCGCTGACGCCTTCTCGCTACAGATCGTGAACAGCTTCTAAGGGGGAGATGACAATGCAAAGAGGTACTAAAATTTTAGCAACATTGGGGGCTTCCAGCAGTGATCCGTCCGTTCTGGAACTTCTGCTGACCCGTGGCGTGAATGCGGTGCGCCTGGATTTTACGCAAGGCAGCGCCCAGGAATATGTGCAGCGCGCCATGCTGTTGCGCGACCTTGCCGAGCGGCTCGGCATCTGCGTGGCGATTCTCGCTGATCTGCAGGGGCCGGGCGTGCACATCGGCCAGTTCAAAAGTGGCGCGATCGAGCTGGAAAAAGGCGATCACTTCACGCTGGATGCCACCTGTGAAGTCGGCGATGGTGAACGTGTCGGTATTGCGCCTGCCGAAGTGCTGGCAGAGATCACCGCCGGCGATATTCTTTCATTCAATGGTGGCCGGCTCAGGCTCCGGGCCCTGACTGCTACTGGCACAGTAGTGCATTGCGAGGCGCTGGATTCAGGCCGCCTGAGCGATCACCAGCGCATCCGCTGCCTCGGGCGCGTGGCGGCCGGCCCGGCGGTAACGGAAAAGGATGCCGAAGATATCCGGACTGCCGCTGCACTGGGGGCGGACTATATCGCCGTATCCTGTCCCCGGAGCGCGGCGGACATGCATATTGCGCGCAGCCTGCTCAAGGCTTCCGGCGGCAAGGTGGGCCTGATTGCCAAAATCGAATGTCGCGAGGCTATCGATAATGTCGCGGATATTCTTGATGCCTCGGATGGCATCATGCTGGCGCGCGAAGATCTGGCCGCCGAGGCTGGCGATGCAGCGGCGGCAGGCTTGCAAAAAAAGATGATCCGCCTGGCCCGACAGCATCATAAGCTCGTGATCACCACCACGCAGATGCTGGAGTCCATGATCGACAGCCCCGTGCCGACTCCGGCAGAGGTCGCTGATGTGGCCAACGCCGTGCTTGATGGCACTGACGCGGTGATGCTGTCAGCCGGCAGTGTCGGTGGCCGCTATCCCGTTGAAGCCGTGGATGAAATGCACAAGGCGTGTGTTGAGGCGGAGCGGTATGCCGATGAATCCGAACTCCCCGCCCCCGTGCAGGAAGGTTGGCTGCAGTCTGTGGAAACGGTGGTGATGAGTGTTGTCTACGCCAGCCGACACCTGCCGCTGAAGGCCGTGGTGGCGCTGACACGCTCCGGCAAGACGGCGATGATGATGTCCCGTTATCGCCTTGGCGTTCCCGTGTATGCGATGACGCCGACCCTCGGCACCTATCGTCGCCTCGCCTTGTGCCGCCAGGTGTTCGCGATCCTGGCACCGGAGTGCAATAACGGTACGGATGCGGAGCGTATTGATCGGGTTCAGTCAATTTTGAAGAAAAATGATTTGACTGCTCTTGGTGACAGCCTTTGCGTGACCTATGGTGCTGGCCGCTGCGGAGATACAGACTCCATGCGATTCATCAAAGCGCATTGAATCTCGTCGTCACCTGTTTCCTGTGTCATTTTTACGCTTCGGCGGGATTGTTTTTCCTCTGAAAATACCCTGGATTCTTTGCGAATCGGCCAATCTGCATGAGTGCCTGGCTACAGACTGAAGGTGATGCCTGCATCGCCTTCATAAAATCACACCATCAACTCTGATGAGGAAGCCATGACGATGCATGTTGCTGCGGTGGATATCGGCGCGAGCAGCGGTCGAATAATGCTGGCGGAGTACAACGAAAACCGGCGCAAGCTCCGCCTGACGGAAGCCTACCGCTTTGAAAACCGCCTCTGCCGGCAGGGTGGGCACGATTGCTGGGATCTGGATGGCCTGTTCAATGAAATATTGAAGGGTCTTGCGAAAATCGAGCGTGATGGAATTCTGCTTGAATCGCTTGGGATTGATACCTGGGGTGTTGATTTTGTCCTCCTCGACAAACAAGGGCAGGTTCTCGGGTTGCCCGTCGCCTATCGCGACCATCGCACCGACGGAATGATGGAGCGTGTGCATGCAGAAACAAGCCGGGCAGAGATCTATTTCCGTACCGGCATCCAGTTTCTGCAATTCAATACGCTCTACCAGCTGCGTGCCCTGCTTGATGAAAAGCCGGAGTGGATCGGGCAGGCAGACAAGCTGCTGATGGTGCCGGATTACCTGCACTACCGCCTGTGCGGCAAGATGGCCTGCGAATACACGAATGCCACCACCACGCAGCTCGTCAACGTCTTCACCGGTCGCTGGGATCATGCGCTGCTGCAGCGCCAGGGTATCCCCGCGCAGTGGTTTACCACGCCGATGCAGGCCGGGACCCATTTGGGGGACTGGATCAGCCCCGCCGGGCACCAGGTCAAGGTGATTGTGCCTGCTACGCACGACACGGCATCTGCTGTCGCAGCGACCCCGCTGTTCGACGAGCGAACTGCCTATCTGAGTTCCGGTACCTGGTCGCTGCTTGGGCTGGAAAGCCAGTATCCCATGAATGGTCGTGCAGCCCTGGCATGCAATCTGACCAATGAAGGCGGAGTGGAGAGCACCTTCCGTGTCCTCAAGAACATCATGGGCCTGTGGCTGATCCAGCGCGTTCGCGAGGAGCTTGATGGCCCCGGCTTCGACGAACTGGTTGCGGCGGCTGAAGCTGCCGAACCCTTTCGGTTTCTGGTCAATCCGAACGACGACAGGTTTCTCAATCCGACTTCCATGGTGGGTGCCATTCGCGATTTCTGCGAGGAAACCGGGCAGGGCTGCCCGAAGTCGCCAGGAGAGCTGGCGCGGTGCGTGTTCGAGAGCCTGGCCTTCGTGTATTGCCAGACGGTGGGAGATCTGGAGCTGGTCGCCAAACGCAAACTCGAACGCGTGCATATCGTCGGCGGGGGCTGCAATAACGCCTTCCTGAATCAGCTGACGGCGGATTTCTGCCAGTTGCCGGTGAGCGCCGGGCCGGTAGAAGCCTCTGCCCTTGGCAACGTCTGCTATCAGCTTATCGGCCTGGGCTTACTTGCTGATCTCGATGACGTGCGGCATCTGGTCAGCCAGGAGTTCTGTAGTGACATCTACAAGCCCAGGCTGGACCCCAATGTATTGGATACGCGCCGCCGCCAGTTCCGCCGGCTGTGCCAACGGATAACCCGGCCATTACCCCGGAAAGAAGAGGAGACAGTATGAGTACGCCTGTGGAGGCTGCCTATCAGGCGGCCAAGCAATCCTTTGCTGACATCGGCATCAATACCGATGCGGCCCTGGATCATCTCGACAGTATTGCGGTATCCATGCATTGCTGGCAGGGGGATGATGTGGCTGGTTTCGAAGCCGGGGCCGGCACCCTGAGTGGCGGGATTCAGGCGACCGGCAATTATCCGGGAAAGGCGCGCAACGCGCGAGAGTTGCGCCAGGATCTGGAAACCGCGATGGCGCTGATTCCCGGGGCCAAGCGTCTCAATCTGCATGCAATCTATCTGGAATCCGACGTGCCGGTGGAGCGTGATCGCATCGAGCCTGCGCACTTTGCCGGCTGGGTTGCCTGGGCGCGCAAGATGGGTATCGGCCTGGATTTCAATCCCACCTGTTTCTCGCATCCGAAGAGCGCCAGCGGCATGACGCTGTCCCATCCAGACCCTGAAATCCGGCGTTTCTGGATTGAGCACTGCAAGGCCAGCCGGCGCATATCTGCCTATTTTGGAGCCGAGCTGGGCACGCCCTCGGTGATGAACATCTGGGTGCCTGATGGCATGAAGGATATCCCGGCAGATCGCCTCTCGCCGCGCCGCCGCCTGCTTGAATCACTGGATGAAATTCTCAAGGAAAAGATCCCCGCAGCCCATCACATTGATGCCGTGGAGAGCAAGCTGTTTGGCATCGGCGCCGAATCCTACACGGTCGGCTCCAACGAATTCTTCCTCGGCTATGCCGCCACGCGCGGTATTGCCCTGTGCCTCGACGCCGGGCATTTCCATCCCACCGAAGTCATTTCCGACAAGATCAGCGCGGCCTCGCTCTATGTCGATCAGCTGCTGCTGCACGTCAGCCGCCCGGTGCGTTGGGATAGCGACCACGTCGTCCTGCTCGACGACGAAACGCAGGCCATCGCCGGCGAAATCGTGCGCAATGGCCTTGGCTCCCGCGTGCATATCGGGCTGGATTTCTTCGACGCTTCCATCAACCGCATCGCGGCCTGGGTCATCGGCACCCGCAACATGAAAAAGGCGCTCCTGCGAGCACTCCTTGAGCCCTCGCAAACCCTGCGCGAAGCCGAGTTGCGACAGGACTACACCACCCGCCTGGCTCTCCAGGAAGAGCAGAAGAGCCTGCCCTGGACTGCCGTATGGGATCACTACTGCGAAGCCCGTCAGGTGCCGGTTGGCGCGGCCTGGCTCGATGTAGTGAAGCAATACGAAACAACAGAACTTGCAAAAAGAGGATAAACGCAATGCCGAACGAAATTCTGAACGCACCATTCGTCCAGTCCATGATCAAGGCCACGCATGATGCCTGGCTCAAGGGTTGGGACGAGCGCAATGGTGGCAACATCACTCTGATGCTTGATGAAGTGGAGATGCTCCCTTATGCCGAACAGCTCAAGGGAACGCGTGAGATCATGCTCGCCGAACCCGTTGGCGAGCTTGCCGGCCACGCGTTTCTGGTCACCGGTTCGGGCAAGTATTTCCGTAATGTCACGCTCTCTCCTGCCGAGAATATCGGCGTTATCCGGGTGAGCGATGACGGCACCCATTATCGCATTCTGTGGGGCCTCCTCAATGGCGCAGTGCCCACCTCAGAACTCGCGGCTCACTTCCTGTCGCATGCGGCGCGCCTCAAGTCCGGCAATCTGCGTAATCGTGTCGTAATGCACTGCCACGCCACCAACCTGATCTCGCTGAGCTATGTGCTGCCGCTCGACGCCGCACGCCTCACGCGCATGCTCTGGGAAGGTTCCACAGAATGCCTGGTGGTGTTCCCGGATGGCATTGGCGTATTGCCGTGGATGGTGCCGGGTACGGATGAAATCGGGCGCGAAACGGCACGCCTCATGAAGCGTCACAGCATGGTGCTGTGGCCGTTTCATGGTGTGTTCGGCACCGGGGCGGATCTGGACGAAGCCTTCGGCCTGATCGATACGGCCGAGAAATCCGCCGAGATCGTCGTCAAGGTGCTCTCCATGGGAGGCTTCAAGCAGAGCATCGGGCGAGATGAATTGCAGGCCCTGGCCAAGCGGTTTGATGTCAAACCGATGGAGGAGGCTCTGTATTAGGCAGCCAGTTGAAAAGTGGCGGCACTATCCAACATCGACCTGAAGGTGCCGTACGAAATGAATTGAAATGCTTTCAATTGTTTCGGGCATCGGCTGGCATCTGCTTGGCGAGGCCAGTGCTGCAAGTTTCTATGCACCTTTTTGGCGGGTCCAAAAATGTTCTTGGGAGACGATATGATCGGCGGCAAGATTGTTCTCTTGGATAGTGCTGTCGCTGATTGTCTCAGTGGCGCTGTTAGCCCCACTGTAGCTGCGTTTTTGCAGTTTTATGGGGCAATAGATTCGTGGTGTTGTTGGTTATGGCGCTGTTCGGCAGTGCCGTGATCAGGGCTGATGCGTGAGCGCGAAATCCGCATGCGTTCTTTCACATATCCCAATACATTCAGGTTGTTGCGCTGTGCTTCAAACTGCTCACGTCTGCGCAGTAAGTTTGTGAACAGCGGGTTTCTCAGGAGAATTTAATGTTACGCAAGGCAAGCATCATGCAGGTGGCGCCCAACGCCCATACAGAATATCAGCGCCGCCACGATGAGCTGTGGCCAGAGATGGTCACAGAGCTCAAGGCCCATGGCGCACACCGCTATTCCATCTTCCTCGATCCCGTGCGCAGCCTGCTCTTTGCCTATGTCGAGATTGAAAGTGAAGAAGCCTGGGCGGCGATGGCGGAGACGCCGATCTGCCGCAAATGGTGGGCCTACATGAAAGACATCATGCCGGCCAATCCGGATAACAGCCCGATCAGTGAAGAGCTGAAACAGGTTTTCTATCTGGCATAATACGCAGCCTTTGCCGCCCGGAAAGCGGTGGCAGGCTGCATGTTTCAGAAACAGGGGAGAGGTGTCTCCCCATTGTTTTACAGGAGCTTGTTTCTTTATGGCAATCAAAAGTCGGCATCAATAGCTCCGGCCGCATCGCCTTACCTTGCATCCCCACTGGGTTTTGCATCAGCTGACAGTCTTGGAAAGCATCCGAGCTACCCACACAAAATCCTGAAGAATCAATGTGGTTCATCCGACTTTAGTGTGGGCCAATAACCGACATGCCTATCCTATCTTCTACTCTTCCGTGCCAAAAAGGCTGTTTGTCGTAGGTCGGAAAAGCCGCAGGCGCCTTCCGACGCATGGTCATTGTGGCAATTGGGTGATGCCGCATGCGCGGGTGTCGGCGCTGATTTTCTACTATTGGCATCGGGCTTATCTGGTCATCCAAAACTCCCGCTCACGCCAAAGAAGCCGCTCGTCGTTGGTAAAGAAAAGGCCTCTCCCAAGGCTTTGTTACGCCGTAGCGGGGACTGTCAACACCCCATGCGTCGGAAGACGCTGCGCTTTTCCGACCTACGTCTTGGGCATTCCCGACAGAATTGCATGAGTGCCGCATGGTCTTTCACGCCGTTCGCTGTAGCGTGTTCAGCGAAAGCGTACTGCTTGCCCACACCAAAGTCTGAAGGACCAAAAATGTAGTGTGCAATGAGCGCAGCGAATTGCACCGAACGAGTGGGGGCTGGCAAATTCACGCGGAAGGTGCAATTCGCTGGCGCTCATTGACACCCCACGAAAGTCCCCCGTCTGCCCCGGCAGCGATTACCCGTGCCTACACGAAAGTCTGAAGAATCAAAAAACAGAAAGCCGGTCCGCTCCATCAAAGGCAGCGGCCCGGCTTTTTCATTTCTCTGCCGCAGCTGCTTCAGATCTTCTCTGCGTGGTGGCAGGCCGTGCGGTGGTTGCCGACTTCTCTGAGCTGCGGCACTTCCTGCTGGCACTGCTCGGTGGCATGCGGGCAGCGGCGGTGGAAGGGGCAGCCGGGGGGCGGGTCGAGCGGTGAGGGGAGTTCGCCGCGTGCCATTACCTGAATCTTGCGTTCTCTGGCTTCCACGGTGGGGGTTGCCGCGAGGAGGGCGCGTGTGTAGGGGTGCAGGGGGCTTGCGAAGATCTGCTGTTTGCTGCCCTGCTCGACGACACGCCCGAGATACATGACGATTACATCATCAGCGATGTGTTCGACCACGGCGAGGTTGTGCGAGATGAAAAGGTAGGCGACGCCGGTTTCCTGCTGCAGGTCCATGAGCAGGTTGAGCACCTGGGCCTGGATCGACACATCCAGCGCGGAGACCGGTTCGTCGGCCACCACGAGTTTCGGCCCGGTCATCAGGGCGCGGGCAATTGCCACGCGCTGGCGCTGGCCGCC
>DBTS01000105.1:66535-72508 GCA_002307175.1 Rhodocyclaceae bacterium UBA1310
TGGCCGCCGGAGAACATGTGCGGATAGCGCCCGTAGTGCTCGGGGCGCAGGCCGACGTGGGCCATCATGGCGCGGGCTTTTTCGGCGCGCTCGGCAGGGCTGAGCCGGGTGTGGATGATCAGCGGCTCTTCGAGGATGTTGCCGATTCGCTTGCGCGGGTTGAGGCTGGCGTAGGGGTTCTGGAACACCATCTGTACCTGCGGGCGCAGTGCCTTGCGTTCGGCCTTGCTGCTGGTGGCCAGATCGATGCCCGCCAGGCGAAGATGGCCTGCTGTGGGGGTTTCGATCATCGTCACCTGGCGTGCCAGGGTGGTTTTGCCGCAGCCGGATTCGCCGACTACGGCCAGCGTGCGGCCGGCGGCGAGCGCAAAGCTCACGCCATCAAGTGCGCGCACAAGGGCCTTGGGCTTCATGAAGCCCGTGGAAACGGGGTAGTGCTTGGCCAGATTCTCGGCCTGCAGGATAGGGTTATCGGGGTTCATCACTTATTCCTTGATGCCATCCGCGTGAAGAGGAAAGTGGCAGCGCACCTGGCAGGGTGGGTTGCCGCGCAGGGCCGGGCGTTCGCTCTGGCAGCGGGCCTGGGCGTACTGGCAGCGCGGGGCGAGCAGGCAGCCGGCGGGGCGGTCGAAGGCGCCGGGCACCATGCCGGGGATGGTCTGCAGGCGTTCGCGGCCCACGTTGTTTTCGGGCAAGGCAGAGAGCAGGGCTTCGGTATACGGATGCTGGGGGTGCGTGAAGAGATCGTCGGCAGTGCCGGTCTCCATTACCTGCCCGGCATACATCACCATCACACGATGCGCGGTTTCGGCAATCACGCCAAGATCGTGGGTAATGAGCATCAGGGCCATGCCGCGCTCGCGCTGCAGGCGCAGCAGGAGTTCGAGCACCTGGGCCTGCACGGTTACGTCGAGTGCCGTGGTGGGCTCATCAGCAATCAGCAGGCGCGGGTTGCAGGCAATTGCCAGGGCAATCATCACGCGCTGGCTCATGCCGCCGGAGAGCTGGTGCGGGTAGGCCGCGAGGCGTCGCTCGGGGTCGGGGATTTCCACCTGCCGCAAGAGTTCCAGCGCCCGAGCGCGCAGCGCCTTGCGGCTGCCGCCTTCATGCACGGCGAGTGTTTCGGTGAGGTGGTCGCCCACCGTGAAGCAGGGGTTGAGCGAGGTGACGGGGTCCTGGAAGATCATCGCGATGTCGCGGCCCAGCAGCTTGCGCCGCTCGCGCTTTTTCATGGCGAGCAGATCGCGCCCGTCGAAGCTGCAGGCATCTGCGCTGACGCGGCCCGGGGCGTCGATAAGGCCCATCAGCGCGAGCGAGGTGACGCTCTTGCCTGAGCCGGATTCGCCGACGATCCCCACGACTTCGCCTGCATCAATGGCGAGGTCCAGTTTTTCCACGGCCACCACGGGGCGCTCAGGCGTGCCGAAGTGGACGGACAGATTCTTGATCTCTAGCAGTGGCATGGTCTTAGCGTTTCAATTTGGGGTCCAGCGCATCGCGCAGGCCATCCCCCATCAGGTTGAAGGCAAGCACGGCGAGCAGAATGGCAATGCCGGGCAGGCTGACCACCCACCATGCGCTCTGGATGAATTCCAGCGCGCTGGAGAGCATCGTGCCCCATTCGGGAGTGGGTGGTTGCGCGCCCAGGCCCAGAAAGCCGAGCGCGGCGGCATCCAGGATGGCCGTGGAAAAGCCCAGCGTGGCCTGCACGATGAGCGGTGCGAGGCAGTTCGGCAGCACCGCGATGAACATCAGGCGCAGCGGCCCGGCCCCGGCAATCCGCGAGGCCGTGACGTAATCCCGCGAGAGCTCGCCCAGCGCCGCTGCCCGCGTAAGGCGCACGAAAGAGGGCAGCTGCACGATGGCGATGGCGTACATCGCATTGATCAGCCCCGGCCCGAGGATGGCGATCACCGCCACTGCCAGCAGCAGGCTGGGCAGGGCCATCAGCACATCCATGCAGCGCATGATGGCGATATCCGTCTTGCCTCCCCGGTAGGCCGCCGTGAGGCCGAGAACAATGCCCAGCGACATCGACAGCCCGATCGAGACCAGCCCGATCAGCAGCGACAGGCGCGTGCCATAGATGAGGCGGCTGAGCATGTCGCGCCCCACCGGGTCGGTGCCGAGCAGGAACTGCATCCTGCCGCCCTCGGCCCAGGCTGGTGGCACCAGAATTGCCTCGCGATACTGCTCAATGGGCGAATACGGCGCCACCCAGTTGGCAAACACGGCGAGAAACACGAACACCAGCACCAGTGCCAGCCCCAGGAGGGCGCCACGGTTGCGGCGGAAATCGCGCCACAGTTCCGCGAGCGGAGAGGGCGGGGTGATGGGGTTCAGGGGGTTCAGGGGGCTGAGCGTGCCGGGGTCTGCCACGGCGGTATTGTCAGAAGAATTCGTCATGGTCAGTGCCGGATGCGTGGATTGACGATGCCATAGCAAACATCGACGATCAGATTGACGAGGATCACGATGGTGGCGGTCATCAGGATGCCGCCTTGCACCACTGGGTAATCGCGGCGGTGGATGGCTTCCACCATCCATTTGCCGATGCCGGGCCAGGAGAAGATCGTTTCCGTGAGGATGGCCCCGGCGAGCAGCGTGCCCACCTGCAGGCCGATCACCGTGATCACCGGGATCAGCGCATTGCGCAGGGCGTGGCGGCCCACCACGCGCAGCGGTGAGAGGCCACGGGCGCGGGCGGCGCGCACATAGTCTTCACCCAGCACTTCAAGCATGGCCGAGCGCGTCATGCGCGCGAGGGTGGCCAGCGGAATCGTGCCCAGTGCGATGGTGGGCAGGATCAGATGCGAGAGTGCCGAGCGGAAGGCCTCAAAATCGCCTTCGAGCAGCGTATCGACGAGCATCATGCCGGTGACCACCTGTGGGTCGTACTCGATTGCGATGCGCCCGGAAACTGGTGTCCAGCCCAGTTGTACCGAGAAGAACAGGATCAGCAGCAGCGCCCACCAGAAAATCGGCATCGAGTAGCCGGCCAGCGAAACGCTCATCACCCCGTAGTCGATCACCGAGTTGCGTTTGAACGCCGCGAGAATGCCGGCAGGTATCCCGATCACTACGGCAAAGATGATCGCGCACAGGGCCAGTTCAAAGGTGGCCGGGAAGCGGTCGAGAAACTCCCGCATCACCGGTTCCTGCGTCACGATGGAGCGGCCAAGGTCACCCTTCACGGCTTTGTAGACGTAATCGGCGTACTGCACGGGCAGGGGCCTGTCTAGCCCGAACTCCTTGAGCAGTTCCGCGTGGCGGCTGGCTTCCATGCCGCGCTCGCCAGACATGGCTTCTACCGGGTCGCCGGGGATCAGGCGGATCAGCGCAAACACCAGCAGGGTGATCCCGATAAAGGTGGGGATCAGCACGCCCAGCCGGCGTAGCAAAAAGGCAATCATGCGTGAAAAATCTCCGCAGCAAATAATGTACAACACAGAAAACACGACACCGCATCAACCCTCTGGGTGATGCGGTGTCTGGCACAACAGATACAGGCGCAGGCTTACTTCGTCACATCCGCTTTGGAGAAGTAATGCAGCGGTGGCACGGCAGCCACCTTGAAGCCGGTGACAGACTTGGCCACCGGTTCATAGCGCAGCGAGTGGGCCAGGAACACCATCGGGGCCTCCTCGTGCATGATTTCCTGGGCCTTCGCGTAGAGTTTCTTGCGCTGGCCCTGGTCACTGGTGGCGGCAGCCTGCTTGATGGCGTCGTCAAACTCCTTGTTGCACCAGCGTGAATAGTTGCCGCCGCCCTTGTTGGCAGCGTCGCACGAGGCGAGCGGGGAGAAGAAGTTGTCCGGGTCGCCGTTGTCGCCGCTCCAGCCGAAGAAGCCGGCCAGATGTTCACCTTCCTTGGCGCGCTTCATGTATTCGCCCCATTCGAAGGTCACCAGATTCACCTTGATGCCCACCTTGGCCAGATCGGCCTGCAGCATTTCACCCATGCGCTTGCCATCCGGGCTGTAGGGGCGCTGGATCGGGATGTACCACATGTCCATCTCGAAACCATCCTTCAGGCCGGCCTTGGCGAGCAGGGCCTTGGCCTTTTCTGGCGAGTACTCGTAATCCTTGATCTTTTCGTCATACGCCCACATGATGGGCGGAATCAGATTCTTGGCAGGCTGCCCGGCGCCCTGGAATACCGTGTCAACCAGCGCCTTTTTGTTGATGGCGTAGTTTACTGCCTGCCGCACGAGCTTGTTGTCAAAGGGTTTCTTGGTGACATTCAGCGAAATATAGCTGATGTTCAACCCTTCCTTGGAGAGCAGATTGATCGACGGAATCGTTTTCAGCACCGCCACATCAGCCGGCTTCGGATACGCCATCAACTGGCATTCGCCAGCCTTGAGCTTGGCCACGCGCACGGAAGAATCCGGCGTGATGGCGAAGATCAGGTTGTCGATCTTGGGGCGGCCGCCAAAGTACTGATCATTGGCCTTGTAGCGGATGATTGCATCCTTCTGGTACGACACCAGGCGGAAGGGGCCGGTGCCCACAGGGTCACGGTCCACTAGTTCCGGCGTGCCGGCGGCTTTCATCTTGGCGGCATATTCGGCCGAATGGATGGAGATGAAGTCCATCGTCAGATCGGCCAGGAACGGGGCTTCCGGATGCTTCAGGTGGAACACCACGGTGTAATCGTCGGTCTTCTCTACCTTGTCGACAATCTTTGACATGCCCATGTCTTCAAAGTAGGCGTATGTCGTTCCCGGAGTGTTCTTGTAGAACGGATTGGCCGGATCGGCCATACGGTTCCACGTGAACAGCACGTCGTCTGCATTGAAATCACGTGTCGGCTTGAATTTGTCGGTGCTCTGGAACTTCACGCCATGGCGCAGCTTGAAGGTGTAGGTCAGGCCATCCTTGGAGATATCCCAGGAGGCGGCCAGCGAAGGCGCGATGTTGGTGGTGCCCACGTCAAACTCGACGAGGCGGTTGAAGATCTGCGCCGAGGAGGCGTCCTGCGTGGTGCCGGTGGTGTAGAACATCGGGTTGAAGCCCTCGGGGCTGCCTTCCGAGCAGAACACCAGGGTTTTTGCTGCAAAAGCAGACGAAGCAAACAGGCTTAAAGCCACTGCAGTGACGATTGCGGTTCGACGCAACATTGTTTGACCTCCAGAAAGCGCACTCACGTTATTCGCGCGGGTTTTGGAATAAATGATCCCCTCCGCCCGATGTTTGCAGACGGAGGAACCGGTGGGTACTACGCAATTTCAATGGCACGCAGTTTAAAGTATTTCCGCTGCCATCAATCATAGAAATACATCTGTGCATGAACCGTGCCGTATATATCAAATTGACTGTGCCAAGCAGAAAAACAACGCTTGCGGGAAAATCCGGAAGAAAACCGCTGGAATGTGATTTGGCGCAATATTCCCATTGCTTTGATGCGTTAAGGATTTTTTGTGCAATAAATCTGCTGTGGGTGGATAAAGCATGCATTTTTGGCATATGCTAGTTTGTGGCTGCTCTGCCTCGTGAAGCAGGCTTTCGGTATTTGTATTGCAAAGCCCGTGCGCCCGGCAAAGTACCGCCCCTCAGGGAAAGCCCCAATCCAACGAAAGTGATAGTCGGTCGGGCGGGCTCAAAGAAATGCCCCTGTCTGGGGGCAATACGGGGTATGTGCACCTTTGTGGTGCGTGAATTGCACAAGATAGTTGAGCTGTGTTGCCGGTGCAGGAATACGCATTTTCCACAACCGATATCATCAGGGTTCGGCAAGACACGCAGCAGGTGTTATTTCATTAGCCCCACAGCTTTCGGCAGGCGTAGAGAATAGCCCGGACAAGCCACTCAAGTGGCGCTATCCGGGTCGCCGAAGGCGAAGTGTGTTTCAGTGCGGATCAATGAATTGGGGCATAATGCCTCTGTGCTATTTTGGCACATAAGCTCACTCGTTTCCAGATCATGATGCCTCAAAATATAGGTTCTTTAGAAGCTGTTCATGATCTTACTG